>NZ_JABMCZ010000003.1:1208461-1812692 GCF_013186535.1 Nocardia terpenica
GTGGGCGAGGGTGGATTCGCGGTGGGCCAGGATGAGCGTGGTGCGGGCGCCGCCCGCGGGGAGGGCGTCGAAGATGGCGGCCTCGGTGACGGCGTCGACCGCGGAGGTGGCGTCGTCGAGGACCAGGATGCGCGGGTCGGCGAGCAGCGCGCGGGCCAGGGCGAGGCGCTGGCGCTGCCCGCCGGACAGGGTCAGGCCGCGCTCGCCGACGACGGTGTCGTATCCGTCGGGCAGGTCCCGGATGAACTCGTCGGCCGCGGCGGCCTTGGCGACCGTGCGGATCTCGTCGTCGGTGGCCTCGGGACGGCCGAGCGCGATATTGGCGGCGATGGTGTCGGAGAACAGGAACGGCTCGTCGAACACGACCCCGATCGCCGCGCGCAGCTCGGCGGTCCGCAGGTCGGCGAGGTCCACCTCGGAGTCGGTGCCGCGCAGCAGGATTCGCCCGGAGTCGGGGGAGTGCAGGCGCGGAAGCAGCAGGGCCAGCGTGGATTTGCCGGATCCGGCGGGGCCGATGATCGCGACCGTCTCGCCCGGCCGCATCGTCAGGTCGAAGTCCCGCAGCACCGGCCGGTCCGGGTCGAATCCGAAGGTGACCGAACGCATCTCGATCCCCAGCGGTCCGTCCGGCAGCGGCTGCGGGCGCGGCGGATCGATGGTCTCGGGCGCCTCGTTGATGACCTGGAACACCCGCTCGGCGGCGGCGCGGGTCAGCTGCGCCATCACCACCAGGTTCGACACGACCCGGGTGCTCGACGACAGCATGGTCACATACGCCGCGAAGGCGAGGAAGGTGCCGATCCCGATCACGCCGTGCAGCGCCAGCAGGCCGCCGAGCCCGATCACCGCCACCAGGCCGATCTGCGGAATCGCGGCCACCGTCGGCGCGAAGCGAGAGTCGATGCGCGCGGCCCGCATTCGCTCGGCGTACAGCCGCCGCCCGTGCCCCTCCAGCAGGTGGACCATCCGGGCCTCCTGCCCGAACCCCTTCACCACCCGCACCCCGGTGACCGTCTCCTCCACGTGCTGGGCGAGGTCGGCGGCCCGCTGCTGCGCCGACCAGGTCGCCGCGTGCAGCAGCGGCCGGGTCCGGTACACCACCAGCGCCAGCGTCGGCACGGTCAGCAGCGCGACCAGCGCCAGCAGCGGCGACAGCACCAGCATCACCACCGCGGCCATGCCGAACAGCAGCAGCGACATGGCCGACAGCGGCGTCATCGTCAGCAGGCCCTGCACCAGTTGCAGATCGGAGATCGAGCGCGACACCACCTGGCCGGTGCGCAATGTGTCCTGCCCGGGGCCGTCGTAGCGGTGCAGCGCGGTCAGCAGGTTCACGCGCAGTTCGTGCTGGATGTCGAGGGCGAGCCGCCCCGCCAGGAAGCGCCGCCCGTAGGAGGTCGCGAACCGCACCACCGCCAGCAGCGCCAGGATCGCGGCCATGCCCGTGATGGCGTGCAGATCGCCCGCCCGGGCGCTGTCCAGTGCCTGCTTGGCCGCCAGCGGCACCACCACCTCGGCCACCGCGCCGACCACCACCGTGGCGATCACGCCCGTGGTCAGCCGAGGGTGTGCGCGACACGCGCCCCACAGCCGTGCGATCCAGCCGGGGCCGCCGTCGCGACCTTCGATCTCCCTCACCTCGTTCGACGGTACTCCGTGCGAACGATCGACCGCCGTGTTCTAGTGGTTCGCCCAGTGCTCGAACGCCCGCCGCACGTCCTCTGGGGACGCGGCGATCGCCTCGGCGTCGGGGGTGGCCTCGGTGACGCGCGGCAGGTGCGCGACCAGATCGAAGGCGTCGAGCGGGCGCACCGGGTAATAGTTCGGACCCAGGCGCTGTTCGGTGGCGGCCCGCACGGCGGCGGTGTCCGCTGCGGACAGGGTGCGCAGGTCGGTCAGGAACGGTTCGTCGTGCGAGGCGTGCATGAGCGCGTCGAGGCTGCCGGGCCGCGGCGGTTCCAGGTCGGTGAACAGGGTGCCCGTGTAGAAGTCGCTGCCGGAGTTCAGGGTTCGGCCCGAGCCCGAGGTCGCGCCGATGACCAGGTAGTCGTCGCCGAGCCGGTCGGCGAGGTGCATGCCCAGCGGGGTGGCCGGTTCCATGCCGCGTGCGTAGACGGTGGTCTGCCGGTGAACGTGACCGTTGTGCGCCGCCACCAGGATTCGGCCCTCCCGACGCAGGACCCAGTCGACGGTATCGGCCCGGGCGGCGTCGCGCATCGACAGCAGTTCCCGCCGATCACCGCGAATCAGGGTGCGCGCGAACGCATCCAGGGTGATCGTGAGTTGCAGCGCGCGGCCGTAGTCCTCGGCCGAGGTGTGCCGCGCGTAGTCCAGGCGCAGCGCCGAGAAGCGGGCGGCGGACCCGTACGCGGACGCGGTCGGCTACCGCCAGGGCATCGTGTGGCTCACGCCCGAGGAGCGACAGGACTGGGTGCGCGAGATGACCGCCGCCCTGAAGGAGAAACTGAGCAAAGGCCCCGGACCCGGCCGCATTCCACACCTGGCGAGCTGGATCATGTTCCCGGCCGAGCCTTCTCGGACCGCTGAGTGACGGGTCGGAGGGCTCAGAGCTCGCGTCGGTGTAGCGACCACCAGGACGCCGCACCGGCGCCCGCGGTCCACAGCAGCAGCACGATGATCGAGGCGGCGCTGGGGGCGAGGAACGCGCTGCCCGGGAAGGAACCGACCATGACCGTGCCGATGGTCGTCGAGCCGGGCAGCAGCACCGCGACGCCGGGTGCGCCGATTCCCTTGGCGATCAACCAGATCAGCGGCTCGGCGATAGCGAGCCAGCCGATCATCGTGGCGACGGCCTGGACCGCGGACCGCAGCAGCAGGCCCAGCGACGCGCCGATCACGCCCCAGCACAGCGCGGCGACCAGGCCGCCACCCAGTACCCCGGTCAGCCGCAGCCCGAATTCGGTTTCGTGCCGGGCCAATCCGAGCAGCACCACCAGCGCGCCGACCTCGGCGACCAGGCCCAGCAGCAGCGAATAGGCCCCGGCGACAGCGAGTTTCGTGCCGAACAGCAGGTCGCGATCCGGGGTGAACAGCGCGGTCAGCGAGATGCTGTCGGTCCGGTACTCGTCGCCGGAGCCGAGCGCGCCGAAGACGGCGGCGGCCGAGATCGCCACCGCCAGTGCCAGATACAGGCCGATGCTCGCGGTCCCGGTCGCCGGTGTGTCCCCCTGCCGCGGGCCGCTGCCGACGGCGGCGGTGACCGCGGCGGCCACCAGACCGACCGCGGCGCACAGCGGTACGAGCAGTCGGCCCGACCGCAGCGTGGTGATCTTGCGGAATTCCGAGGTCGCGGCCCGGCCGATGTCGGCGGGCACCGTCGGGATGATCATGGCGCTCCGTACATGGTCGGGGTGGGTGGGGGAGCGGACCGGGTCAGCGCCGCCAGGACGCGATCCGGGTGCACCGGTTCGGGAATCATCTCGGTGAGCCGCACCTTGGCCAGCGTGGCGGCGGCCTCGATCTCGGTGCGGGAGGCGTCGGCCACCGCCAGGCGGCCGTCGGTGCGCATCACGGTGTCGGTGAAGCCCTGGGCGGCCAGCACGGTGGCCAGCGCGATCGGGCTGGAGGCGGCGACCACCAGGCGGTCGGGATGGCTGCGCCGCAATCGTTTCGGCGTGCCCTGGTAGACCACCGAGCCCGCGCTCAGCACGGTGATCGAGTCGGCGACGGGCAGGATCAGCGACAGGCTCTGCGAGGTGAGCAGGGTGGTGCCGCCGCGGCGGGCGTGCCGACGCAGGTGGTCGCCGAGCCAGCCGCGTTCGGCGGGGTCCAGTCCGGCGAACGGATCGTCGAGCACCAGCACCGGCGGATCGCCCAGCAGCGCGAGTGCCAGCGCCAGCCGGGTGTGCGCGCCCGGCGGCAGCGCCCGCAGCCGGACGTCGGCGACGACGTCGAGCCGGGTCAGCTCGAGCAGCGCGTCGGCGCGGTCGTCGGAAACGCCCGCGGCGGCGGCATAGACGCGCAGCTGGCCGCGCACGGTGCGGTTCGGGTGCAGCCCGCGCGGTTGCAGCATGGACCCGACACCGCGCCCCGAGCCCTCGCCCGGATCATCGATCGCCGCCGTGCCCGCACTGGGCGGCAGCAGGCCCAGCAGCATCCGCACGACAATGCTCTTCCCCGCGCCGACAGGCCCGATCAGCGCGGCCGTACTACCGTGCGGGACAGTGAAATTCACCTCCCGCACGGCATACACGCCGTCGAAGTGCCTACTCAGCCCCGCGACGGAAATAGCGGGCGCCCGCCCCGCACTCATCGCGGCCCGGTCGAATCATTCGGCGCGGGCAGGGGATCCACATCGATGACCATCCCCCGCCTCCCGGCACTCCCGTCCGTCGTCTTCCCGGCACTCCCATCCGTCGTCTTCCCGGCACTCCCGTCCGTTGTCATCCCGGCACTCCCGTCCGTCGTTATCCCGGCATGCTTTTGGCCGGGATCCCACGACAGCGGAGCCGCCCCGAACGCCCCCCGCGCATTGGCGATGACGGTCTTGCCCAGCGACCGGTTGCCGAATCCGCCGATGGCGGCGCCGATTCCGGCGGGAATCACCTTCCCGACCATGAGCACGCTGCGCTTGGCGATGAACTGCACCACGAATCGCTTGAGCAGCGAATCGTTCATTCCGCGAATACCGGGAATCCGGTTGGCCAGCAACGTGCCCCAGTTCTGCGCCGAACGCCCCACGTTCTGCTCGACGATCTGCATTCCGCTCTCGCCGAGCACCACCGCCAGCACCAGGGCGCGGCGGCGCTCGGCGTCCTCGGGCGCGATGCCGTGCACCGCGGCGACGGCGAGGGTGAACACCGCCGACGCCTCCAGGAAGAACGCGGTCTCGGCGCTCATCGCCGCCAGCGAGGCGACGGTGCCGACCCCGGGCACCGCGGCGGTCGCGCCGACGGCGGTGCCGCTGCCGGTGACCGTGGTGAGATACTGCCGCTCCAGCCGGTCGACGATCTGCGCGGGCGACTCCTCCGGATGCGCGCGCCGCAGCCGATCGACGTACTTCGCGACCGCGGGCCCCTGCACCTTCGCCCCGTTGTCCAGCAGCGCCACCACGGCCTTCTCGAACCCGCCCTTGAACATCGGCAAACACCCCTCTCTGTATTGAATTGCGCCGCCTCCGGCGTCGCGGGGTTTGCGGCGCCCTGATGGCTCGTCGTTCGGCGACCGTCCGCTTGCTCCTTCGTCGCATCGCGGACGGCCACCGAACGACGAGCCGCGCCGCAAACCGTTGTGGCCGCCTTCGCACTATATGTACTCGCTCGAGGTGTCGACGGTGGGGTGACTGCCCCCGCCCGCGTAACGAACTGTTGGCTCGCCCGGTTCCGGCGAACGATCTACCGTTGATGCGTGAGTGGAGTCTCCGCGGGCGCGAGGGGTGTGCCCGATCCGCGGCTGCGACCGTACGTGGCCCGCTACGACGGGTATCTGCTGCGCGGGTTCGCCCCCGGTTTCCACGTCGGCATGCCGATGACCTGCCTCACCGTCATCATCACCATCGACGAGCCGGTCGATGTGCCGGTCTCCTCCCATCCCGCGCAGCCGGGCGGTACCTGGGACGCCCTGGCCAGCGGGCTCACCCTGCGGCCGTGCCTGATCGCGCACCGCGGCTACCAGCACGGCATCCAGTTGGCGCTGACCCCGCTGGGGTCGCGGGCGCTGTTCGGGATGCCGGTGGCCGAACTCGGTTCGTGGGTGGTCGACCTGGCCGACCTGCTCGGTGCGCGGGTGGGCGAACTGCGCGAGCGGCTCGCGTCCACGCCGGACTGGTCGGCGCGGTTCGCCGTGCTGGACGAGATCCTGCTGCGCCGGCTCGGCGAGATCGATCCGGACGCGAATCTGGAGCACGCCTGGCGGCTGCTCACCGCGTCCCCGCTGTCGCCGCGGGTGGGTGCGGTGGCCGACGAGATCGGTTGGAGCCGAAGGCATCTGGCCGGGCGCTTCACCGCCGAATTCGGTATCTCCCCCAAGGATGCCGCCCGGCTGGCCCGGTTCGAGGCCTCGCACCGGATGCTGCGCCGCACCGGCCCCACCATCGCGAGCGTCGCGGCCGCCACCGGCTATTACGACCAGGCCCACATGGCCCGGGAGTGGCGCGAACTGGCCGGGATGCCGCCGTCGCAATGGCTCGCCAGCGAAGAGTTCCCATTCGTCCAAGCCCAGGACCGGGCACCCCTGGAAGGCTCGCACACATGAGCGAAGAAACCGCAACCACCAGTTCCACCCGCACCTCGACGCCGATCTGGCCCACCTTCGTCTACCGCGACGCCGCGGCCGCGATCGACTTCCTGATCCGCGCCTTCGGTTTCACCGAACTGGCCCGCTACACCGACGGCGACGTCATCGCGCACGCCGAACTCGCCTGGCCGGGCGGCGGCGGCATCATGCTCGGCCAGCAGCGCCCCGACATGGCCCTGCACGACCACCCCGCCGGAACCGGCTCGACCTACATCGTCGTAGACGACCCCGACGGCCTCTACCACCGCGCCAAATCCGCAGGCGCCACCATCACCCGCGAACCCGTAGACCAGGACTACGGCTCCCGAGAATTCACCTGCCGCGACCCCGAAGGCGCCTACTGGACCTTCGGCACCTACGCGGGCGCCACCGGGGAGAAGTGATCCCGGCCAAAAACACGCCGGGGTGACGAATGGTCCGCGTGCTGGGGTGACGAATGGTCCGCGTGCTGGGGTGACGAATGGTCCGCGTGCTGGGGTGACGAATGGTCCGCGTGCTGGGGTGACGAATGGTCCGCGTGCTGGGGTGACGAATGGTCCGCGTGCTGGGGTGACGAATGGTCCGCGTGCCGGGATGGCGAATGGTCCGCGTGCTGGGGTGACGAATGGTCCGCGTGCTGGGGTGACGAATGGTCCGCGTGCCGGGATGGCGAACGGTCCGCGTGCTGGGGTGACGAATGGTCCGCGTGCTGGGGTGACGAATGGTCCGCGTGCCGGGATGGCGAACGGTCCGCGTGCTGGGGTGACGAATGGTCCGCGTGCTGGGGTGACGAATGGTCCGCGTGCCGGGGTGACGAATGGTCCGCGTGCCGGGGTGACGAACGGTCCGCGTGCCGGGGTGACGAACGGTCCGCACGCCGGGATGACAAAGGGTCGGCGTGCCGGGATGGCGAACGTCGGTACGCCGGAATGGCGTTCCGGATGCGTTCGAGCACACCGTCTTTCGTGCGTTAGTTGGGCGTGCGCGTACGTTCCGGCGTGCGAACTGCTGATTTCCCGGCGTGCGAACTGCTGATTTCCCGGCAGGTGAGCTTCTATTTTCCGGCGTGCGAGCCTCTATTTCCCGGCGTGTGAATCTCTATTTTCCCGGCGTGCTTTTGGCCGGGACCCGTTCGGTTTCCTTTGGCGGCGGGGGAGGGGTGCCTTCGCCGAAGGGGGTGCCGGGGAGGGATTCTCGGCCGTGGGGGGTTAGCCAGGGGGAGAGGTCGGGGCCCTTGGGGACTATGCGGGTGGGGTTTATGTCGGCGTGGACCATGTAGTAGTGCTGTTTGATCTGGGTGAAGTCGACCGTGTCGCCGAAGCCGGGGGTTTGGAAGAGGTCGCGGGCGTAGGCCCACAGGACGGGGAGCTCGGTGAGTTTGCTGCGGTTGCATTTGAAGTGGCCGTGGTACACCGGGTCGAAGCGGACCAGCGTGGTGAACAGCCGGACGTCCGCCTCGGTGATGGTGTCGCCCACCAGGTAGCGCCGCGTGGCCAGGCGGTCGGACAACCAGTCCAGCGCGGTGAACAACCGGTCGTAGGCGGCGTCGTAGGCATCCTGGCTGCCCGCGAAACCGCAGCGGTACACGCCATTGTTGACCTCGGTGTACACCCGGCGGTTCACCGCGTCGATCTCCGCGCGTAGCGGCTCCGGATACAGCCGCGGCGCGCCCGGCCGGTGCAATCGCGTCCATTCGGTGGCGAAATCGAGTGTCATCTGCGCGAAGTCGTTGGTGACCACCTGCCCGGTCGCCACCTCCACCAGGGCCGGGACCGTGATCCCGCGCGGATAGCCGGGGAACCGCTTCAGATACGCGTCCCGCAGGAACGCGATGCCCAGCACCGGATCCACCCCGCCCGGATCCAGATCGAATGTCCAGCTGCGCTTGTCGTGCGTCGGCCCGCACAGCCCCAGCGGCAACACATCCTCAAGCCCGAGCAGCCGCCGCACGATGAGGGTGCGATTGGCCCACGGGCAGGCCCGGGCCGCGATCAGCCGGTAGCGCCCCGGCTCGACCGGATATCCGTCGCGCCCGTCGGCGGTGATCCGGGTGGTGATGTAGGTGGTATCGCGCTTGAACTCGCCGGGCTCCACATAGGTGCCGCTCTCGGACGCCGTGCTCACCGCACAAGTTTGACATGTTCCGTATCCCGTCCACGGCACATAGATTCGGATCATGAGCGATGCGAAACCCACCCGCCTGGAACGCACCAGCACCGAGAAGGGCGCCGAACTGGCGGTCCTCACCCTCGACAATCCACCCCTGAACCTGTTCGACAAGGCGCTGCTCGAGTCGCTCGCCGCCGACATCGCCGAGCTCACCGCCGCCCCGCCGCGCGCGGTGCTGCTGCGGGCCGAGGGCAAGGTGGTGTCCGGCGGCGTGGACGTGCACGTCTTCGACGGCCTGTCGGTGGCCGAGGGCGCGCAGCTGTGGCGCACCCTGTTCGAGCGGATCATCCACCCCCTCGAGGCGCTGCCGTGCCCGGTGGTGTTCGCCGCGCACGGCCTGACCCTGACCGCCGCCTTCGAGATCGCCCTCGCCTGCGACATCCTGCTGGCCGGACCGAAGGCGAAGTTCGGCCTGGTGGAGACCGTGGTCGGGCTGACCCCGTCGATGGGCGGCCCGCAGCGGCTGGCCGAGCGCGCCGGGTCGGGCCGCGCCCGCGAGTTCGTCATGACCGGCGATCTCTACGGCGCGGCCACCCTCGCCGAGTGGGGCGTGGTCAACGCGGTGCACGACGATGTCGACGAGGCGGCCCGGGCGCTGGTCGCGCGGCTGGCCGACGGCCCGACCCGGGCGCACGCGGCGACCAAGCAGATCATCGCGGCCTGGCGGTCCGGCGGTGTGGCACATGCGGATTCGGTGACCCCGGAGGTCTCCGGCGAGCTGTTCGGCACCGAGGATCTGCGCGGCGCGGTGCGCAGCTTCCTCGACGTGGGGCCGGGGAAGGCGACCTACACCGGCCGGTGACGGGCGCGGACACGTGCGCCGCCTAGCCACCGAACATGTGAGGTGCGTCATATAGTCACAGGTGCCTGGCGGATCGAGGCACTCGGAGGGACACATGGCGCAGCTGCTCGTCGAATATCCACTGCCGCGAAATCCGTGGTGCGCCAACCCGGTCGCCCGCGGCGCCGACGGCGTGCTGCGCTACGGCAATCTCAACCCGGCGCTCACCGAACTGCTGGACACGCAGGTGCACGCCTTCGCCACCCGTGAGGCCGTGGTCGAGATCGGCGGGCCGCGACTGACCTACCGGGAGCTGTGGCACACCGCCTCGCGCATCGCGGGCGGACTCCAGGAGCACGGCATCGGTTACGGCGACCGGGTCGCGGTGCGGATGCCGGTCGGGGCGCGCTGGGTGCAGGCGTTCCTCGGCGCGCTGCTGTCCGGCGCGGTCCCGGTGCTGGTGCACGACCGACTACCCGAAGCCGTTGCGGCGCAGGTCCTCATCGACAGCGCCGCGGATTTCGTGCTGGACGGCGACGGGCTGCCCGACGGGGCGGCGTTCATCGACGACGGCGCCTCGCTGAGCGAACTGGCCCTGCTCTGCTACACCAGCGGCGGTGTGGGACCGGGGGATTCGGCCCGCCCCAAGGGGGTGGAGCTGACCAACGAGAATCTGCTGTCCGCGATCCGCTCCATGGTCGGCGCGCTCGATCTGCCCACCGACGGGCTGCGCAACCTGGTGCTGCCGCCGCTCGCGCACGCCAGCGGCTGCGTCGATCAGCTGCTGCCGACCTTCGCTGTCGGCGGCACCGTGGTGCTCGCCCCCGATCCGGCGGTGGTCGCGGAAACCATTGTGGCCGAACGGATCGACATGGTGTCGGCGACGCCACGCATCTTCGCCGGTCTGCTGCCCGCGCTGGCCGGTCTGCGCGCCGAGGGCGTGCGGCAGGTGTGCAGCGCCGGGCACCGCGCCGAACTCGCCGCCGCCGACCCCGGCACCGCCGAGGTCGTGCACACGGCCCTGCGCGAGGTCTTCCCGCTGGCGCGCCAGTGGTCGGTGTGGGGCGCCACCGAAACCAGCGGCATCGGCCTGGCCCTGCCCGCGAATGCCGACCGGCCCGCCCGCGACCTGCTCGGATTCCCCTTCGGCGGAACCGAATTGGCCCTGTGGGGCCCGCACGCCGCCGCCGGCCGCGGCGAACTCCTCTGCCGCGGCCCCAACGTCACCCACCGCTACTGGAACGACCCTCAGACCACCGAATCCCGTTTCACCGGAACCTGGTTCCGCACCGGCAACCACGTCAGCATCGACACCGACGGCCTGGTCCACCGAGCCGACTGATGGTCCCGAATCCACCGCGCTGATCCCGGCGTGTCCCTGTTCCCGGCGCGTCTCACCCCTGTCCCCGGCGTGCGTCCCGCCCCTGTCCCCGGCGTGCTTTTGGCCGGGGCCATCAGTCCAGCAGCCGCTGCTTCAACTCGTTGCGCAACTCGTCATGAAGCCCGATGCTCGCGAGGTAGCCCTCGAGGTCGCCGTACACCCGCTGCATGGAATCCGTGCCCGCGCCGAGATATTCGGGGCTGACCCCGAGGACCTCGGGGGGAAGGACCGCGCGCCCACCGGAATTCAGCTCCACGTCGGCGCGCAGGGCGTCGACGGCGTCGTTGCTGCGCAGAAAGTCTTCCAGCACTTCCGATTCCGCGATGCCGACCGCGCGCAGCAGGGTCGCGATGGCCCAGCCGGTGCGGTCCTTGCCCGCCGCGCAGTGCACCAGCACCGCGCCGTCGCCGCGCACGATCGACTCCGCGATCCGGGTGATCGCCACTCCCGCCTCGGGCATGGTGGGGAAGCTGCGGTACACCTGCAGCATCTCCGTCCAGCCGTCGTTGTACACCACCTCGTGCGGCGGCTTGCGACCGATCCCCGAATCGAACGGCGACAGCTCGAGTTCCACGCCCGGCGGTAGCACATCGGCTCCGAGGTATCGGATTTCGTCCGGTCCGCGCAGATCGTGGACCGTCGCCACGCCGACGCCCCGCAGGCGATCCTTGCCCGTGCAGTCGAGCCGGCACAGATGCGCCGACCGCATCAGCACCCCGCTGCGCAGTCGGCTACCACTCGAGGTGTGCAAGCCGCCGACATCGCGGTAGTTGAAGGAACCGGAGAGCAGGTACTGGTCGGGTCGCGCGGCTGTCACAGATCAAGGCTATCGGCCGATCGGTATCACCGAGGTGTCGTTCTCCGATCGAACCAGCGAAACCCGAGTGGCGCGATGGTACCGGTCGGCGTGTGTGTTCCGACACACCGATTCGGTGTCGTGACCTGCGCGCATATAGACTCTTTGTCCGGTTTCGGAGACGATCCGACGGGTTGCTGCCGAGGTGGCCGCCGGTATCCAGCGAGTCGCTGCCTGATACCGAAGGAGTAACAAAACATTCTTTCAGTACGGAATAGCCCGCTTAACCTGGTCTACCTCCCCGTAAACCCTCTACCATTGATAAATGTTGAACGGGTGACCGGGTTGGTGCTCGGGGCGATCATCGAAGATCTGCCGCCCGTCGGAGCCGCGCAGGCGAGGTGCGCGCGCTCTTTGCCCGAGGGAGTCGTCGTTGAGCGCAGGTACAAGTGGTAGACAGATGATCGAGGCCAGACCGCACCCGGCAGTGGTGGGGGCGGTCGAGCAGGCAGCGGCCGCGCTCGATTACGGCGGTACGCGAGCCCTGCGGGTCCTGCTGCACGCCGGGGTCAGCGCGCTGTGGCCGGCCATCAAGGCCGCGCCCGAGCGGCAGGTCCGCACCTACGAATCGACCATCGCGGCGCTGCGTCGCCGCTGGGATCGGCGGACCGGGACCGAATGCGTGGCCGATCCGGACGTCTCGGCCGTATTCCACGATCTGGACGCCGACGTCGCCGCGTTCTTGAAGTTGTGCGCCGAGCGCTCGCACACCGAGTGGCTGGAGCCGATCGAGGCGGTCGCGGCCTACTCGGTGGCGGTGATGCAGGGGACCGTGCTGCGCTGGCTGGCCGATTGCGATGACGAGACCACGCTGGTCGTGCTGGACGACCTGGTCTCGAGCCTGTCCACCAAGGCGGTGGAGCGTTAGTCCTGGACGGATGACCAGGACCGTGGTTCAGTGGATCGTGTGACAGTCGTGTCGCCGATCGCCGGTCTGCACGCGGCCACCGCGGATCTCGATCCGCCGCTCGCCGCGCTCGACCTGGCTGCCCTGCGTGCCAATGCCGCCGACCTGGTCCGCCGTGCCCGCGGTGTGCCGATCCGGGTGGCGAGCAAATCCGTGCGCTGCCGCGCCGTGCTCGAGGAGGTCCTCGGCGCCGATCTCACCGCCGCCGGCGGCTTCGCGGGCATCATGTCCTACTCCCTGCCGGAGGCGATCTGGCTGGTGCGCCAGGGCGCGCGCGACGTGCTGCTCGGCTATCCCAGCGTGCACCGCGCGGCGCTGGCCGAGCTCGGCGGCGACGACACCCTGCGCGAGTCGATCACGCTCATGGTCGACGATGTCGCGCAGTTGGATCTGCTCGAGACCGCCGTCGGCAGCGACCGGGTGCGGCCGCGGGTGTGCCTGGACGTGGATGCGTCGCTGCGCATCGGACCGCTGCATCTGGGCGTGCGCCGGTCGCCGCTGCGCTCGCCGGAGCAGGCCGCGGAGCTGGCCCGGGTCGCGACCGAGCGTGGCTTCGAGGTGGTCGGCGTGATGACCTACGAGGCGCAGATCGCCGGTCTGCCGGACACGAATCCCGCGGTGCGCCTGGTGAAACGGGCCTCGGCGGCGGAGATCGGCAGGCGCCGCGGGCAGGTGCTGGACGCGGTGCGGTCGGTGGTCGGCGAATTGCGGATCGTCAATTCCGGTGGCAGCGGTTCGGTCGAGGTCAGCGTGTCCGCGCCCGAGGTCACCGAGGTCACCGCGGGCTCGGGCCTGTACGTGCCCACGCTGTTCGACGGCTACCGCTCCTTCACCCCCCGCCCCGCCCTGTTCTTCGCCCTGCCGGTGCTGCGCCGCCCCGCGCGGGGAATCGTCACCGCCTTCGCGGGCGGCTACATCGCCTCCGGCCCGGCCGGTTGGTCCCGGGTCCCGAAGCCGGTGTGGCCCACGGGGTTACAGCTGATCCGTACCGAAGGCACGGGCGAGGTACAGACCCCACTGACCGGCGCGAAGGAACTCGAGATCGGCGACCGAGTGTGGTTCCGGCACGCCAAAGCCGGTGAATTGTGCGAGCGCTTCAACGAGCTTCACCTGGTCGACCCCGACGGCACCCGCACCACCGTGCCGACGTACCGCGGCGAGGGGCGAAACTTCGGGTAGCACAACCAGACTCGACGGCCCACCATCGCGGCGTGCCTTCCTTCCCTTGGTCCCGGCGCACCTTCCCTTTGGTCCCCGCGTACCTTCCCTTGGTCCCGGCGCACCTTCCCTTTGGTCCCCGCGTACCTTTCTTTGGTCCCGGCGCACCTTTCCTGTGATCCCGGCATGCTTTTGGCCGGGATCTCACCGAGGATTCCGGCCAAAAGCGCGCCGGAATCACGAGGTGGGGGAGCTGCCCGCCAACTCCAGGAATGCCGCGAGATCGCTGAGTTGCTGGGCGTTTTCGGGCAGATACTCGGTCAGCAGGGGCGAGTGTACGACCAGCGCCGTCCACATGGCCCGCGAGACCGCCGTGGTCAGCCAGTGCCGGGACAGCAGGGCGTCGATGCCGTGCGGGGCGTCGGCGGGGACGGAGGTGGCCAGCGAGACCAGGACCACCGCCGCCTCGCGGCCCTGCATGCGCTCGGCGGTGCCGACCACGACATCGTCGATTCGCGCCCGCGACAACAGGGTTCGGATGCGCGCCACCTGCGCGTGATACGGCGTCACCACGAGAATGTCGTGCGGGTGCAGCCGCCGCGTGACCGCGCCCTGCCGCCACGACAGGCCCAGCAGCGCCCGCACCCGGCGCACGATCTCGCGGGCCTCCTCCGCGGATTCGGTGCGGTTGCCGTGATGTTCGACGGGGATCATCCGCACGCCCGGCGGGATGCCCTCGAGATCGCGTGCGAGCGTGACGGTTTCGGTCGACCGCAGCCGATTGTCGTAGCGCAGCCGCGACACCGGCCCGCACAGCTGCGGATGCATCCGCCAGGTGCGGTCCAGGAAGTACCCGAATTCCCGTGGCAGCGTGGGCGCGTCGCCGACCAGTCGGCCCAGCACCGATTCGTGCACCGGCTCCGGATGCGCCCCGCAGCCCGGCAGCGGCGCGGGATCGCCGAGCAGCAGCAGATTGCGCGCGCTGCCCGCCGCCGCCACCGCATCGGCCAGCGCCAGGTGCCCGGCGTCGGCGATCACCAGCAGGTCCAGGCTGCCCGCCGCGATCCGCTCGGCGTCCGCGAAATCCCCCGGCACACCGCCGATCACGCAGCCGTTGACCGCATTGTCGAGGAAGCGCGGATAGCGGGCGGGATCGATGGCCAGCCATTCCGGCGCGACCGCGCGCACCTCGGACTTGGCCACCAGCTCCGGCAGCACACCCACCCGCACCACCGCGTCGAGCACCTCCTCGACCGCCGCGTGCAGCTGCGCGACCACGCCCACCCGCCACCGGTAGCGGGTCACCAGCCGCTCGATCACCCGGGCGCTGGCGTCGTTCTTGCCGGTACCGGACGGACCCTGCACCGCGACATAGGAATTGTCCAGATCGAGTACCGCGGCGGTGACGGCGGCGGCGTGGTCGCCGAACACCTCGGGCAGCGCCGCGGCGGAGCGCAGCCGCGGCGGGCGGCGGCAGAGCAGATCGAACACTGCCGTCCCGGGAATCTCCGGCAGGCTCACCAGCAGCTGATGCGCCGCGAATTCTAGTGCGGCCGAGACGTTCTCGTCGTCGTCGGGCGGGCCCGGCACGATCGCGACCGGCAGTTCGTCGTAGGGGGCGCAGCCGTCGGGCAGCAGCTCCTGCACCCGCACGGTGTCGTCGAAATTGTCGTCCTGCGAACAGCCGAGGATGGTGGCGCGCGCGACGGCCCGGCGGCCCGGCGCGGCGACCATGCCCGGCACCGGTCGGTCGTAGAGGGTGAGCACGGGGGTGCCCGGCGGCGGCGCGCCGCCGGTGCCGAGCCGCCCGGTCAGCTTGAGGTAGCGGCGCATCGGGCCCTCGCCCGGGCTGTGCCACTTGGTGTCCACGGTGCCCCAGTCGGCGACCAGAACGCCCGGGGTGTCGGCCCATTCGGTGATCGGCCGGTGCAGGCGGTCGGTGTGCGCCCAGTACAGCGGGCGGCGTTCGCGCCGGTGATAGCCGAGGACGGCGCCGGTCTGCGCGGCGGCCTCCCGCGCGGCGGTGCGGAGATCGCCGGAAAGCTCTCGGTCGTAGGCGAATTCGCGCAGCGCGGCCTCGACGGCCGACGGGGATTCCGGGGCGATGTCGCGCGCGGCCGGTGCCGGGCGCACCCGGTGCTCGGCCGCCAGCGCCCGCAGCCGGTCGCGCAGGCGCAGCGTGTGCGCGCAATCCGCCTCCAGCGCATCGTCTTCGGCGCCCGGCCCGGTGCCGAGCACGGTCACCAGTTCGGTGAGGCCGTAGGACCGTTCGCCGATCATCACCGCCGAGCGCACGATCGGGTACAGGTCGACCAGCGCGCCGATCAGGTCGTCGGCGATGTCGTCGTCGGCGCCGCACTGGGCGCACAGCTGGGCCAGCAGTTCCCGGGTGGGTGCGCGGTAGTGGTAGATGCGCAGGTCCGGGTGTCGCTCCTGGCGGTCCACGAGGTATTCCAGCAGCGCGGCCGGATCGCGGTGAATATCGAAGGCGTGGAACAGGATCGCCGGATCGTCGGCGTCGTCGCAGGGATGCGCGGGCGGCACGCCGACGCCGACCACATCGACCGGGGTGCCGCCGGTCGCCAGGAAGACGTCCCCGGAGGAGGGGGCGGGCAGCGCCCCGAGCGCGGCGGCGTCGGTCACGACATACACCGGCTCGCCGGTGCGCTCGCGGTGCAGCTGTAACTCGGCCTGCCGCCGCAGCACCGAGAACACATGCGCCGCAACGCCGGTCACCGCGGCGTCGGCCTTGGCCAACCGGTCCACGGTGGTGATCCCGGCGTCGCGCAGCTGTGCCCGCACCGCCGGGCGCATGCCCGCGACCAGCCGCAGATCGCGTCCCACCGTCAGTTCCGCCGTGCAGGTCGCGCACCGCCCACACGCCAGATAGCGCCGATCACCCCACTGCACCGGCAGCAGTTCGTCCTGCTTGGCCTCGAGCACGGCCGCCACCCGCCGCCGCCGCGCCGCCTGCACGACGGCCGCGTCGCCCAGCTCGAACTCCTCGGCGCCGTCGGGCCGCCAGATCAGGACCCGGTCGTCGACTCGAATCCCATTGCGCCGCAGGATATCCGCACATGCGGCCAGCTCGATCAACGTCGCGATGGGCGCGCTCTCGGCGTCGACCGCGCACAGGGTGTAGCCGCCTTCGTCCCGCGACGCTCGCCCGTCGGCCGCCCGCGACCCGACTCCGCTCGGCGAATCGCTGTCCGCCGCGTGCCCGATGACCTCCGCCGGATCGGTTGCGTCGGCGGTGATCATGGTCTCGTCCGGCTCGGTCGCCGCCGGGTCCGCGGTGATCGTCTCCTCGGCGGCCGCCGGTCGATCGACGTGCTGCCGGGGAGCATTGGCGGCGAGGACGGCGGTGCGGGTGAGGGCGTCGACGGAGGCGCGCAGGGCGTCGCCGTCGATAATGCCGGAGACGGGGGAGGGGGATGCCGTTGCCGGATCGGCCCCGGAACTTGTTGCGGACCGATCGGTTCTGTTTGCGTTGCCGCCTCGCGCCAGCATGTCCGCGCGCACCACGGCCGCACACGACGCAAAGAAGCTGCCGTCGAAGACGGTCGGTGTGGCGACGGCGTCGGCTCCGCCGCGCAGGGCCGTCAGGGTCTGCTCGTGGGCGGCCGCCAAGGCCGCCACGGTCTCGGCCGGGGTACCGGAGCGAGGCGGGGCGATATCGATCGGCTCGGCGCCGAGCCGGGCGCGCAGCTCGGCCGATAGCCCCGCATCCTCGGTCCGGGACGGGGGTACGGCAGGACCACTGCCGATCGGAGCCACGAGTCCGAGTTCGGCATCGAGCGCGCGCAACAGCGCGAACTCACAGCGTGCCGCGGACACCAGATCACCGGTGCTGCACACGACACGATCACCGAACAGAATCAATCGCGGCCCTCCTGCGTCTCGGGACACCCGCACCCGGTCGGCGCATCCATGCAGCCGAGTCGCGCAACAGCGTAATCAGTCGAGGCCCGGCGGCGTGGCGTGAGGGGGGCGTGTCGTGGTTCGGTGCGAGCGTCGTCCTCGACACGCGGGTGAGGCGGGGCACACCCCCATAACAAGGAGGGACGGTGCGACGACGGTCTCGGTAGGGTCGGCACCGACACCCGCGAAGGGAGCGACCGTGCAGAACGGACAACCCAGCCGTACCGCGCTGAGCGCGGCCCGCTACCGCGCGGATCATCAGGACCTGGAGGGCGGCCGCATCTTTCGCGACCCGCTGGCGCGCGCCATTGTCGGCGACACCGAACCGGGCGGCGCGACCATGCCCGAGGAGATGCGGCGGCGCATGCGCCTGTTCATCGCCGCGCGCTCGCGCTACGCCGAGGACGCCCTGGCTTACGCGGTGGCGCGCGGCACCACGCAGGCGATCGTCCTCGGCGCCGGACTGGACACCCTCGGCTACCGAAACCCGCATCCGGATCTACGGGTGTACGAGATCGACCATCCCGACACCCAGGCGTGGAAACGCCAGCGGCTGGCCGCGGCCGGTATCGCTGTTCCGGCGTCGGTCACCTACGCGCCCACCGATTTCGAGCACGGGAATCTCGACACCGCCCTGGCCGCCACCTCGTTCGATCGGTCCCGCCCGGCCTTCGTGATCTGGTTGGGTGTCTCGATCTACCTAACCCGCGCCGCCGTTGCCGAGACCCTGCACCGAATCGGACGGCTGGCCGTGAACACCCGGGTGGTCCTCGACTACTCCGAGCCGGTATCCGATCTGAGCCCCGAGATACAGGCCGTGGTGGAGCAGCGCAAACGGCAGCTGGCCGCGATCGGGGAGAGCTGGATCAGCTATTTCACCCCTGCGGAGATGGCGGATCTGATGCACGATAACGGCTTCCGGATCGAGGAGGACGTGCCCGGGTCCATGCTCGCGGCGCGTTACCTGAGTGTCGAGGTCGGCGTCCGGGCCGGTGGCCCCCACCTGATCCGGGCGCGCGTCCCCGCCTGATCTCGATCTTTCCCCGCACACGATGTTCACCGCTGCGCCGCAAGGATTAGTGATGTCCTCGCTACGGCGCTGAGAGATTAGTGGTATGCCGTTTTTCGAGGGTGGCCGGGGTCGGCTGCACTACCGACGATGGCCGGTGCAGTCGCCGGGCGCGGTGGTGACGCTGCTCCCGGGTACCGGGCAGAACACCGTGCACTATCACCGATTCGCCCGCGCGCTGACCGCCGTGGGCATCGAGACCTGGGGGCTGGACACCTCCGGACAGGGCCTGAGCGAAGGGGATCCGGACACACCGGGCACCGTCGACGAGCTCGCGGTCGACGCGCAGGCACTGATCGATCTGGTCCGTCTCGAACACATCGAACCCCCGATGTTCGTGGCCGGACACTCCCTGGGCGCGGCCACCGCCCTCATCGCCATGCCGCACTGCGCGGGCCTGATCCTCACCGGCACCCCGCGACAGATCGTCCCCCTCGTCCCCCTGCTGCCCCGCACCATGCCCGCCTTGGTCATGCACGGCAAGGACGATCGCCGCGCCCCGATCGATCCGATTCGGGACTGGACCGCGCGCCAACAATCGGTAGTGTTGTTTCGCGAATACGCCGATGCCGGGCACGATCTGCTGCACGAGCCGGTGCGAACACAGGTCACGGCCGATATCGTCGAGTGGATCCGGAACCGCGTCGCCTATCCTGTGCGACACGGAAAGTGGGCACGAGAAAGGGGGACCGGTGCAATCACAAGAAGCCGGGGATCTGCGTAGCGATGTCGCAGCCCTGTCGCAGGCGGTCGACGACGGCGATCTGTGGATCGACGGCGTGCTCGTCACCGACGGCACACACGAACGCTGCGCCCGCCGCTACGAGGCGCTCGCCGATCAAGTCGAACAGCAGATCCGGACGCTCGCCCCGGCCGGATCGCTCCCGGGCTTCGGCGGTTTCGAGTCCGGCCAGGCGCTGCGCCGCGGGTTCGAGGGCAAGGCCACCGACGCGCTGCAGCACCTGCAGGAGTACGCCGACGCCGCCCGCCAACTCGCCCGGACACTGCGCGCCGCCGGCGCCGCCTACGCCCAGCACGACGCCGACATCGCCGCCGCCCTCGGCAAGGTCGGCGCGGACACCGTGGCGGCGGGCCATGCATAAGATCAGCGGCAGCGGGCACAAGCGCGGCACCCCGCACACCGATCCCGACTACGCGCCGACGGTCGAGGTCTTCGACCACCTGCCCTACGCCGACATCTACCGCGGTGTGGCACAGCTCAATCCGGAGGTGCTGACCGCCGGTCGGCAGGCGTGGCACGCGTCCTCCGCCGGGCTCGCCGAGGCGGTGCAGCAGGCGCACGCCGAGATCCGCGGCGCGATCGCCGACGGCTGGCGCGGTACCGCGGCGCAGCTCGCGGGCGAGGCGGTGCAGGCGTTCGAGGAACTCGGCCAGCATCTTTCGGATGTGATGGGCGTGGTCGGCGAGCGGCTCGGCCAGGCCAACGACGCGGCCGAGACGCTGCGGTCGGCGGTGTCGCAGCCGGTGTCCTCCGGCGAGCCGGACCTCGAGGGCGCGCTGCTCGACCCCAAGCGGGCCGCCGCCAATGTGACCGTGCAGAAGGCCGCCGAGAGCCTGCGCCAGGACGTGGTGCGGGTGATGAATTCGGTGTACGCCGGTATCTTCCTGCCGACCGGCAGCAATGTGCCCGCCTTCCACGACGGCGGCATGTACCCGAATCCGCCGACCGGCGCGGACAATTCGGGCGGAACCGCCCCCGGCGGCGGCTCGGCCGACGCGCTGCCCTCCGGCGTGCGCGGCGACGACCGGGTGCGGCCGACCGATCAGGTCACCGCCGCGGCGCCGCAGGCCGAGGCGGCCCGGCAGGGCGGCGAGGCCGCGCAAACCGGTACGGGCGGCGACGATTCCGGCTCCACCGCCCCCGCGGCGGTGACCGCCCCGGCCGCGACCGATGCCGCGGTCCCGGCCGCCCCCGCTCCGGCCGCCGCGGCCCCGATGCCGCCGCATGTCGCGCCCGCCGCGGCGAATATCGTTGCCCCGCACAACGACCGCATCGTCTCGGAGCCGACGGGCGGGCAGCCGCGGCCCGGAGCCGCCGCGCCGAGCGCGGTACCCGGCGTCGCCGCGACCGTGCCCGGCGTCACCGCCGCCGCGCAGAGCGCCGGTGGGCAGGGCACCGCCACCCATGCGGCCAGTGCCGACGGTCAGCGCAAGAAGGACGAGCACGCTCCGCAGGCCGATCCGTCCGACACCGTCACCGGCATGGGTGCGGGCGTCGTCGGTGGCCTGGCCGGGGGCGCCTTCGCCGCCACCGACACGACCCGGTCCGCCGCGCGGAAGCCGCTGCCGCCCCAGCAGTTCGAGGACGACGAGGACGAGGACTACTACCCGGATTTCGACGAGCCCACCTTCCTGGAACCGGCCGACCCCGGCACCGAACTGGTCGGTCAGTTCGCGCCGACCACGCCACCGGTGCTGGGCGAATGGGTCGAGGATGCCTGATTCCGAGGCGGGCCGCCGCCGGTGAGATGGACCCTCACCCCCGACCAGTTCGCGCTGGCCTGGGAGCGGACCGACGGCGATCGAATCCCGTACCCGCTCGCCGTGCGGTTGTCGGCCCGCGACAGCCGGGAGCGCACCGCCCAGCTCCCGGAACTGAACGAATGGTGTTCGCGCACGCTGGATCCCGACCTGGAGGCGGCGCTGCGGGTGCTGGCGCGTCCGGCCGTGCGGGTGGAGGTGTTCGGGCAGCACGGGGCGAACACCGATGCCCAGCCGGTGCGGGTGCTGGGTGCGGCGGCCGGGCACGTCACCGTCGTCGCCGCCCAGCGCGCCGGTGATCTCGCCGACCGCGGGGCCGAGGTCCGGCTGTTCGTCGGCACCCCGAAAACCCTTGCGGCCCGGGTTGTCTCGGTTCTCCCGGAGAACACGGTGGGGACGACGCCGCGGCACACCGCCCCGCTGGCGCGCGTGCGCGAGGACAGCCGCGACCTGGTCACCGTTCCCGTTTCCGGGCCGTCGACCTCGGCGCGCATCCGCCGCCTGCTCAAACAACCCCGCACCGGGATCGGGCAGATCGTCGTCTCCGCCCGCCGCGCCGACGACACCCTGCGGCCCACCGGCGTGCTGTGCTGGATCGATGTCGTCGGCGACGGCCGCTACGCCGTCCGCACCCGCACCGATGTGGACGTCATTCCGGTGACTGCGGAATCGTTCGCCGCGCAGCTCCGTCCGATGATCGCGGCGGCGGAGCGTGTCGTCGACGACGCCCGCGCCTGGTGAGCGGGGCGCGAAGTTGATCTTGGTCGTACGCCCATAATTTATTTACCCGGCCAAGAATTCTACAGTTCACAATTCCTCGGCGATCGCGAACCGCATATGGCATTTCCTCACGAAGTGGTATATTTTCACACCCGAGCCGGTCATGCGATGTGTGCACCGATTCCTGGTCGGCGCAATGCTCGACCGGTTGGCTGGCGAGGTAATTCTCGATAAGCTCGACAGCGCTCGACCCCTAACGACCCGATCGAAAGTGAGGTTCGACCAGTGGGACAGCACAAAATTCGAGTAATTGCACTCTCCGCTCTGGCCGCCGGAGCCCTCGCCCTGGGCTCGATACCGACCGTGGCCGCGGCGCAGGAGCCCGCCCCAAAGGTCCCGGGCGGCGGCCTGTCGTCGGGCAGCAGCATGCCGGGCGGCGGCGGTAAGGGGGGCGATAAGACGGGGGCCGGGCACAAATCCGTAATTATGTCCTCCTTTTTGAGCCGCACGGCCGAACCCTCGGGCGGTAATTCAGGAGGCACTTCCGGTAATTCCGGCGGGGGTAATGGGGCGAGCGGCGGCGCGCAGCAGCCGGGAGCTGGCGCGAATAGTGGCCAGAGCGGTGGCGCCGGTGCGAATAGTGGCGGGAACGGTGGCGCTGGCGCGAATGGCGGCGGGAACGGTGGCGCCGGTGCGAATAGTGGCGGGAACGGTGGCGCCGGTGCGAATGGCGGTGCGAACGGCGGCACTGGTGCGAACGATGGCGCGAATAGCGGGACCGGTGCCGGTGCGAATAGTGGCCAGGCCGATAACTCGACCGGCAAGTCCGGTAACTCCACCGACCCGAATAGTGGTGGCGGCAGCGGGAACGCCGGTGGCCAGGGCAATGGCACCGGCAAGACCGGTAGCTCCGCCGATCCGGGCGGTACTGGGGATGGCATCGAAGCCGGTGCCCAGGCGAAGAACGGCAACGCGTCCTCCAACGCGACCAGCGGCAACTCGTCGGCCAGCTCCACCTGCAAGTGCGGTGGCGGCAATAGCGCGGGTGCCACCGGCACTGCCGGTGCGGCCGCCGGAAACAATGCCACCGGAAGCACTCCGGCCTCGGCCGGTGGCACGGCAGCGAGCGGCAACACCGGAATGTAGCCGATCACGGCTCGTGACAGGGCGGCTCGGTCCACGACCGGGCCGCCCCGTCGTGTCGGCCCGAGCGATTCATCGCAGCAGGGCGATGACCTCCTCGTCCGCCAATTGGTGGAAATCCCGGTACGCGCCGCCAACACCGCCGAGAACGTGCGGGATCAGCGGGCACACGATGTCGTCGGCCAGCGGGCGAATGCGCCGGATCGCCTCGCCGGAAGACACCGGTACGGCGACGATGATCCGGCGGGGCTCGTGCAGCCGGGCGATCTCGCAGGCCACGGCGACCGTCGCGCCGGTGGCCATGCCGTCGTCGACGAGCACCACCACGCGATCCTTCAGCGGGATCGGGGGGATCTCGGCCCGCAGAATCCGTTGGCGACGTTCGAGTTCCGCGGTCTCGGACTTCTCCACGGCGGCGACCTGATCGGGCGTGACGCCGGTCTGGCGGAGCACGTCGTCGTTGCGCACCCGGGCCCCGCCCTCGCCGATCGCGCCCATCGCCAGCTCCGGCTGCCACGGCACGCCGAGCTTGCGGACCAGCAGAATGTCGAGATCCCCGCCGATCACCGACCGCACCGCCGCGGCCACCGGCACCCCGCCCCGCGGCAGCCCCAGCACCAGCGGATCCGACGCCCGCAGGTGCATCATCGATCCACCCAGCGCGCGACCGGCGGCCATCCGATCGGGGTAGAGCATCAGGCTCCCAAACTACGCCCACTTGCTCTCGTCGGTATAGCCGTTCGGCCGCGTGCCAAACCGTCGCGGCGGTTACTTCGGCTCGATGGTGAACCGGCGCAGCGACAGGCTCGGATTGGTGCTGCGGATCCGATCCAGGTGATCGAGGTCGATGCGCGCGGTGGCGATGCCGGTCTGCTCGCCCAGTTCGGCGAGCACGGAACCGGCGGGATCGACGATCGTCGACGTGCCCGCCCCGCGGGGTGCGGCGTGATCGGCCGCGGCCACGTACACGGTGTTCTCGATGGCCCGGGCGTGCAGCAGCGTCCGCCACTGCTCCACCTTCAGCGGGCCCGGAATCCATTGCGCCGGAACGACCAGCACGTGCGCGCCCGCCGTGGCCACCCGCCGGCAGCCCTCCGGGAATCGCACGTCGAAGCAGGTTTGCAGGCCGAACGTCACGTCGCCGACGGTGAACGTGGCCGGTTCCTCGATCGGCCCCGGCAGCAGCACCGCGGACTCACCGCCCCCGAACGCGTCGTACAGGTGCACCTTGCGGTAGACCGCCACCAGCTGCGCGTCCGGATCGGTCACCACCAGCGTGTTGTAGACGCGCCCGGTCTCCGCGCCGCCCGGCGTCTCCACCACCCCCGCCACCAGGTGCACCCCGAATTCGGCCGCGAGACCGCGTAATTCGCCGACGAACGGACCGGTCAGCGGCTCGGCCGCGGCCACCGCCCGCTGATCCAACCGGCTCACCGCGAACATCGTGTACTCCGGCGCGATCACCACCCGCGCCCCGTGCTCGGCGGCGTCGCGCACATGCTCGCGCAGCATCGCGAGGTTGGCGCTCTTGTCGGTGTAGGGCGCGAACTGGACCACGGCGAGGTCGACCGACCGCTTCGCCGCCGCGGCGGCCGCCGGGTCGCCCACCGCCTCCGCCTCGAGCGCGGCCATCGCACCCGCCAGCGGACCGCCCGCCTCGACTGTGGTCGAATAGCTGATCA
This sequence comes from Nocardia terpenica, assembly GCF_013186535.1. Lineage (NCBI taxonomy): Bacteria > Bacillati > Actinomycetota > Actinomycetes > Mycobacteriales > Nocardiaceae > Nocardia > Nocardia terpenica. The sequence goes on from NZ_JABMCZ010000003.1 coordinate 1,232,985, forward strand.
CCGCGGCCTCGGCGCCGCCGGTCGCGCCGGAATCGCCGCTGGTGACACCCGGTGCGGCGGCGGTGGCGGGCGGATCGGACGGCACAGCGGAGCTGCCGGAGCCGGAGGTTGAGACGGAGCGCACGCTCGGCTGCTGCGGTTGCATACGTCTCACCGTATTGGGCCGATGGTCGGAGTGACCACCGCGAGGCTCTAAAATGCTGGTCAATATGAGTAACTCACCGGTCGACAACGTTTCCACCGACGATGAGAGGGACGTAGCCGGCCCGTCCTTCGCCGATCTAGGCATCGATGACCGCCTGTTGGCGGCCATCGCCGACGTCGGCTACGAATCACCGTCGCCCATCCAGGCAGCGACCATTCCGCCGCTGCTGTCCGGCGCCGACGTGGTCGGGCTCGCGCAGACCGGTACCGGCAAGACCGCCGCGTTCGCCATCCCGATCCTCATGGGCCTGGAGGGCAAGGGCAAGGCCCCGCAGGCGCTGGTGCTCGCCCCCACCCGCGAACTCGCGATCCAGGTGGCCGAGGCGTTCGGGCGTTACTCCGCGCACCTGCCGGGCGTGCACGTGCTGCCGGTCTACGGCGGCCAGAACTACGCCGTGCAGCTGTCGGGGCTGCGCCGCGGCGCGCAGGTCGTGGTCGGCACCCCGGGCCGCGTCATCGACCACCTCGAGCGCGGCACGCTCGACCTGTCCCAGCTGCGCTACCTGGTGCTGGACGAGGCCGACGAGATGCTCAAGATGGGCTTCCAGGAGGACGTGGAGCGCATCCTGGCCGACACCCCGGCCGACAAGCAGGTGGCGCTGTTCTCGGCGACCATGCCCGCCGCGATCCGCAAGATCTCCAAGCAGTATCTGAAGGATCCGATCGAGATCACGGTCAAGGCCAAGACCGCCACCAACACCAACATCACCCAGCGCTGGGTGATGGTGTCGCATCAGCGCAAGCTGGACGCCCTGACGCGCATCCTCGAGGTCGAATCCTTCGAGGCGATGATCATTTTCGTGCGCACCAAGCAGGCCACCGAGGAACTGGCCGAGAAGCTGCGCTCGCGTGGCTTCTCCGCGGCCGCCATCAACGGTGACATCGCGCAGAACCAGCGCGAGCGGACCATCGGCCAGCTCAAGTCGGGCGCCCTCGACATCCTGGTCGCCACCGACGTCGCCGCCCGCGGCCTGGACGTGGACCGCATCTCGCACGTGGTCAACTACGACATCCCGCACGACACCGAGTCCTACGTGCACCGCATCGGCCGCACCGGTCGCGCGGGCCGCACCGGCGAGGCGCTGCTGTTCGTCGCGCCGCGCGAGCGCCGCCTGCTCGACGCCATCGAGCGCGCCACCCGCCAGCCGCTCACCGAGATGCGGCTGCCCAGCGTGGAGGACGTGAACGCGCAGCGCGTGATCAAGTTCCACGACGCCATCACCGAGAACCTGGCCTCGCCCAATCTGGCCCTGTTCCGCAAGCTGATCGAGGACTACGAGGCCGAGCACAACATCCCGCTGGCCGATATCGCGGCCGCGCTCGCGGTCGGCGCGTACGACGGCGACAACTTCTTCATGGAGCCCGAGCCGGAGCCCGAGCGCCGCCCGCGTGATCGAGACCGCGACCGCGATCGGGACCGCCGCCGCGAGCCGGGCGCGCCGTCGCATCATCGCGGCACCGGCGCGGAGCTGGCGACCTACCGCATCGCGGTCGGCAAGCGGCACCGCGTGGTGCCGGGCGCGATCGTGGGCGCCATCGCCAACGAGGGTGGCCTGCGCCGCAGCGACTTCGGGCACATCAGCATCCGCCCCGACCACAGCCTGGTCGAGCTCCCCGCGGATCTGCCCCAGGAAACGTTGGATGCGTTGCGCCGCACCCGAATCAGCGGCGTGCTGATCCAGCTGCAGCTCGACCAGGGCCCGCCCGCCCACCGCCCCTTGAGCCGCGGCCCGCGCCGCGACGGCGGTAAGCGGACCGAGCGTCGCAAGCCTCGGGCGTAGCCGCCGTCCGGCCGGTTGCCCCGGGGCCTGCGCAGGGCCGACCATAGAACGGGATTCCTCGGAGGGGAGGTTGGTCGGTGCGGTATCGGGTGCTGGGTGGAACCGGGTTGCGGGTCTCCGAAATGTTCCTCGGGGCAATGACTTTCGGTGAAGAGGGCGACATGGGTGCGCCGCTCGCGGAATGCCGGGAGATGCTGGAGGTGTACGCGGAGGCCGGTGGGAACGTCATCGATACGGCGATCAACTACCGGGGCGGTCGCAGCGAGGAATTCGTCGGCGAGTTGCTGGCCGGTCGGCGCGACCATTTCGTGCTGGCCACCAAATACTCGGTGACGCGAGATCCCGCCGATATCAACGCCGCCGGTAACCACCGCAAGAATCTGCGGCTGTCGCTGGAAACCAGCCTGCGCCGGTTGCGCACCGACTACATCGACCTGTACTGGGTGCACATCTGGGATCGGCACACGCCGATCGAGGAGACCATGCGCGCCCTCGACGACGCGGTGCGCTCGGGAAAAGTTCTGCACATAGGCATTTCGGACGCACCGGCCTGGATCGTCGCGCAGGCCAATACCTTCGCCGATCTGCGCGGAATGGCCGCCTTCGCCGGATTGCAGGTGCCCTACAGTCTGCTCGAGCGCGATATCGAGCGCGAATTGCTGCCCATGGCAGCGGCTTTCGGGCTGACCGTGGCGGCCTGGAGCCCGCTCGGCGGCGGCGTGCTGACCGGCAAGTACACCCGCCCGGAACCCGGCGTGCCGACCCGGCTGTCCCCGTCGGCCGTCGGCCCGCACGAGCTGGCCGTCGCCCGTGTGGTGCAGCAGGTGGCCGACGAATTCGGCTGCACACCAGCGCAAATCGCGCTGGCCTGGACCCGGGCGCGCACCCCGGCCGTGCATCCGATCCTCGGTGCCCGCACGGTCGACCAATTGGAGGACAATCTGGGCGCGGCCGGTCTGGCGCTGCCCGCCGAAACCGTCCGGCTCCTGGACGCCACCACTCGTTTCCGTCCGGGATTTCCCACCGAATTCATCGAGCGCAGTAGCGGTTATGTGTTCGGCGAACGGGACGAACTGCTCGACGATTGATCCGATCGGCTCGAAAATCATCGGAGTAATTCGGCCCATCCGCATCCGGCATCGCAACGAATCTCCCGGTACCTGAAGTTTCGAATCGAGGTCGGGAGGTGTGCTTGTGAGGGATTGGCAGGGGTTGATCGATGCGATCGATCGCGAGATTCACCGCGAAGAATCGCCGTTCCGCACCGGGAAACGCAACCCTGGCGCGACCGAGCAGGTGATCCGTGCGGCGGAGCGGCGGCTCGACTTTCGATTCGACCCCGTCTATCGCGAGTACCTGACGCACGTCGACGGCTGGGTGCAATTCAATGCGGTGGAGGCGAGCCTGTACGGCCTCGACGAACTCGGCGCCCCGGCCTGGGCCGGGGAGCAGTCGATTCTCGCGGAATGGTCTCGGGAGTATCGCGAGGTCGTCGTTCCCCTCGGCATGCCCGACCTCTCGGACATGCTCCTGGTCGGCGGCAGCGCCCAGATCGGCTTCTACATGCTGCTGGTCCCGCCCGCCGCGAGCAGCGCGGCCGGACGCGTCGTCGAGCTCACCGACGAGCCGCAGATCCACGCCGACTTCCACGCCTACCTGGAGAAGGAACTGACCTTCTGGAAGTTCTGCAACGAGCCCGAGGACGACTAGCGCGGCCCGGTGCCGCGGCGCTGGCGGAGCCGGTCGGCCCGGGCGCGCAGGGCGGCGTCGAGCAGTTCGGTGGTCTCGTGCGCCAGGGCGCGCATCTCCCAGTCCGCATCCAGCAGCGCCCCGCGCACCGAGCGATTGGTCCGGCCGAGCCGCCGAGCCGCGACCTCCCGCACCTCCCGCGCCAGTTCGGAGAGCCCGGCCACCTCCTCGGTCAGCAGCCGCGAGCACGTCCGCGCCAGGGCGGACCTCGATATTCCAACGGTCGACGAACCCATTGTGTCCCACCTATCGCCCGGCCAGTGTACAAGTGTTCACCGTTCCCGGTAGCCTACCGACCCGATGGGCGCGGGGCAACGGGACGCGGTCAGCACTGGAAGACTTGTCCCAGGGTTTGTTTCGGGTCGGCACCCTGGTCCTGCAGGCAGCCGAACGGGACTATGCCCGCGTCGTTCATTCGGACGCCGGATTTCGCCGCGGCGTGGATGCAGACGAGGCCGGTGGGGTCGATGCGGCAGGTGTAGTCCCTGACGGTGATGCGGTTTCCGTAGGGGAGGACCGCGCCCGTGCCGCGGATGAACGGGCCCGGGTCGCCGTGCAGCGAGCCGACGGACAGGGCGGCGCCCGAGTAGTCGATCCAGTTGCCCACCCAGTTGCCGTTCTCGCCGCCGGATGGACGCCCCGGCGGGTTCTTCAGATCGACCAGGCAGCTCAGACTCCGATCGCCGTCCTGGAAGTCGGTGGTGCACTTGATCTTTCCGGTGGGACTGGCGAAGGCGATGTCGCCGTTGAGCGGCGTGGCCGTGCCGTCCTCGGCGGTGACGGTGCCGTACCGCGCGGAATCGGCCGGAGAACCGGCCCGCACCCACGCGGCGACCTCCGCCACGGGCGCGCCCGGCGAAGGCGGCACGGCCGCAACCGAACTGGTCGGCGCCGCCGAACCGGAGGTGGTCGGAAGGGCGGCCCCGGGCACCGGATGCGGCTCACCGCTCTTGGTGAGCGAACACCCGGCGACCAACAGAACGAGCACCGTCAACACCGCGATTCGCATGCCGAACACCATAGGTGGTGTGATCGCCACCGGCGCAATGCCGGAGCGTGCGCGGCCTTGGCCGCCTGGATGGTCGGGGCCGAAATGTGGCCGGAGGACCCGGAATTCGGGGATGGTCCGGTCGGACGATTATGTGCTTCCCTCCACTTTCACTATATAAGGCACCGGGGGGCTTGCGGCAAGGCCCGGGTCGTGCTGCACAATCGCTGGCCGAAGCTGGAAACCTGCGGAAATGGGGGGTTGTGAATTGATCCGGGAGTACGACGACGAATTGCGGTTCGAGCGGAGCCGGGTGGCCGGGCTCTATGCGCGGCTCGATGCCGAGCGCGCGCGGGTGCGGGGCCGGTATCGCGCCGCGCTGCGGGGGAACGGCGAATCGCCCATGGAACGCGACGTTGAGGTGCGTGCGCTGGCCAAGCAGGTGAAGCGGCTGGATGTGGCGGACAACGGGCTGTGTTTCGGTCGGCTGGACGCGGTGTCGGGCGAGCATTCCTATATCGGGCGGATAGGTATTTTCGACGAACAGAACGAGTACGAACCGCTGCTGCTCGATTGGCGGGCGCCCGCGGCGCGCGCGTTCTATGTCGGCACCGCCGCCAGCCCGGAGAACATGCGCCGGAGGCGGCAATTCCACACTCGCGGACGGCAGGTGATCGATTTCACCGACGAGATCTTCGGCCGCCCGGGTGCCGGTGAGCGCGGGGACGCGGCCCTGCTCGCGGCGGTGAACGCGCCGCGCGGCGCCGGGATGCGCGACATCGTGGCGACGATTCAGGCCGAGCAGGACCGGATCATCCGGCTCGACCATCCGGGCGTGCTGGTGATCGAGGGCGGTCCGGGCACCGGGAAGACCGTGGTGGCGCTGCACCGCGTCGCGTATCTGCTCTACACCGAGCGGGAACGGATCGAACGCCACGGGGTGCTCGTGGTCGGGCCCAATCCGGCCTTCCTGAACCACATCGGCCGCGTGCTGTCGTCGCTGGGGGAGTCCGATGTGGTGTTCATGACCACCGGCGATTTGGCGCCCGGCCTGCGCGTCACCGCCGAGGACACCCCGGAGGCCACCCGGATCAAGGGTTCGCTGCGGATCCTGGATGTGCTCGCGGCGGCGATCGCCGATCGGCAGCGGCTGCCGGAACATCCGGTGCCGATCCGGCTGGCGGATGTCACGCTGCGGATCGACGCCGAGACCGCCGAGTGGGCCAGGGAGGAGGCCCGCGCGAGCGGGTTGCCGCACAACGCCGCCCGCGCGGTGTTCACCGAGATCGTCACCTATGTGCTCACCGAACGCGCGATAGCCCGGATCGGCCACGGCTGGCTGACCCGCGACGACCGCGAATCGTGGGAACAGCTGCGCGAGGACCTGCTCGAGGAGCTCGCGACCGACGACGCGTTCACCGCCGCGCTCGACGAGCTCTGGCCGGTACTGACGCCGGAGGCGCTGCTGGCGTCGCTGTACACGTCGCCCGAGCGGTTGCGCGCCGCGGGCGGCGACCCGGCCCTGCTGCGCGCGAACGGCGACGCCTGGACCGTGCCGGACGTGCCGCTGCTCGACGAACTGGTCGACCTGCTGGGCAGCGAGAAGTCGGCGGTCCGGTCGGCCGAACAGGAACGCCGGGCCGAGGCCGAGTACGCCGCCGGGGTGCTGGACATCCTCATCAGCCGCGAGGATCTGATGGACGACGAGGACCACCTGCTGGCCCAGGACCTGCTCTACGCCGAGGACCTGGCCGATCGCTTCGTCGAGCGCGACACCCGCGAACTCGTCGAACGCGCTGCCGCGGACCGGGATTGGACCTACCGGCACGTCGTGGTCGACGAGGCCCAGGAGCTGTCCGCGATGGACTGGCGGGTGCTGATGCGGCGCTGCCCGAGCCGATCCTTCACGGTGGTGGGCGATCTCGCCCAGCGCCGGTCGGTGGCCGGGGCGACCTCGTGGGGCGCGATGCTGGATCCGTATGTGCGCGGCCGCTGGGTCTACCGGTCGCTGTCGGTGAATTACCGCACCCCGGCCGAGATCATGGCCGTCGCCGCCGCCCTCCTCGCCGACTTCGCCCCCGCCGTCCAGCCCCCGGAATCGGTCCGCGCCTGCGGGGTCCGCCCCTGGTCCCGACGGGTCACCGAGGCCGAAATACCCGCCGCCATCGAGGAATTCGTCCGGGACGAGGCGGGCCGCGAGGGCACCAGCATCGTGATCGGCCCCCCGGGCGTGCCGGGCACGGTCCCGCCCTCGGACACGAAGGGCCTGGAATTCGACGCCGTCCTCGTCGTCCACCCCGACCGCATCCTCGCCGACGGCCCCCGCGGCGCCGCCGAACTCTACGTAGCCCTCACCCGCGCCACCCAACGCCTCGGCGTCCTACACCTGAACCCGCTCCCCCAACCCCTGTCCACCCTCGCCCCCGAACCCGACTCGGCCGCACCACACATCCCGGGACGCGCGGCGACGCCGCTGTAGGCCGGATCGACGAGTCCCATAGACATCCGCGCCCCTCACCGCAAGAATGGCGAGAGCGTCTTCTCACCGGAGAGCCCCCAGGGCTTTCGAGGGCTTCGGCCTCACCGGACGGTTTCTCGGTGCCGAGTGGCATCGAGGAGGTGGGAGTCGGTTCCCGACTTCGGTGAGGTGTGTCTTGATCTGTTCGGATCTGCGTCGGTATCCGCGCGTCATCGTGATCGGTGCCGGGCTCGGCGGGCTGTGCCTGGCACAGGGTTTGCGGCGATCCGGGATCGATGTGGCCGTCTATGAGCGAGATGTCAGTGCGGCCGTGCGCTCGCAAGGGCATCGGCTGCACATCGATGGGCGTGGTCGGTGGGCACTGGCCGAAACTCTTCCACCGCGGCTGTTTTCGCTGCTCTCGTCGATCGTGGGGCGGCCGACGCCGACCGTGAACGGTTTCGACCAGACGCTGCGGCCCACGGGCGTGTTCGCCGTCGACGACCCGGTGTCGGACCATGACATGCCAGCGCACACGGTGGTCGATCGTCGGGTGTTGCGGCGGATTCTGCTGACCGGACTCGATGAGGTGGTCCATTTCGGTCACAGATGCATCGGGTACGAGTGTCGGGGAGACACGGTGATGGCGCGATTCGCCGACGGCGGTACCGCCACGGGTTCGGTGTTGGTGGCCGCGGATGGTGTCGGATCGGTGATTCGGGCTCGGCGGCTGCCGCACGCGCGAGTCGTGGATTCCGGGATACGCCTGATCTACGGGCGGGTGCCGTTGACCTCCGAATTGCGTGGGGCGCTACCGGAAGTCATGTTCAGTGTCTTCAATTCCATTGTCGGACCGGGGCATCGGTTCGTCGGCATCGCGCCGGTGCAGTACCTCGAACCACCGCATGTCGCCGCGTCTCGGCTGGCGCCCGAGGTCGCGCTCGAACCGGCCGAGGACGGGCTCGCCGTGATGTTCGGCCGCCGCCTCGATCGCCTCGGGCTCTCCGATCGAGAGCTCCGCGCCGCCTCCGGTCGGCAGCTGCGCGACCTGGTGCTCGACCAACTCCACGGGTGGAATCCCTTGGTGACCCGCGTCGTTCGGGATTGGACGCCGTCGACCGTCCATCCGATCACCGTCCGCAGCAGCGTGCCGATCCCACCCTGGCCGACCTCGAACGTGACATTGCTCGGCGACGCGATTCATGCCATGAGCCCGGCCGCCGGGGCGGGCGCGAACACCGCCCTGCACGATGCCGCCGCCCTCGCCGCCGCACTGACCGACGCCGCCGACGGCCGCCCGCTCCCGGACGCGCTCGGTGCCTACGAGCGGTCCATGACCGAAGCAGGCTTCCGCATGGTTCGTCTCTCGGCAGCCAATGGCACACGAACTCTCGCGGCGGATCCGCTGCCCGAATAGCCGGGTCAGCGGATTGCGACCACCATGGCGTCGGTGATCGAGCGCCAGACTACGCCTGCTTCCAGGAATCCGGCGCGGCGGAGGTGGGTGACGTGCCAGGTGGGGGGATGTTGGATGCCCTTGATGTGGGCGTCGAAAATGGTGCGGCTGGCGGCGAATTCGTCGGTCAGGGCGGGGTCGGCGGCGACCAGGGCCCACCATTCGTCCCAGTCGAGGGCGCCGAGGGCACGGGCGCGTTCCTGATTGGCGTTCTGGATGATCTCGTCGACGGCATTGAGCATGGGGGTTTCGGGGTCGGGCATGTGGTCGGCGTTGATGAACACCCCGCCGGGACGCACCAGTCCGGCCAGGTCCGCGTACAGGCGGGACAGGGGTTCGGGCTGCATCCAGTGCAGGGCGGTGGCGGTCAGCACCGCGTCGAAGGGCTCGGCGGAGAGCTGGTCCATCCAGCGCGGTTCGGACAGGTCGGCGGTGACGAATACGATCCGGGAGTCGCCCTCGAAGGTGCCCTTCGCCATCCGCAGCAGCGTCGGATCCATGTCCACCGCAACGGAATTCGCCTCGGGCAGGCGCGCGAACAGGCGCTGGCTGATGGTGCCGGTGCCGCAGGCCAGATCCAGCACCCGGGGGGCCTTCCCGGCCACCGCCTGGACGACCTCGAGCATTACCCGGAACCGTTCCTCGCGATCGGGCATGTACAGCTCCTGCTGCCGATCCCAACTCCGCTGCCACGACTCCCAGTCCACGAAACCTCCTTGTTCGATGATCGAGCGCGCGGTCGGGCGGCCGGGCGCGGAGCGAAAGCCAACCTGCCGGTCGCCGACTTCATCAGAGGAATACGGTGATCCCGGCCGAATTCGGGCACGTCAGCGGCGGAACGGGATCAAGTGGGGGTAACCATACACGCGATGACCCGGATCGTCGGCTCCGCTCACCGGAAGCGGCGGACATAGCGCCGCTGCCAAGGGGTTTCGACGGCGTGCGGGTGGTAGTGGGCGCGGACGTAGGACACCGCCTCGGCGGCCGGGACGCCGTCCAGGACCGCCAGGCAGGCCAGGGCGGTCCCGGTCCGTCCGCGGCCGCCGCCGCACGCGAACTCGACGCGTTCGAAGGCGCTGCGGTGCAGCGCCTCGGCCAGGGTGACCCGCAGCCGAATATCGCTGCTGGGCAGGCGGAAATCGGGCCAGCGCAGCCACTGCGACTCCCAGTCGACCGGCGGCGGCGTCTTGCCGAGCAGATAGACGCCGAGGGCGGGACGGGGGCCGTCGGGCAGCGGGTGGCGCAGGCCGCGGCCGCGGACGCGGCGGCCGGAGGGCAGCCGCAGGATGCCGGGAGTGTCCTCCGGCCAGAGTTGCTCGTCGGCGGTCACGGTGCCTGCCCTTCTACGCGATGGTCGGTTCGAACTCGTAGTCCACGAGCGTGCGGACCGGTTCGAATCCGATCGCCCGATAGATCTTGTTGGACGTCGGATTCTCCACATCCGCGAACAGGCAAACATCGGAGCCCTTGGCGCGCAGCCGCTTCGATACCGCGGCGGTGAGGGCGCTCGCGTAGCCGTGGCCCCGCGATTCGGGCGGGGTGAACACCGAGCCGATGCGTGCCCACCCGTAGCTGGGGCCGGAGTGGACGGCCATGGCGACCGGTCGGCCGCCGTCCTCCCACAGCCACCAGCGTCCCGCCTCGATGCGGGCGCGAATCCCGGTCGCGGACATGCCGACTCCGACCTCCCGCTGCATGTCCCGTTGCCAGCGCACGCACAGGTCGAGATCGGATTCGGTGGCGGCGCGCAGGATTCCGGGCACCGCCGGAATCCGCAGCGTCCCCAGCCGATACAGGCGCGTGCTGAAGTCCACGCGAAACGCCCTGCCGGACAGGGCACGCCAGCGCTCGGCGAACACCAGGGCGACCCCGGGCGCACCCTCGACGCCGCGGGCGTCGGGCCTGCGTTCGGCGAATTCGGTGGCCAGCTCGGCGATTACGGGATCGGGCACCTCGCCGAGAAAGACGTTGTGCGCGCCGGACTGCATGGCGGCCCCGAGGACCAGCCCGTCGCTGTGCACCGATGCCCACAGCGCCGACTCGTCCGCCACACCGCTGAGCACATTGTCGACGGCGGTGGCGATGACCGTGTGGCGCAACGGGTCACGCGCCAGGAAGCCTCCGGCGCGGCGGCGAAACTCGGCCGCGTCGTCGGTCACCTCGATCCTCATGGTCGACCACGATAGGCGGGTATCGCGCCGTGGCCCACCGGTTTTCGGCGGCGACGATCAGGCCGAGCCGTGGCTGTCGGCGCGCAGCTTCAGCAGGATCAGACCGGCCGTGCAGGCGAGAATCAGCCCGGCGACGGTGATTTCGACGCGTAGACCGGCGATGCCCAGCACGGTGGCGACCAGCCCGACCAGGAAGATGAACCAGGCTGCGACGCGGGAGACGGTCGCCCAACCGGTGCGAGTGGATTCGGTTGCGCCCGAATCGCTCTCCGACACCGCGTGCAGCGGGGACGTCGAGTATGCTCCCATCACTACTCCTCGATGACGCCCCACCGAGATCCGCGAATCACGCAGTGTGCCTCAGTACTATTCGGGCGTCTCACGTGTAACTTTGCTCACACGTTACGTTGTCGTCGCCGAATCCTCATCCGACACGTGGGCGCGACACGCCGAAGTGACCATTTCGATATCTGAATCGAACCTGTTTGGGATACCGCGTCGGTATTTTGCGGTGCCGGTCGCGCTGGCTCGATTCGCCCGGACTGGATTATGGTGAGGCCGTTCGACACATTGAGGAGCACGACACCGATGGATGGCAGAAGGGCGGGCCTGACCGCCCGGGTGGCCGGACCGGCCGCCGCCGCGGGCGCGGTTTCGCTGGGTCTGGTGGTCATCGGGGCCTGCGGCCTCGGGCATCGAGACGTCTACGTCGCCCCGCCCCCGATCAACGCGGATCTTCAGGTGGCGCCCAGCGTCGGTCGCGGGTCCACCACGACTGCGGCCGTGCGGATTCCGCCGTCGCCCACCTGGCGCATCGCGGCCAAGACCACGCCCCGCGCCACCTCGGCGAGCGCCACCGCGACGCCCTCGGCGAGCGGCGCCTCCGGGTCCTCGACGCGGTCGACCACCTCGGCCACCCGCACCCCGACCGGAGAGTTCACGCTGCCCAGCCAGGCCGACCCCTTCGACGATCTGGACGGCGGGCCGACGACCACCAGGCGTTCCCGCCCGGACGCCCTCAGCCCGCCGCCGACCACCCTGTCGCTGCCCGCCCCGCCCCGAATACCCTCGGAGACAACGCAGATCGTGCCGGGCGACTACCCGGCGGACCAGGGCTGACTACAGCTCGACCAGCCCGTACCGGCCCACCCGGCGGCTGAGCACCCGCAGATGGTCGAGATCCCCGCCGAAGGTGCGGTCGATCGCGGTCGTCCGGGCGACGTAGTGGCTCACCGGATATTCGGTGGTGATGCCGATGCCGCCGTGCATCTGGATCGCCTCCCGGCCGATGTGGCGGGCGGAGCGGCCCACCTGCAGCCGGGCGCGCGAGGCCACCTCTGGATCGGCGAGGCCGTCGGCCAGCGAGGCGGTGGCGTAGTAGCTCATGCTGCGCGCCAGTTCCAGCGACACGTACATGTCGGCCGCGCGGTGGGTGAGCGCCTGGAACTTCGACAGCGTGACCCCGAACTGCTTGCGCGTCTTCAGATATTCGGTGGTCAGCCGCAGCGCCTCGGTCATCGCGCCGAGCGCCTCCGCGCACAGGGCGGCGTGGGCGGCCCCGATGGCCGAGGCGATCGGCTCGCTGGCCTCGCGGGTGTCGCCGAGCAGTTCGGCCGGGGCCGAGACGAATTCGAGCTGGGCGCCGCGGCGCTCGTCGAAGGTCCGGTACGGGCGGCGCACCACGCCCTCGGCGTCCGCGGCGATCAGGAACAGCCCGATCGCGCCGCCGGGCAGCTCCGCGCTCACCACCAGCTCGTCGGCGCAATCGCCGTGCCCCACCGGGTTTTTCACGCCGGTCAGGTGATAGCCGGTGCCGTCGGGATCGGGGACGGCGCGGGTCGACACCTCGGTCGCGGGCCAGCGCGACTCGGGCTCGTCGTGGGCGAAGGCCAGCAGCCGGGTCCCGGCCACCACCTCGGGAAGCACGCGCTGCCGCTGCGCCTCGGTGCCCAGCTGGGCGATCAGCCCGCCGGGCAGCAGCACCGCGTCCAGCAGCGGTTCCGGCGCCAGGCGGCGGCCGATCTCCTCCATGACGACCATGGTCTCCACCGGACCCGCGCCGGCCCCGCCGTCCGCCTCGCTGAAACCCAGTCCCAGCACGCCCATTTCGGCCAGCTGCGCCCACACCTCGCGGCTCCAGCCGAGCTCGGTGTCGAGCACCTTCAGCCGGGACTCCGGGTCGTAGGCGCGGGCCAGCAGGTCGCGCACGGTGTCGCGGAGCAGGACCTGTTCATCGGTGAGTTCGAAATCCATGGCGGCGCCTCACAATCCGAGGATGGTGGAGGCGATGATGGTGCGCTGCACCTCGCTCGATCCTCCGTAGATGGTGGTCTTGCGGTAGTTCAGGTAGCCCGGGCCGCTGCCCTGCGCCCAGTCCGGCGAGGCGATGCCCGCGGCGTCCACCGGCAGCGCGTCCGGACCGGCGATGTCCAGCAGCAGCTCGGTGACGGCCTGCTGCAGCTCCGAGCCGCGCAGCTTCAGCACCGAGGAGGCCGGATTCGGTTTACCCTCACTGGAATTGGCGACCACCCGGAGCAGGGTCAGTTCCAGCGCCAGCAGCTCGTTCTCCAGCTCGGCCACCCGCGCGGCGAACACCGGGTCCTCGAGCAGCGTGCCGGTGACCGACTGCGTCTGCGCCGCATACTCCTTCGCGACCGCCAGCCGGACCTTGGTGCGGCCCACGCCGGTGATGCCGGTGCGCTCGTTGCCGAGCAGGAACTTCGCGTAGGTCCAGCCCATGTTCTCCTCGCCGACCAGCTGATCGGCGGGCACCCGGACGTTTTCGAAGAAGACCTCGTTCACCTCGTGGTGCCCGTCGATCAGCTTGATCGGCCGGATGGTCACCCCGGGCGAGTGGACGTCGAACAGCAGCAGCGAGATGCCCGCCTGCTTCTTGGGCGCGTTCGGGTCGGTGCGCACCAGGCAGAAGATCCAGTCCGCGTACTGCGCCAGCGTGGTCCAGATCTTCTGGCCGTTGACGATGTAGGAGTCGCCGTCGCGGACCGCGGTGGTGCGCAGCGAGGCCAGATCCGATCCGGCGTCCGGCTCGGAGAAGCCCTGACACCACCAGATGTCCAGCGCCGCGGTCGGCGGCAGGAAGCGCTCCTTGAGCTCCTGGGAGCCGAACTGCGCGATGACCGGGCCGATCATGTTGGCGTTGAACGTCAGCGGCTCGGGCACGCACGCCAGCTGGAGTTCGTCCTCCCAGATGTGGCGCTGGATGGGGGTCCAGTCCTTGCCGCCCCACTCGGTCGGCCAGTTCGGGACCGCCAGGCCGTGCTCGTTGAGGATCTTGTGCGAGGTGACGATGTCGTCGCGGGAGAGTTCGCGGCCGAACTTCACCTTGTCGCGGATCTCCGCCGGAATCGTGGTCCGATAGAGCTCGCGCAGCTCGTCCCGGAAGGCCACCTCGTCGGGTGACAGGGCAAGTTTCATCGGGCGTCTCCCACCGTGTTGGATGTCCGCATCAAACTTACCTCCCGGTAACGCGGGGGCCGTCGACCGGATCACAGCAGGGGGAATGCGGATCGCACCGTGGTCGGGCCCACACCCGGCGTGTCGAACTGGTACCTTGCTGCGAATAGGCCCGCGCTCGATGTTCCGCGCCGGCCGCGAAGTTCACGACAAGGAGCACGACGAGTGAACGGCAGGACCCTCGCGCGCCTGGCCGCGACCGCGGCAGCCCTCGGCGTCGGCGCGGCGGCCACCCTCGGATCGACGGCGGCGCAACCACCGAGTCCCCCCAGGTCTCCGCTCGACCTCGCGATCGAGAAGCTCACGGCCGCAGCCGGACACGATCCCGCCGCCCAGGCCGGAGTGAGTACGGTGGCCAAGACCGCGCACCTGATCACCGCGGTCAAGCTGGATTTCATCGCGGGCGGGTTCCAGCCGTTCTGGTTCACCTCGCCGACGTTCGGCTGCGGCGACAACGGCGTCACGATGACCTCGGTCACCGGCACCGCCGGTGCGCAGGGGCCCGACCGCGGCTTCCAGGGCAGCCTGGGGACCGTGCGGTTCCAGGCCACCCCGGCCGCCAGCGGCTATCCGACCGGTTCGGGCCTGACCGTCGCCTGGCTCAATACCGCCAACGGCCGCAGCGGCGTCGAGCCGATGGACGATCAGACCGACTATCACCTGCCGAGCCTGTCCAAGACCGTCGATTCCGGTCCGGGCACCGTTGTCGCGGCCGTCTGGGGCTCCATCGACTACCCGACGGGCTCGTGCACGATGACGCCCAATGTCGGCGTGATCACCGTGTACCCCAGCCCGACCCGGGATCCGAACGCGCCCACGGCCACGCTCGGCGTGGTTCCGTCGCCGACCGATACGCCGGGCAGCGCGCCGGATGGATCGGGCGTCGCCCCGGGTGATGCGCCGAGCGGTCCGGCCGTGGTTCCGGGCGGTCCGCCCAGCGGGCCGGGGGCCGTTCCGGCCGCCGGGAGCGATGCGCCGGTCCCGGCGCCCGCCCTGGTCGGTCCGGGTGGGGACACCCAGCCCGCGGGCTGACGCCCCGACGGTTTCAGTTCGAAGTGGTGCCCGATGCCGCCATCGACCGCGCCGGATCGATAGGCGTGTTCTGGGCGGCGGCCAGCCACCACCCGCCGTCGCGCTCCACGAGCACGTACAGGGCCACCTCCGAGAACGCGCCGGGTTCCAGTGCGCGCCTGCGGATCTGGGTGACTACGACGCCCGGCGCGGGCGAGGCGGCCACCAGGACCTCGAACTCGGAGGCCGGTGCCACGCCCTCGTCCATCAGCCGGTGGTGGATGGCGTTGAGCTCGTCGTAGCCGACGACCGTCGCGCCGAAGGGCGAGCCCCACAGCACATCCGCGGCGAAGGAGTTGTCGTAGCCGTCGGCGTCGGACGCCGCCACGGACCGTTGGAGTTCGGCGGCCAGCCGACCGGCCACCTCCTCCGCGCTGGCGGTTGCCGAGATGTCGCTCAGTATCGGGCGAGTGGTCATGTCATCCTCCGCTTCTCGGTGATGACCCCAACCTAGAAGCTGAACATTACTTCAGGTCAAGTTCGCCGTGAGCGAACCGGCCGCCGAGCGGAATGGCCGGTGGCGATCCGTAACCGACCGGAAATTTTGGATCAATGGCGCTTGACGCCACTTTTCTCGAGGGTCGGCAAACGCCTGGAATTCGCTTGCGCACCGGTCGGTTCGCGGAACCCCGCGGGCGGAGGCGGCCGATGCCCGGAGTGCCGCCTCCCTATACCGCGGGTGTGATCGGATCGTTCCTTGCCCCGGCGCGGTGTTGCCGGAGGGGATCGATTCCGGTCCTAGTGCACGACGGTCGCGCATACCGCGGCGTCGCCGAGGATAGTGCGCAGTGCCGCGTCGACGGCGGCGAGCGGGTCGTCCACCGCGTGCGGCCAGCGCCGCGCGACGATCTGATCGGGACGGACGAGCAGCGCACCGGCGGTCATGAGACCCGCAGCGGCGCAGTAGGTTTCGTCGACTACCCGGATGTCGGCGCGTGCCGCGGCCGCGTCCCAGCTGCCGCCCTCGGAGCCGACCAGCAGGGTCATGCCGGGGCCGACCAGGTCCAGGGTGGAGCGGCCGTCGGACAGGAACCGGTGCGGGACGCGGGTTCCGGGTTGACCGGTCAGATCGAGACGATCCATCGTGTGGCTGGAGCCGTCGGGCACGAACGCCCCGGCGGGGTAGCGGTAGCCGAGCATGAGGGCGAACGGATCGGCGAGCGGTGTGCCGTCGACGGATTCGTGATTCATGGTGCGCAGGTTGACGGTTCGGATGCTCGACTGGTCGGCGGTGTACCAGCCGGCGGGACGGCGCTCGGCGTCGTAGCTGTCCAGCAACGCCGCATCGGCCTCGCCGCGCAGCACCCGCGCCAGCTTCCAGGCCAGATTGTGCGCGTCCTGGATGCCGGTGTTCGCGCCCGCCGCGGCCACCGGCGGCATGACGTGCGCCGCGTCCCCGGCCAGGAACACCCGGCCCGCGCGAAAGCGATCGGCGACGAACATGCCCGGCTCCCACTGCATGACGCTGAGCAGTTCGACCGGGATATCCGGGACGCCGATGGCGGTGCGGATCACCTCGGCCCACTGATCCGCGGGTCGGTCGATCTCGTGCGAGGTGAAGTAGACCCAGCGCCGCGCGCCGTCGACCGACGCGAATACGCCCGGGACACTGTCGTTCTCGATCTGACAGAGATTGAATTCCCGGCCCCGCACCAGTTCCGCCAGGTCGGCCCGGAAGTAGATGTTG
Source organism: Nocardia terpenica (assembly GCF_013186535.1). NCBI lineage: Bacteria > Bacillati > Actinomycetota > Actinomycetes > Mycobacteriales > Nocardiaceae > Nocardia > Nocardia terpenica. The sequence continues at coordinate 1,250,024 of NZ_JABMCZ010000003.1, forward strand.
ACGGCGCGGCCGAGAGTGCCGCGTCCGTCGCGGGTGATGCCCAGCCGCCGCCGGATCGGGCTCGCCGCCCCGTCGGCGGCGATCAGATAGTCCACCCGCACCCGCTCGGACGTGCCGTCCGCGGCGCGCAGCGTGGCGACGATACCCGTTGCGTCCTCGGTGAATTCGGTGCACTCGACGCCGAAGCGGATATCGCATCCGCGCTGTTCGCCGAGCCCGCGCAGGGTGGGTTCCAGCAGGTCCTGCGAGCACAGGCAGCCCGATTCCGGGGTGATCGCGTCCCAGTCGGGCAGCCCGCCGGGCAGGGTGAACGGCAGGTGTTCGGCCTCGGCGAGGGTCGGCCCGGCGGCCATGGCCTGATGCGCGGCCAGTCCCTCGGCCGCGGCCAGGACCGCGTCGGCGATGCCGATCTGCCGATACAGCTCCATGGTTCGCATGTTGATGCGCCGCGCCTTCGGCTGCGGCGAGGTGGTCACCCGCCGCTCGACCAGCACCGAGGACACCCCGCAGTGCTGCAGGAACAGGGCCGCCGACAGCCCGACCAGGCCGCCGCCGACGATCAGCACCCGAGGTGCGTGTACGTTGTACATCATGTGTACTTTGTACACCAATGGTTGAATGCCTGGCAAGGAGGTGTGATGACGGAGGAGGCGCCCGGTCCGCTCGTCTGGACCCTGCCGGAACCGCCCGGCCGGCCGACGACGAGCCTGAGCCGGGCCGGGATCGTGCGCGCCGCGCTCGCGATCGCGGACACCGAGGGCGCGCAGGCGCTCACCATGCGGCGGGTGGCGACGGCCGTGGGCGCGTCGACCCCGATGTCGCTGTACCGCTACGTGGGCAGCAAGGACGGCCTGGTCGACCTGCTGATCGATGCCGTCTACGGCGAAATCCCGGTGCCCGCAACGCCCTCCGCGCACTGGCGGGCCGGGCTGGAGCGGCTGTCGCTGGACACCTGGGCGGTGATCCGCCGCCACCTGTGGTTCGGCCAGCTCTGGCACACCCGGCCGCCGGTGGGGCCGAATGCGCTGCGCTACTTCGACTTCCGCTTCGCGCTGCTGGAGCCGCTGGGCCGCACCGCGGACGAGCTGAGCCTGCTCACCGGCGCCGTCGACGGCCACCTGTTCGGCGCGGCCCTGCAGCTGGCCGAGGAGCAGCGCATGCGCACCCGGGTGGGCCTGCTCACCGACGAGGAGCTGCACGCCGCCGCGCGGCCGGTGGTGGAGCCGATGCTCGCCGACGGCCGCTATCCGGCCTTCGCGCGCTGGTTCCGGGGCCGCACCGGCAGCGGTCCGGACGACCCGGTGGCCTGGACGCTGGCCTGCCTGCTGGACGGACTGACCGACCGGCTCGGGCTGCCGTCCTGACGAATGTCGCCGCGGCGCAGGCGAAGCCGGTGCTCAGCCCGCGCGCCGCGGTGCGCTGAGCACCGGCTCCCGCAGGATCCGGCACGCCTCGTCGTCGCCGACGGGGGCGAAATCCGCGTAGTAGCTGTCGATGTCGTCGATGTGGTCGTAGGTGTGCGGGCAGACGACCTTGTCGGCGTCGCCGGCCAGGGCGGCGACGGTGGACCGGGCGCCGACGGGCGCGGCGAAGACCACGCGGATCGCGCCGTGGGCATAGGCCGCCCGGCAGGCGGCCCGGGCCGAGGCGGGGGAGGACAGCCCCTCGTCGACGAGCACCACGGTGCGCCCGGCCAGTTCGGTGGCCGAGCGCGCGGTGCGGAACTGTTCGCCCCGGCGGCGCAGCATATCCCGGGCGGTTCGTTCGATGCCGGTGAGTTCGGTTGCGCCACTGGCCGGTTCGGGCCGGGGCTCGTTCACCACGCAGACGTCGCGTTCGGAGATGGCGCCGAAGACCGCGTCCTGGCGCTCCGGCTGCCGCAGCTCGTGCACCACGAGCACGTTGAGCAGCACGCGTAGCCGGGCCGCGACCTCGGCCGCGACGGCCACTCCGCCTCCGGCCAGGCCCGCGACGACAATGTCAGGGCCTCGAAAGACCATGAGATGTCCGGCCAGTCGTCGGCCGGCGTCGCGACGATCGAGGAATAGCATCAAGCCTCCCGAAGGATCGTAGGAACGAAACTCACCTGTGCCGGGGCTCGCGAACGGTAGGTGCTGCCCTCCGGCCGCGCTTCGGGACTCTGGAAGTCGGACCAATTCTACGTCTCTACCGGCGCCGCTCGTTGTGAAACGATCATGATCAACTTGGGCCGACAATTGTTCACACCGATGAAATCTGTTGCGCTGCGGCAGATTTCCGCTAGCTGACGGACGAGGCGAAGCGGTGCGTGCGAGGCGGTGGTGATCGTTTGCAAGGCGCGGGCGGCGATGCGGCGGGATTGCCCGGCCCGGCGATCGTTTCGTTCCGGCGGGGTCGCGAGACGATATCGGAACAGATCGGAATGCTCTGCAACTCGCCCGGATCGGGGTCGGAGTCGGATAATCGGGGTATGGCGGGTGAGGGTGAGCGGGAACTGCGCGAGTTGACCGACGCGGACTCGTTGCGGCTACTCGCCTCGGTCCGGTTCGGCCGCGTCGTGTTCACCCGGTACGCGCTGCCCACGATCCGGCCGGTCAATCACATCGTCGACGGCGACGAGGTGGTCATCTACGCCAATCTCGGACTGGTGCCGATGCACGCGGATCGGCAGGTGGTGGCCTACGAGGCCGACACCATCGATCACCGAACCCAGCTGGGGTGGAGCGTGGTTCTCACCGGTCCCGCGGAGGCGGTGACCGATCCGGACGATATCGCGCGCTACGAGCGGCTGCTGGATCCGTGGCTGCCGGGGCCGCGGCGGCGCATCGTCCGGATTCGTCCCGACATCGTCACCGGCATCGAGGTGATCGAGCGGGCGGAGCTGTCGGGACCGTTGGGATCGGCGGCGCGACCCTAGCCGGTCTGCGGCCGAGTCGCGGAGCCGGAGGGCTGGCCGCCCGGGGCGGGCGGGGCGGACTCATCGGCGCGCCGATGGCGGCCTCCGGTTCCGGAGTCACCCGCGGTGCAGGGCGACGCGCCCTGGGTATCACGGAATTTCGCAGACGCGCAGCACATGTCGGGCAACCGTTCGATCCGTGGGTAACCCGGGGATCGCTGCATGAGATCGCGTCGGCGAGGTTCTTCGCATGGGTGTCAGCGGTGACACCTTGTGTCGCTCTCGGCGATGTCCGCGCTGTTCGCGGGGGCGGGGCGCGGATTTCTCGAGCGGCAACTGTGAAGCTACTGTGAAAGAAGAATCACAAGTAGTTTAAACCGTGATACCGCTCGACGGCGGGTCAATGCGATTCTTGCACAACCCATTCGAATGCCTCCGCCCGCGACCGCGCGCCCTCGGCGGTACGCGACCGGTTGGGTTCGTCCAGTTCGGCCAGCAGACTCTCGGACAGCTCGACGAGCCGTGCCAGCGTCGGTGGAGCGAACCAGTCCGGCCGGGTGGCGAACAGCAGATCCTCGGTGGCGGTATTGCCGCTCGCACCCGGGGCGAACGGGCAGCCACCCAGTCCGCCCAGGGAGCCGTCGATCACCGTGGCGCCCGCGGCCAGCGCCGCGAGCGAGTTCGCCACCCCCATACCCCAGGTGTCGTGGCCGTGGAAGACGATGCGGCCGTGCTCGTTTCCCCACCCGCGCGCCCCTGCCGCCGCCACCAGCGCGCCCACCTCGGCGGGGCGGGCCTGGCCGAGGGTGTCGGCCAGCACGATGTCGGCCGCGCCCGCGGTGCGCGGGTCGGTCGCGATCGCCAGCACCCGATCCGGATCGACCGGTCCGTCGAAGGGACAGGTTAAGGCGGTGGCCAGGCACAGCTGGATGCGGCCGCCGGCCTCGTGCGCGAGCCGGATCGCGTCCGGCATGGCGGCCACGCTCTCCTCGGTGGTGCGACCGATATTGGCCTTGTTGTGCGCGTCCGATACCGAGAAGCAGTACTGGAAATTGCGGACCCCCGCCGCGGCCGCCCGCTCCACGTGCCGGGGCGTGGCGACCCATACCCAACAGCGTTGCAGCTCCTGCGGTTCCAGCGCGGCGACCAGGTCGAGCGTATTGGCCATCGGCGGCACCAGATCCGGCCGCGCCATCGAGCCGATCTCCAGCTCGGGCACGCCCAGCGCCAGCAGGGTGCGCGCGATCTCCACCTTGCGCTCGGTGGGCAGTATCTTGCCCGTCAGCTGGAGGCCGTCGCGCAGTGTCACGTCGCGGAGCATCAGTTTCCCTCCAGCGCTTCGATATCGGTGTCGGACATGCCGAGCAGGCCGGACAGCACCTCGCGGGTGTGCTCGCCGAGGTCGGGGCCGACGGAGCGGATGGGCAGCGACCGCCCGCCGAAAACCGGCACGATGCCGGGGAATCCGACCTTCTTCGGCTCCGCCTCGCCCACGTCCACGCGGAACTGCTGAATCATGTTGCGGGCCCGGTACTGCGGGTCGGCCACGATATCGGCGGCGGTGTAGATCGGACCGCACGGGATGGTCGCGGCCTCCAGGATCGCGAGCGCCTCGTCGCGGGTGTGGCGGCGGGTCCAGTCGGCGATCGCGGCGTCGAGCCGGTCGCGGTGTTCCCAGCGGCCCGCGTTGTCGGCCAGTGCCGGATCGGCGGCCAGGTCGGGGCGCTCGATGACCCGCATGTAGCGCTGGAAGATGGCGTCGGCATTGCCGCCGATGATGATGCTGGTGCCGTCGGCGCACGGGTAGGCGTTGCTGGGGGCGATGCCCTCCATGCGGCCGCCCACGCGTTCGCGCCGGATGCCGTAGGCCAGGTAGTCGGGCACCAGCGATTCCATGACCGACAGGATCGATTCGTTGAGGGCGACGTCGACGACCCGCTGCGGCAACGGGATTCGCCGCTGCGCCTGCGACCGTTGGAACAGCGCCAGCACCGTGCCGAAGGCCGCGTAGATGCCCGCGATGGAATCGCCGATCGACACCCCGACCCGCACCGGCGGCCGGTCCGGATCGCCCACCAGCTCGCGCAGCCCGCCGACCGCCTCGGCCACGGCCGCGAAACCGGGCCGCTGGGCGAGCGGGCCGGTCTGCCCGTAGGCGGAGATGCGGGTGATCACCAGATCCGGGTTCGCCTCGTCGAGGACGTCGGGGCCCAGGCCCCATTTCTCGAGCATGCCCGGACGGAAGTTCTCCAGCAGCACATCGGATTGCCTGACCAGCTCGAGGACGATATCGCGGCCCGCCTCGGTGCGCAGGTCCAGGGTGATCGACTTCTTGTTGCGGTTCACCGTCCGATACAGCATCGAGGTGTCGCCGCCGTAGAGCCGCCAATTGCGCAGTTCGTCACCGGTTTTCGGGCGCTCCACCTTGATCACCTCGGCCCCGAAGTCACCGAGAATCCGCCCCGCGGTCGGCGCCGCAATATAGTTGCCCAGCTCCAGTACCCGAACCCCATCCAGCGGCCTCATATCCATGGCCCCGATTGAACCACCGGCTGCCTGACATGTGGCTGTGGTCCCGGCGTCGACCACCTCTGGTTCCGGCGTCCGCGGTCTCTGGTTCCGGCGTCCGCGGTCTCTGGTTCCGGCGTCCGCGGTCTCTGGTTCCGGCGTCCGCGGTCTCTGGTTCCGGCGTCCGCAATCTCTGGCCCCGGCGACCACAATCTCTGGTCCCGGCATGCTTTTGGCCGGGACCCGCCCGCCGTCAGGCTGCTCTCGAGGTCCCCGGCTCGACGATCGAATAATGCTCCGCATTGCCCGCGATCACCGTGCTGGGGCGGCCGTCGACGCCGACCGGGATGTCGCCCGCCAGGGTGATGCGGGTGAGTTTGCGGTGTTCCGTGCCGTCGTAGTCGTCGATCGCGTAGTGCTGGGTGGCGCGGTTGTCCCAGATGGCGACGTCGCCGAGTCGCCAGTTCCAGCGCGTGGTGTGCTCGAGCCGGGTCACGCGATCCTGGAACAGCCGAAACAGCGCGTGCGATTCCTGGCCGGTCAGGCCGACCAGGCTCTTCACGAAATGCCCGAGCAGCAGGGCGCGTTCGCCGGTCTCCGGGTGCACGCGCACCACCGGGTGTTCGGTTTCGTAATAGACGGACTGGAATTCGGTGCGGTAGGCGCGGGAGTTCTCGTCGGGGGAGTCGTCCTGCGCGGCGGCGTAGTCGTAGGTGTTGGTGTGCCGCGCGCGCAGCCCCTCGGCCAGCCGCTTGAGCGGCTCCGGCAGCGAGTCGTAGGCGGCGACGGTGGAGGCCCAGGTGGTGGAGCCGCCGTAGCTCGGCAACTCGACCGCCCGCAGGATGGACGCCTTGGGAATCCGGTCCACGAAGGTGACATCGGTGTGCCAGCTGTTGGCCCGGCCGTGCTGGGAGTCGATGGCCAGGCTCTTCACCCCGTGCGAGGTCACCGTCGGGTGCGGCGTGGTCGGCGTGCCGAGCAACCGGGCGAATTCGTACTGCGCGTCCTCGGTCAGATGATGCTGGCCCCGGAAGAAGATCACCTTGTGCTCGTTCAGCGCGGCCCTGATCCGCTCGACGGCCTTCTCGTCCAGATCCCCGCCCAGCCGCACCCCGTCGATCCGCGCCCCGATGTGCGTCCCGAGCCTGACCACCTCGATGTCGGCGCTTCCTGGTGCGTAATCGGCAGACATACAGGACCTTTCACGGTGACGATGCTTTTCTACGAGCACATCACCGCGACCCTCACGAGGCGAGGTTTAGCGTCAGCGGGATCGCAAAGCATCTACGTCCCTGGTGGTCCCGGCGTGCTTTGGCCGGAATCCGGTGAGATCCCGGCCAAAAGCACGCTGGGATCATGAAGACTGGCGCGCCGGGATCAGCCCACGTGCTCGCGCAAGTACGCCAAATCCTCGGCAAGTCCATCCCCGGGCGTCTCCAGAACCACCGGCGCGTCGGCGGTGCGGCAGACCTCGGCGAGGAGTTGGGGGTCGATGGTGCCGTCGGCGAAGTTGGCGTGGCGGTCGGCGCCGGAATTGAATTCGTCGCGCGAGGAGTTCAGGTGGACGAGGTCGATGCGGCCGGTGATGGCGCGGATGCGGTCGACCACGCCGATCAGTTCCTCGCCGCCCGCCCAGGCGTGGCAGGTGTCCAGGCAGAAACCGGCGCCGAAGTCGCCGACCGCGTCCCACAGCCGCGCGATCGAGTCGAAATGCCGTGCCATGGCGTGGTTTCCGCCCGCGGTGTTCTCGATGAGAATCGGGACCGCGAAGCCGCCCTTGTCCTGCTGGCGCTCGAACAGTTTGCGCCAGTTGACGACTCCGGCCTCGATCTCCGCGTCGGAGCGGACGTGGCCGCCGTGCACGACCAGCCCGAACGCGCCCAGATCGGCCGCGGCCTGCGCCTGCTGCGCGACCGCGGTGCGCGAGGGCATGCGCAGCCGGTTGTTGGTGCTGGCCACATTGATCTGGTACGAGGAGTGCACCACCACATCGATCGGGCTGGCCTTGATCTGCTCGGCCTGCGGGTGCGGCTGCGGTTTCTCCCACCCCTGCGGGTCGATGACGAACATCTGGATCACCTCGGCGCCCAGCCGTTCGCCGAAGTCGATCGGATCACTGTCTTGCCGGACGTGTGCTCCAATGCGCATGGGCACAGAGCGTATCGGTAGCCACCGACAGGGTTGCCGCGGCTGCTATGGTTTCGATGTTTCCCGTGGTTAGCCCCAGGGTGGCGGCGGGTGGTTCGTGCGGTGCTGCCGTGTGCCGGCGGGTTTCGGTGCGTGGCACGGAAAGTGGGAGCGGGGCATGCTTGCCAACGGTGAGATCTTCGCCGGCTATCCCATCGAACGGCTGTTGGGCCGCGGTGGCATGGGTTCGGTCTACCTGGCCATGCATCCGCGCCTGCCACGAATGACGGCGTTGAAGGTGCTCAATCGGGAGATGATCGCCGACGCCGAGATCCGCGCCCGCTTCGAGCGCGAGGCCGATCTGGTCGCCCAGCTGGACCATCCCAACATCGTGACCGTGTACGACCGCGGGCTCGAGGACGGTCTGCTGTGGATTTCCATGCAGTACATCGACGGCATCGATGCCGCGAGCGTCGACCCGCGGCAGCTGCCGCCGGAGCGGGCGGTGCAGATCGTCGGCGAGGTCGCCGAGGCGCTGGACTACGCGCACCGCAACGGCGTGCTGCACCGCGACGTGAAACCGGCCAATATGCTGCTGGCCCGCTCCACCGGCGGCAAGGGCGAGCGGGTCTACCTCACCGACTTCGGCATTGCGCGATTACGTGACGACGGCGGCCATCTCACCCAGACGGGAACGTTCACCGCGACGCTGGCCTATGCCTCGCCCGAGCAGCTCACCGGCGCGGCGCTGGACGGCCGCGCCGATCAGTATTCGTTGGCGTGCAGCCTGTTCTGGCTGTTCACCGGCAGCGGGCCGTTCCCCGCGCCGAGCCCGGCGGCGGTCATCCGCGGCCACCTGCAGGGCCCGCCGCCCGCGCTGAGCAGCGTCCGCCCCGGCCTGCCCCGCTCCCTGGACGCGATCCTGATCAAGGCGATGTCCAAGCGCGCCGACGACCGCTTCGAATCCTGCGCGGACTTCGCCGCCGCCGCCCGCCGCGCCTTCGCCCCACCGAGCGCCCCGCCCATTCCGGTGGCCCCCCAGGGCACCGGCCCGGGCATGCCCATCGCCCCGCGCCCCACCTCCGGTCCCGGCCTGTCCATGCCCCCGCGCCCCACGACCGGCCCCGGCATGCCTATGGCCCCGCGCCCCGCCATGGCCCCGTACCCCGCCACCGGCCCGGGCACCCCGGTAGTCGGCCGCCCGCCGACCGGCCCCGCCGTCCCCACCGTCGGCTCCGGCGGCATCCGCGCGACCACCCCACCACCCCAGCCGCTCTACCACCCAGGCCCCCAACCCACTCCGTACGGCTACCCACAGCCCCTGCCCCCACCGAAATCCAACTCCGGCCTGATCATCGCCATCATCATCGGCACCGTCGTCCTCCTCTTGGTCGTCCTGCTGATCATCGCGGCACTGTCGGCATAGCCGACCGAGCGTGCGGTGCACCAACTCTCGCCATTCCGGCGTGGACTCCCGTCATTCCGGCGTGTTTTTGGCCGGAATCGTGAGGGTCCCTGCCAAAAGCGCGCCGGGATGACGGGTGCTGTCCAGGGGGGTGCGTCGACATCCGTGAACGTCCGCTGATCTGATGTTATGCACATCGGCGATAACTCACGGATGTCCCTGGACGGCTCGGATTGTGACACGTAGGTGACACAGAGCGGCCCGCGCTCGCCCCCGGAGCGCGGGCTGTGGCCTGTCGTCAGGCGGGGACGGCCCCTACTCGCTGGAGTGAGATGTCCATTACACGCTACATAGTGGGGAGCGCTCAGGACTTGCTAGCACGGTGAGGGACAGGCCACGGGACCAGTCGCAGCCCGTCCCGGCAGTAGTATGCACCTACTTAGCGGATAGGGCCGCCTTCCAGAACACGCTCGATCTCGCTGACCCGTCGATCCAACCGTGACGATTTCACCTTGTCTGCCGCCCGCCGGGCCCGTGCGATCGTGGCCCGAGCAGCATCGAGTTCACCCTTGCCCGCATAGGCTTCCGCCAACCACGTGCGGTACAAAGCCACCTCGCGGGCATGATCCGCCGGGTAGCCGTCGATCGCCCGCGACAACAGGGGCTCGGCGCTGGACGGGTCTCTGAGCTCCACAAAGCACCGTCCGGCCATGACGTCGATCTCATCCCTGTTCAGCCAGTACGTCCACTCAGGCTCGGCGATATCCGGCGAGTGCGAATCGTAAGTGTCGTCGACGGCGTCCAATGCCCGACGGCTCCCGTCACGATCCCGAGCACGAGCACTGGCCCACGCCACCCGCTCGAGCAGCAGCGTCCGCACAACCGGTGTGGCATCGCGCGCGCCGACCACAGCTGTTCGCGCCAGTAGCGCGGCATCGGCAGGGTTGCCGACATTCGACATCTGATAGCTCAGCGACGAAAACAGCTGCGCCGCAAGCACTTTGTCCCCCGCTTCGCTGGCCGCCGACACACCCTCGAGATAATCGGTCTCCGCATCGGCGTACCGGCCCGCGTCAGATGCCACCCACCCCGCCAGCTGGGAGAGTTCGCCGACCACGGTCAGCAACCGCTGCCCTATCTGCTCGGTGTAGCTGCCGCAGTCGACCAGGCCGCGAATGTCGGCCAACTCCTTGCGAATCACGGGGTACAGCGTGCGGCCCCCGACTGAATCGTCGAGATGCCGAAGCTCGACAACCCGTTGCTCGAGTTCCGTGGCGAGACTGGCCCCGACCTTCCTGCCTGCGGCCGAGTGCGTGAACGCTGGCGAGTCGGACACCAGCCACTCGTGTGCCACGCGTACAGGATCGGTAGGCGGTGTGGCGAGGGTGTAGACGGAGACGTTCAATGCCGCCGAGTACGCCCGTACGTGCTCCGGCCGGATAGGGCGATCACCTGTTTCCAGTTGCCCTAGATACGTTTTCGAATAGTTCGTCCGTGCAGCGAGCGCTGACAGGCTGATACCGACAGCGTCGCGTGCCGCGCGGAGTCGTTCGCCTGTGATCTCGGTATCGCTGAATTCCGGACGCTGGTCCTCGTCCATGCGCTCATCGTAAGCGGAGTTGCGGACGACTGCGGACGGGAATGTCTATCGGTTCGGGCATCCCGGCGGCAATGCTCGAGTCAGGCCCCGACACCGGGTGACCCCGCACCAGTCCGAATCGAATCGTGGCCCCGCTGGTGCGACCCGCCTCAGTGTCCCCGGCGTCGGGTGCCGTTCCAATCGACGGACCAAGGGGTACCGGATGGGATCGGGAACAGCGATAACGGAAGTCGCGATCTTGGGTGTGCTCGCGCCCGGTGGATTGTTCACTGCGAGCCAGATCATGCAGCGGGCGCACCTTACGAGTTGGAGCGTACGGCGTGCACTGGTCCAGTTATCGGCCCGGGGCTTGATCATGCACGCGCCGTATCAGGCCAAGTGGTCGATAACCGCTCGGGGACAACACGTTTGGGCAACTAAGCAGCGGAGGTTTGCGGAATGAACGGTGGTGAGGTCGTCCGGCTCGGCCCGATTCGTCCTGAGCATGTCGGCAGCGGCTGGCTCCTCGAGGGCGACGACCAGGGCGAGTGGTTCTTGTGCAAGCCGATCGGCACCGGGGTCGTGAGGATCTTCGCGACTGCGTCCGCGTGCGGTGTGGGGCTGTGCCTGCCCGATGGCCGGATGGTGCGGGGCATGTCGGCGCGGGACGTGGACGACGCGAAGGCGTTGGCCGACAAGCTGATTCGCGAGGTCAACTGATGGCCGCGTGGGATAGGGCCGGGATGGTGGTAGCGGCCGGGCTTCCGGCGCTGGTGGCGTTGTGGGCGTGTTTCTGGCCCGTCGCGGCATCCCGGCGCAAGCGCGGACGGCGGCGTCGCCGATGACACGGTTCGCCTACGTCCGTACACGATTCGGCGGCAAGCGGCGCGACTTCGAACTCCCCAGAGACGCCACCGCGTTCGGGGCGTGGGTCGCGGAGCGCCGGGTGAGTGCGACGAGTCTGGCGATCTTCGATCGGCACCGCGATATCGTTCTCGCCTATTTGGCCCGGATGGCGGCGGTCAACGACCAGGACCTGTTTCAGCTGATCACCTGGTCTGACTCCGGCGCACCTGTCTCGGTGGAGCATCACCCGCTGCACGGGGTGACGAGGGGTGGCTGTCGAGATGGCCAGGGCGTCTGCCGGGATGACCACGGGTGAATGCTCGGGACGGCCGGTTGGGGTGCTCGGGCGGAGGTTTGTTCGAGGGCTAGGTCGAGGTGTGGATTATCGGGGTGTGGGTGGTGGGGGAGGGTTCGCGGAGGCGGAGGTAGAGGGTGTAGGCGGAGATGCAGAGGGTGAGCCAGAGGGTGCCGATGGCCATTCCGGCTAGGACGTCGGTGGGCCAGTGGACGCCGAGGTAGAGGCGGGAGGCGCCGACTGCCAGGACGAATGTTGCTGCGCCGAGGGCTACGGCGATCTTGGGGGCGCGGCGGTGTAGGGACAGGACCACGAGGGCGGTGAGTGCGCCGATGATGGCGGTCGAGCCGAGGGTGTGGCCGGAGGGGAAGGACTGGCTCGTTTCGACCACCAGGTGGTCGGCGACCGGGGGGCGCTGGCGGCCGACCACCACCTTGAGGAATGCGCCGATCGCGCCCGCGCCGCCCGCGGCCGCCGCGATCAGGACCAGCTGGGGCCAGCGGCGGCGCCAGGCGAACCAGGCGCAGGCCGCCAGCGCCACGGCGCCCATGGTCGAGATGGCGCCCAGGTCGCTCACCGCCTTCGCGATCGGCGTCAGCCAGCCCGTGCGATGCGGGATCACCCAATTCATCGTGGCCGGGTCGATGCGGGTGACGCCGTCGTCGTCCACCACGTCACCGGTCAGCTCGACGATGCCCCCGGTCAGCCCGGCCACCGCGGTGAGCGCGCACGCCTTGGCCCAGCGCAGGATGCCGCGCCGGACGAGCACGGCGGTGACGACAGCGGTCAGCAGGGCCAGGATGAGCAACACCATGGCTACGAGGATATTCGGACTCCTACCCCGGTATTGGGGGACATCCCTCATGGCGGAAGTGCGGATATCCCGGAAAACTGGTGTGCATGACTGCCGATGCCCTGGGCACCGAACCCGCCGCAGCGACCACGCTCGCGGCCCGCGCCACCGATCTGACCAAGCTGTACGGATCGGGTGACACCCAGGTCCGGGCCCTGGACGGCGTCAGCGCCGACTTCGCCCAGCGCGAATTCACCGCCATCATGGGCCCGTCCGGCTCCGGGAAGTCCACGCTCATGCACTGCCTGGCCGGGCTCGACAGCGTCACCTCGGGCACGGTACGCATCGGCGACACCGATCTGACCGGCCTGTCCGACCGGCAGATGACGGCGTTGCGCCGCGACCGGATCGGCTTCGTATTCCAGGCGTTCAACCTGGTGCCGACGCTCACCGCGCTGGAGAACATCACGCTGCCGCTGGACATCGCGGGGCGCAAGCCGGATCAGGACTGGCTGGAGACGGTCATCAAGCGGCTCGGCCTCGGCGATCGGCTCGGCCACCGGCCCAGCGAGCTGTCCGGCGGCCAGCAGCAGCGGGTGGCGTGCGCGCGGGCGCTGTCGGGCAAGCCGGACATCATCTTCGGCGACGAGCCCACCGGCAATCTGGACTCGCGATCCTCCGGCGAGGTGCTGTCGATCCTGCGTGCCGCCGTCGACGAATTCGGCCAGACCGTGGTGATCGTGACCCACGAACCGCATGCCGCCTCCTACGCCGACCGGGTGATCTTCCTCGCCGACGGCCGCATCGTCGACGAATTACGCGACCCCACCGCGGATTCCGTGCTCGACCGGATGAAATCGCTGGAGACGCGGTAATGGCCGGAAATCCGATGCGCAAGGTGGTCTTGCGCAATCTCGCCGCGCACAAGGTGCGGCTGGCGCTGACGCTGCTGTCGGTGATCCTCGGGACCGCCTTCGTGGCGGGCTCGTTCGTGTTCACCGACACCCTGCAGCGCACCTTCGACGGCATCTTCGCCGGGCAGGCGCAGGGCGTCGACGTGCGGGTGGGACCGAAAGGCGCGCAGGCGCTGGGGGTTCCGCTGGACGTGGTCGACGCGATCGCCAAGACCGAGGGCGTGCGCGCGGTCGCGCCGAACGAGCAGGGTGCGGTCGTGTTGCTGAAGGACGGTAAGGCGGTGCAGACCGGCGGCGCACCCACCTTCGGCAGGGCGTACCTGCCGCCGGATCGTGCGGTGGCGAAGCCGGAGACGTTCGTGGCGGGCGGACCGCCGACCGAGGCGGGGCAGGTCGCCATCAACTCCGGCGGCGCGCGGCGGGCGGGACTGCGCGTCGGCGACCATGCGCAGATCCTGGTGCCGTCGTCGAGCAGCGGCAATTTCGACGTCACCGTCAGCGGTATCTACGACACTCCCACCGACACCGGCGGTATCGTCGGCATCCTGTATCCGGAGGCGCAGGCGCGCCAGCTGTTCACCGACGGCAAGTCCGTGGCCTACGTGGATGTCGCTGCGGCGGCGGGGGTTTCGCAGACCACGCTGCGCGACCGCATCGCGCACGAGCTGCCGGGCTACAAGGTGGAGGACGGGACCCAGGTCCGCGCGGATCTGAAGGCGCAGGTCGGTAACGCGCTGAAGTTCGTGAACTACTTCCTGCTCGCCTTCGGCGCGATCGCGCTGCTGGTAGGTACGTTCATCATCTACAACACCTTCTCCATGATCGTGGCGCAGCGGCTGCGGGAGCTGGCGCTGCTGCGCGCGGTCGGCGCCAGCCGCGGCCAGGTGGGTAATTCGGTGGTCGCGGAGGCGGTCGTCATCGGATTGCTCGGCAGCGCTGTCGGTTTGGTCGCGGGCGTCGGGCTGTCGTTCGGGTTGTCGGGCCTGCTCAATGCGTTCGACCTCGGCCTGCCGACCGGAACCATGCAGGTGCTGCCGCGGACCGTCCTGGTCGCGCTGGGCATCGGACTGGTGGTGACGGTGGGCAGCGCCTACGCCCCCGCGCGCCGGGCCGCCCGGATTCCCCCGGTGGAGGCGATGCGCGAGGAGTACGCCTCGGTGGGCGAATCGCTGCGGCTGCGGACCGCCATCGGCGCGGTGCTGGCGGTGGCCGGTGTGGCGCTGGTGGTGCTGGGCGCGCGCGGCACCGGTGGCAATGCGGCGATGATCGTCGGAATCGGCGCGGCCGCACTGATTTTCGCGGTGCTGTTCGCCTCGCCGTCGCTGTCGCGGCCGGTGCTGCGGGCGCTCGGCGTGCTGGTGCGGCCGTTCGGCGCGGTCGGAACGATGGCGCGCAACAACGCCATTCGCAATCCGCGCCGCACCGCCGCCACCGCGTTCGCGCTCACCCTGGGCCTGATGCTGGTCTCCGCGATCGGCATGCTGGGCGCGTCGGCCAAGGCCAGCGTGAGCGATCTGGTCGACCACGGCGTCAAGGCCGACTACGTGCTGGTGGGGCCGCAGTTCACCGCGGTGCCGCTCGGCGCCGAGGAGGCGGTGAAATCCGTTCCGGGAGTGCAGAATACGGTGGGATTCCGGTTCGCCGAGCTGCAGGCCGGTACGGATCGGGTGAGCGGCGTCGCGCCGTTCGGCCCGCTGAATCAGGTGCTGAGCTACGACATCCGCCACGGCAGTGACACTCTCGGCGACAACGACGTGCTGGTATCGGAAACCGAAGCGGGCAAACACAATTGGCATGCCGGGCAGACCGTCCAGCTGGGTGGCCTGGATCTGGCCGCCGCGCGGATGGGCGGGCAGCTACAGCCCGCCGAGAAGACCTATCCGGTCACGGTGTCGGGCATCTACAAGGACACCCAGCTGCTCGGCTCGATGGTGATCTCCCCCGCGCTGTACGCCAAGGTGATGCCGGTGTATCTGCGGGCCGATGCGCTGGTGCTGCTGAAAGCCGCACCCGGAACCGATCTTTCGGCGCTGCGCACCCATCTGGAGCAGGCGGTCAAGGCGTATCCGGTGGTGCAGGTGCAGAACCACGAGGAGTTCAAGGGCACCCAGGGCAAGCAGATCAACACCCTGCTCGCGATCCTCTACGGCCTGCTGGCCCTGGCGGTGGTGATCGCCATCCTCGGCATCGTCAACACCCTCGCGCTGTCGGTGGTGGAGCGCCGCCGCGAGATCGGCATGCTCCGCGCGGTCGGCATGCAGCGCCCCCAGGTCCGCCGCACGATCTACCTGGAGTCCATGCTGATCGCCATCTTCGGCGCCGTAGTAGGCGTCCTCCTCGGCCTCGGCCTGGGCGTCGGCTTCCTCCGCACCCTACGAGACCTGGGCCTGAGCACGATCGCGGTGCCCTGGACCCAGATCGTGCTGATGCTCGTAGCCTCCGGCGTAGTCGGCGTACTCGCCGCCGTCTGGCCCGGCATCCGCGCCGCCCGCACCCCACCGTTGGCCGCCATCGCGGAGGTTTGACCGAACGGCGTGGGGGGTAGCGGCCCACGTGGCGGCGCGGGGCCATCCTGCGTGTCCTGAGGTTGTCCGATTTATCTGGAACCGGAGGGAGCCGATGTGCGTCTGAACTTTTAGTTGGATCGGGGTTCCTTCCTCCGGGACGTCGGATCATCCGAGCACACGCAGAACGAGAGGATACGGACTTGGCTGGCCTTCTCCGGGTGGATATCGAGGTTCTGGGCAGAATGGTGCAGTTGTTGCGTGGCTCGGAGCAGGTGCTCAATGATGCTCTGAATGCTATGAAGCAGGACGGCCACGGTGATGTCGGACCGAAGGTCTTGAACGATGCGGCCGACAGTTTTCAGCGTCGTTGGCACTACGGTGTGCAGCAGATCGGTGAGCAAGCGAAAAATGTCGCCGACGGCGTTTCCCAGTGCCATGACGCTTACCAGGAGACGGATAGGGCTTTTGCGGATGCATTGAGCAAGGCCCAGTCCGCCGTAGACCAGGCAATCGTCCGGTTCGAGAGCAAGTGAGTGAAGCTTTGGGCGACAATCCTTATCCCAATCTGGGCTTCAACCCCGTCCCCGGGGTTCCGGAAGATGTCGAGGGCTTGCGCGGGAAGATCAATTCCGCCGGTGAGGCCGTCAAAGAGACCAACGATGTGCTGAACCGCCTCCGAAACAGCAGCGACGGTGTCTGGAAGGGCGAAGGGGGCGATGCTTTCCGGAATCACTTCGATGCCACTCTCGCTCAGGATCTCGGCTATGCGCAGAGTTCTCTCGAACGGGCGGTGGTTGTGCTCGACGAGTGGCACACCGACCTGGTCGGCAACCGGGACGCCGCCCAGGGTCTGGAATTGGAAGCCGCCGCTGCCAGGCAGGAGCATGCGCAGGCGCAGACAGCTCTTCAGCAGGCTCAGTCGAACCCCGATCTGAATCTCGCACACCAGACCTTTTCGGACGCAGCGCAATTGCAAGCGGCGCAATCGCGCCTCGACACCGCGGTTACGCAGGTGAACACCGCTTCCGCGGCCGTCACGGGTGCACAGAACAAAATCGATTCGATCATCAGACGCGCACATGATCTCGAACGGGAGCATGATACTGCGGCGAAGAAAGTTGCCGCCGAACTCGATTCGGCGGCAAAAGACTTTGCACCCAGCCCGCCGAGTAAGCATTGGTGGGACAAAATCTCCGATGCGGTAAAGGCGGTCGGAGACTGGATTTCGAAGCATAAGAAGCTCTTACATAATATTTTGAGCACCGTGGCGGCCATCGGAGGACTTGTCGCGTTGTTCACGCCGCCACCGTTCGACGTGATCGGGATGGTTGTAGGCATAGCTGCGAGCGCTGGCAATGTGGGACTCGACCTGAACGACCCGAAGGTCCGCAATGACATCGGTGACTTCGCGAAGGGGATCGGTCACGGCGACTTCCTGCATGGCGACTTCCACACAAAAGACTTCAAATCGCTCATGACGGTCGGATCCGACAGCCTCGGCCTCGCACCAGGGTACAGTGCGATCAAAGGTGTTGCCTCGATGGGGAAACTGGCCGAGGAAGCCGCTGCGGCGGAAAAGGTGGCGCCTACTTTAACCGACGCATTATCCGATGCAGCCCACTCGCCCGGTCTTGCCACGAAAGGGATCAACAAGGTATTGACGAGATATGACGTCCCGGACTCGGTACTCGGTGTCGGTGCGCACGCAAAGCCTGATATGGCTCTGATGAATCGTCTCGATACAATCGAGATGGCATGGAGGGGAAAGAGCGCCGCAATGGCTGGCTACCATGACATCAAAGATTGGCTGACGTCGTGACGGATACTGTCCACAATGTCGAACTGAGAATTAATATTCCGGTCGGCTACATATCGCTACCGTTGAGCGGCATCGACAGCAGCATCGCGGTAGCCGCAGCAGTCCTGGAGGAAGTCGGCCCCTCCGATGTTGCACAGGCCGCCGGTCAGATTCTTCCGGCGTTGGGGGCATTTCTCGATGAGCTCACCAGGGATGGCGTCCGTTACTGCGGTCTGGGCAGACACTCATTCGATGACGCACTTGTGACATCAGTACTCACGGTGCTCGTCTATGACACCGGCGGCGACACGGAAAACCCTCGACTGGTGGTGAAGAATCTCGCCGAAGCGAAGATGGAGGCCCGCGAGCAGGGAGACCTCCAGGTGATTGAGCTCGACAATCGGCCTATGATGTTTTTCGAGCAGGTCCGAAGTTTGCCCGTGCCAGATTTCCCCGGAAATCCGATCGATGGTACAACCGCGCCAGTATATCGATTGGAGGCTGTCGTGCCCTCCGGCGACGGCTCGACAGTCGTGTCGATCGAACTGTCTACGATATTCATTGCACACGGCCCGCAGTTCCGTCCCATGATCATCGACATGGCTCGCTCGGTAGATCTGCAAGCTCAGATAACCTACGGAGGGTTGCGAGGGCTATGAACGACGGTAGACACAGCAAAAATCGGCGCGACTCGATGCCATCGCCACCACGGGAAATCCGGGGAATTGAAACCTTCGGTCGACTCGACGATGCTTCATCGAAGAAGCCGACAGAACACGGCGAAGGAGCCGACCCCAGATACCCGTCACCGCGGCGGCTGCGATGGACTTCGGCTTTCGCGGTCGACTGGCTGCTGCATGCCGGACCGATGATCGCCGTGTTCGTGGTATTAGCACACGATCCGACACTGGCCGAAAAACTGCCTCAGGCACGATTGTGGGCACTCCTCTCCTGGCCGATACTGTCGTTCGTCAACCGCACCGTCGTGCAAAGCCTATTTCATGCGACCGTCGGGAAATTGCTGTTCGGACTTGTCGTCATTCGTCCCGAGGACGGTGGCTGGCCCACTTTCGTCAGACTGGTGAAGGTTTGGCTACTCGGCTTGTTCTTCTGGCTCGTCCTTATCATCAGCATCTTCGGAAACTATATCGGCGGCGGTAACGGTGGAGGCGGCTTGGACTTCGCACTACCGGCAGTCCGCCGCAAGGACATTGGAACCGATCACCCCGCCAGTACCTGAAGCCGCGGACGAGGACACCAAAGCGCCGCGTACCAGTACGAGTCCGTGGCCCACGGTGCCGCCGCGAATTCACCTGCCCGCGTTGGCATTAGCCCAGGCTGTGATGTCCCCCCGGTCCAGGGCGACCGCGAGGAGGTCGGGGAAGGCGTCCGGGGTGCAGGCGAAGGCGGGGATGCCGAGGGTGTTGAGGGCGGTGGCGTTGTCGTGGTCGTAGGCGGGGGCGCCGTCGTCGGAGAGGGCCAGCAGGACCAGGACCTGGATGCCGGAGTCCTTCATTGTGGCTATGCGGCGGAGCATTTCGTCGCGGATGCCGCCCTCGTAGAGGTCGGAGATCAGGACGAACAGGGTGTCGGTCGGGCGGGTGACCAGCTGCTGGCAGTAGGCGATCGCTCGATTGATGTCGGTGCCGCCGCCGAGTTGGGTGCCGAACAGGACGTCGACCGGGTCGGACAGGCGGTCGGTGAGGTCGACGACGGCCGTATCGAAGACCACCAGCGAGGTTTTCAGCGAGCGCATCGATGCCAGCACCGCGCCGAACACCGCCGCGTACACCACGCTCGACGCCATCGATCCGGACTGATCGATGGCCAGCACCACGTCCCGGCGCACCGCCTGCGCCTTGCGGCCGTAACCGACCAGCCGCTGCGGGACGACGGTGCGATGCTCGGGCAGATAGTGGGCGAGATTGCGGCGGATGGTGCGGTCCCAGTCGATGTCGCGCAGCCGCGGCCGGGTCGTGCGGGCCGCCCGGTTGAGCGCGCCCGAGACGGCGGCCACGGTGCGGGCGGCGATCCGCCGCTCGATCGCGCGGACCACCTTCTCCACCACCATTCGCGCCGTGGCCCTGGTGGTTTCGGGCATGACCCGATTCAGGCCCAGCAGCGTGCCGACCAGGTGCACATCCGGTTCGACGGCCTCGAGCAGCTCCGGTTCCAGCAGCAGCTCGGTGAGATTCAGCCGGTCCACCGCGTCGCGCTGCATGACCTCGACCACGGTCGACGGGAAATAGGTGCGGATATCGCCCAGCCAGCGCGCCACCTTCGGCGCGGACCCGCCCAGCCCGGCCGACCGCTTCTCCGCCGCCGACTGCTCGTCGGCGTTGTACAGCGCCGACAGCGCGCGGTCCATCGCCATGTCCTCGGCGGACCCGAGCCCGCCCAGCCCCTCCTCGGCCGGTGCGCCGAGAACCAAACGCCAACGGCGGGAATGTCTTTCGCTCATGCGTGCCTCGCTATGCGGGAAGGTTCGGGCCGGATCATCGCGCCACCGCCAGGATCTCGGTGACCGCGGCCAGCGCGAGCGTGCCGCGCTCGATATCGAAGTCGGTGCGGCCGGGCGTTTCTCGGCGCGCGGGTGCGCCGCCGCCCAGGGCCTGGGCGATGGCCTGGCGTTCGCCCGCCTCGAAGGCGCCGAAGGTGCGCCGGAGCAGGGGGAGGGTGGCGACGAACTGATCCTCGTCGAGGCCGCGCAGCCAGTCGTCGATCAGCCGCAGCAGCTCTCGGTCGTGCACCAGCAGCAGGCCGCGGCCGCCGAGGAAACCGTCGACCCAGGCCGCCTTCTCCGCGGGCGTGTGGCCGACCGACAGGGCCGCGGCGAGGCGCCGGGCGGCCGCGCGATCGTCGAGAATGCCCGCGTCGCACAGCAATCGGACCGCGCGCCCGACCAGCGCGCCGTGTACGTCGGCGCGGTCGGCCAGCGCGCGCAGCGCGGTCAGCCATTCGCCGGTCGCCCAGGCGTCGTCGCGGGTGGCGATGGCCAGGTGGGCGGCGTCGAGCTGGGCGCGCAGCGCGGCGGCCGCGTCGGCGTCCAGGCCGGTGACCGCGCTCGGCAGGCCCGCGCAGATCCGCACCAGCAGGCCGTCGGCGACGTGGGCCAGCGCCGTCAGGTCGGTGCCGCGCACATCGCCGTAACGCAGCGTGCGAATCAGGGCGGGCAGCGCGGTGAGCAGGTGGGTGACGTCGTGGTCCAGGGCCGCCACCGATTCCAGCCGCGCGACCAGCCCGTCGATCGCGCCGCCCAGATCCGCCAGCAGCGCCGATTCCAGCGCCGCGCTCACCTCGCCGACGGTGGCCCGCGGCGCGGCGACGGCATCGAGGATCTTCGCCTCGGCGGCGGTGCGGATGGTGGTGCCCCAGCGCGACGCCTCGACGATGGCGACCGACAGTTCGGGCTCCCACCGCAGCGTCCACGTCTCCCGGAAGGTGCCGGTGCTGCGCACCTCGCTGGATGTCGGTGTGCCCCAGTCGATTCCGAGCAGTCGCAACCGGTGCAGCAGATGTGAACGGGCCCGCTCGCGCTCCTTGCGCAGGTCCAGATCCAGCTGCTGGGCCAGGGCCTGCTGTTTGAGCCGCAGCGTGCGCGCCTGCGCCCGCAGGTCGGCGTCGAGCGGGACCGTCGGGGTGTCCTCGGGCACCGACCCGAGGGCCTCGCCGACCACCAGTTCGGTGACGACCAGCCGCAGCATGGTTTCGTCGCCCTCGCAGAGCACCGCGCGGGTGGCGTCGGTGACCTCCGACAGCCCGGCCAGCGGCCGCCCGCGCATGGCGGCGAGTGTCTCGGCGAGGCGCACGGATTCGATGATGTGCGCGCTGGACACGGGCAGGTCGTGGGTGCGCAGGGGCGCCGCCACCTTGGTGAGCCACCGGGCGATCGGCTGCTCGGTCTGGGTGAACAGGTGGTGGTACCAGCCCGGCGAGGTAATTCCCGCCCCGTACCCGGATGCGCCGATCAGCCGGGAGTGCGTCCACGGCACCCAGGTCAGCGTCGCCTTCCCCTTCGGAAGTCCCTTGAGCAGCCGAGCATCCGCCGTCGCGGGCCCGAGCTTGCCCGCCAGCGCCGGTGCGTGCCACGCGCCACACACCACGGCCAGCCGCCGCGCCCCATTCTTGAGCGCCTTCCGCATCGCCTGCCGCATATAGGCTTCGCGAACCAGGGTGTGCGAATCGACCGGATCGCGCACCGCATCCACGGCCGCGCCGGATACATCGGCGGGAGTCCCGTTTGTCATTCCGGTGGAGGTCCCGCTCGTCATCCCGGTGGAGGTTTCAGTTGTCATCTCGGAGGAGATGCCGCTTGTGATCCCGGTGGGAGTCCTGCTTGTCGTTCCGGTGGGAGTCCTGCTTGTCGTTCCGGTGGGAGTCCTGCTTGTCGTTCCGGTGGGAGTCCTGCTTGTCGTTCCGGTGGGAGTCCTGCTTGTCGTTCCGGTGGGAGTCCTGCTTGTCGTTCCGGTGGGAGTCCTGCTTGTCGTCCCGGCAGAAGTCCCACTCGTGGTCCCGGCGTGCTTTTGGCCGGGATCTTCTGCGGCAGAGTGTGTTCCGGCCAAATGGGCGCCGGAATGACGAGGGGCACCTTCGGTTGCGTGGTTGGATGGGGACGATCGGGGGGAGGTGAGCGGCTGGTTCGGTGCGGTGATCGCGGATTCGCGCAGAACGCTCATCGCCTCGGTGATGGCGTCGAAAGTGTCTGCGTCGGAGCCGGATTCGATGATCGCGTCCCACCATCGCTCCGGATCGTCGTAACCGGCCGCCGCGGAGAGGGCGGCGAGTGGGTCGGTGCGGTCGCCGGGCTCGTGGTCCATGGCGAGGACGTGGGTGGCGGGGAGGTCGCAGAAGCTCACCGGGACGGAATTCTGCACCGCATAGTGCAGCGTCTGCCATTCGGGGGAGAACGCGGCGAAGGGCCAGAAGGCCGCGCGCGCAGGCGAATCGGGAACGTAGGCCAGCAGGGCGACCGGCGGCGTCATGCCCTCGGCGGCCACATACGCGACCAGCGGATCGGCGTCGGCCGGGCCCTCGATGAGGATGTGATCCGGCCGGAACCGCTCCAGCGCCGCCCGGACCGAGCGCGCGGACCCCGGGCCGTGATGGCGAATGCCGAACACCCGAGTCTCCGGCGCGGCGACCGCGGGCGCGCTCATCCGTGCACCTCGCGGCAGGCCCGGTAGAAATCGGACCAGTCGTCGCGGCCGCGGACCACGGCCTCCAGGTACTCCGTCCACACCACGCCGTCGGCGACCGGGTCCTTGACCACCGCGCCCAGCACCGCGCCGGCCACATCGGAGGCGCGCAGCACGCCGTCGCCGAAATGGGCCGACAGCGCCAGGCCATTGGTGATGACCGAGATCGCCTCCGCCGTGGACAGCGTGCCGGACGGGGACTTGAGCTTGGTGCGGCCGTCGGCGGTGATGCCGGAGCGCAGCTCGCGGAACACCCGCACCACCCGGCGCACCTCCTCGGCGGCCGCGGGCACCGCGGGCAATTCCAGTGCGGCGCCGAGCTGTTCGACGCGGCGGGTGACGATGGCGACCTCCTCGTCCTCGCTCGCGGGCAGCGGCAGCACCACGGTATTGAAGCGCCGCCGCAGCGCCGAGGACAGCTCGTTGACACCGCGGTCGCGGTCGTTGGCGGTGGCGATGACGTTGAAGCCCTTGGCCGCCTGCACCTCGGTGCCGAGCTCGGGCACCGGCAGCGTCTTCTCCGACAGCACCGTGATCAGCGCGTCCTGCACATCCGACGGGATGCGGGTGAGCTCCTCCACCCGGGCGATCGAGCCCAGCCGCATGGCCGTCATGACCGGCGAGGGCACCAGCGCGCCCTCGCTCGGGCCCTCGGCGAGCAGCCGCGCGTAGTTCCAGCCGTAGCGGATCGCCTCCTCCGCGGTGCCGGAGGTGCCCTGCACCAGCAGCGTCGAGGAGCCGCAGACGGCGGCCGAAAGATGTTCCGACACCCAGGTTTTCGCGGTGCCGGGCACGCCGAGCAGCAGCAGGGCGCGATCGGTGGCCAGCGTCGCGACGGCGACCTCCATCAGGCGGCGCGGCCCGACGTACTTGGGGCTGATCACGGTGCCGTCGGCGAGGGCGCCGCCGAGCAGATAGGTGACCACCGCCCACGGCGACAGCCGCCACGACGGCGGGCGGGGGCGGTCGTCGGCCGCGGCGAGGGCGCGCAGCTCGTCGGCGAAGGCTTGTTCGGCGTGCGGACGCAGCAGATCCAGATCGCCGCGCGGGGTCTCGGTGGTGGTCACTGCAGCTCCTCGAGCATCGTGGTGCGTTGGGTCAGATCGTGGGCGAGTTGGTCGAAGGCGTTCTCCCAGTGCGCATCTCCGCAGCGGCGCGCGGCGACGGACACCGCGGCGACCGCCGAGACCGGGAAGTGCACGGCCGCGGTCCGGAACAGGGTGCGATAGGAGGCGGGCGACAGTCCGGGCGCGCCCGGGCGGGCCGCCGCCAGCCGGGCCCGGTCGAGCAGCAGCCGGATCAGGTGCTCGGCCAGCGGTCCCGGCCACGGTCGCGGCACGGCGGGCAGCAGCAGCTCGACCTCGGCCAGCCAGCTGCTGTCCAGCGACCGCAGGTAGCGCACCCGTTCGCCGAGCGGCAGCAGCGCGAACAGCTCCCGGCGCACGTCCACATCGGCACCGAGTGTCGGTGTGGCGGTGAGCATTTCGAACAGCGCCTGCGCCCATCGGGCGTCCCGCTGGGCGAGCGCGGCCTCGGCCAGGCCGGTGAACACCGGGCCGAGCATCCAATCGTCCATGCGCACCCCGAAAGTGCCGGTGGCGGTGGCGAAGTGCGTCTCCCAGTACGACAGCGGGGTGGCGGCGACGACGCGGCGCAACCGTTCGGCATCCACATCGGGCGCGCCGTCGCGGTGGTAGGCCGTGCTGGGGAACCGGTCGCCGACGCCGTCGCGCCGGGCCGCGGCGCCCAGCGCCGGTGGCAGCTCGGCCGTGAGGCGGTCGCCGCGCAGCAGCAGCCACTGTTCGGCGCGCTGCCGCATGCGCGCGGCGAACGCCGAGTCGGGCAGGCGCGCCAGCAGATCGGCCGCGGTACGGCGCACATCGGCGCGGCCGTCGTCGAGGGCCGACTCCAGCAGCGGCTCGTCGTCGCCGGACAGGCCGTCGGCGAGGACGGAGAGCAATTCCGCACGCGCGGAACCGGATTCGGCGCGCCAGCCGTCGGACAGGGCGGTGTAGGCGGCGCGCGGGTCGCGCTCGCGCAGCGCGGCCAGCCAGTCGCGGCGCTCGGCGGGGCGGCCGTGCGACCACACGCCGGGATCGTCGGGGCGGGCGCGCAGCAGGTTTCGCCACTGCGGATTGTGCTCGGCCAGCCAGCGCCCGCGCGTACCGGCCAGGTCTAGCAGCGAGTCACGCAGGGGCGCACGGGTTTTCGCCTGCTCCAGCAGCAGGCTGCACAGCGCGTCGGGGGCGCGATAGCCGTGCGGCGCGGCGATCTCGAACCACTCGGGCAGGAACGGCGAGCCCTGCTCCAGTAGCCGGGCCAGCCGCGTGGCCGCCGCCGCGGGCAGCGGCGGGCGGTCGTCGTCGGCGGCCGGAGCCGCCGGCGGCGCGACGGTCGTCGCCAGCCCGCCGCGCTCGAAAGTCTCTGCCAGAGCGGCTGTTTCGAGCAGGACGAGGGCCGGGTCGCCGGTCAGCCGCGCGGTCGCGGCGGCGACCGGGCCGGGCAGCCGGTCCGGGCTCGGGGCCCGGCGCGCGGTGCCGAGCAGGGCCGCCGCGGTGAGTTCGGTGGTCGCCGCGGTCGTCGCGGCCCCGACCGGTTCGGACACTATCTGGGTGATATTTCCGGCGGTGAGGGCCGAGATCGGCACCAGCCCGTCCGCGGTCCATTCGCCGAGGACGGTGAGCGGATGCCCGCCGGACAGGCCGAACAGCCGCCAGGGCGGGTCCGCCAGCCGCACCAGCGGGAGTGCGGTGCCGTCGAGTTCGCGCACGTACCAGCGGTCTTCGGCGACGACTGGCACCACCTCGGCGAGCAGCATCGGCCAGGCGCGCAGCCAGGGATCGGCCCCCAGGGCGCGGGCGTGGTCGGTCAGCGCCGCCGCGATACTGCCGGGGATCGGTGCGCCGGTATCGGTATGTGTCGCATCGGTACCGGTCGGCGATGCCGCGGAGACCGGCACGGTCGTGAACGGTGTCGGGACGTCGTATCGCGCTCCCCACAGTGCCCGCAGCGGTGCGGCACCCGGGTAGAAGTGCAGGTCGGCCTCGACCATTGCGCCCGGTACCGGCATGTCGCCCGGAAAGCTCGGCGCGCCGAAGGAGTGGTCGACGATCACCGCCCAGCGTCCGCAATCGCGGCCGCGCAACCAGACTCGGCGCGTGTACAGCCGCTCCTCGTCGGTGATCCGATGGCCGAGAACCATCCAGCGATCTCGGACCGGGGGCTGCTCGCGCACCGCCTCCGCCGCGGTCGGATAGCCGATGTGGGTGCGCACGCTGGCGGCCAGGGCGGGCTCGAGCTCGTCGAGGCGGCGGTGCGCCGCGGCGAGCAGATGCAGCCGGGCGTAGTCGCGCAGCAGCAGCGCGGGCCAGTCCTCGCGGGTCGCCACCGTGCGGGGCAGCTGCCGCAGCGCGGCCGCCACGCCCGGGGCCTGCGCGTCGACCATGCGGGCGGCGACGGCCTCGAATGCCGCGAACGACCGATCGGCCTGCGCCAGCCCGGTGCGCACCTGATCGCCCAGCCACACGTCCAGATCGGCGAGCCCGGCGCTCACCCGGCCGTGCCGCTGCTCGCGGGTGGTGGCCTTGGCGCCGCGCGGTGCCGGATCGGGTTTCGCGGCCCGCGCCCGCCGCGTGCCGATCCAGTCGGCCGCGAAATCGGCGAGCCCGGCGGCCTCCGGGACCATGCCCTCGGACCAGGCCAGCAGCAGCGCCAGCGCGTGCTTGCAGGGAAATTTCCGGCTCGGGCACGTGCACTTGTACGCCGGGCCGTCGAGATCGATGATGGTCTGATACGGCTTGGCCCCGCTGCCGCGGCACAGCCCCCACAGCGCCTCGGCATGCCGACCGGTGCCGCTCCAGCGCCCGTGCAGCTTCCGTGCCGCCGCCAACGAGGCCGCATCCGGCGCCAGCGCCGCAACCTGCTCCGCGGTCCACACCGCAGTACCCACCCCCGCCTGAGACGTTGTCACCACCCAACCCCCTTCACTCGACTGCCCGGAGTTCTACCCCAGCCCACCGACAAGAATTCCCCTCACTCGTGTCGCCGCCACCGGTCCGGACAGTACGCCGCTCTCTCGCCCTGAATGCCGGAGACCGAACCTCGTCCCGCCGTTCCGATGAACCCGAGAGTCGCGGATAGGTTGCGTGATCCCGGCCAAAAGCACGCCGGGATCACGGGAGGTGCACGCCGGGGTGACGAGAGGTGCACGCCGGGGTGACGAGAGGTGCACGCCGGGGTGACGAGAGGTGCACGCCGGGGTGACGAGAGGTGCACGCCGGGATTACGGGAGGTGCACGCCGGGGTGACGAGTGGTGCCTGTTGGGGTGACGAGTGGTGCCTGTTGGGGTGACGAGTGGTGCCTGTCGGGATGACGAGTGGTGCCTGTCGGGATGGCGCGAGGTGTCTGCGGGAGTGGCGAAGTGCTCAGCGGTGATGGCGGGGAGTGCCCGCTGGTTAACGAATGTGTCTGCGGGATAGCGGGAAATGCTCACTGGGATAACGAGAAGTACTCGCCGGGAGGGGGAGTGTGCTGGGGCGGCGGAGAATCGCATGCCGGGTGGGGGCGGGTGGGGCACACTGTCGTCCCGGCAGGCTTTCGGCTGGGGTCGCTGGGGGGTAGCGAGTGAATCTTGATGTCTCCGAATGTGATTGCGCTTAGCAACTACCCTTGTCTTGCGGTAGGAACTCTGGCATCCTGACCTGTTCGGTTGATCCGAGCCACCCGAGATTTGGGTGAAACCCGTAGAACTGCCCGGCCGGGACGGCCGAGGGGTGGGCATCGGGCGGATCACACCGTGTCGATGGCCATGCGTCCCAGCCGGGCCGGTTCGTTCGGATCTTGTGCGGCAGGCACGCATTCGCGGTCGATGCGGTAGCGTTCGGCACCGTAGTCGAGCGCAGAGGAGTCGCATTGCCGGAAGGGCCGGAGGACCCCGCACCGAGACTGGCCGAGCTCGTCTCGCGTCGTCTCGATTCCGACCCGTCGGTTACTCCCGAGGTTGCGCGGGCGGTGCTGGAGGCCCTCGGCGCCGGGCCGGACGGCACCTTCTCCGACCCCGGCTACACCGGAATCTTCCTGCGCGCCATCCGGGTTCGCGGGTTCCGCGGCATCGGCCGGGAGGCGGTGCTGACGCTGAATCCCGGCCCGGGGCTCACCCTCGTGGTGGGCCGCAACGGTTCCGGCAAATCCAGCTTCGCCGAGGCCGCCGAACTGGCGCTCACCGGAGTGAACCAGCGCTGGGAGGGGCGCTCCGGAGTATGGCGCGAGGGCTGGCGAAACCTGCACGAGGGCAGCGAATCTCGCATCGAGGTCGACCTGGCCGCCGCCGGTCCCGACCCCACCTTCACCGTCGTGCGCGAATGGCCCGCCGACGCCGACCTGACCGGCGGTGCGTGGCTGATGCGGCGAAAAGACAAGCCGCCCACCGACTTCTGCTTCCGCGACTGGGCTCGCTCGCTCGAACTGTACCGGCCCTTCCTGTCCTACAGCGAACTCGGCGCGCTCGTCGACGGCCGCCCCTCCGACCTGTTCGACGCCCTGCACCAGCTGCTCGGGCTCGACGACCTCACCGCCGCGCAGGAGCGCACCCGGATGCGCCGGCTCGAATTGGAGCGCGCCGCACGGCAATCCCGCGACGAGCGGCAGGCGCTGCTGGCCGCGCTGACCACTGTGGCCGACGAGCGCGCCGTCCGGGTCGCCCAGCTGCTGCGCACCGCGGAACCGGACCTGCGGACCATTGCCCGCGAGGTCGCCGGGGCGCGGCACGATCCCACCGGAGCGGCCGCGCTGCAGGCGATCCTGCGCCTGGACCTGCCCGAGCCCGTCGAGGTGGAGGCCGCCGCCGAGCGCGTCGAACGGTGCGCCGCCGACCTGGCCGCGCACGCCACCGGCGACTCCGAGGCCGAACTGCGGGTGCTGGACCTGCTGCGCCGCGCCCGCGCCCACGTCGCGGTCGGCGGCGCGTGCGCCTGCCCGGTGTGCGGGCAGGGCGTCCTGGATCCGGCGTGGCAGCGCGACACCGACGCCGAGATCGCCCGTCTCACCGACCGGGCCGCCGCCCTCACCACCGCCCGGATCGCGCTGCGGCAGGCGGTGGAGGGTGCCCTCGCCCTCGTGAAACCCGTTCCGGTGGAACTGAATCCGCCCGCGCCGCAGGCCCCCAACATCGATACCGGCCCCGCGCTGCGCACCTGGTCGGCGTGGGCCGCGCTGGCCGAGACCGACTATCGCGACGACCTGCCCGAGCGCCTGCGGGTCGCGCACGCCGACGCCGCGCGCGGCCTGGACACGCTGCGCCGCGCCGCGCGCAAGGAACTGGACCGGCTCGACGCGGTGTGGACCCCGCTGGTGCCGCGCATCGCCGCCTGGCTGCAGGAGGCCACCGCCGTCGCCGCCGCCGAGCCCGAACTGCGCACCGTGCGCCGCGCCGAGGACTGGCTCAAGTCCGCCGCCGCCGGACTGCGCGATCAGCGCATGGTCCCGCTGGCCGACCACGCCCGCCGGATCTGGCGCGGGCTGCGCCAGCAGAGCAATGTCGATCTGGGCGCGATTCGCCTGCAGGGCAACGCCGGAGCCACCCGCAAGGTGCAGCTGGACGTCACCGTCGACGAGACCGGCGGCACCGCCCTGGGCGTGATGAGCCAGGGCGAACTGCACGCGCTCGGGCTGGCCCTGTTCCTGCCGCGCGCCACCATTCCCGAGAGCCCGTTCGGCTTCGTGGTGATCGATGATCCGGTGCAGGCGATGGATCCGGCGAAGGTCGACGGCCTGGCCCGGGTGCTGGCCGCCGCGGCGCGCAGCGGTCGGCAGGTGGTGGTGTTCACCCACGACGAGCGTTTGGCCGAGGCGGTGCGCCGATTGCGCCTGGACGCCACCGTGCTCGACGTGCAGCGGCGGGAGCGGTCCACGGTCGAGGTCCGCGTCGCCGAGGATCCGGTGCGCCGCTACCTCAGCGACGCCAACGCGCTGCTGCGGACCAGGCAGCTGCCCCGCGCGATCGCCGCCGAACTCGTGATCACCTGCTGCCGTTCGGCGATCGAGGCCGCCGCCCTGGCCCGCGCCCGGCGCTCCCTGCTGGAGGCGGGCGTCGACCACCGCGAGGTGCAGCGCCGCGTCGAGAACGCCCGCACCACCTGGGAGAAGGTGTCGCTGGCCGTGCTCGGCGACCCCGACCGGGTGGACGACCTCAACGATCTGCTGGACCGCGACACCCCGTGGGCGCGTGCGGTGCTGCGCGATGCCGCCGCGGGCGCGCACATCCGCATCGACCGCAGCGGCAGCCAATTGATTTCCGGCACAAGAAGGCTCGTCAAGTGGCTGAATCCGTGACGCCGACCGTCGCGGAGCGGCTGGCCGCGGCCGACGAACTGCTGCGCGGCACCGTCAGCGACGCCGGTGGGCTGTGGTCGCGCGCGACGGTGTGGATTCTGCGCATCACCCTGGAGCAGGCGATCGACCAGCTGTGGTGGCGGGCGGCGCCCGCGCTGGCGCGGTGCAGCATGCGGGCGCAGCTGCTGGCGCTGGACGCCTACGCGGGCCCGGCGGTCGGCGCCCGCATCGCCGCGCTGTGGGCGACGCTGTCGCGGGCCGGACACCATCACGATTACGAACTGGCGCCCACGGTGATCGAGCTGCGCGGGTGGTACGACGAGACCGCCCTGCTCGCCGACGAGCTGGCACACATCGGGCAATCCGGCCCCGACGGCAGCGGAACGGTACGGACCGTACGGTCGTAATCGACGGTATCGTCCGGCTTTTCGGGCCGCTTCGATCGAAATACGGTATCGAGAAGGCAAATTCGCCGCTATCGGAGTCGCGGGCTCGGTACGGTCTGGGTGCCGCGCGGTGCGCGGCGGTATGCGGTCGTCGCTCGTCGTGTCCCCCCACACCGATGAAGGAGCTGCACCATGGACAATCTCCTGAACACGCTGAACGTGCTCAATACCGGTTCGGCCCTGGTGGCCAACGGCACTTCGGCACTGCTCAACATCATCACCCTCATGCGCCTGTTCTGACCGAAGCGCTCCGGGCGGTCCGTCGCGGCCCGCCCGGGCGGCAGCGGGCATCACGGATAATCTCCGAATGCGCAGCGACCATCCCGCCGAGACCGATCCGTGCCCGTGCCGCAGCGGCGAGGAGTTCGCCCGCTGCTGCGCCCCGCGCCTGAACGGCACCGGCCCGGCCCCGACCGCGGAGTCGCTGATGCGGTCCCGCTACACCGCATTCGCCCTCGGCGACACCGACTATCTGCTGCGGTCCTGGCATCCCCGCACCCGGCCGCGGCGGCTCGCCCTCGATCCCGGGCAGCGCTGGCTGTTCCTCGAGATCGTCCGCACCGAGCGCGGCGGCCCCTTCGACGACACCGGGTCCGTCGAGTTCCGCGCCCACTACCGTCACGACGGCCGTCGCGGCCAACTGCACGAGTGCAGCAAGTTTGCTCGGGTTGGCGGCGAGTGGCTTTACGTGGACGGCGAAATCGAGCCCTGACCGCCGCGGTGACGCTGATCACAATGGTTGCAGCCGGGAAGATGGCCTCATACCGTTTCCTGAAGAAGTTTATTTCGAAAGTAACGGAAGGTTTGCCAACCTGTTTGTAAAGCGCATGCTCCGCTCCCTCCCCGTAGTGTGCGGACATGCCACGAGTCGCGATCGAGTACTGCACCCAATGTCGCTGGTTACTCCGGGCGGCATGGATGGCCCAGGAATTGCTGAACACCTTCGCCACCGATTTGTCGGAGGTCGCACTGATTCCGGGTTCGGGCGGGATCTTCCGCATCACGCTCGACGGCGAACAGATCTGGGAACGCAAGTCCGACGGCGGGTTCCCCGAGATCACGGTGCTCAAGCAACGGGTCCGCGATCGTATCGATCCCGAACGCGACCTCGGCCACGCCGATCGCGGCTGAACAGCGGTGTCGCCCAGTTATTCGCGCCGTCGGACATGATCTCGGACGTACTCTCGTTACAGGGAGTACGAGGAGGTGCGAGATGAGCACTCAATTCTTCGAGGCGGCCCCGAGCGTGGACATGCTCGGCCCCGATCCGGTGGTTCGGACCAGCGCGGGTGATGTGCGTGGACTCCGCGACGGAGCGATCAACGTGTGGCGCAGCATCCCCTACGCCGCCGCCCCGGCAGGTCCCCGGCGGTTCCGGCCGCCGCAGCCGCCCGCCCCGTGGGACGGTGTGCGCGACTGCACCGAGTTCGGCGAGATCGCCCCGCAGACCATGGGGAACATGGTCCCGATCGACTCCGGCCTGCGGATGGGCGAGGACTGCCTGTGGGTGAACGTCTGGGCGCCCACCGCCGCCACCTCCGGCGAACCGCGCCCGGTCATGGTGTGGCTGCACGGCGGCGCGTACTGCCTCGGCACCGCCGCCCAGGGCATCTACGACGGCCGCAAGCTCGCCGAGACCGGCGGTGTCGTGATCGTCGGCGTGAACTACCGGCTGGGCGCGCTGGGCTTTCTGGACCTGTCCTCGCTGGGCCACGACTTCGTGCCCAATCTCGGCCTGCACGACCAGATCGCCGCCCTGGAGTGGGTGCGCGACAATATCTCCGCCTTCGGCGGCGATCCCGGCAATGTCACCGTCTTCGGCGAATCCTCCGGCGCCGGATGCGTGACCGCGCTGCTCACCTCGCCCCGGGCGGCCGGGCTGTTCCACCGCGCCATCGCCCAGAGCCCGCCCGCCACCACGGTTTTCGGGCAGGACCGCGCGGCCGGTGTGGCGCGGCGGTTCCTGGAGCTGATGGATCTGCCCGCCGAGCGCGCGAGCGAACTGCTGGAGTGCCCGATCGAGCGGATCGTCGACGCCGCGGGCATCCTGCTCGACGAGGTCCCGCTGCAGTCGCCGGGCCGGCTGGCCGCCGCCCCGGTCGTGGACGGCGACCTGCTGCCCGCCTATCCGGCCGACCGCTTCCAGCAGGGCCGCTCCCATCGGGTGCCGTTGATCATCGGCACCAACAAGGACGAGGCCTCGCTGTTCCGGGTGTTCCGCTCGCCGATCATGCCGGTGACCCCGGACGCGGTGAACGCCATGCTCAACGCCGTCGCCGCCGACCATCCGGACCTGCCCGCCGAGCGGATCGCCGAGATCACCTCCGCCTACCCGGATCTGGACAAGACCCGCGGCGCGCTGGCCATGTCCACCGACGCCGCGTTCCGGATGCCCGCGCACTGGGTGGCCGACGCGCACTCCCGGCACACCCGCACCTGGATGTACCGGTTCGACCAGGCCACCCCGATGCTCAAGGCGGCCCGGGTCGGCGCCGGGCACGCCACCGAACTGCCCTACGTCTTCGGCAATTTCGGCTCCTTCGACCACGACCCCACGTTCTGGCTGGGCGGTCGCAAGGCGGCGATGGAGGTGTCGGGGCGGATGATGCGGCGCTGGCTGGCCTTCGCCGAGCACGGCGTGCCCGCGGCCCTGGACGGCTCCAAACACTGGGCGCCCTACCGCGAATCCACCCGCACCACACTGGTCGTCGACGCGACCGACCACATCGTCGACGACCCGGACCGCGAACTGCACCACGCCTGGGGCGACCGCGTCGTCGGCTTCAGCTGAGGATTACACGCCCGCCGTCTGCTCGGCCCTGGTGCCCAACCGAACAGGCAGGCTGCTGTAGCCGTGCAGGGTGAACAGCGGGCGGCGCCGCGGCGGCGCGGCCAGTTGCAGATTCGGGAAGCGCTCGAACAGTTTCCGCAGCGCGTACGCGGCCTCCATCCGGGCCAGGCTGGCGCCCAGGCAGGCGTGGATGCCGGTGGAGAAGGTCAGGTGCTCCTTGGCATTCGGGCGGGTGACGTCGAAGCGGTCCGGATCCTCGAACACCCGGGGATCGCGGTTGGCCCCGGCCAGCGACAGCACGACCGTGGCTCCCGGGCGCAGCCGCCTGCCGTCGATCTCGACCTCCTCCGCCGCGACGCGCGCGGTGGTCTGCACCGGTGCGTCGTAGCGCAGTACCTCCTCGACCACGTTCGGCCACAGGTCGGGCTCGGCCAGCACCCGCTCCAACTGGTCGCGATGGTTCACCAGTTGCACCACGCCGTTGCCGATCAGATTCACCGTGGTCTCGAAACCGGCGCCCATCAGCAGGCTCGCCGACGCCTTCAGCGCCCGGTCGTCGAGGTCGCCCGCGGTCACCAGGCTGGACAGGATGTCCTCGCCGGGCTCGCGGCGCAGCCGGGCGATGTGGTCGTCGAGGTAGTGGTCCATCTCCACCATGGACTCGACGGCCTGGCGGAACGACCGCCAGTCGATGCCGATGTCCAGCAGCGGTGTCATGGCGTCGCCCCAGCCCAGGAAGCGATCCCGCGCGCTGTCGGGGAAGCCCAGCATCTCGGAGATGATCGCGATGGGCACCTGGGAGGCGAAGTCGGACACCAGATCCGCCGATCCGCCGGACGGCAGCGCGTCCAGCAGTTCCTCGGTGACCGATTCGACGCGCTCGCGCAGTCGCGCGATGGCGCGCGGGGTGAACGCCGAGGCTACCGGCTTGCGCATGCGGGTGTGCTCGGGCGGATCGATCACCAGCATGGACGGCGGTTCCACCGGATTCGGCGGCAGATTCGCGTCGGTGAGCCGCAGCAGCGGCCGCGGGATCTGCATGCTCTCGACGGCTCGCACGCCCAATCGGTTGTCGCGCAGGATGGTCCGGACCAGATCGTGGTCGGCGGTCGCGAAGGCGAACGCGAACCGCCCCATCCGGCCCCGCGCCCGGATCGCCTCGATCAGCGGATACGGGTCGTGCAGTCCGCCCTCGGAGCACATCAGCCGGGCGAGCTGATCCCCGCGCCGGGCATAGGCTTTCATGGCCAGCCTCGGCACGCCCTGCGCCGACAGCCAGTGGAACCAGTACTGCGGCTTCATCGCCACCCCCAATCGTCGATCGGATCTGTCTCCACGGTACGGACCCGCGTTCCGGTCGGGAACGTCCTACGGTCGGACGTGCGCGACCTGCCGGGGTAGGACAGGCGAGATCACGGTCGGCGGGTGATGGTGACGCGCTCGGTGGCGATGCGGCGGTCGCGGGCGGCGGGGTCGGGATGGGCGACCTGCACCAGCGAGGCGCCCGCGGCGTAGACCGCGACCAGGCCGTCGATCAGCTCGTCCGGGGTGTCCCACGACGCCTCCGACAGCACCCGGTCCGACTCCGAGAAGCCCTGGCGGGCGGCGGATTTGCGGGCCTGCCCCAGCACGTCGGCGACTGCCAGCCCGTCCAGGGCCGCGCCCGCGCCGCCGGGCAGGAACCGATCGCCGTGCGCGCGCACCGCGGTCGCGAAGTCGGTGATGCCGACCGGCAGATCCGGTACCGGCATGCCGAGCGGGTCCAGCGACAGCGCCGCCACCTCCGCGACCTCGGCGACCTCGTCGATGCGCTCGGCCGTGGCCAGCGCCAGCTCGGCGTCGTCGTCGGCGCGCAGCACCACCTCGGTCCCGGCCCACCAGCAGCCCAGCAGGACCGCCGCGGTCTGCCAGTGCGCGGGCAGCAGCACCGCCACCCGCGCGCCCGGCGTCAGCCCGAATTCGTCGCGAATCAGGTTGGCGGTCTTGGCCGCCCAGTTGGCCAGGGTGAGCGCGGACAGCTCGATGCGGGCGCCGGTGGCGTCGTCGTAGTAGGTGATGCGCGGGCCCGCCGGGTCGCGGGTGAGCAGGGGGTCGAGCAGCGCCTCGGTGACGGTCGTATTCAGTTCACGCATTTCGGTCCGTTCTGGCCGGCATCGATGGGGGGTGCGGGCGGCACCGGGGTGGCCGTGGACGAGGTCCCGGAGGGATCGAACAGGCTCCCCGCCGCCGAGCCCGGACCAGAGTAGTCACCCGCCAGCACCACGCGCACCGCCCCCGGTGGCAGCCCGTCCTCGGCGAGCACCGGGAGCCCGCCCAGCGCCTCGGCCACCGCCCTGGCCTTCGGATCGGAGCTGTCGGCGGCCAGCACCCGGCTGCTCTGCACGCTGCCGCCGATCCAGTTGTCCACCGTGCCGGTGTGGAAACCCTTGCCCGCCAGGGCCTGTGCCACCTGTCCGGCCAGCCCGGCCACGCCACCGGCGTTGTACACGTCGGCGGTGACCGTCGCCGGATCCACCGCCTTCGGATCGGCGGGCCGATCGGAGACCATCGCGGCCACATAGGATTTCACCGCCTGCGGGTCCACCCGCACGACCGACTCGCCGTCGGCGGTGGTGCCGTTGATGTCCTTCACCGGGATGGTCTCGAACCGCACCTGACCGCCGGACAGGTCCTGCAGCTCGTGCAGGAACGACACCACGTCCCAGCCGTCGTCGAGCACGATGGTGCGGCCGACCGCGTCCGAGAGTTGGCTCAGCTTGGCGGGATTGGCCAGCGTCCGCGCGCTCAGCGCCTGGTGCACCAGCGACGCCATGTACACCTGCTGGCGCACGATCCGGTCCAGGTCGCCGCGCGGCAGCTGGTGGCGCTGGCGCACGAAACTCAATGCCTGCGCGCCGTCGAGGCGCTGCTGTCCGGCGGGGAAGTCCGCGCCCGACAGCGGCTCGTTCACCGGATTGTTCAGGCATACGTCCACGCCGCCGACGGCATCGGTGAGCAGCACGAAACCGAGCAGCCCGACCTCGGCGTAGTGGTCGACGGTGATGCCGGTCAGATCGCCCACGGTCTTGATCAGCGCCTGCCGCCCCGCCTGGGTGGACCGCCGCTCGGCCTCGTCGGCGGAGACGCCCTGCGCGACCAGCCGCTGCCGGGTCAGCTCCTTGGTGGAGCCGTAGGCCGAATTGATCTTGCCCATGCCGATGCCGGGAATGTCGACGTAGGAGTCGCGCGGGATGGAGATGGCGGTGGCGGACCGGCCGTTGTCGGGAACCCGGATCAGCACGATGGTGTCGGTGTTCGTGCCGACCTCGTCGCCCGCGTGCAGCATGGCGCGCTCGTCGGCGGTGAGTGGATTGCCGTGCGCGTCGGTGCGGCTGTCGACGCCGACCATGAGGATGTCGGTGGCGCCGTCGTCGGTGCCGCCCAGCCCGAGATTGCCGATGCGCTGGATGCCGGAGATCACCGCATCCACACTGTGCCAACCGAATCCGGTGGCGACGAACACCACGATCGCGGCCAGCGCGGCGAACACCCGGGCGGGGCGACGGGTATCGGTGCGGACGGGGCGCGACCAGGAGGCGGGGCGCGGGCCGGGCAGGCCCGCGTGCGGCGGCCGCGCGCTCGTGCCGCGCGATCGTCTCGGCGCCGATGCCTTCCTGCCCTGCGGCAACTACATAATCCTTTCGTGCCGGAGATCCCCACCCCGCCCGTCGGCTCCATTGTCGTCCGGAACCCTCCGCAACGAGGCTAGCCAACGTGCCCGCGCGCACGGCTCATCCGCTGCTGACGCGGCGTGCCAGACTAGCCGGTGTGAATTCCGCACCCGTGCCCGCGCCGCGGCTGGTCGTCACCGGGGCCGGTGGGCAGCTCGGTGTCGCCCTGTCCGCACACGCTCCCGACGCGCTCGCGCTGACCCGACGAGACCTGGACATCACCGACGCGGATGCGGTGCGCGCCCTGCTGCGGCCGGGCGATGTGGTGATCAACTGCGGCGCCTACACCGCGGTCGACGCGGCCGAGACCGACGCGGCCGCGGCGTTCGCCGTCAACGAGACCGCCCCCGCCCGGCTGGCCGCGGCGTGTAATGCGGTCGGCGCCAACCTGATTCACCTGTCCACCGACTACGTCTTCGACGGCGCGGGCACCCGCCCGTACGAACCCGACGACCCGGCCGAGCCCACCACGGTCTACGGGCGCTCGAAGCTGGCCGGTGAGCGGGCGGTGCTGCACTGCTCGCCCGCGGCGCACGTCGTGCGCACCGGCTGGCTCTACACCGGTGACCAGCGCGATTTCGTCGCCACCATGCGCCGCCTGGAGCGCGAGCGCGACACCGTCTCCGTGGTCGCCGACCAGATCGGCTCGCCGACCTACGCCCACGACCTGGCCGCCGGGCTGCTGGAACTGGCCGGGCGGGTGGTCGCGACCGACGCCGTGCCACCCGTGCTGCACGCGGGCAATTCCGGCCAGACGACCTGGTTCGAATTCGCCCGCGCCGTGTTCGCGGGACTGGGCGCGGACCCGACGCGGGTGCGGCCCTGCACGAGCGCCGAGTACCCGACTCCCACACGGCGCCCGCCGTATTCGGTGCTGTCCGGCCGTGCCTGGGCGGCGGCGGGGCTGACGCCGCTGCGGCATTGGCGCCCCGCACTCGACGACGCGCTGCGCCGCCTCGACCGCTAGGCTGCACCGGGTGAGCGCTTCGGATACCGGCGAATCAACCCAGTCGAAGACCCAGCTGGCCGTCATCACGGTGACCTACTCACCGGGCGAGCACCTCGAACACTTCATCGGCACGCTCGCCACCGCCACCGATGAGAAACCGCAGGTCATCCTGGCCGACAACGGGTCGACCGACGGGACGCCGGAGCTGGCGGCCGAATCCAACGAGCATGTCCGGCTGCTCCGGACCGGCGGCAATATCGGCTACGGCGGCGCGATCAATCGCGCGGTCGCCGAGGTCGATCCGGAGATCGAGTTCGTGGTCATCGCCAACCCTGACGTGCGCTGGGGCACCGATTCGATCGATCAGCTGCTCGCCGCCGCCCGGCGCTGGCCGCGCGCGGGCGCGCTCGGCCCGCTCATCCACGAGCCCGACGGCAGCGTCTACCCGTCCGCGCGCCGGGTGCCGGGCCTGCTCGACGGCGCGGGCCACGCCATCCTCGGCACGATCTGGCCCGCCAACCCGTGGACCACGCGGTACCGGCAGGAGAACGCGGAGATCGCCGAGCGGACCGTCGGCTGGCTGTCCGGCTCCTGCCTGCTGGTGCGCCGCGCCGCCTTCGACGCCATCGACGGATTCGACTCCCGTTACTTCATGTATATGGAAGATGTCGACTTCGGTGACCGACTGGGCAAGGCGGGCTGGCACAATGTATTTGTGCCGTCGGCGCAGGTCACGCACGCCAAGGGCCATGCGGCGGGCCGTCACCCCGAGACCATGCTGCCCGCCCATCACGCGTCCGCGTACCGTTTTCAGGCCGACCGGCATCCGCACTGGTGGCAGGCACCGCTGCGGGTGGCATTGCGCGCCGGACTTGCCATCCGCTGCAGGCTTGCGGTTCGATCTGCGCTGCGTGAGCGCGACCGCGCGGCGCTGTAGTAGCTCGACGACGTACAGGGGAGAGTGATGGCCGACAACGCGTCCACGGATGCCGTGATCCTGGTGGGTGGGCAGGGCACACGGCTACGGCCGCTGACCCTGTCGGCGCCCAAGCCGATGCTGCCGGTCGCGGGTCTGCCGTTTCTCCATCACCTGCTCGCGCGCATCGCCGACGCGGGCATCACGCACGTGGTGCTGGGCACCTCGTTCCGGGCCGAGGTGTTCGAGGAGCACTTCGGCGACGGCGCCGAGCTGGGCCTCGACATCGAGTACGTGACCGAGACCGACCCGCTGGGCACCGGCGGCGGCATCCGCAACGTGCTGCCCCGGCTGCGCGCCGACACCGTGCTGGTGTTCAACGGCGACGTGCTCGGCGGCACCGACCTGGGCGCGGTGCTCGACACCCACGCCGCCACCAATGCCGACGTGACCCTGCACCTGGTCCGGGTGAGCGATCCGCGCGCGTTCGGCTGCGTGCCCACCGACGAGAACGGCCGGGTCACAGCGTTTTTGGAGAAGACCCAGGACCCGCCGACCGATCAGATCAACGCCGGGTGCTACGTGTTCCGGCGCGAGTACATCGAGAAGATCCCGAGCGGCCGCCCGGTATCGGTGGAGCGCGAGGTGTTCCCGTCGCTGCTCGCCGAGGGCGCGCACATCCAGGGCCATGTCGACACCTCGTACTGGCGCGATATGGGCACCCCCGAGGACTTCGTCCGCGGATCGGCGGACCTGGTGCGCGGCATCGCACCCTCGCCCGCGCTGCCGGGCCAGCGCGGCGAATCGCTGGTCCACGCCGGAGCCGGGGTTGCGCCGGGCGCCCTGCTGATCGGCGGCACGGTGGTCGGCCGCGGCGCCGAGGTCGGGGCGGGCGCCCGCCTCGACGGCGCGGTCCTCTTCGACGGCGCCCGCGTCGACGCCGGCGCCACGGTCGAACGCTCGATCATCGGCTTCGGCGCCCACATCGGCCCCCGCGCCCTGGTCCGCGACGCCGTCATCGGCGATGGCGCGAACGTCGGCGCCCGCTGCGAACTACTACGCGGCGCCCGAGTGTGGCCGGGAGTGGACCTCCCGGACGGCGGCATCAGATTCTCGACGGACGTGTAGGTTACGGTCGCCCCGCATCTCTCGGTGGCCTAGCGCTGCTAGGGTTTCGGGGGTGACCGCACAGAGTCGACGTGAGCGTCAGCGCGCCGAGCGCCATCAGTTGATTGTCCGGACCGCCCGGGAGATTGCGGAGAGCAGTGGGTGGGAGGCGGTGACCGTGCGGCGGCTGGCCGAGGCGATCGAATACAGCCAGCCGGTGCTTTACAGTCACTTCGCCGGGAAGGATGCGATCGTCGCCGCGGTGGCCGAGCAGGGGTTCGCCGAGATGGGGGCGGAGTCTCGCGCGCTGCGGGAGGCGGCCGCCGGGCCTGCGGAGGCGCTGACGGCGGTGGCCGGTGGGTATCTCGAGTTCGCTCGTCGCAGCCCGGCGCTCTACGACGCGATGTTCGTGCAGAAGGTCGATCTGCGGTTCGGGGCCGATGCCCCGCAGGCGTTGCGGGATGCGTTCGCCGAGCTGGTGGCGGTGTTCGCGCCGTTCGCGGGCGAGGCCGATGTGGAGACCTTCACCGAGGTCGCCTGGGGCGCGCTGCACGGCCTGGCCACCCTCGACCACGACGGCCGCCTGCGCCCCGACTTTCGCGAGCAGCGGCTGGCCGTTCTGGTCGCGCAATGGACCCGCGGCTGAGAATGCTTGCCGTGGCGTCGGTCTCGCCGCCGGGTCTGCCGGATTCGCGCGCCTAGAGTGGTGGTCATGACGGATGCGGTGGTGGTGGGGTCGGGCCCGAACGGGCTTGCCGCGGCGGTGATTCTGGCCCGGGCGGGGCTCGAGGTCGAGGTGCACGAGGCGGCGGACACGGTCGGGGGCGGCTGCCGGACCGCGGAGCTCACCCTGCCCGGATACCACCACGACGTGTGCGCCGGCGCGCATCCGATGGCCTTGGCGTCACCCTTTTTTCGCGCCTTCGATCTGGCGGCGCACGGCGTGGAGATGCTCGTCCCGGAGGTCTCCTACGCGCACCCGCTGGACGGGGGAGTGGCGGCGCTGGCGTGGCGCGACCTCGAGCGCACCGCCGCCGGGCTCGGTCGCGACGGCGGGGCGTGGCGGCGGCTGTTCGGACCGATCGTCCGGCGCTGGGAGGCCGCGGTCGACCTGGCGATGTCGGATATGCGGCACCCGCCGCTCGGCGATCCGCTGACCGCGGTGCGCTTCGGCCGCCGGGTGCTGGAACAGGCGTCGCCGCTGTGGAATCTGCGCTTTCGCGACGAGCTCGCCCCCGCCCTGTTCACCGGGGTCAGCGCGCACGCCATCGTGGCGCCGCCCGCGTTCTCGGCGTCCGGGGTGGCGATGCTGCTCGGCGCGCTCGCCCATGCCGGCGGCTGGCCGGTGGCGCGCGGCGGCAGCCAGGCCATCGTGGACGCGCTGGCCGCCGAGGTCGAGGCGCGCGGCGGCCGCATCGTGACCGGGCACCGGGTCGACTCGCTGGACGAATTCCGCGGCGCCCGAACGGTTCTGTTCGATACCGCCCCCGCCGAACTGCTCCGGGTGGCCGATGCCCGCCTGCCCCGCCGCTATGCCCGCTCGCTGGGCCGGTACCGCTACGGCGGGGCCGCGTGCAAGGTGGATTTCGCGCTGTCGGGACCGGTGCCGTGGCAGGCGAGCGGCTGTGAGCGCGCGGGCACCCTGCATCTGGTCGGCACCCGGGCCGAGGCGGCGGCCGCCGAAAAGGCCGTCGCCGCAGGGCGATTCGCCGAGCGGCCGTACGTGCTGACCATTCAGCCCGGCGTCGTGGACTCCACCCGCGCCCCCGAGGGCGGGCACACGCTCTACACCTACGCCCATGTCCCGCACGGTTCCACCCGCG
Organism: Nocardia terpenica; assembly: GCF_013186535.1. Classification (NCBI taxonomy): domain Bacteria; kingdom Bacillati; phylum Actinomycetota; class Actinomycetes; order Mycobacteriales; family Nocardiaceae; genus Nocardia; species Nocardia terpenica. The sequence continues at coordinate 1,291,938 of NZ_JABMCZ010000003.1, forward strand.
ACGTCAGCGATGCCGTCATCGCCCAGATCGAGCGGTTCGCCCCGGGTTTCCGCGATCTGATCCTCGCCACGCACGTCCGCACCGCCTCGGCCATGCCCGCCTACAACGCCAACTACGTCGGCGGCGACATCTCGGCGGGCGCAATGACCCTGCGCCAGACCGTCTTCCGCCCCACCCCCCGCTGGAACCCCTACGCCACCCCGCTGCGCGGCGTCTACCTCTGCTCCTCCGCCACTTCCCCGGGCCCCGGCGTGCACGGCATGTCCGGCCTCCACGCCGCCCACCACACCCTCCGCACCGACTTCGGCATCCCCACCCACCCCCTGGACCTCCTGCGATCCGTGCCCATCCGCTAGGCCGGTTGGGAGCGGTACAGGTCCGGTTCGATGTACATGAGTTTGGCGGTGGGGACCGCGGTGCGGACCCGGGATTCGGCGGCGTCGATGGCCTCGGCGATGGCGGCGATGTCGAGGCCGGGAACGATGGCTACCTTGGCGGCGATCATCAGGTCCTCCGGGCCGAGGTATTCGGTGCGGAGGTGGATGACGCGGTCGATGCGGGCGCCGTCGACCAGGTTCTCGCGAATGGCCCGGATCTCCTCGGGGGTGGCGCCCTCGCCGATCAGCAGGCTCTTCATCTCCACGATCAGCACGACGGCGATGGCGCCCAACAGGATTCCGATGCCGAGGGTACCGATGCCGTCCCAGATCGCGTTGCCGGTGAGCATGGTCAGCACGACCGCGGCCAGCGCGATCAGCAGGCCGATCAGCGCGCCGGTGTCCTCGAGCAGCACCACCGGCAGCTCCGGATTGCGGGAGGTGCGGATGAATCGCCACCAGCCCGCCCCGCCCCGCAGCGGCGCGGATTCGCGCATGGCCGTGGTGAAGCTGTAGCCCTCCAGCGCCGCCGCGAGGGCCAGGATGACCACCGCCACCACCGGGGAACTCAGCTCCTCCGGATGCCGGATCTTGTGCACGCCTTCCCAGATCGCGTACATCGCGCCGAGGGTGAACAGCACCAGCGCCACCACGAACGAGTAGAAGTACCGATTGCGCGCGTACCCGAACGGGTGCTTCTCGTCGGCCTCCTGCGCGGCCCGATGCTGCCCGAGCAGCAGCAGGCCCTGATTGCCGGTATCGGCCACCGAGTGCACCGCCTCGGCCAGCATCGACCCCGACCCGGTGATCGCCGCGCCGACGAACTTCGCGATCGCGATCCCCAGATTGGCGCTCAGCGCCGCCAGAATCGCCTTCCTACCACCGCCCGCAGACATGGTGCAGCCTCGGTCCTTTCCTCGTGTGGCCCTCGAGTGGAGGGAAGGTCAATCCTTGCCCACGCACGCGCAGAACAGTTGCGCCGCGCCGTCGACCGCCTGGGCGTGAATATCGGTGTCGGCGGCCGAGATCCACGCGGCCTTTCCCGGCGTGATCTTCAGTTCGTCGGAACCCTGGAGCAGTCGGACGGTGCCGGACGTGCACAGCAGGACCGCGGGGCCGCTGCGGTCGACGGCGGTCGGTGGCGCACCCTCGGCCAATTCGATGCGGCGCAGCGCGAATTCCGGCGCGGGGGTGTGGTAGCGGAAGATGCCGCCGCCCACCGGTTCCGCCGCCACGATCGGCACCTCGAGCGGTTCGAAGTCCAGCACCCGCAGCAGCTCCGGCACGTCCACGTGCTTGGGCGTGAGGCCGCCGCGCAGCACATTGTCGGAGTTGGCCATGATCTCCACCCCGACGCCGCGCAGATACGCGTGCAGATTCCCGGCCGCCAGGAACAACCCCTGCCCGGGCTCCAGCGTCAACCGGTTCAGCAGCAGCGCCGCCAAAACCCCGGCATCGCCCGGATACGCCTCGGCCAGCTCCAGCGTGGTGCGGGCCTCGGCCGCGAACTCCTTGGCGGCGGCCGGTCGATCGCCCGCGGGCTTGTCGGACAGGTAGCGCACGCAGCCGTCGAGCACCTTCGGCAGCAGCGTGCCCAGCGCCGCCTGCGGCAGCGTGATCCAGGTGGTGAACAGCGTCCGTAACCCCGCCGAATCCGGCTGGGCGGCAAGCAGTTCCGCGTACTGCGCCAGCTCCGGCACGGCCAGCGCGTCGAACAGCGCCACGGTGCGGCGCGGATCGCGGAACCCGGCCAGCGCCTCGAACCGCTCCAGCGCTACCACCAGCTCGGGCTTGTGGCTGTCGTCGCGGTAGTTGCGCATCGGCGAATCCAGCGGCACCCGGGTGCGGTTCTCCCGCTCGAAGCCCGCGCGGGCCTGCTCGGCGCTCGGGTGCGCCTGCAGCGACAGCGGCTCCTCGGCGGCCAGGATCTTCAGCAGGAACGGCAGCCGGTCGTCGAATGCCGAAGCGACCGAGCCCAATTCGTGCCGCGGATCGGCGGAGACCAGCTCCAGCAGCGAGCGGGCGCGCCCGTCGACGCTCACCTGCGCCGGATCGGCGGGGTGGGCGCCGAACCAGAGTTCGGCCTCCGGATGGGCGGAGGGAACCGGTCGGCCGCACAGCTGAGCGAGCGCGGTGCGCGAACCCCAGGCATAGGTACGCAACGCACCAACGAGTTCGTGCACTAGAAGTGTCCCCCGTCGTAGTGAGCGGGACGGTCGGCATCGGCCGGGCGGCAGCCGAGCAGACGTAAGTAGGCCGCCGCCATCTCGAGCCGAAGTATCAGTACCGCAAGCTGTTCCAGCTCGCCGCCGCGGCGGGCGCCCGGGGCCGGCTGCTCGGGATCGGTGGCGCGCGGCACGCTGGCCTCGGTGCTCATCAGCTCCGCGTCGACGTTCACCAGATCGGCGTCCACCAGCCCGGCGTTCGCGCCGAACACGGCCAGGCGGCGGCGCGCGGCCATCTCGTCGGCGTCGGCGCTCACCACGAACACCCGCACCCGATCGACCGGGGCGGGGCCGTCGAGCTGCTCGTCGTGGAACAGCGGGTCGAAGCCGGGCGCGGCCACGCCCGCGGATTCGATCATCCGATTGTTGGCGGTCACGGCCTCCGCCAGCCCGGTCGACGCCGCTATTCGGCCGGTGGCCTGCAGCAGCACCTCGGCGGCGTGCCGGGCCACCTGGGTCGCGGCGGGGGAGTCGCCGGACAGCAGGAGGCGGCGCTCGCGCATGCGGGCGGCCAGCGTCTTGGCCGGATTGTGGAAGACCTCGTTGTTCGGGCCGTCGCGCAGCGCCTCGGAGTCGAGCACGTCGGCCAGCACGTCCAGGTCGGGAACCAGCGGGTCGATGTGGGTGGGGTCGACGGTCTTCAGCACGGCCATGCCGACGGCCAGGAAGCGCAGCAGCCGATTGTGGTCGAGCACCCGCACCCGCGGCGGTAACAGCGCGGCCCGTCCGGCGGCGGCCGCGCGCAGCGGGCCCTCGTCGGGGGCGGCGATGACCACCTCGGCGCCGCGCCGCAGCGCGCGGTCGACCGAACCGATCAGTCGCGGGTCGCCCGCGTCGTCGCCGGCGATCAGCACCACGTCCAGCGGGCCCACCCACTGCGGGATGGACGTGACGGGCACGATCGGCAGCGCGGCACGCTCGCCGAAGGCGGCCACCAGCAGCGCGGCCGCGCGAGCGGCGCGCCCGGAACCGGAGACCATGACCAGGCTGCGCGGCCGCAGATCCCGCAGGCGCGCGAGCGCGTCCTCGGCGACGTCCGCCGCGACGGCGCGCACCTGGGCGCCGCCCGACGCGGCCGATCGTAATGTGCCCCCGGAGTCCGCGGCCTCCAGCGAGGCGACGTCATCGAGGTCGAGTACCGGTGTCCCTGCGATCATCGGGCGTTGCCACCTCCCCTCAATCGGGTCACCAGGCCGGGTGAACCTGTCCGTGCGAGCGAATTCGCGGTCTGTGATTCCACTATTCCAGTCAGTCGCGGACGATGCTCAGGATCTCGGTTACGAGAGTGTCTACTTCCTCCTGCGATCGGGCCTCGACGTTGAGGCGCAGCAGCGGTTCGGTATTGGAGGCACGCAGATTGAACCAGGCATCGTCGGGCAGCTGCACGGTGACCCCGTCCAGCCGATCCACCGAGGTGGCCCGTCCCTCGAACGCCGTGACGACCGCCATGGTTCGCTCCTTCGCATCCGCCACTGTGGAATTGATCTCCCCGGAGGCGGCATATGTTGCATACGAGGACGCGAGCTCCGACATCGGCCGGTCCTTCTCGCCGAGCGCGGCCAGCACGTGCAGGGCGGCGAGCATGCCGGAGTCGGCGCCCCAGAAGTCGCGGAAGTAGTAGTGCGCGGAGTGCTCGCCGCCGAAGATCGCCCCGGTGGCCGCCATCTCCTGCTTGATGAACGAGTGGCCGACCCGGGTGCGGATCGGGGTGCCGCCCAGCTCGGCGACCAGTTCCGGGACCGCGCGCGAGGTGATCAGGTTGTGGATGACCGTCGCGCCCGGCTCCTTGGCCAGCTCGCGCTCGGCCACCAGGGCGGTGATCGTCGAGGGGGACACCGGCTCGCCCCGCTCGTCGATCACGAAGCAGCGGTCGGCGTCGCCGTCGAAGGCCAGGCCGATGTCGGCGCGGGTGCGGCGGACGAACTCCTGCAGATCCACCAGGTTCTTCGGATCCAGCGGATTGGCCTCGTGATGGGGGAACGAGCCGTCGAGTTCGAAGTACAGCGGTTCGACGGTCAGCGCCGGGACCGCGCCGAGCACGGCGGGCACCGTGTAGCCGCCCATGCCGTTGCCCGCGTCCACCGCGACCCGCAGCGGGCGGAGTGCGCCGAGATCGACCAGCCCGCGCAGGAATTCGGCGTAGTCGTCGAGCAGGTTCTGCTCGGTGGCGGTGCCGCGCGCGCCGTCGTGCGCCGGGACGCCCTCGATCAGTTCGCGGGTGATGGTGGCCAGCCCGGTGTCCTGGCCGACCGGTAGCGCGTTGGCCCGGCACAGCTTGATGCCGTTGTAGCGGGCCGGGTTGTGGCTGGCGGTGAACATCGCGCCCGGGCAGCCGAGCCGCCCGGAGGCGAAGTAGAGCTCGTCGGTGGAGGCCAGGCCGATCTGCACCACGTCCAGCCCCTGCCCGAGCACGCCCTCGGCGAAGGCGGCGGCCAGGCCGGGCGAGGAGTCGCGCATGTCGTGCCCGATCACGGCCCGGGTCGCGCCCTCGCCGCGCATCAGCCGCGCGAACGAAGCGCCCACGTCCCGAACGAAATCCGCGTCGATCTGCTCTCCGACGACTCCGCGCACGTCGTACGCCTTGACAACTGCTTTCACGGACTCGGCGGAGCGGGCGAGGGTCATGTGCAACACCCTAATAGGAAAGCCCGGGCCGCCGGGCCTCAGGTCAGTCGGCGGTCGGCGAGACATGCCAGCGCAACGCCTGGTTTCGTGCGCACATGGGTAACTTGTCGAGTACGCCCGGAAACGCGGAGAGGCGGGACAGCCGCTTCTCAGTTCGGGGGATCCGGGAGTACGCGCAGGTGCCCGCGGCGGCCGGTGCGGCTCGGGCGCGGCGGCGCGGGGGGCTGGTCGGGGTAGCGGCGCTGCTCGGGTTCCGGTGTGCGGCGGCGCATTCCGGCCTCGCGGACGGCCTCGGCGAGGGCGGTCAGATCGTCGTCGTCGGGGGTGCTGGAGGAGAAGCCGCCCTCGTGGCGGACGAGCTCCCAGCCCTTGGGCGCGGTGATCCGGGACGCATGGGTTTCGCAGAGGTCCCAGGAGTGCGGTTCGGCGACGGTGGCCAGCGGGCCCACGACCGCGGTCGAGTCCGAGTACACATAGGTCAGCGTCGCGACGGCCGGGTTCTTGCAGCCTGGACGGCAGCAACGACGCATGGGAATCACGCATTGGAGAGTAACCCCCCTCACGGCCCGGCGCTGACAGACACGCTCGTCCGACTCTCCGGGATTTCGTCATATCGGCGCGAGACGCGGGATATGGTCACAGGTCCCCTGCCGGATGGGTGGCCGAGTTCCGGGGTCCGCCGCGACTGATTACTGTTTGGTTATGACCCGTTCACGGAAGCGTTCGCCTACAGCGCGTTCGGTTTTGCGGCGTGGGCGTGGGGTCCGGGGACCCATGCTGCCGCCGACGGTGCCCGCCTGGCGCACCCGCGGTCAGCAGTTCGACCGGATGGTGCTGGAGGCGTTCGCTCCGCTGGACGGCCGCTGGCACGATCGGCTCACCAAGCTCGATATCGCGGTCGACGATGTCCCGAAAATCCGTCCGCTGCACCCGGATTCGGTGACCTGGCCGGAGGAGGTCGTCGCGGACGGGCCGGTGCCGCTGTCCCGGCTGATCCCGGCGGGGGTGGATTCCCGCGGCGCGGCGACACGCGCCCGCGTGGTGCTGTTCCGTAAGCCGCTCGAGCTGCGCGCGAGCGACCCGGACGACCTGGTGGACCTGCTCCGGGAGGTGCTCGTCCAGCAGATCGCCACCTATCTGGGTGTCGATCCGGACGTCATCGATCCCGAAGAGGATTGAGCCCGAAGCGGTCCGGCGTGACAAGGGAGCCAGGGGGAGATCCCCCCGGCCCCGGCTAGCCGATGCCCCGCTTCAGGCGGCGGCGCTCCCGCTCCGACAGACCGCCCCAGATGCCGAAGCGTTCGTCGTGCGCGAGCGCGTATTCCAGGCACTCGTCGCGGACCTCGCAGCCCATGCAGATCCGCTTGGCCTCGCGGGTGGAGCCGCCCTTCTCCGGGAAGAACGCCTCCGGATCGGTCTGGGCGCACAGCGCCCGTTCCTGCCACTGTTCCTCGATCGTGTCGAACATGGTGTCGAAGTCGGTGACGATGAGACTCAGCCGTGGCGGTTCGGCCTTGCGCTGAGTCCGTGCCCACTGTCCTCCCTGCTGTATCGCAGGCCCCGTATCAGTGGTCGGCACCGCACTTCCCCCCTCTCCTTCATCGTTCCGGCTGTATGCGCAGACGCCAGGTGCTGCGCCTGCTGTGGAATCGGTTTGCGATACACCGCCCGGAATGCCCGACGGGGCCAGCTCCTCGGCCATCGCTCCGCCTCCTCACTGTGTGTTAGCGCAGAATGATTTATCCGTCGGACCTGATCTGCCCACCGACGGCCCAACACCGCGACGTTGTCCCGCGGACATCCCCGAGCTGGTCATCCCTCGAACGCGTGTTCGAAACCCGGTCTGCGCCTTGCACTCTCGCGCGGACCTGGAATGACATGCCTGTGATTAGACACGCCGGACGCGGTGATGGTCAAGCTGCCGACACAATTCCGTTACTATCCGCAGCCGTCATCGGCGCGTTTCGGTAACCCTCCGGTAGCAAATGAACAGCAAATAGAGCCCGCGACATGACCTTCGCGTCACCGCATAGGCTGTGCGGATGTGACTGGAGAACAAGCGGACATCGCGACCGGCACCGGCCCCCGGATAGCCGTGTTGGTCGGCGGAGTCGGCGGCGCGCGCTTCCTACTGGGGGTCCGCGAACTGCTGCCCGAGGCGGAGGTTTCGGCCGTCGTGAACGTCGGTGACGACGTCTGGATGCACGGCCTGCGCATCTGTCCCGACCTGGACACCTGCATGTATACCCTGGGCGGCGGCATCGACCCCGAGCGCGGCTGGGGCCATCGCGACGAAACCTGGCACGCCAAGGAGGAGCTGGCGAAATACCACGCCCAGCCGGATTGGTTCGGACTCGGCGATCGGGATATCGCCACGCATCTGGTTCGCAGTGAAATGTTGCGCGCCGGCTACCCGCTCTCGGCGGTCACCGAAGCGCTCTGCAACCGTTGGCAGCCGGGCGTGAAACTGATCCCGGCAACCGACGACAGATGTGAAACGCATGTCGTCATCTCTGACCCGGAGAACCCTGGCGAACGACGCGCGATTCATTTCCAGGAGTGGTGGGTACGCTATCGCGCGAACGTTGAGACCCATGGATTCGTCACAATCGGGGCGGAACAGGCCGCTCCGACGCCCGGTGTGACCGAAATCATAGAGAACGCCGACGTGGTGCTGCTGGCCCCCTCCAACCCCGTCGTGAGCATCGGCGCGATCCTCGCGGTACCGGGAATCCGTGGCGCACTGCGGACTTCGAAGGGAAAGGTGATCGGCCTGTCTCCGGTGATCGACGGAAAGCCGTTGCGCGGCATGGCCGACGAGTGCCTGTCGGTGATCGGCGTGCAGACCTCGGCCGAGGCGGTCGGCCGCCACTTCGGCGCGCGCTCGGACACCGGCATTCTCGACGGCTGGCTGGTGCACAGCACCGACACCGCCGACGTGCCCGGCGTGGAAGTACGCAGCGTGCCGCTGCTGATGACCGACCCGGCCGCGACCGCCGACATGGTGCGCGAGGCCCTGGATCTCGCGGGAGTGAAGCCGTGAGCAATACCGATCATGCCCCCGGCGGCGAACTGCGGATCATCCCGGTGCCGGGGCTGCCGGAATTCCGGCCCGGCGACGATCTCGCCGAACACATTGCGGCCCAGGCGCCTTGGCTCGCCGACGGCGACGTGCTGGTGGTGACCAGCAAGATCGTCGCCAAGGCCGAGGGGCGCATCGTGACCGCGCCGACCGATCCGGAGGAACGCGACACGCTGCGCCGCGAACTGGTCCGGTCCGAGGCGGTGCGGGTGCTGGCGCAGAAGGGCCGCACCCTGATCACCGAGAACCGGATCGGCATCGTGCAGGCCGCCTCCGGGGTGGACGGCTCCAATGTCGAACAGGGCGAACTGGTCCTGCTGCCCGCCGAGCCCGATGCCAGCGCGAAGGCGTTGCGCGCCGGGCTCGCCGAGCGGCTCGGGGTCGACGTCGCGGTCGTGATCACCGACACCATGGGCCGCGCCTGGCGCAACGGGCAGACCGACACCGCGATCGGCTCGGCCGGGCTGCGGGTGCTGCACGACTACGCCGGTGCGGTCGACGGGCAGGGCAACGAACTGCACGTCACCCAGGTGGCCGTCGCCGACGAACTCGCCGCCGCCGCGGATCTGGTGAAGGGCAAGCTGGGTGGGGTTCCCGTCGCGGTGGTCCGCGGCCTGAGTCCGCACGACGACGGGTCCACCGCCGCGGATCTGCTGCGCAGCGGCGAGGAGGACCTGTTCTGGCTCGGCACGGCCGAGGCGATCGAGCTCGGCCGCGGCCAGGCGCTGCTGATGCGGCGCTCGGTGCGCCGATTCGCCGACGCCCCGGTCGATCCCGCGCTGATCCGGGCCGCGGTGTCGGAGGCGCTGACCGCGCCCGCGCCGCATCACACCCGGCCGGTGCGGCTGGTGTGGGTGCGCGATCGGGCGCTGCGGGAGCGGCTGCTGACCACGATGGCCGACCGGTGGCGGGCCGACCTGAGCGGCGACGGGCTGCCCGCGGATCGGGTGGAGCGCCGAATCGGCCGGGGCCGCATCCTGTTCGACGCCCCCGAGGTGATCATTCCGTTCTGCGTGCCCGACGGCGCGCACGACTATCCCGACGAGCGCCGCCGCGCCGCCGAGCAGACCATGTTCACCGTGGCCGTCGGCGCCGCCGTGCAGGGGCTGCTGGTCGCGCTGGCCACCCGGGGCGTCGGCAGCTGCTGGATCGGGTCGACCATCTTCGCGCCGGAGATCACCCGCGAGGTGCTGGGGCTGGAAAAGGAGTGGACACCGTTGGGCGCCATCGCCGTAGGCTATCCGACCGAGGAGCTCACGCCGCGCGACCCGCGTGACCCGGGTGCCGCGCTGGTGGAGCTGTGAGGGCCGGTACGGGGAAGTAAAGGACACGATGAGCGCGGAATCACTGCACGACTCGGCTCGGGATCTGCTCGAGAACTGGTCGCCCGCAGCGCATCCCGAACGATCGCTGCGCCAGACCATGCTGGCCTTCCTGGATTCGGCCCCCCGCGGCTGCCTGCGCGAGCACGCCCCCGGCCACATCACCGCCTCGGCGGTGGTGTTCTCCCACGACGAGCGCGAGGTGCTGCTGACCCTGCACCCCCGCGTCGGCCTGTGGATCCAATTGGGCGGCCACTGTGAGGAATTCGACGACACGGTGGTCGACGCCGCCCTCCGCGAGGCCACCGAGGAGTCCGGCATCCCCGACCTGACGATCGAGCCGGGCCTCTACGGCGTCCAGGCCCACGGCATCACCTGCTCGCTCGGCGTCCCCACCCGCCACCTGGACCTGCTGTTCAAGGTCCGGGCCCCGGAGAATGCCGTCCCCGTCCGCAGCGACGAATCCACCGACCTGCGCTGGTGGCCCGTCGACGCCCTCCCGGACAACGCGGAGGTCCTCCTGTACGCCTGACGATCAGGCCGACACCATATGGTCGTCGACCATTGTCGTTTCGTCGAACGGGATTTCGCGGGACAGAACCGCTCGCACGCGGAGCGGGTCGATGGTTTCGGTCCAGGTGCCGATCACGACGGTGGCGACGGCGTTGCCGGAGAAGTTGGTGATCGCGCGGGCCTCGGACATGAACCGGTCGATGCCGACGATCAGGCCGACGCCGCCGAGCAGGTCGGGGCGGTGGCTCTGCAGCCCACCGGCCAGGGTGGCCAGCCCCGCGCCGGTCACCCCGGCCGCGCCCTTGGACGCGATGATCATGAACACCAGCAGGCCGACCTGCTCGCCCAGCGACATCGGCTTGCCCATCGCGTCGGCGACGAACAGCGAGGCCATGGTCAGATAGATCGCGGTGCCGTCCAGATTGAACGAATATCCGGTCGGCACCACGATTCCCACCGTGGTCCGCTCGACGCCGAGGTGCTCCATCTTCGCGATCAGCCGCGGCAGCGCCGACTCCGACGACGAGGTCGAGAAGATCAGCAGATACTCCCGCGCCAGATACCGGACCAACCCGAAGATGCTCACGCCGGCCGCGACCCGCATCAGCGTGCCCAGCACGCCGAACACGAACACGACGCACGTCAGATAGAACCCGACCATCAGCATCGCGAGCTGCCCCACCGCGCGCAGCCCGGTCGAGGCCACCACGTTCGCCATCGCGCCGAACGCGCCGATCGGCGCCAGCCACAGGATCATCGTCAGAATCCGGAACACCAGCTTCTGCACCAGCTCCACCCCGCGCAGGATCGGCTCACCGGTCCGGCCCATGGCCTGCACCGCGAAGCCGACCAGCAGCGCCACGAACAGCGTCTGCAGCACGCTGCCCGTGGTGAGCGAGGACAGCAGCGACGTCGGGATGATGCTCTCCAGGAACTTCCAGGTCCCGCCCGCGCCCTCGGCCTGCTCGGCGTAGATCGCCGCGTCCTTGGCGTGCCCGGCGACGTCGAGCCCGGTGCCCGGGTGCAGCAGATTGCCGACCACCAGGCCGATGCCCAGCGCCACCGTCGACATGATCAGGAAGTAGCCGATGGCCAGCCCGCCGACCCTGCCCACCCGCGAGGCCGCGCGCACCGAGCCGATGCCGAGCACGATCGTGCAGAAGATGACCGGCGAGATCATCATCTTGATCAGGTTCACGAATATCGTGCCCAGCTCGGCCACCGACCTGCCGACGCCGGGCGCCAGCCAGCCGACGAGCACGCCGGCGATCACCGCCGCGATGACGGCGAGATAGAGCCAGTGGGTACGGTCGCGTCGATGCGGCCGCGTCGGTGTGTTGCTCATAGCGTGTCTGTGCCTCCGGTACTGCTCGCGTGACCCGGGCCACGCGCTCGGTCACCGATCCTGACGGCTACCGTGACCGCGGTCACTGTTTCGTACATTTCGTTCACCGGGAGGATGCGTGCGGTTCGGACGGCGGCGCGGCATGACGCTGGCCGGCCAGGTGTTCGTGGTGCAGAGCGCGGTGCTGCTGGCGGTGCTCGCGATCGGCACCGCGCTGGTGGTGTGGGAGGTGCGGCGCGAGGAGGACGACGCGGCCCGGCAGCGCGTCGTCGGAGTGGCGGTGGCGCTGGCGCAGGCGCCCTCGACCGCGGCGGCCGTGCGATCCCCCGACCCGACCGCGCTGCTGCAACCGGTGACCGAGCGCATCCGCGTGCGGACCGGCGTGGACTTCGTCGTGGTGATGGCGCCCGACCGCACCCGCTTCACCCACACCGATCCCGGTCGCATCGGAAAACCGTTCAGCGGCACCATCGATCGCGCGCTGGCGGGCGAGACGTTCACCGAGACCTATACCGGCAGCCTGGGCCCCTCCATTCGCGCGGTCACCCCGGTGTCCGGCGCGGACGGCCGGGTCGCGGCGCTGGTGTCGGTCGGTGTCACCCGCGCGGTCGTCGGCGATCAGGCGCTGGAGCAGCTGCCGGTGATCCTCGGCGCGGCCGGGGCCGGTCTGCTGCTGGCGCTGCTGGGCGCGATGCTGCTGCGGCGCAGGCTGTTACGGCAGACCCACGGCCTGGCCCCCGCCGAACTGCGCGCCCTCTACGAGCATCACGACGCGGTGCTGCACTCGGTGCACGAGGGCCTGGTGGTGTTCGACCGGGACGCCGAGGTGGCCGCCGTGGTCAACGACGAGGCCCGCCGCCTGCTGCGCCTGCCCGACGGCCCGGTGCGCCGCGCCGATCTGCCGGTCTCGCTGCGCACGCTCGACCCGGTGGTGATCCGCGACGAGATGCACGTGACCACCGAGCGGGTGCTGGTGGTGAATCAGGACGTCGTCACCTGGTCGGGCCGCCCGCTGGGGACCGTGCTCACCGTGCGCGATCACACCGAATTACGGGACATGATGGGCGAATTGGATTCGATGCGCGGCCTGGCCGACTCGCTGCGCGCCCAGGCGCACGAGGCCGCCAACCGGCTGCACACCGTGATCACCATGGTGGAGCTGGGAAACTACGCCGACGCCGTGGAATTCGCGACCGCCGAACTGCAGCTGTCGCAGTCGCTCATCGACCGGCTCACCGGCGCCGTGCAGGAGCCCGCGCTGGCGGCGCTGCTGCTCGGCAAGGTGGACCAGGCCATGGAGCGCGGGGTGGAGCTGACCGTCGACGCCGAGGTCGACACCCTCGCGCCGCTGACCGCGCCCGAAATGATCACGCTGGTCGGCAATCTCGTCGACAACGCCCTCGACGCGGTGGCGCGAACCGCGGACGCCTGGGTGGAAGTGACGGTGCGCCACGATGACTCGGAGCTGTACCTGCGGGTCGCCGACAGCGGGCCGGGGATGTCGGCGGAGGCGTTCGCCCGCGCCATGGAGCGCGGCTATTCGACCAAGACCGACCACCACGGCCTCGGGCTGGCGCTGGTGCGGCGGCTGGTGGCCCGTTACGGCGGCACCCTGCGCGCCGAGCGGACGCCGGAATCGGCCGTGGTGGTGCGGATTCCGGTGCCCGGCGGGCGGCCGCGGTGATCCGGGTGCTGATCGTGGAGGACGACCCACGCATCGCGCGGGCACACCGGTCCTATGTGGCGCGGGTGGCCGGGTTCGAACCGGCGGCGGTCGCGCACACCGGTCGCGAGGCGCTGCGCGCGGCGGCGCGGGCGGCGGAGTCCGGCGCGCCGATCGATCTGGTGCTGCTGGATCTGGGCCTGCCCGATATGAGCGGCCTGGAGGTGACCGCGGCGCTGGCGCGGTCACGCCCCCGGCCCGACATCATCGCCATCACCTCCGCGCGCGAGCTGGCGATGGTGCGGGCCGCCGTCGCGCACGGGGTGGCGCTGTATCTGTTGAAGCCGTTCACCTTCGCGGCCTTCCGCGATCGGCTGGAGCGGTATCTGGAGTTCCGGGCGGCGCTGCCGTCGGGCGAGGCGGCCGTGACCCAGCTCGATATCGATCGGGCGTTCGGCGCGCTGCGTAACCCCGGGCGCGCCGCGGCGACGCCGAAAGGCATTGCCCCGCAGACCCTCGAGGAGATCTCCCGGGTGGTACGGGAGGCCGAGGCGGGGCTGTCCGCCACGGAAACCGGTCGGGCGGTAGGAGTTTCCCGGGTGACGGCGTGGCGGTATCTGGAGCGGCTGGCCGAGGACGGGGTGGTGGACCGGCGCACCGACTACGGCCGCGCGGGCCGCCCGCAGGTGCGCTACGTGTGGCGCAGGTGATTCGTGTCCGTAACGTGCTGTGTTGTATAACAATTGCGCCGGACCCCGATCGGGATGCTCGGCGGCAACTGGACGGGTAAGCATCTGTCCGGCGATCGGTGCGGCGGGCGGCGTCACGGCGGGCCCGCGGACGGCTCCGATGTTTGCCTGGCGTGTGCGGTGATGGCAGTCACATGTGGAGGAGCTTAAAAGTGTACCTAGAGGGATGTAACGGTCGCCACGTTTGAGCGGGTAGGTCCACTGTAACGCGCGTAAAGTCTGTACATATCTACTGGCAATTGATCCAGGGTATTTTTTTAGCGGGGCAAACGTGCAAACGGTCGGCAATCGCTCGGGTTCGCCTGATCCGAAACGGCACCTGTGGGTGCTGGGGTTGATAGCTCCGGGTTGTGCGCTATTGCCCTCGCAGCTGGTGCTGCACACCGGATTCCCGGTGTTCTGGTGGATCGGCCCCATCATCGTGCTGATCGTGATCCCGGTGCTGGACTGGGTGGTGGGCGAGGACGGCAGCAATCCCCGCGACGAGGACTACGAACTGCTCTCCGGCGACCGCTACTACCGGTGGTGCACCTACATGTTCCTGCCGATCCAGTTGGCGGGGTTGTGGATTGCGGCGTACATGTGGTCCGGCGACGAGCTGACCGCGGTCGACAAGCTGGGGCTGGCCGCCACGCTGGGTTTCGTCAGCGGCATCGGCATCAACGCCGCGCACGAGCTGGGGCACCGGGCCGAGCACATGGAGCGCTGGCTGGCGAAAATCGCGCTGGCGCAATCGGGTTACGGGCACTTCTACGTGGAACACAACAAGGGCCACCACGCCCGGGTGGCGACGCCGGAGGATCCGGCGAGCGCCCGGCTCGGCGAGTCGCTGTGGGAGTTCCTGCCCCGCAGCGTGTTCGGCGGCTTCCGCTCCGCGCTGCGCCTGGAGCGAGATCGCCTGCGGCGCAAGAACTCGGGCTGGTGGACCGTGCACAACAACATCCTGCAGGCGTGGGCGATGACGGCGGTGCTGTACGCGGCGCTGCTGGTGGCGTTCGGGCCGACGATGCTGCCGTATCTGCTGCTGCAGGCCGTCATCGGCGCGGGACTGCTGGAGACGGTCAACTACGTCGAGCACTACGGTCTGCTGCGGGGCAAGCGCCGCAACGGATCGTGGGCGCGCTGCTCGCCCGCCGACAGCTGGAACAGCGACCGGCTGGTGACCAACATCTTCCTGTTCCATCTGCAGCGGCACAGCGATCACCACGCCAATCCGGGACGCCGGTACCAGACGCTGCGCAGCTCGCAGGAGGCCCCGCAGCTCCCCGCGGGGTACGCCACCATGATCCTGTTCGCCATCGTGCCGCCGGTGTGGCGGGCCGTCATGGACCGCCGCGTGCTCGCGCACTACCGCGGCGATGTCACCCGCGCCAATATCGCTCCCCGCAAACGGCAACGCATCCTGGCGGCCTACGGTAGCGCCGCGACCGCGTGACCGTCGGGCACTCCTGCCCCTCGTAGTGCAGGATGTTCCTCGAGGATGCAAGGGGCTGGTCCGTAACCACGACGGTTTGCGGCGCGCATTAAATGCAGCACTATGCGTACCGTGTACGCACGACTCGTATTAGTCTCTTGTGCGTAACGCCGACCAGGAGAGGCTGATGACGACCGCAGTGAGCAGCAAGACGACTGCCGACCACCGCAACGGTATCGATTACAAGGTGGCGGACCTGTCGCTGGCCGAGTTCGGCCGCAAGGAGATTCGACTTGCCGAGCACGAGATGCCCGGCCTCATGGCGCTACGCCGCGAATACGCGGAGGTACAGCCGCTGAAGGGCGCCCGGATCTCGGGCTCCCTGCACATGACGGTGCAGACCGCGGTGCTCATCGAGACCCTGGTGTCGCTGGGCGCGCAGGTCCGCTGGGCATCGTGCAACATCTTCTCCACCCAGGACCACGCCGCCGCCGCGGTCGTCGTCGGGCCGCACGGCACCGTGGACGAGCCCAAGGGCGTGTCGGTCTTCGCCTGGAAGGGCGAGACCCTCGAGGAGTACTGGTGGGCCGCCGAGCAGATGCTGCGCTGGCCCGGCGAGCCGGCCAACATGATCCTCGACGACGGCGGCGACGCCACCATGCTGGTGCTGCGCGGCGCCCAGTTCGAGAAGGCGGGCCTGGTGCCGCCGGAGGACGAGGACCACTCCGCCGAGTACAAGGTCTTCCTGAACCTGCTGCGGCGCAGCCTCGAGGCCGACAAGACCACGTGGACCCGGATCGCGGAGTCGGTGCGGGGCGTCACCGAGGAGACCACCACGGGCGTGCTGCGCCTGTACCAGTTCGCGGCGGCCGGTGAGCTCGCCTTCCCGGCGATCAACGTGAACGACTCGGTCACCAAGAGCAAGTTCGACAACAAGTACGGCACCCGCCACTCGCTGATCGACGGCATCAACCGCGGCACCGACGTGCTGATCGGCGGCAAGAAGGTGCTGATCTGCGGCTACGGCGACGTGGGCAAGGGCTGCGCGGAGTCGCTGGCCGGCCAGGGCGCCCGCGTGCAGGTCACCGAGGTGGACCCGATCAACGCCCTGCAGGCGCTGATGGACGGCTTCGACGTGGTCACCGTGGAGCAGGCCATCGGCGACGCGGACATCGTGGTGACCGCGACCGGCAACAAGGACATCATCCGGCTCGACCACATGAAGGCGATGAAGGACCAGGCCATCCTGGGCAACATCGGCCACTTCGACAACGAGATCGACATGGCCGGCCTGGAGCGCTCGGGCGCCACCCGCACGACCATCAAGCCCCAGGTCGACCTGTGGACCTTCAAGGACTCGGGTAAGTCCATCCTGGTCCTGTCCGAGGGCCGCCTGCTGAACCTCGGCAACGCCACCGGCCATCCCTCCTTCGTCATGTCCAACAGCTTCTCCAACCAGGTGATCGCCCAGATCGAACTGTGGACCAAGCCCGAGGAATACGACAACGAGGTCTACCGCCTCCCCAAGGTCCTCGACGAAAAGGTGGCCCGAATCCACGTCCAGGCCCTCGGCGGAACACTGACCAAGCTCACCAAGGACCAGGCCGAGTACATCGGCGTGGACGTGGAGGGGCCGTTCAAGCCTGAGCACTACCGGTACTGAGAGATCCTTGATGCGCGGCCCCAGGGGGCCGCGCATCAAGGAAATCGAATTGGCCCGGCCGTGCTTCTTGTAGGTGTGGCGGTGCTTCTTGTCGGCCCGGCCGTGCTTCTTGTAGGTGTGGCCGTGCTTCTTGTCGACTTGGCCGTCTTCTCGTTGCGCGGCTTGTGGATTCCTCGTTGCTCCGGCCCCCTAGGGCCGGAGCAACGAGGTCTGGGGCCGACCGCATCCGGAGGGCGGGGCAGTCTTCCCTGTCGCCCCGGCCCCCAGGGCCGGGGCGACAGGGGTCTTCGGGGCGGCAGGCGTTACTCTCTGCGCATGGGCGCGTTGGTGGCGATCGAGGGGCTGGATGGGGCCGGGAAGCGGACGTTGATCGAGGCCGTCGGTGGGGAGCTGCGGGGGCAGGGAGTGCGGGTGGGGAGTCTGGCGTTTCCGCGGTATGGGCGGTCGGTGCATGCGGATCTGGCGGCGGAGGCGTTGCGGGGGCAGCATGGGGATCTGGCGGGGTCGGTGAATGCGATGGCGTTGCTGTTCGCGCTGGATCGCGCCGATGCGCGCGGGGAGTTGGCGAAGCTGTTGGCGGACAACGACATTGTGCTGCTCGATCGCTATGTCGCGTCGAATGTGGCCTACAACGCGGCGCGGACCGACCAGTCCGCGAGCGGGGAAATTGCTTCGTGGGTGGCGGAATTGGAATTCGGCAGGTTCGAATTACCGGTACCCGACGTACACGTACTGCTGGACGTGCCAACGGAACTCGCGGCGCAACGCGCCCGTCGCCGCGGCGAACTCGACGCCGCTCGCGCGCTGGATGCCTACGAGCGCGATACCGCTCTGCAACAACGCACCGCGGCGGTCTATCGTGAGTTGGCCGAAACACACTGGCACGGGACGTGGTGGAGCCATGCGCCGCATGACGATCCGGCAACACTCACCGCGCGCCTGGCGGAAAAGATTTCCCGATAGGGTTGGATGTGCGTCGGTAATGTACCAGTGTTGGCGTGGTTGCCCGTTCCGAGCCGGAGAGATGACAACATAGTAGTTATGAAGCCGAAGATTCTGGTCGTCGACGACGATATGGCGCTCGCGGAGATGCTCACGATCGTCTTGCGCGGCGAGGGTTTCGATCCCCACGTGGTCGGCGACGGCACGCAGGCGCTCACCGCTGTGCGGGAGTTGCGCCCGGATCTGGTGTTGCTGGATCTGATGCTGCCGGGCATGAACGGCATCGACGTGTGCCGGGTGCTACGCGCGGACTCCGGCGTGCCGATCGTGATGCTGACGGCGAAGACCGACACGGTCGACGTCGTGCTGGGCCTGGAGTCGGGCGCCGACGATTACATCGTCAAGCCGTTCAAGCCGAAGGAACTCGTCGCCCGGGTGCGCGCCCGCCTGCGCCGCACCGAGGAGGAGCCGGCCGAGTTGCTGTCCATCGCGGACATCGTCATCGACGTGCCCGCGCACAAGGTGACCCGCGGCGGTCAGCAGATCTCGCTGACGCCGTTGGAGTTCGACCTGCTGGTGGCGCTGGCGCGCAAGCCGCGTCAGGTGTTCACCCGCGAGGTACTGCTCGAGCAGGTGTGGGGTTACCGGCACGCGGCCGATACCCGGCTGGTCAATGTGCACGTGCAGCGGCTGCGCGCCAAGGTCGAGAAGGATCCGGAGAATCCTGAGATCGTGCTGACCGTCCGCGGCGTGGGTTACAAGGCCGGACCGCCGTGATCTCTCGCTCCAGAAGCCGCGCCGAGCGGCTGCTGGCGGCGATGGTGGCCTGGTTCAAGTCCGTCGGGGAATCGCTGGGCCACGTGTGGCGGCGTTCGCTCCAACTGCGCGTCGTCGTGTCCACGCTCACCCTGTCGCTGATCGTGATCACGATCCTCGGATTGGTGCTCACCGGTCAGATCACCGACCGTCTTCTGGAGGCCAAGACCGCTGCGGCGCTGGAGGAGATGAACCGCGCCCGCAGCACCTTCGAGAATCAGCTCAGCGGAGTACACGACGCCAGTACCCAGGCGCTCCGCCTGCAGGACGCGCTGCGGACGCTGCCGTCGGGCGGCAGTTCGCAATCCGGCGGCGCCGCCGGCAGTTACGAGGCCGCGGTGGCCATGGTCGGCGACAACCAGCAGGAACTCTCGGCGGGCCCGATTCAGGAGGTGCCCGCCGAACTGCGCCGGTTCGTGCAGCAGAACCAGATCAGCCAGCAGTTCGCCACGGTGTCGGACTCCGAGGGCTACCGCGGCCGGGTGTTGATCGTGGGCAGTCCCAGCGCCGAGGTGCCCACCCTGGAGATCTACCTGATCTTCCCGCTCACCAACGAGCAGCGCAGCCTGGGCCTGATGCGCGGCACCATGATGATCGGCGGCATCGTGCTGCTGGTCCTGCTCGCCGCGATCGCGGCCCTGGTCACGAGGCAGGTGGTGCTGCCGATCCGCTCGGCCGCCCGCATCGCCAGCCGCTTCGCCGACGGCCGCCTCAAGGAACGCATGCTGGTGCGCGGCGAGGACGACATGGCCAGGCTGGCCATGTCGTTCAATGAGATGGCCGAGAGCCTGTCCACGCAGATCACCCAGCTCGAGGAGTTCGGCAATCTGCAGCGCCGGTTCACCTCCGACGTCAGCCACGAGCTGCGCACCCCGCTGACGACCGTGCGCATGGCCGCCGATCTCATTCACGGCTCCAGCGACGAGCTGGATCCGGCCCTGGCCCGCAGCGCGGAGTTGCTGGTCACCGAGCTGGACCGCTTCGAGGGTCTGCTCAACGACCTGCTCGAGATCAGCCGCCACGACGCGGGCGTGGCCGAGCTGCAGGTGGAGTCGCTGGACGTGCGCATGTGCGCCCGGGCGGCCATCTCCACGGTCCGCCACCTGGCCAAGGAGTCCGGCGTCGAACTCGTCGTCGACCTGCCCGAGGAACCGCTGGTGGCCGAGGTGGACCCGCGCCGGGTGGAACGCGTGCTGCGCAACCTGCTCGCCAACGCCATCGACCACAGCGAGGGCAAGCCGGTCCTGATCCGGATGCGCGGCGACGCGGACGCCAACGCGGTCGCGATCGTGGTGCGCGATCAGGGCGTGGGCCTGCGGCCGGGCGAGGAGAAGCTGGTGTTCAACCGCTTCTGGCGCTCGGACCCCTCGCGCATGCGCCGCTCCGGCGGCACCGGCCTGGGCCTGTCGATCAGCGTCGAGGACGCCAACCTGCACGAGGGCAAGCTCGAGGCGTGGGGCGAACTCGGCGTCGGCGCCAGCTTCCGCCTCACCCTGCCGCTGAGCCGCGCCCGCAAGATGGGCCAGAGCCCGCTGTCGCTGGAACCGCCCAAGCGGCGCGTGGTCCAGTCGGTGGAATCGGCCGCGCCGCAGTCCGATTCGGCGGACACCGCGGACGGCGACACGGAATCGCCGGAGTCGGCGGACCCCGACGGGGCCGCGGACGCCCCGAAACCGCCTGCCACAGGCGAGAATTCACCCTCATCCTCGCGACCGCCGTCCGACGCCGGGAACGGCGCCGGCCCGGCCGACGACTCCGTACTCAGCGATTCCGGAGACGCGAAACCATGAGACTGCAGCGCGGATCGCAGCAACGGTGGCTGCGCACCCTCGGCGGCCTGGCCGTGGTCGGTGCCGTCCTGCTCAGCGGCTGCGCCAATCTGCCGGACTCCTCGGCCCCGCAGGCGCTGGGCACCATCGACCGCGAGCCGACGTCCACCACGCTGCCGCAACCGATCCAGGGTCGCGAGCCGGACCTGTTGCTCCGCGACTTCCTCCAGGCCACCGCCGATCCGACCAATCGGCATCAGGCCGCGCGCCAGTACCTTTCGCCCACCGCGGCGGTCACCTGGGACGACTCCGCCAGCACGACGATCGTGGAAAGCCCGGACACGCTGCGCGAGTCGCGGGCCGGGGACACCGCGACCTACAAGATCCGCGCCAACAAGGTCGGCGAGCTCGAGGCCGACGGCTCCTATCGCGCCGGACCGGCCGCCTCCAGCTTCGAGATCCGGGTCGAGATGGTCCGGGTCGGCGGCGAGTGGCGCATCGCCGATCCGCCGCCCGGCGTGATCGTGGTCAACACCGCCTTCGAGAAGACCTACCGGCGCTACCTGCTGTATTTCCCGAATGCCGCCGGTACCACCATGGTTCCGGACCTGCGCTGGATCTCCGAGCGCAAAGACCAACTCACGCAACGGTTGCTGAGCATGCTGTCGGAGGGACCGCAGCCCGCGCTCGTCCCGGCCGTGCACAATATGCTGTCCGGCCCGGTGACCCTGCGCGGCGGAATCACCAAGGTGAACGGCGACACCGGCGGTATCGGTGTCGGAGTGGGCGGGGTGCAGATCGACTTCGCGGGCGCCTCGACCCTGGATCAGCACGGCAAGGAGCTGCTGGCCGCGCAGGTCGTGCTCACCCTGGCCGGTGCGGACGTGCTGGGCCCGTACATGCTGCTGGCCGACGGCAAACCGCTCGACGAGCGGTTCACCAGCACCGGCTGGTCCTCGGCCGACGTCAACGCGCTGAGCCCGACCGCCAACGCGCACAACAGGATCGGCCTGCACGCGGTGCGCGACGGCGGCCTGGTGAAGGTGGACACCACCAAGAACGATATCGAGCCCACCCCGGGCTATTTCGGCTCCGCGCACAACCTGCAGTGGGTGGCGCTGTCGCAGGACGGTCAGCTGGTCGCCGCGGTCGCCGACAACGGCCAGCAGGGCGGCGATCCGTCCAAGACGCTGGTGATCGGCAGCTACGACGGCAGCAATGTCTTCTCCGTGGCGCAGGGCAACACCTTCACCCGCCCGTCCTGGACCGCCGACGGCAGCGCCGCCTGGACCGTCGTGGACGGCAACCGGGTGATCCGGGCCGGGCACGACCGCAACACCGGCAACGTCTCCGTGCAGGACGTCGATACCTCGGCCCTGTTCGCGCCGCCCGCGGACCCCAACGATGCCACGCCGCGGCTGCCGATCACCGATCTGCGCATCGACCGCACGGGCGCGCGCGCCGCGTTCATCGCGGGCGGCAAGATCTATGCCGCCGTGGTGGTTCCGCAACCGGACGGAAAATACGCGCTCGCCTCGCCGCTGCCGGTCGTGGTCACGCTCAGCACGGCCGCGGTCTCGCTGGACTGGTACGGCGCCGATCGGATCATCTTCGCCCGGGAGGGCAATGTGGACCCCGTGCAGACGGTCTCCATCGACGGTTCCCATGTGGACCTGATGACCAGCCAGAACCTCACCGCGCCGGTCCGGATCGTGAGCGCCTCGCCCGACACCCTGTTCGTCGCGGACGCGCGCGCGGTGATGCAGCTGCAGTCCGCCGAGCCGAACAACGAGCGGATCTGGCGCGAGGTGTACGGCCTGGGCGCGAACGCCGTTCCGGTGTTACCGGGCTGATCGGCGGCGCATACTCAGCGCATGCTGCTGGAGCTGATCCTGCCGCAGGCGTGCGGGGGTTGCGGGGCGCCCGGGGCGAGCTGGTGCGCCGCATGCGCGGAAAGTGTTGCGGGCCCGCCGTTTCGGGTGCGCCCGCGGGTCGACCCCGGGGTGCCGTGCTGGGCGCTGTCCGGGTACGCGGGCCCGGCGCGGCGGGCGGTGGTGGCGGCCAAGGAGCACGGCCGTCGCGATCTGCTCGCACCGCTCGGCATGGCGCTGGCCAGGGGCCTGGATACCTTACGGGCGCGCGGGCGGCCGCTGCTGCTGGTGCCCGCGCCCACCCGGCGGGCGGCCGCGCGGCGGCGCGGGGGCGATCCGGTGGCCCGGGCGGCCCGGGTCGCCGCGAGTTGGCTGGAAGATTGCCAGAGTCATACGCTCTTGGCCGCCGGGCGCGGGGTTCGCGATTCGGTCGGATTGGACGCCGCCGCACGCCGGGACAATCTGCGTGGCCGAATCAGGCCACCGTCCGGTTCGCTGCCGGCGGCGGCCCGGGATCCGGATGCCGAAATAGTGCTGGTCGATGATGTCCTGACCACCGGCGTCACCGCGGACGAGTCGGTTCGCGCGCTCGCCGCGGCCGGGATGAGCGTCCGTGCCGTCATGGTGACTTGCGCCGCTTGAGTCGGCGAAATTTGCGTGAACACTGGCGGACACGTCGATCCCGTAATAGCGTTGCTGACAGAGCGATCTGACACCCGAACCCCAGAGTTTGGAGGTGGCGCCTCGGACGACTTCGTGCCGAGTATTCAGGCATCGATCCCGGCTCGGCACGTTTGATTCCCGCCGCACATGAATCGGTTGTGCGGCCAGATCCGGGAGGTACGCGTGACGACTTCACGACCTTCAGTGAAAGAAGCAGATCCCTCGGCGGGTTACGGCACGGTGGCGGTTTCCGCCGCTTCCGACCAGGCCGAGCAGCCTGCAGCGGACCGGCCCCGGGCGCCTCGCGCGGAAGTTGTGGTGAAAGGCCGCAATGTCGAGGTTCCCGATCATTTTCGGATTCACGTCGCGGAGAAGCTCTCCCGACTGGAGCGTTTCGATCCGTCGATCTATCTGTTCGACGTCGAACTATTTCACGAACGCAATCGTCGCCAGCGCAAGAGTTGCCAGCGGCTGGAGATCACCGTCCGGGGCAAGGGCCCGGTAGCGCGCGCCGAGGCGTGTGCCGACAGTTTCTACGGCGCATTGGAACTGGCCGTGCAGAAACTGGAGAGCCGCCTGCGCAGGACCAAGGACCGTCGGCGCGTCCACTACGGGGAGAAGACCCCCGTCTCCGTGGCCGAGGCGACGGCCGATCTCATCGACGATTCGCTCGCGGTGCACCCGAACGGTTCCGACGCACCTCACGACCACCGGTCGCAGGACTGGGAGTCGTCGGATTACAGCGGCCCCGGGCACATCGTGCGCACCAAGGTGCACCCGGCCAATCCCATGACGGTCGACGACGCCCTCTACCAGATGGAGCTCGTGGGCCACGACTTCTTTCTCTTCCAGGACAAGGAGACCGACCGACCGTCGGTCGTCTATCGTCGTCATGCCTTCGACTACGGCCTGATCCGGCTAGCGTAGGTAGGTAATTCCTCGTCCCGGCTCGACCGGGATCTCATTCTCGACCGGGGTTTCCCAGTGAGCCCCGGTCGTCTGATGCGCCCTCCGTATTTGTCTGTGACACGGTGTATCGCGTTTTTTCTGACCTTGCAGTAAGTTGGTGCCAGGCGGTTCCGTCGAAAGGAAGATCCCATGGCCACCAACGCTGTTCGCCGTGCGGTGATCGTCGCCGGGGCGCGGACGCCGTTCGTGCGGGCGTTCACCGATTACACCCGGATGGACTCCATCGACCTGGCCGGTACCGCGGCGGCCGGGCTGCTGGCGCGGACCGGGCTGCCGAAAGACCTGGTGCAGGCCATCGTGTGGGGCGGGGTGATCCTGCCCGGCGCCGCGCCCAATATCGCGCGCGAGATCGCGCTGGACCTGAAGCTCGACCCCGGCTGCGAGGGCTACACCGTGACCCGGGCCTGTGCCTCGGGCCTGCAGGCGGTGACCTCCGCCGCGGCCGCCATCGAGCGCGGCGAATACGACGTGATGATCGCCGGTGGCAGCGACTCGACCAGCAATGCCGAGGTCAAGCTGCCGCAGAAGGTGGTGCACGCGGCCGCCCCGCTGGCGCTGGGCAAGCCGAAGCCGAAGGACTATCTGTCGGCCATCGCGCAGCTGGCGCCGTTCACCGATATCCTGCCGCGCCGTCCCAAGATCGCCGAGCGCACCACCGGCGAGGTGATGGGGGAGTCCGCGGAGAAGATGGCCGGTATCCACGGCATCACCCGCGCCGCCCAGGACGAGTTCGCCGCGCGTTCGCACCACCGCGCCGCCGCGGCCATCGACTCCGGCCGATTCGACCGCGAGGTGCTGGAAGTCGTGACGCCGGAAGGGAAGTCGGTGACCCGCGACGGCCTGGTGCGGGCGAACACCAGCGTGGCGAAGCTGGCCGCGCTGCCGCCGGTGTTCGCCGAGAACGGCACGGTCACCGCCGGTAATGCCAGCCCGCTCACCGACGGCGCCGCCGCGGTGCTGCTGATGAGCGAGGAGAAGGCCCGCGCGCTGGGCCTCGAGCCGCTGGCCGCGGTCCGCTCCTGGAGCTATGTGAGCGTCGATCCCACCGATCAGGTGCTGATCGGCCCGGCGATCTCCATGCCGCGCGCCCTCGCCAAGGCCGGAATGTCGCTCGCCGACGTCGATTTCGTGGATATTCACGAGGCATTCGCCGCCCAGACGCTATCGGTGCTGTCGGCCCTCGCCAGCGACGAGTGGGCCCGGACCCGCCTGGACCGCGACACCGCCGTCGGCGAGATCGATCCCGCCATCCTCAACGTCCACGGCGGCTCGGTCTCCCTCGGCCACCCCTTCGGCGCCACCGGCGCCCGCATGGTCACCACCATGGCCAACGAACTGGCCCTCACCGGCAAAAGCACGGCGCTCCTGGGCATCTGCGCCGCGGGCGGCATCGGCGCCTCCGCCGTCCTGGAACGGGTCTGAGGGCCTTGCCGCGCTCACTCCATGGTCCCGGCGTGCCGCGCGCTTCGTGGTCCCGGCGCGCTTTTGGCCGGGACCTCTCGGTGGATTCCGGCCAAAAGCACGCCGGAATCAAGGGCTTCAGAAGGGCTGCGCGGAGCGATAGCGCTCCCAGTGAATGGCGGCATCCAGGGGGCGTCGGCTGCGCCAGCCGAAGCGTTCCAGGTCCGGTACCTCCTGGAGCTCGTGGACCGGGCCGACGCACAGCCAGGCGACGGGGCGCACGCCCGCCGGGAGTTCCAGCAGATCGGTGAGGAAGGGCTCGTCGTAGAAGCTCACCCAGCCGACGCCGACGCCCTCGGCGGTGGCGGCCAGCCACAGGTTCTGGATGGCGAGAATCGTGGAGTAGAGCCCGGTTTCGGGGACCGTGGCGCGGCCCAGCACCTGCGGCCCGCCGCGCTCGTCGGCATGGGTGACCACGATGCCGGTGCCGCTCTCGGTAATCCCCTCGATCTTGATCGGCTCGAAGGTGCGGGCCCGTTCCGGCGGCAGCGCGTCGTGGAACTCGATGCGCTTGTCGGCGACGTGCGCCGCGAACGCCGCCAGCGTCGCCGGATCGCGGACGATCACGAAATCCCACGGCTGGGAGTTACCGACGCTCGGCGCCCGATGCGCCGCATCGAGAATCCGCAACAGCGTCGCGTCCTCGACGATCTCCCCGCTGAACTCCGCGCGCACATCCCGCCGCCGCCGAATCACCTCGTACACACTGGGCTCGCTCACCACGGGGCCCAGTCAATCAGTTGCCACCGATCAGCCGACGGTGAGGGCCTCGCGGCGCGCGGCGAGGCGGCGGCGGCCCTGTTTCAGGGCCGTGCGCAGGCCGCGGCGGCGGCCGGTGCTCGGGTCGACGGTGCCGGTGCCGCCGAAGACGCGCTCGGAGCGGGTCTCCGGGGCGTCGTCGGTGGTGCGGCGCAGGTACTTGTTCGGCAGCGACAGCTTGATGATGGTGCGCCAGGACTTGGCGTACTGCACCGGCAGCGAGCCCGTGGTGTAGGGCAGGTCGTACTTGTCGCACATCTCCCGTACCCGGACCGCGATCTGAGCCAGGCGGTTGCTCGGCAGATCCGGGAACAGGTGGTGCTCGATCTGGTGCGACAGGTTGCCGGTCATGAAGTGCATGAGCGGGCCGCCGGAGATGTTGGCGCTGCCCAGCATCTGCCGCAGGTACCACTCGCTGTGGGTCTCGTTGTCGACGTCGAAGCGGGTGAACTTCTCGGCGCCGTCGGGGAAGTGGCCGCAGAAGATGACCGCGTTGGTCCACACGTTGCGAATGATGTTGGCCGCCAGGTTCGCCGTCAGCGTCGACAGGAACGACGGCCCGGTGAGCAGCGGGAACAGCACGTAGTCCTTGGCGACCTGCTTGCCCACCTTCTTCAGCACCGTGCGCCGGTCCTGCTCGAACTGCTTGCGCTCGGGGCTGTCGGCGGCCCACTTCTTCTTGGCGAGCTTGCCGAGCTCCAGATGCTGAACGGCCACACCGTACTCGAAGAACATCTGCAGCAGCAGGTTGTACACCGGCTGGCCCAGGTAGAACGGCGACCAGCGCTGGTCGCGGGTGACGCGCAGCAGGCCGTAGCCGATGTCGTCGTCCATGCCCAGCACGTTGGTGTACTTGTGGTGCAGGTAGTTGTGGGTGATCTTCCAGTGCTCGGACGGGCCGACGTTGTCCCACTCCCACGACGAGGAGTGGATCTCCGGATCGTTCATCCAGTCCCACTGCCCGTGCATGACATTGTGGCCGATCTCCATGTTCTCGATGATCTTGGCCGTGGACAGCAGCGCCACACCGGCCAGCCAGGCCGGCGGTAGGAAGCTGGCGAACAGCACCGCGCGGCCGCTGATCTCGAGGCCGCGCTGCAGCCGGATCACGTTGCGGATGTACTTCGCGTCGCGTTCCCCGCGGGACTCCTCGATCTCGCGGCGGATCGCATCCAGCTCCGCGCCGATCGCTTCCACATCTTCGGGGGTGAGGTGGGCGTATTCCTTGACATCCGAGATCGCCATGGCGGTTACAGTACCGTAAGTTACGGCTCCGTAGGTTGCCTGTGGATTGATTCACAAATGTGGTGTACGCCGCATTGTGATCGTTACCGGTTTATGCTGCGTTACTCCCCGAGGCGTCGCGACCGCTGCCGCCGCCGCACCCGCCACAGCGCCCGCTCGCGCAATGCTCGCCGCCGCAGCACCTGCCCCTCCTCGCGGGCCCTGTCCTGCAGCGCCGCGCTCGCCTCGCGCAGCACCTCCCGCTCGGCCTGGGCCTTCACCCGCAGCGCCGCGCGGGCCTCGCGCAGCGCCTCCTGTTCGGCGCGGGCCTTCTCGCGCAGCGCCACCTTGGCCTCGGCCAGCGCCGAGCGCAGCCCGCGGTGGCGGCCGTCGGCGCCGGGCAGCGCCGGGACGAGCCCGCTGAACTTGCGCTCCGAGGAGGTCTCCGGGGCGTCGTCGGCCGTGCGGCGCAGGAACCGGTCCGGCAGCGCCAGCTTGTGAATGGTCCGGAACGCCAGCAGGTACTGCTTGCCCAGCGACCCGGTGGTGTAGGGCAGGTCGTACTTGTCGCACAGCTCCCGCACCTTGACCGCGATCTCCGGATACCGGTTGCTGGGAATGTCCGGGAACAGGTGGTGCTCGATCTGGTAGCAGAGATTGCCGCTCAGGAACGCCATCGCCGGGCCCGCCTGGAAATTGGCGCTGCCCAGCATCTGCCGCAGATACCATTCGCCGCGCGTCTCGGTGGCGAACTGCTCCTCGGTGAATTTCTCGGCGCCGTCCGGGAAATGGCCGCAGAAGATCACCGCGTAGGCCCACAGGTTGCGAACCAGATTCGCCGTGGCGTTCGCCTTCAGCGTCTGCTTCCAGGCCGGGCCGGTGAGCAGCGGGTAGATCAGGAAATCCTTGGCCACCTGCCGACCGGCCTTGCGGAAGAAGCTCTTGTTGGGCTCGGACAGCACCTGGGTGCGTGGCACGTCGAGCTGCGCCTTCTCGGCCGACAGGTCGTGCAGGGCGATGCCCCACTCGAAGGTCGCGGCGAGGACGAGGTTGGCGAGCGGCTGGACCAGGTGGATCGGCCGCCACTGCTCGTCGCGGGTCATCCGCAGGATGCCGAAGCCCAGATCCTCGTCCTTGCCCAGCACGTTGGTGTAGGTGTGGTGGGAGTAGTTGTGCGCGCGCTTCCACTGGCCGGACGTTCCGGTCATATCCCACTCCCAGGTGGAGGAGTGGATCTCCGGATCGTTCATCCAATCCCATTGCCCGTGGCTGATGTTGTGCCCGAGCTCCATGTTCTCGATGATCTTGGCGACCGAGAGCATGCCGGTGCCGGCCAACCAGGCCCAGCGATTGCGGCTCGCCGCCAGCGTCACGCGCGCGACGGCCTCCAGCGTGCGCTGGGCGCGGATCGTGCGCCGGATGTAGTTCGCGTCGCGTTCGCCGAGCGAGAGCTCCACGTCGCGGCGGACCGCGTCGAGTTCCTGTCCCAGGGTTTCGATGTCGGCCGCGGTCAGATGCGCGAACGCCTTGATGTCAGTGATGGCCACGGTGGATGACTGCCTCGCTTCGACGAACCGGATCGAGCCGGATACCGACGAGGGTATCCGCTCCCGATGAATAGGCGCTCACACCTCGAGCGAGCAGTCGCCCGCGGCGGCGGAGATGCAGGTCTGGACCTTCTCCCCGGCCTGGTGTTCCACCCCGTTGCGCAGGTCGCGCACGTGCCCGTCGGTGATGGTGACCACACAGGTCTGGCAGATGCCCATCCGGCAGCCGAACGGCATCTGCACGCCCGCGCCCTCACCGGCCTGTAGCAGGCTGGTGGCGCCGTCCACCGCGACGCTGCGTCCGGTGCGGACGAAGGTCACGGTGCCGCCCTCCCCGGCCGCCGAGCGCTCCACCTCGAACCGCTCGACGTGCAGCCGGTCGGACAGATCCGCTGCCGCCCAATGCTTTTCGATGTCGTCGAGCATGGCCAACGGACCGCACGCCCAGGTCTGGCGCTCGCGCCAGTCGGGGTAGAGGCCGTCCAGCGTGGCCAGGTCGAACTTGCCCTGCTCGCCGGTGAGATGCAGGTGCGAGACGAAGCTCGGATGCCGGTCGTGCAGGTCGGCCAGCTCGGCGGCGAACATCACGTCGTCGGCGGTGCGCGCGGAATGGATGTGCACCACGTCGGCGATGCCGTCGCGGCGGTCCATGGTGCGCAGCATGGCCATCACCGGCGTGATCCCGCTGCCCGCGGTGAGGAACAGGACCTTCGGCGGGGCGGGCTCGGGCAGCACGAAACCGCCCTGCGGCGCGGCCAGGCGCACCACGGTGCCCTCGGGCACGCCGTTGACCAGGTGGCTGGACAGGAAGCCCTCCGGCATCGCCTTGACCGCGATGGAGATCAGCCGCTCGGCGCGGTTGTCCGGATCGGTCCAGTCGGGGGGACAGGTCAGCGAGTAGGAGCGCCAGTGCCAGCGCCCGCCGACCAGCACGCCGATGCCGATGTACTGGCCCGGGGTGAACTTGAAGTCGAAGCCCCAGCCCGGCTTGATCACCAGCGTGACCGAATCGGCCGTCTCCGGGCGCACATCCACGATGCGCCCGCGCAGCTCGCGCGCCGACCACAGCGGATTGACCAGGTGCAGGTAATCGTCGGGCAGCAGCGGCGTGGTGATGCGGGCGGCGGCGCCGCGCAGCGCATCGAGCCGGGTCCGGCCGGCCGCCTTGGCCTCGGCGACCGGAGCCTCCAGCCATTCCCGGAACCCTTGTACCGATTTCAGGACCATTCTGCGGACGCTCATTTCCTCTGTTCACGCGCCTGGCGACGCACCCTTCGACAAAAGGTTACGGCATCGTAGGTTAGCGCGTCCGCCGCCGGGACCTCACAGCAGATCGAGCAGGAACGGCAGCTCCTGCGCGGCGTACCAGGCCAGCTGGTGGTCCTCGGCGTCGCCCAGCACGAATTCGGCGTCGGGGTCGCCCAGGTCGGCGGCGTCGACGACGTCCACGGCCTTGGCCACCTGCGGTTCGGCGTCGGCGAGGTCGACGTGCACCGAGGCGATCTGGTCGTAGGTGATCGGGGCCGACAGGCGCACCACCGCGTCGTCGAGGTCCGGGCGCAGGCTCGCGCCGGTGACGTCGGCGGCGATCACCGCGCGCCGGTACACCGGGCTCGAATACCCGTCGCCGGGGGCGGCATCGGCGTCCCCGGCGTCGTCGCCCTCGGACCGGAGCGCGGCGGCCTCGCGCTCGTCGGCGAGCAGTCGCAGCGCCGACCGGGCCGCCTCGCCCATCGCGACCTCGGCCAGCTCCTCGTCGTCGCCGGAGGCATACGCCTCCCGCAGCGTGGGGGTGACCGCGAACGCCGTGTCGTTGATCGCGCGCAGCTCCCGGTCGGCCACCAGCTGCCGCAGCATCGGAATGGTCGCCGGGACGTAGACCCGTAGCTTTCCCTCACTCGACGCAGGCACCGAGCATCTCCTCCATGGATTCGCGCACCGCCGCGGACAGCACACCGATATCGGCCATCGCATCGCGATCGGCGTTGAGACCGTAGAACACATGTCCGTCGTAGGACGTGATTCCGATACTCGTGGCCTGGTTGCGCAGCAGTGGCGACACCGGATACATCTCCAGCATCCGCGCGCCGCCGATGTACATCGGCTGCTGCGGACCCGGCGCGTTGGTGATCACCAGATTGAACGTGTGCTCTGCGAAGGTACTCGCTGCCCGCACGCTCATCGCATGCAGGCTCGCCGGGGCGAACCCGGCCATGTGCACCAGGGTGCGGGCGCGCACGCCGCGGCGGTGCCGGGCGTGCGCCTCGGTGGCGTGCGCGATGTGCGACAGCCGCATCACCGGATTCGGCTCGCCCACCGGCAGATCGACCAGGAACGAGGACACCTCGCTGGCCGGTTTCAGCCGATCCCCGTGCGGCCCTTCGACATACACCGACATCGGCACCACCGCGCGCAGCACCGCCGACTCGGTGAGCACCTCGCCGCGCGACTGCAGGAAGATGCGCAGCGCGCCGGTCACCACGGCCAGGATCACGTCGTTGATCGAGCAGTCGAACCGCCGCCGGATCCGGCGGTAGTCCTCCAGTTCGGTCCGCACCACGTCGAATCGGCGATTGCGGGAGGTCGGGGTGTTGAACGGGCTGTCGGGCGTGCCGAGCGCGGCGGTGCGCACCATCGACACCACCCGGTCCACCGCCTTGGCGGCGGTCGACACGAGCGCGTTGGCGTTCGCGCTCGCGTGCCGCACCACCTCGAGCGCCTCGCCGGGCTGGGCGGCCAGCTCGAACAGCGCCATGGCCAGCAGCTCGATCTCGCCGGGTTCGCGGCGGGCGGACCAGGCGTCGTCGGCGACCTCGCGCGGCCACGGCCCGGCGTCCAGGATCACGTGCCCGATCTCGAGCGCGGTGCTGCCGTCGACCAGCGCGGTGTGCGTCTTGGTGAAGATCGCCAGGCGATTCTCCGACAGGCCCTCGATCAGATACATCTCCCACAGCGGCCGGGTGTGGTCGAGGGGGCGCGAGGCCAGCCGGGCCACCAGGTCGTGCAGCTGCTCGTCGGTGCCGGGCGTGGGCAGCGCCGAGCGGCGCACGTGATAGCCGACGTCGAAACGGTTGTCCTCCACCCATACCGGACGCCCCAGCGCGAACGGGATCTCGCGCACCTTGCGGCGATACCGCGGCACCAGCGGCAGGCGGCCCGACACCAGGTCCACCAGCCGGTCGTAGTCCAGCGGCGGCTGCCCGGGCGAGGTGCCGCGCACGATCGCGAGGGAGCCGATGTGCATCGGATTGCTGCTCGACTCGAGCCGATGGAACGACGCGTCCTGCGGCGTCAGTCTCGTGATCACGCTGCCCGGTGCTCCTTCCGATACCCGCTCCATTGTCACGTCAGGCACGCGATTCGGCGTCGGGGTGTGGCGCTTTTCGCCCTACCGATGGAAATTCCGCGCTCGCAGCGGCTTCCGTGCGATGCTGGGGCCGCTTCGTGCCGAGGGGAGTCGATTGTCAAGGGGGAGTGCCGTGCCGACTCGACGGGAACATCGCGCCGACCGCCGTGGGTCGCTGTCGCGCGCACCGGGTTTCGAGCCGCCGCTGGCCGCCGGTGCACCGGCGGAACCGGGTCCGCCGCCGCCCTGCCGCCGCCGCACCGCACCGCGCGCGGCGGTGCGAGAGTACGCCGCCGCCCGCCGGTCACCGCACGACGGGCGCTCCGCGTCGTCCGGCACCCCGGACGAAACGGCTTCGGCGGCAACGCGTTTCGCCGAGCGGTCGATGCGCGCGGTGCTCGAGGTGCTGGACGGGCGCCGCCCGGTGACGCAGTTGCGCCCGCTCGCGACCCCTACCGTGGTGGCCGCGGTCGAGACCCTGCTGCGCACCGGCGGCGGCCGCCACCTGGGCCCGGCGGTACTGGTCTCGGTCCGGGCGACTTTCGTGACCTCGGCGGCGGTCGAGGTGTGCGGCGGCTACGATCGCGGCGACCGGCATTTCGCGATGGCCGCCCGGATCGTGGCCTGGCGCGGCGGCTGGCGGCTGGCGGCCCTGCGACTGCGGTGAGCAAGCGCCCGGCGCCTACCATGGGGGCCGCATTACCATGAACCTTGCGGCGCGCCGCGCCCACACCGGACCTACCCCACCGGGGTGTGAAGACCTTCAACATCGACCAGAGGACTGACGAGACCCGTGCCTGCTCTGACACTGACGAGGTTGCTACGTTTTGGTGAGGGCCGCGTGGTCAAGCGGCTCGCGCGCCTGGCCGACGAGGTCCTCGCCCTGGAAGACGAGTACGCCGATCTCACCGACGCCGAACTGCGGGCCAAGACCGTCGAGTTCCGCGAGCGCTTCGCCGACGGCGAGTCCCTGGACGAGCTGCTGTTGGAGGCGTTCGCCACCGCCCGCGAGGCATCGTGGCGGGTGCTCAACCAGAAGCACTACAAGGTTCAGGTCATGGGTGGGGCGGCCCTGCACATCGGCAATATCGCCGAGATGAAGACCGGTGAGGGCAAGACCCTGACCTGTGTGCTGCCCGCCTATCTCAACGCCCTGTCCGGCGAGGGCGTGCACGTCGTCACCGTCAACGACTACCTGGCCAAGCGCGACGCGGAGTGGATGGGCCGCGTGCACCGCTTCCTCGGCCTGGACGTCGGTGTCATCCTGTCCGGCATGAGCCCGGCCGAGCGCCGGACCGCCTACGGCGCCGACATCACCTACGGCACCAACAACGAGTTCGGCTTCGACTACCTGCGCGACAACATGACCCACTCGCTGGAGGATCTGGTCCAGCGCGGGCACAACTTCGCCGTGGTCGACGAGGTCGACTCCATCCTCATCGACGAGGCCCGCACCCCGCTGATCATCTCGGGCCCGGCCGACGCCTCCTCGAAGTGGTACGCCGAATTCGCGCGCATCGCACCGCTGTTGAAGAAGGACGTGCACTACGAGGTCGACATCAAGAAGCGCACCATCGGCGTGCACGAGGCCGGTGTCGAATTGGTCGAGGATCAGCTGGGCATCGACAACCTCTACGAGGCCGCGAATTCGCCGCTGGTCAGCTACCTGAACAATGCCGTCAAGGCCAAGGAACTCTACGTCCGCGACAAGGACTACATCGTCCGCAACGGCGAAGTGATCATCGTCGACGAGTTCACCGGCCGAATCCTGGTGGGCCGCCGCTACAACGAGGGCATGCACCAGGCCATCGAGGCCAAGGAGGGCGTGGAGATCCAGCCGGAGAACCAGACGCTGGCCACCATCACGCTGCAGAACTACTTCCGCCTCTACGACAAGCTGTCCGGCATGACCGGCACCGCCGAGACCGAGGCGGCCGAGCTGCACTCGATCTACGGCCTGGGCGTGGTGCCCATCCCGACCAACAAGCCGATGATCCGCGACGACCAGTCCGATCTGATCTACAAGACCGAGGAGGCGAAGTTCGCCGCGGTCGCCGACGACATCACCGAGCGCCACGAGAAGGGCCAGCCGGTGCTGATCGGCACCACCTCGGTGGAGCGCTCGGAGTATTTGTCGAAGCTGCTCACCAAGCGCGGCATTCCGCACAACGTGCTCAATGCCAAGTTCCACGAGAAGGAAGCCGAGATCATCGCCGAGGCGGGCCGCCCGGGCGCGGTCACGGTGGCGACGAATATGGCCGGTCGCGGTACCGACATCGTGCTCGGCGGCAACCCCGACATCATCGCCGACATCCTGCTGCGCCGTCAGGGCCTGGACCCGGTGGAGACCCCGGACGAGTACCAGGCGCACTGGCTGCCCGCCCTCGAGCAGGTCAAGCAGCAGGTCGACGAGGACGCCGACAAGGTGCGCGAGGCGGGCGGCCTGTATGTGCTGGGCACCGAGCGGCACGAGTCGCGGCGCATCGACAACCAGCTGCGCGGTCGCTCCGGCCGCCAGGGCGACCCGGGCGAGTCGCGGTTCTACCTGTCGCTGGGCGACGAGCTGATGCGGCGCTTCAACGGCGCCGCGCTGGAGTCGATCATGACCCGGCTCAACCTGCCCGACGACGTGCCGATCGAGGCCAAGATGGTCTCGCGCGCCATCAAGAGCGCCCAGACCCAGGTCGAACAGCAGAACTTCGAAATCCGCAAGAACGTTCTGAAGTACGACGAGGTGATGAACCAGCAGCGCACCGTCATCTACGCGGAGCGCCAGCGCATCCTGTCCGGCGAGGACATGGAGGGCCAGGTTCAGGAAATGATCACCGCCGTGGTCACCGCGTACGTCAACGGCGCCACCGCCGAGGGCTACGTGGAGGACTGGGACCTGGACAAGCTCTGGACCGCGCTGAAGACGCTGTACCCGGTCGGCATCGACTACAAGGATCTGACCGGCGAGAACGAGTCCGGCGAGATCGGCGACCTGAGCCGCGAGGAGCTGCTCGACGCCGTGCTCGACGACGCCCACCAGGCATACGAGCGCCGCGAGAAGGAGATCGACGAGCTGGCCGGCGCGGGCAGCATGCGCAACCTGGAGCGCCAGGTGCTGCTGTCGGTGCTGGACCGCAAGTGGCGCGAGCACCTCTACGAGATGGACTACCTCAAGGAGGGCATCGGCCTGCGCGCCATGGCGCAGCGCGATCCGCTGGTGGAGTACCAGCGCGAGGGTTTCGACATGTTCGCGGCCATGCTCGAGGGCCTGAAGGAGGAGTCGGTCGGCTTCCTGTTCAACCTGCAGGTCGAGGTGCAGCAGGCGCCCGCGCCGGGCGTCGCGGTCGATCCGGGCCTGCGCTCGCCGGTCGGCGCCATGGCCGACCCCTCCGGGCCGCCGACCGACGAACTCCCGACCAACGGCGCGGCCGCCCCGGCGCCCCTGCGCGCCAAGGGCATCGACAACTCCGGCCCGCGCGGCCTGAGCTACTCGGGCCCGGACGAGGGCGGCCACCGCGCCGTCCACTCCGACGACGAGGAGTACGGCGGCCGCCACAGCACCGACGACGGCCGCACCCGCCGCGAGCGCCGCGAGGCCGCCCGCGCCGAATCCCGCCAGTCCCGCGCCCCGAAGTCCAAGCGGCACAAGTAGTTTCGACTGGAAGCACCGACTAGGTGTCCTGCCGATTCGGGCCTGTCGGGTGAGTCCTCCGGTGGTAGGTTCGCGATATGAGTGAACCGGGGGACCCATGGGGGCACGGGGTCGGGGCGCAGCCGCCGCCGCAGTTCTCCGGGCAGGCGCCGATGGGGGTCGGGGGTTACGGGCCGCTGCCCGCGATCGGGCGGCGGGGTGGTCGGGGCTGGCTGTGGGGGCTCGGTGGTGTCGTGGTCGCGTCGGTGGTGTGGGGTGCGGCGGTGGTGGCGACGGGCGGTTTCGGTGGGAGCGGGGCGGCGTCGCCGGATCTGCGCGGGTACCACTACATCGACGATCTGTGCTCGGCGCTGGATATTTCGCCGTTCACGTCGGTGCATTTCTCCCATTCGCCGAGCGACGACACCCATCACGGATCTCAGCACCCCGTGCGGGATCTGATGGGCTGTTCCAGCAAGCTGAAACCGGCGGTCTCGACCGACCGCTACGACAATACGAATCTTTACACCAGCGTGACGCTGCACAAGAAGACCGATCCGGCACCGGAATTCGCGGCCGACGCGGACACCGCCGCCTCGAACGACACCGACGCCGGTCCCACCCAGGTGCAGCGGGTGAGCGGCCTGGGCGACGAGGCGTACTACGACATCCGGTACACCTCGGGCTCCGACTTCGACGTCAGTCTCAATGTGCGCGAGGGGTGGATGACCATGTACCAGGACTGGTACGGCTTCGGGCTGTCCGGATCCACCGTGTCGCGGCAGGAGATCACCGACGCCCTGCGGCAGTCGGTGACCGCCACCCTGGCCACCCTGCGGAAGTAGCGAAACCTATTCGCCCAGTTCGTATTTCGTGACCATCTCGGCGTCGAGCTCGATACCCAGTCCCGGCCGGTCCCCGATCGCGACGCGATTGGCGCCATAGGACAGCCGAGTTTCCGGCGTCAGCAGCTGCTCGAAGTTGTAGATGCCCTTCTCCCTCGCGAAATACTCGACCACCAGCGTGTTCGACACCGCCCCGCACAGGTGCGCGTGCAGGTTGTGATGCCAGTGCGGCGCCATCTGCAGCCCGAAGGAATCGGCGGTGTGCGCGATGCGCAGCCATTCGGTCACGCCACCGCACACGCCCGCGTCGGTCTGCAGGATCGCGGCCGCGCCGGATTCGATGAGTTCCCGGAATTCCCACCGGGTCTGGTGGATCTCGCCGGTGGCGACGGGGGTGCGGATCCGCCGGGCCAGCTCGGCGTGGCCCGAGATCGCCTCGGGGGACAGCGGTTCCTCGAACCACCACAGGGGCGTGTCCCCGGCCGCGCGCTCGAAGGTCTCGATCGCCTCGCGGGCCTCCCGCACGCTGCGGTAGGCATTGTTGGCGTCCAGCGCGAGCCGTCCGGTGTCGCCGACCGCCCGCACCGCGGCGGCCACCCGGCGGGCGTCCTCGGCCACGGACAGGCCGCCCACCTTGATCTTGTGATCGGTGAACCCCTGGGACGCATTGAATTCGATCTCCCGGACCACCGCGGCGGTCCA
The DNA here is from genome assembly GCF_013186535.1 of Nocardia terpenica. Lineage (NCBI taxonomy): Bacteria > Bacillati > Actinomycetota > Actinomycetes > Mycobacteriales > Nocardiaceae > Nocardia > Nocardia terpenica. Next base: position 1,329,452 of record NZ_JABMCZ010000003.1, read on the forward strand.
TTCGCCCTCGTCGGGCCGGTAGTAGCCGCCGGAGGCGTAGGCGGGCAGCTCGGTCGTCGCGCCGCCCAGCAGGCGCACCAGCGGCAGCCCGGCGCGCTTGGCCCGCAGATCCCACAGCGCGATATCGATCGCCGACAGCGCGCGCACCACCGTCCCGCGCCGTCCCTCCAGCAGCGCCTCCTGATAGGCCCGCCCCCACAGTCCCACCACGTCGTCGTGATCGCCGCCGAGGTACACCGGTGCGAGCAGATCGTCGACCGCGCGCCGGGTGAGCGGGCCGCCCGCGGTCCCGGCGTAGGTGTAGCCGATGCCCGTGACGCCGGTGTCGTCGGTGATCTCGACCAGCAGGTAATGCCGGGAGTTCAAGTCGCGGTTGGACATTCGGGTCGCCTTGGCCACCGGAACGCTCACCACGCGGGTGTCGATTCGGGCGATCGTCATCGGGTGCTCCTCGGGGTTTCGGCGGTGCGCACCGCCTGGATATTGGCGAACTCCACGGCCCCGTAGGCGCCGAGTTCGCGGCCGTGCCCGCTGGCCTTGACCCCGCCGACCGGCAGCCGGGGATCGGATTCGGAGATCCGGTTGACGAAGACCGATCCGGCGGCGACCCGGTCGGCCACAGATCCCAGCCGCTCCGGGTCGCGGCCCCAGATCGAACAGCTCAGGCCGTAGACGGAGGCGTTCGCGGCCGCGACGGCGGCGTCCACGGAGTCCACCGGCAGCACCGCGCCCAGCGGCCCGAACGTCTCCTCTTGGAACGCAACACAATTCGGGTCGGGTACCCGGATCAGGGTCGGCGGGAACCAGGCCCCGGGCCGCTCGTCGGCGGCCCCGCCGAACAGCAGGCGCGCGCCGTCGGCCAGCGTCCGATCCAGTTGCCGCCGTAGCTCGTCGCGCAGATCGATGCGGGCCATCGGGCCGATATCGGTGCCGGGCTCGGCCGGTTCGCCGTAGACCAGGCCGTCGAGCTCGACCGTCATCGCGTCCACGAAATCGTCGAAGACGGTGCGCTCCACGATGATTCGCTTGGCCGCGATGCAGCTCTGCCCGGTATTGAGGAAGCGCGACCGCACCGCCGCGGCGGCCGCCGCGGGGATGTCGGCATCGGCCAGCACCACGAACGGATCGGATCCGCCCAGTTCGAGCACCGTCTTCTTGACGGCCCGCCCGGCGCGCTCGGCCACCAGCGCGCCCACCCGGTTGCTGCCGGTGAAGGCGACCCCGGCGACGGCGGGATCGTCGATGAGCGGCCCGATCCGATCCGGCGGCAGCAGCACGCTGGTCAGCGTGCCGGGGCCGAAGGCGGCGTCGAACAGCCGCTGCACCGCCCGCGCGCTGCCGGAGACGGTGTCGGCGTGCTTGAGCAGCACCGTGTTCCCGACCGCGATCGCGGGCACCATCGACCGGATCACCTGCCAGAACGGGTAATTCCACGGCATGATCGCGAGAAGCACGCCCAGCGGGCGCAATCGGACCAGGGCGGTATCGGGCGCCACGTCGACCCGCTGCGGTGTCAACAGGTCCGGCAGGCGATCGGCGTAGTGGTCGCAGGCGAAGGCGCACTTGTCGATCTCCGCGTGGGCCTGGCCGATCGGTTTGCCCATCTCTGCGGTGACGAGCGCGGCCAGGTCCTGCCGCTGTGCGCGGAGCAGATCGGCGAGCTGGCGGAATTGTGCTGCGCGCGTGTCGATGTCATCCACGCGCGAGGTGGAGGCGGCGTCTCGAAGCCGTGCCGCCAGTTCGTCCTCGGTGGTGAAAGGGTAAGTGGCGAGCGGCTTTCCGTTCGCCGGGTCGACGGTGGTGATCACGGCCGCACCTCCGCGGGGGTGGCGATGCGGGCGGCCAGCCAGTCCTGGAAGCGACGCCCCAGCACCACCGGATCCGCCAGCAGCTTGGGCACATTCGGCGCATTGCCCGCCGCCAGGCGCACATGCAGCAGCGTCGGCCCGGGCAGCGCCAGGACCTCCGCCAGGCCGGTGCGCAAGTCGTCCGCGTTCGCGGCGCGGCGGACCGTCCACCCCGCCGCCTCGGCCAGCCGCCCCAGGTCGATGCGGTCGGCGTAGGTCGGCAGGTCGGCGGTGGCCCCGTAGACGGCATTGTCCAGCAGCACCAGCACCAGCTTGTCCGGGCGCAGAAAGCCCGCCGTGGGAAGGACATTCGGGTTCATCAGCAGCGAGCCGTCGCCCTCGACGGTGACCACCTTCGGCACCGCGGAATCCGCGACGGCCAGCGCGAGCCCGGTGCCGACCGAACCGGCCAGGCCCATGGAATCGAGCAGGTACAGGTGGTTGGGCCGGTCGGCGACGGCGGCGAGTTCCCGGCTGGAGGCCGCGCAGGTCACCACCACCGGCAGCGTCTCGGTGTGTTCGGCGAGCACCCGCAGGGCATCGATGCGCCGCACGATCAGGCCGCCTTTCCGTCGGTATTCCAGAAGTGCGCCAGCACGACCGCGGGCCGGTAGGTCATGCGCGCGTGCGCACCGGCCTCGGTGACCACCGCCTCCCAGTCCGAAGCCGCACTGCGCCGGTCGATCTCGAAGACCGGCAGGCCGAGCCGCGACAGCAGGCCCGGCACGTGCTGGCTGAACGTGTGGATCATCGAGTTGTACTCGCCGAGGCCGCCGCGGGTGTTCGCGACGATCAGCAGCGGCAGGTGGTAGGCCAGGTTGAACGTGGTCAGCGCCGTCAGCGCATTCCCGAACCCGTTGTCCTGCATGACGATCGCCCCGAACCGCCCGGCCAGCGGCAACGCCCCGAGCACCCCCGCGGCCTCCTCCTCCCGCGACAGCGCGAACACGGTCTCCGACCGCCCGTCCGCCCCGCCACTGGACTCGACCAGAGCGGAGATGACCGGCGCGACACTGACCGAGGGCACATACCCGACCAGATCGACCCGCGCCGCCCATATCCCCCGGGCCACCGCCGATGCGTACGAAGTGAGGTCCACAGCATGTCCTTTCCGGATCAGCCACCTGGTGGCAGCTCACCAATGCTTGGAAACATACTAGTTATTATGAGTGGCATGCAACTAGATCCCGGCCAAAAGCACGCCGGGATCGACTGTGAACGAGCATGCCGGGATCGACTATGAACAAGCATGCCGGGATCGACTGTGAACGAGTGTGCCGGGATCGACTATGGGCAAGCATGCCGGGATCGACTGTGGGCGCAGCCGGGATCATGGGGGAGGGCGGGTGACTGAGAGGGGGCCAGGGGCGTTGGGCCTTCTTATCCCGGCATGCCAATTTCCGTCATCCCGGCATGCCGATTTCTGTCATCCCGGCATGCTTTTGGCCGGGATCAGTAAGTGATCTGCTCGCCCTCGGGCACCGAGACCGACACCCAGCGCCGCCATTCGGCGACCAGGCCGCGGTCGTTGTCGCTGCTGTGGGCGACGAGGAGGTCGCCGGAGCGGACCAGGTGCAGGCGCATGGCGCGTTCGGCGGCGAGGCCGTCGCGTTTGCGCAGGGCGTCGATGATGTCGCGGTGGTCGCGCAGGGCGGTTTCCACCGGCTGGTAGCGCGGGACGCTGTGGCGGCCGTCGAGGGTCAGCGTCTGGCGCAGCTCGCGAACGAACTTGGCCAGTCGGCGATTACCGCTGGCGGCGAGGATGAGCTCGTGCAGCCGCTCGTCGGCGGCGAAGTATTCCGGGCCGCCGTCGGCGAGCCGCTCCATGATCCGGTACTCGGCCAGCATCGCCTCGTCGTCGCGGCTGGTCATCACCGCCGCGGCGCTGCGGCAGGCGGGCGGCTCCAGCAGCACCCGCAGGCTGCACAGGTCCACGATGCCGCGCCCGTCCTGGCCGACCACCCGGGCGCCGCGATTGCGTTCGATGCGCACCAGGCCCAGATCGGCCAGCTTCAGCAGGGCCTCGCGCACGGGAGTCCGCGAGGCGCCGAACATTTCGCCGAGCTCGCGCGAGGAGTACAGCACGCCGCGCTCGAGCCGTCCCTGCCGGATCGCGTCGCGAATATCCTCGGCGATCTGCTCGGACTTGCTGTCTGCTGGCACATCCTGCGACACGAGACCTCTTCGTGGAAACCCGACGAGCAAATGGTGACCCGCCCACGGCCGGGTGCCCCGGGCGAGTGTTCAGCGTAGTCGCTCACCAGGTGTGGCCCCACACCCCACGCCGGATGCCAGCACGGCCAGCACCCCGAACGCCGCCACATTGGCGAAGATCATCACGCTCATCGCCGGTCCGGTATCGCCGCCGGTGGCGTCCTGAATCCAGCCGAAGGCATAGGGACTGACGAATCCGGCCGCATTGCCCAGCGAATTGATCAGCGCGATCCCGCTGGCCGCGCCCGCCCCGGCCAGATACCCGGTCGGCACGCTCCAGAACAGCGGCTTCGCGGTCTGCGCCGCCATGGTCGCCACGGTGATCGTCACGAAAGCCACCGCCGGAGCGTCGAGCCGGACCGCAGTGATCGCGAACGCCGCCACCGAGACGGCGAGCGCGATCAGCACCGGCCGCGCCGAGCGCTCGTCGCGCACCAGCCGCCCGGTGCCGTACATGCAGATCGCGGCCGCCAGGAACGGCACCGCCGACAGCCAGCCCACCTGGATGCCGCTCAGCCCGTGACCGGCCTTCTCTATCACCGAGGGCATCCAGTACGTCAGCGGATACGCCCCGCACAGCAGCAGAAAATAGGCCGCACACAACGCGATCACCTTCCCGCTGCGCAGCGCGGCCAGGTGCCCGGCGGGTGCGGCGGCCGCGCGTTCGGCGTGTTCGGCCGCCAATGTCTCGGTGAGCCAAGCCTTTTCGGAATCGGTGAGCCAGCGCGCGTGCGCGGGCGTCTCGGTCAGGGCGAGGAAGAACGCCACCCCGAGCACGATCGCCGGAACCCCGCCCACGATGAACACCCAGCGCCAGCCCGACAGCCCCCATGCGCCGTCGAGGGTGTCCAGAATCCAGCCGTTGAGCGGGCCGCCGATCACGCTGGCCACCGGAATCGCCACCATCACCGTCGAAATCACCCGCGTGCGTTCGGCATTCGGATACCAGCGGGTGAGGTACACGATGATGCCCGGGAAGAATCCGGCCTCGGCGACGCCGAGCAGAAACCGCAGCGCGCACACCGTCGCGAAGTTCGGCGCGAAGGCCGTCGCGGCGGCGATCAGCCCCCAGGTCACCAGGATTCGGCTCAGCCACAGCCGCGCGCCCACCCTGGACATGACGATATTGCTGGGCACCTCGGCGAGAATGTAGCCGACGAAGAAGATTCCGGCGACGAACCCGTACTGGGTGGCGCTCAGGCCGAACGTCTTGTCCATCCCGAACTTGGCGAAGCCGACATTGATCCGGTCCACATAGCTGACGACGTAGCCGACCATCAGCAGCGGCACCACCCGCAGGGTGATCTTGCGGAGCGCACGCGCTCGCAGCCGATCGTCGGACCGGGGGACTACACCGTCCATCTTTCCTCCACGCGGAACTAACGGCATGCCACAGCTCTTGGTGACATGCTTTAAAGAATAAGTGGCATGCTACTTATCTGTGATGGGGCCCACAAGGCATTCGGTGGATTCGAATCCGCTCGGAGCCGATTCATCGGATCAGAAATTTTAATGATTGAAGTTTTTAACCGACTATGGTTTCCTGATGTTCGACACCTGAATCCCCCTCCGTGTCACCGGTTTTCGAGAGGACATCGACATGAACTCCGCACACCCCCGCATCGCCATCGTCGGCGCAGGTCTGGGCGGTCTGGCCTGTGCCCGCGCCCTCCGGCTGCACGGCATCGAAGCCACCGTCTACGAACGCGAGACCTCGCCGCGCGCCCGCGGCCAGGGCGGCACGCTCGACCTGCACGGCGACACCGGCCAGGCCGCCATGCGCGCCTGCGGGCTGTACGACCGATTCCGCGCCCTGGCCCGCCCCGAGGACGAGCGCATGGTCGCGGTCGACCCGATCACCGCGGCCGTGCTGTCCGAGCAGTGCCCCGAGGGCGAGGGCTTCGCGCCGGAGATCGACCGCGCCCAACTCCGCACGCTGCTCCTGGATTCCGTGGCCGCGGACACCGTGGTCTGGGGCAGGGCCGCCGCGACCGTCGCGCCGCGCGCCGACGGCACGGCCCGCCTGCGTTTCGCCGACGGCGGCAGCATCGACGCCGATCTGATCGTCGGCGCGGACGGCGCGCGCTCCCGCGTCCGCCCCGCCCTCTCCGACGCGATGCCCACCTACCTGGGCACGACCTACATCGAGACCCGGATCGACGACGCCGACCGCCGCGAACCCGAACTCGCCCGTTTCGTCGGCCACGGCACGATGGTCGCGGAGGGCGCGGGGACGCAGATCTTCGTGCAGCGCAACAGCGGCGGCCGCCTGCACATCTATGTCACGCTCGAGGACGCACCGGACTGGTACGTCGCGGCCGGTGTGGACCTCGACGACACCGAGGCCGTCCGCACCCACCTGCTGGCCCGGCTCGACGGCTGGCACGACACCCTGCGCGCGCTGATCCGGTGCGGCGACGCGCCTTTCGTGAACCGGCCGCTGTACACCCTGCCGGTCGGCCATGCCTGGCAGCACATTCCGGGCGTCACGCTGCTCGGCGACGCCGCACATCTCATGCCGCCCTTCGGAATCGGCGCCAACCTCGCGCTGTACGACGGGGCCGAACTCGGGGGCGCGATCGCGGAGCACACCGAACTCGACGCGGCCGTGCGCGCCTACGAGCGCGCCATGCTGCCCCGCTCGACCGCAGCGGCGCAGGAGTGCGCACGCATGCTCGCCGCCCCGAACGACGAGCCGATGCTCGTCGACGAGGTGCGCCGCCGCCTGAACGATCTGGCCCTGAACGCCGGGGCCGACTGAGCCTCAGTCGTGGCCGAGCAGCCAGGGATCGTTGGAGTTCACCGCGACGAGCAGGTGGCGGATCGCGGCGACGCGACGCTCCTTGCCCGGCAACAGATCCAGGGCGCACTCCGGATCGGCGGGCGGGCCGAGGTGGGTGCAGCCGCGCGGGCAGTCCTCGATGGCGTCGGCCAGATCGGCGAAGGCGAGAATGACATCGTCCGGGGTGATGTGCGCGAGCCCGAAGGAGCGGATACCGGGGGTGTCGATCACCCAGCCGCCGTCCGGCAGCGGCAGCGCCATCGACTGGGTCGAGGTGTGCCGCCCCTTGCCGACGCCGGAGACCTCGCCGACGGCCCGCTCCGCATCCGGCACCAGCCGGTTCACCAGCGTCGACTTGCCGACCCCGGAGTGGCCGAGCAGGCAGGTCAGCTTGTCCCGCAACAGATCCCGGATCGGCTCCAGAGTGTCGTCGCGGCCGCCATAGACGATGGTGAGATCCAGATCCCGGAATTCCGCGGCGAAATCGGACTCGGCGGCCAGATCGTGTTTGGTCAGGCACAGAATCGGTTGCAGCCCACCGGCATACGCGGCGACCATGGCGCGCTCCACGAATCCGGTGCGCGGCGGCGGATCGGCCAGCGCCACCACGATGAACAACCGCTCGGCATTGGCGACCACCACCCGCTCGAACGGATCGGTGTCATCGGCCGTGCGGCGCAACACGGTTCGGCGATCGGCCACCCGCACGATGCGGGCCAGGGTGTCGGGCCTGCCGGTCAGATCGCCCACCACGTCCACCTGATCGCCGACCACGATCGGGGTGCGGCCCAGCTCGCGGGCGCGCATGGCGACCAGCGGCCGATCCGGATCGCCGTCGAGCACGCAACTCCAGCGCCCCCGGTCGACGGCGGTGACCATGGCGGTCACCGCGTCCCGGTGTTCGGGGCGGGTCTTGGTGCGGGGCCGCGAGCCTCTGCCCGGACGGACCCGGACATCGGACTCGTCGTACTCCCGCCGCCTCAGCGCGGCGCCCCTGCCGCGCCGGAGTCGTGCAGCATCGCCTCCCACAGGGCGACGAAGTCGGGCAGCGTCTTGGCGGTGGTGCCGATGTCCTCGATCCGCACGCCCGGGACGCGCAGCCCGAGAATGGCGCCCGCGGTGGCCATGCGGTGGTCGGCGTAGGAATGCCACGGGCCGCCGTGCAGCGGGGCGGGCACGATGTCCAGGCCGTCCTCGGTCTCGGTGACCTTGCCGCCCAGCCGGTTGATCTCGGTGGACAACGCCGCCAACCGGTCGGTCTCGTGACCGCGCAGGTGCGCGATGCCACGCAGCCGCGACGGGGAATCGGCCAGCGCGGCCAGGGCCGCCACGGTCGGGGCGAGCTCGCCGACGTCGTGCAGGTCGATATCGATACCCGCCAGCCGATCCGGCCCGTGCACCGTCAGTTTGCCGTCGAAGCGGCGGACCTCCGCGCCCATCCGCACCAGGATCTCGCGGATCACGTCGCCGGGCTGGGTGGTCAGCTGCGGCCAGTGCGGGATGACCATCTCACCGCCGGTGACCGCGGCCGCGGCCAGGAACGGTGTGGCATTGGACAGGTCCGGCTCGACCTCCCAGTCCACGGCGTGCACGGTGCCGGGCGCGACCGTCCACACCTGCTCCTTGCGCGGATCGGTCGGCGCCTCGACCCGCACGTCGGCCTGGCGCAGCATCTGCACGGTCATCTCGATGTGCGGCATGGACGGCAGCGGCTCGCCCTCGTGCCGCACGGTGACGCCCCGCTCGAACCGGGCCGCCGACAGCAGCAGACCGGACACGAACTGCGAGGAACCGGACGCATCGATGGTGACCTCGCCGCCGCGCAGCGCGCCCGCGCCGTGCACCACGAACGGCAGCGCGTCGCCGTCGATGTCGACGCCGAGGCGGCGCAGCGCGTCCAGGATGGTGTGCAGCGGGCGCAGCCGGGCCTGGTCGTCGCCGGAGAAGGCGACGTCGCCGCGGGCCAGCGCGGCGACCGACGGCAGGAACCGCATGACGGTTCCGGCCAGCCCGCAGTCCACCTCGGCGCCGCGCAGCGTGGCGGCCGGGGTGACGGCGAGAGTGTCGGCGTCACCGGTGATTTCGGTGCCCATCGCGCGCAGCGCCGAGATCATGAGATTGGTATCGCGACTGCGCAACGCACCGGTGATGGTGGAGGGCCGATCGGCCAGCGCGGCCAGGATCAGTGCCCGGTTGGTGATCGACTTCGACCCGGGCAGGGTCACGGTCGCATGCACGGGGTGGTCGGTATGGGGCGCGGGCCAGAAACTCACCACCCCATCTTCGCCTATCGGACGATCCCGTATGCGCCAGCCCACGAACTTCTCACCGGACCGCCATGTTTCGGGTGGGCTACCGGTGGCGGCCGTGGATCAGCGGGACCACCTTGCGGAGCAGGTTCATGGTGCGCTCGGTCCGGGCGTAGCTGAGCAGGGCCATGCCGGGGATCGCGAAGCGCTGCACCGCGATCGAGTGCGGCGAGGTGAATTCCAGCAGCCCGGGGGCGCCGTGGATGCGGCCGATGCCGGAGTCGCCGAGGCCGCCGAAGGGCAGCGCCGAGATGGCGGCGAAGCCGAGCACCGAGTTGACCGAGGTCTGCCCGGCGCGCAGGCGGCGCGCGATGGCCAGGCCCTGCTTGCGCGAGAACACCGTCGAACCCAGTGCGTAGCGGGAGTTGTTGGCCAGCTCCACCGCCTCGTCGATGCCGCTCACCGTGCGGATGGTGACCGTCGGGCCGAAGGTCTCCTCCTGGACGGCCTCGGAGTTCTCGTCGGTGTCGAGGAGCACCACCGGCTCGATGTAGGGCGCCTTGACCGATTCCGGCCCGCCCAGCACCGCGGTGCCGCCGTTGTTCAGCGCGTTGTCGATGTGGCGGCGCACGACATCGATCTGGCTCGGCATGGTCATCGGGCCGTAGGCGGCCTTGGCGTCGGAGCCGGGGCGCACGCTGGACAGGATCCGCTTCACCTCGGCGATGAACTCGTCGCGAATGGACCGGTCGACATACACCCGCTCCACGCCCGCGCAGGTCTGCCCACCGTTCATGGTGGCGCCGAACGCGACCGCGTCCGCGGCGGCGGCGATATCGGCGTCGGCGGCCACGATCACCGCGTCCTTACCGCCGCATTCCAGCAGCACCGGAGTCAGGTCCGCGGCGGCCGCGGCCATGATCTTCTTGCCGGTCGCGGTCGAGCCGGTGAACGCGATCTTGTCCACGCCCGCGTGCACCAGGGCCGCGCCGGTCGCGCCGTAACCGTTGACCGTGCCGAAAACACCCTCGGGCAGTTCGGGATTGGCCTCCGCGAACGCGCGGGCGAAGTAGTTGCCGATGCTGGTGGAGTACTCGCTGGGCTTGAACACCACCGCATTACCGGCGGCCAGCGCGTAGGCGATGGAACCGTTGGGCGTGTAGACCGGGTAGTTCCACGGCCCGATCACGCCGATCACGCCGAGCGGTCGCTGTTCGATGTAGGCCGCGAAGTTGGCCATCAGCAGGCCGGGGGAGACCTTCTTCGGCTTCAGCACCTTCTCCGCGTTCACCGCCGCCCAGTGGATGTGCTCGAGCGCCAGCGTCAATTCGAGATAGGCGTCGTCGCGCGGCTTGCCGTTCTCGGCGTGGATGAGCTCGCAGAATTCGTCGGCGCGGGCGACCAGCCGGCTGCCCCACCGCAGCAGATGGCGGCGGCGATCGGCGTAGCCGAGCGCACCCCAGGTCGCGGCCGCGATACGAGCCTGGGCGACGGCCGCGCGCACCGCGGCCTCGTCGGCGATCGGATGCGTGGCCACGACCGCGCCGGTGGCCGGGTCGACCGAGGTCAGTGTGGTTTCTCGAGCGGTGGCGGTGGACTCGGTGGTGGACATCGCAGCGACCCCTAGTGAGAAAGTTATGGCACGAAGCTCTCACACCATAGATGTGAAGTCGGCCGCCGTCAGTTGGAAATTCGGCCAAGTTCTCCACGTTTCGGCCACGGCCCTGTCGGTGCCCGGTGGCAGCATGGGCACCATGTGCGGGAGATACGCGACCACCGTCGACCCGGGCCGCCTCGCGGCCGACCTCGACGCCCTCGACGAGACGGACGACTCCGCCGCCGGTCCCAACTACAACGTCGCGCCCACCAACCGGGTGCTGACCGTCGTCGAGCGCCACGACCGCGACCATCCGGACGACGATCCGCGGCTGCGCATCCGGCGCATGCGCTGGGGCCTGATCCCGGTGTGGACCAAGGCCGCCGAGCCCGGCGTCCCGGTCAAGGGCAAGCCGCTGTTCAACGCCCGCGCCGACAAGGCCGCCACCACGGCATCCTTCCGCGACGCGGTCAAGAAGCGCCGCTGCCTGGTTCCGATGGACGGCTGGTACGAGTGGGTGGTCGAGGGCGACCCGGCCGCCAAGGGCAAGGCGGTCAAGCAGCCGTTCTACATGTCCAGTGCCGACGGCTCCCGGCTGTACATGGCGGGCCTGTGGTCGGTCTGGCGCGACCGCGACCGGCCCGATATGGATCCGCTGCTGTCGTGCACCATCCTCACCACCGATGCGGTCGGCGACCTGACCCGCATCCACGACCGCATGCCGCTGCCCATGCCGCGCGAACACTGGACCGCCTGGCTGGACCCGGACCATCCGGCGCCGCTCGAGCTGCTGGAAACCCCGGCGCCGGAAGCGGTTTCCGGCATCGTGGCGCGCCCGGTGCCCGCGCTGGTGAACAGCGTCCGCAACAACGGGCCCGAGCTACTGGCCGATATCGACGCGGGCAGCGCCGAGCAGGCGGGCCAGATCAGCCTGCTCTGACCGGCTCACAGAGGGCAGTCGACCGCATCGGTGACGATGTTCGCCCCGCACTTCACCAGGCCGACGCCGAAGTCGATCGCCTGGTCGAACGCGCTGCCGCCCAGGTGTTCCGCCTTCTCGGCCTGCCTGTTCCGCTGCCCCTGCTCGCCCTGTGCGCCGTTACCCATCGGGAACCGCGGGCTTCCGCCCAACGGATAGTCGGAGCCGGTCACCGGCTGCGCGGGCGCGGCATTCGCCGCGACCGCGCCCGGCACGCCGGATCCGAGCGCGAGAAGCACACCGCCCGACACGGCGACGATCATGGTGCGGACAGGTTGTCGCTGAGACATTTCGCATCACATCCTCGGGGTCGAAGGTTCGGCGCGTTCAGTAACGCATACCCGTCGGTGTGTTTTGAGCGTTTTATGCGATTTATGCCTGTGAGTGCGCGTGTCCCGCCCGCACCGTCTCCCGCTCCCCGGCCCGGGACTCGCCGCTGGCCTGGATGCCGCCCGCGGTGCGCAGCGGCACCTCCTTCCAGAACAGCACCAGGACCAGGGCGATGGCCGCGAGGCCGGTCACCGACAGGAACACCGTCGACATCGACTCGGCGAAGCCGACCTTGAACGGCCGCGCCAGCGTCGGGTTCAGGTGCTGGATCACCGAGCTGTCGCTCATCACGCTGCCCGCCGCCGACATGTCGTGCGCGGCCAGGCCCTTCGACAGCGCCGCGTCGGCCGGGTTGGCGCTGTGCACGCCCGCGACGACCGCCTGCTGATACGCGGGCTGCGTTGCGGCCGCGCGCATCTCGCCGCTGATGTTCGGGGTCAGCTGGGCGAACAGGATGGACAGGAACACCGCCACACCCAGCGTGCCGCCGATCTGCCGGAAGAAGGTCGCTGCCGCGGTGGACACGCCCATATCCTTCGGCGGCAGCGCGTTCTGGATCGCCAGCGTCAGCGGCTGCATGAGATTGCCCAGGCCCAGTCCGGTGATCGCCATGAAGATCATCACCAGCCACAGGCGGCTGTCGGCATTCACGAAGTGCAGCAGGAACAGTCCCGCCGTCAGCAGCGCCGAACCGATCACCGGGAAGATCCGGTAGCGGCCGGTGCGCGAGATCAGCTGCCCCGCGATGATCGAACCGGTCATCATGCCCATCACCATCGGCAGCATCTGCAGACCGGCGACGGTCGGGCTGGAGCCCCGCACCACCTGCAGGTACTGCGGCAGCAGGCTGATGCCGCCGAACATGGCCGCGCCGACCACGAACGAGATGATCACGCCGAGCGCGAAGGTCGAGTTCTTGAACATCCGCAGCGGGATCAGCGCCACATCACCCAGCTTCGCCTCGACCGCGATGAACGCGAGCACGCCGAGCACCCCGATCACGTAGCAGATCACCGAATTGGTGCTGCCCCAACCCCATTGGCGGCCCTGCTCGGCCACGACCAGCAGCGGCACGATGCCGACGGCCAGCATGAGCACGCCCCACCAGTCGATGCGCACGCCCGGGTGCGGCCGCTTCGGCAGGCGCAGCACCCGCGACACCACGATCAGGGCCACGACGCCGACCGGCACGTTCACCAGGAACACCCAGCGCCAGCCGGACACACCGAGAATGCTGGCCTGACCGGCGAACAGGCCGCCCAGCACCGGGCCGATCACGCTGGAGGTGCCGAACACGGCGAGGAAGTAGCCCTGGTAGCGGGCGCGCTCGCGCGGGCTGACGATATCGCCCATGATGGTCAGCGCCAGCGACATCAGGCCACCGGCGCCCAGGCCCTGCAGCGCGCGGAACGCGGCCAGTTCGTACATCGACTGGGCGAACGAGCAGGCCAGCGAGCCGATCACGAAGATCGAGATCGCGGCCAGGTAGAAGGGCTTGCGCCCGTACATATCCGACAACTTGCCGTACAGCGGCGTCGCCAGGGTGGCGGTGATCAGATATGCGGTGGTCACCCACGCCTGCAGCGAGTAGCCGTGCAGGTCGTCGGCGATGGTGCGGATCGCGGTGGACACGATGGTCTGGTCGAGGGCGGCGAGCAGCATGCCGAGGATCAGGCCGCTCATGATCACCAGGATCTGCCGATGACTGAACCCGGTGCCCTCCGATCTATTGTCGGTAGTGGTTGCCGTTGTCACGAATCTTTCTCCGTCGCAGAGTCTTTCACGTTCGAATGCAGGGTGAGGATGGCCGGTCGCGCGGTCTCGTAGTCGTCGACGAAACGGCGCAGCAGCGTGCCGAACTGCGCCCGCTCGTCCCGGTCCCATCCGGCCAGGACGCGGTCGAGCGTCTCGTTGCGGCGGCGGCGGATCTCGGCGGCCTGCGCCCGCCCGGCGTCGGTGACGACCAGAACGCTGGCCCGCCCGTCCGCCGGATCGGCCTGCCGCTCGATGAGCCCCTTCTTGACCAGGCTCGCCACCTGCCGGCTGATCGTGGACGCGTCGGAGAACATCGCCTCGGCCAGCGCGCCCGATCGCATCGGGCCGTCGCAGAGCAGCCGGAAGATGATCCCGTACGCCGCGAGCTCGACCTCCCCCTTGGCGGCCGCCGCAAGCTGGGCATTGGTCCGCTCCCGGATCCTGCCCAGGCGGATCAGCTGCTGGGCGATCAGATCGATCACCGCGTCGCCGTCCATGGGGCCGTTACCTCCCTGTATGAGCTATTTCTTCACACGCGTGAACCTTCTTCCCGCGTGCTCTTCAACCCTTGTTCCCCGCGTGCTTTTGGCGGGGATCCATTTGTTTGTGCACACCAACTAGTTGTACTCAGCAAGTATGTGGGCGCAAAGCCCCCAAAACAAGTGTGTTCTGCATTACCAGCCGATTCCCGCAGGTCAGCGGCTCAGGAGGTGGCGACCGCGGCGGTCGTGGCCCCGGTGAGCCGGACCAGATCGGCGGGCGCCAGCTCGATCTCCAGCCCGCGCCGCCCACCGCTGCACAGCATCCGGTCCCAGCGCAGCGCCGAGGCGTCCACCACCGTCGGCAGCGCGCGCTTCTGCCCCAGCGGCGAAATGCCGCCCAGCACATAGCCGGTGGTGCGTTCGGCCTTGCCGCGGTCGGCCATCGCCGCCTTGGACGCGCCCAGCGCCGCCGCGGCGGCCTTCAGCGACAGCGCGCGCGGCACCGGGAGCACCGCCACCGCCAGCGCGCCCGTCGACAGCTCGATCACCAGCGTCTTGAAGATCTGCTCGGGCTCCACGCCCAGATCGACGGCCAGCTTCGCGACCGCCTCCGCGCCGAAGGAGTCGGCCCGCGGGTCGTGGGCGTAGGAGTGCACGCGATGCTCGACCCGGGCCTGGGTCAGGGTCCGGATCGCCGGGGTCGAAGCGCCTGCCATGCGGCTCACCCTAGGGCCTGGTTCCGACCGGCCGACAGTCCTTTTCGCGATGATTACCGGTCGTCACAGGGCACGCGTGGGAACACGGCGGCGATTCGGCATGTTGCATGCGATAACCCACCCGTTCCGCGCAAGACCGAAGGAGAGTGCCGGTGACGGTTCTGATCGACGAGCGCCCGGTGCGATTCCCGGCCGACCCGCCCCTCACGGTAGATTCGATAGCTACGGCGATCGAAGGGACGGGCGTGACGAGCGACGATGAATTGGCGGCCGATCGCCTGCGCGGAGACACCGCGGGCGACGCCGAGCACGAGGCCGTCGGCAACCCCGACGACGTGGCGATCGACGACGAGTTCGCGGACGACGAGGACTCCGGCGGCGTGCGCAGCAGCGCCTCCGACGCGGAGCTGGCGCAGCGTTTCCAGCGCGACGCGCTCCCGCTGCTGGACCAGCTCTACGGCGCGGCCCTGCGCATGACGCGCAATCCGGCTGACGCGGAAGACCTGGTGCAGGAGACCTTCGCCAAGGCGTACCAGGGCTTCCGGTCCTTCCGCGAGGGCACCAACCTGCGTGCCTGGCTGTACCGGATCCTGACCAACACCTACATCAACTCCTACCGCAAGAAGCAGCGCCAGCCCGCGCAGTATCCGACCGACGAGATCACCGACTGGCAGCTGGCGTCCACCGCCGAGCACACGTCGACCGGTCTGCGCTCGGCCGAGATGGAGGCGCTCGAGGCGCTGCCGGACGACGACATCAAGGCGGCTCTACAGGCTCTCCCCGAGGAATTCCGCATGGCGGTGTACTACGCCGACGTGGAGGGGTTCCCCTACAAGGAGATTGCCGAGATCATGGGGACTCCGATCGGTACGGTCATGTCCCGGCTGCACCGTGGCCGCAAGCAGTTGAAGGGGCTGCTGGCCGATGTAGCGCACGAACGGGGGTTCGACCGGAACCGAGCCGGGAACGGCGCGCGTCAGGAGGTTAGCCAGTGAGCGGCGACGACATGGAACTGGATTGCTCGGCGGTGCTCGCCGACGTCTGGCTCATGCTCGACGGTGAATGCGACGACGCCACGCGCGAGCGGCTACGGCATCACATGGATCACTGCTCGCCGTGCATCGAGGCATACGGCCTGGAGGAGAAGCTCAAGCGCCTGCTCAGCCGCAAGTGCGGCGGCGACCGCGCCCCCGACTCCCTGCGCGAGCGCCTCACCCTGGAACTGCGCCGCTCGATCACCATCACCGAGACGACGCGCGAAGCCTGACCGAAATGCGGAGCGGTACGCCATCGTCGAGATGGCATGCCGCTCCGCATTTTTCAGCGGTACCTAACGGTCAGGCGTTGGGACGCTTGCCGTGGTTGGCGGCACTCTTCTTGCGTCCACGCTTCTTACGACCACGCTTACCCATGGGTATCCTCCTTCTGATCGAGCGTCATTGTTTCACGTGTGATTGGCTCGACCGTCAGCGGATACACGGCCGGAACCGACCAGAGGGGTGCCATGGCAGAGGAAGTGCTCGCGGAGATGGTGTCGACCGTCTTCCAGATCGTGGCCCAGGAGGGCGCCGCGATCCGAGAGGGCGACACCCTCGTCCTGCTGGAGTCCATGAAGATGGAGATCCCGGTGGTGGCGGAATCGAACGGCACGCTGACCTCGATCAATGTCAAGCCCGGCGATGTCCTCCAGAAGGGCGACCTGATCGCCGTCATTTCGTGATTCCGGCCGGAACAGGCCCCACCCGATGCGTAGTGGAGGATGTTCACATCGGGTGAAGGAGCGTGTACATGTCGACACTGAGTGATCTGCTGGCCGAGCACACCGATCTGCCGGGCGCGGCCGTGGATCATCTGCAGCGGGTGGTGGGGGACTGGCAGTTGCTGTCGGACCTGTCGTTCGCGGATCTGCAGCTGTGGGTGGGCGCGGGGCCGGTGGCCGAGGGCGCCGACGTGGTGTGCGTGTCCCAGGCCCGGCCGACGACCGCCGCCACCGTGCATCCGGAGGATCTGGTCGGCACGCTCGCCTCCAAGGAAGACCATCCGCAGGTGTTCGAGGCGCTGCTGACCGGCGAGATCGTCCGGGCCGACAGCGACGTGGAATCGCCGGGCGTCTATCACCCCACGCCCGTGCACGCCATTCGCGAGGCCGTGCCGGTGCGGGTCGGCGAGCATGTGATCGCGGTGCTCGGCCGCGACACCGACGTGCAGCGATCGAAGATGCGCGGCAATCTCGAGACCGCCTACATGGCCTGCGCCGACGATCTGTGCCAGATGATCGCCGACGGCACCTTTCCGACGCTCGAGGACCGCACGGGTTCACATTCCAGCCCGCGCGCCGGGGACGGCTTCATCCGCATCGACACCGAGGGCATCGTGGAATACGCCAGCCCGAACGCGCTCTCGGCCTATCACCGCATGGGCCTGCAGAGCGATCTGGCCGGTCAGGACCTGGCCCAGACCACCCGCTCGCTGATCACCGACCCGTTCGACGCGCAGGAGGTGGTCAGCGACATCCAGGCCGCGCTGGCGGGCAAGTCGGGCCGCCGGATGGAGGTGGAGGCGCGCGGCGCGACGGTGCTGCTGCGCACGCTGGTGCTGCGCCCGCACGGCGAGCTCGCGGGCGCCGCGGTGCTGGTGCGCGACGTCACCGAGGTCAAGCGCCGCGACCGCGCGCTGCTGTCCAAGGACGCCACCATTCGCGAGATCCACCACCGGGTCAAGAACAACCTGCAGACCGTTGCCGCGCTGTTGCGCTTACAGGCGCGCCGCACCGAGAACGAGGAGGCGCGGCTGGCGCTGACCGAATCGGTCCGCCGGGTCACCTCCATCGCGTCGGTGCACGAAATGCTGTCCATGTCGGTCGACGAAGAGGTCGATCTCGACGAGGTGGTGGATCGGCTGCTGCCGATCATGGCCGATGTCGCGACCGTGCATACCGCGCGAATCAAGGTGCGTCGCGCGGGTTCGCTCGGGGTGTTCTCCGCGGAGCGCGCGACCCCGCTGGTAATGGTGCTGACCGAACTCGTACAGAACGCCATCGAGCACGCATTCGACGCCGGCGAAAACGGCACGGTGACAATCCGTTCCGAACGTTCGGCACGCTGGCTGGACGTCATCATCAGCGACGACGGCCGAGGTTTGCCGGATGGTTTCAGCCTGGAAGGTTCCGATCGGCTGGGTTTACAGATCGTCCGCACTCTGGTCACCGCGGAATTGGGCGGTTCGATCGGTTTGCACCCCGGCGCCGATGTCGGAACCGACGCGGTACTCCGAGTTCCGTTGGGGCGCCGATCGGCCCGGTGAGGTCCCGGCCAAAAGCACGCCGGGACCATATGAACCGGCGCGCCGGGACCATATGAACCGGCACGCCGGGACCATAAGAAAACCCTCCGGTTCCCCCTCGGACGAAGGGCCGCACCTCTGTTCCCCCCGTTGCGATTGGGCGTTGGGCAACTCTTGTTCCCTGTTGCACGGCCCCCAGGGCCGTGCAACAGGGATCTCGCCCCACTCCGAAAACAATGAAGCCCGGCACCCACGGGTGCCGGGCCGAAAAAAGCGTTACGGGCCGGGCTGTGCGTTTTCGCGTGGCTCGTAACGCGAGCGGCGTCAGACGACGCTGCGGGTGCGGGTGCGGGCGTTGCGACGCTTCAGCGCCCGACGCTCGTCTTCGCTCATACCACCCCAAACGCCGGCGTCCTGCCCGGACTTCAGGGCCCAGGACAGGCACTCGGCGGTAACGGGGCAGCGGGCGCAGACCAGCTTGGCATCGGCAATCTGCGCGAGCGCCGGACCGCTGTTACCTACCGGGAAGAACAGCTCGGGGTCCTCGTCACGACAGATGGCCTTGTGGCGCCAGTCCATTCCTCTGCTCCTTTGCTGGGCGCCGCAGGGCGCCTCGGGTTTGTGGTCCGTTCACTTGTGCGACTCGAATGTTTCCGCACGGTTGCTTGTGAATGCTTTCACGAACACCGTAGATGTCAATAGGTTTCCGGTGCACCGTGGGGAAGCTCACGCTGTAAGACCCCTACATCGGGGGCCTGCGGAGTCCTTTGTACTCGCTCCTGCCGGTTTTCGCAGCACAACAGAGATGTTTCATCGGTTGTGTCGGCGTGATTCGGGCCGTGGTGCGACGACGCCGAGCACCTGCGGCACCGCGGTGAAATCCACCACGTTGCGCCGCCCGATGAAGTCGCCGTCTATTTGCAGGCCGATCGGTTCGGATGCCTCGATCCGCACCGACGGCACATCGTCGACGCGAAACAATGTGCGCGCCTTGGGATCTGCATCGGATGCCAGAAGCTGCCGAGTGACCCACAGGGTTGGCAGTACCCGCATGGTTCGCATGGCAAACACGCCGAGACCGGTTTCGAACGCGGTCCCCGGATTGGTGCGCACGGGGGTGCCGTCGAGATAGGTCCACGGATCGGTGTTGGTCACGAAGGCGTAGTACACCTCCGTGACCGATTCGTGATCGGGAATGCGCAGCGTCACCGACGGCGGCTTGCGCCGGGCGCGGAAGAACTGCCGGATGGTGGTGCGTACGTAGCGGGCCGGGGTGGCGGCGTGTCCGTTCGCGCGGCTGTTGTCGATCGCCTCGCACACGTCGGCGTCCAGCCCGACGCCCGCGCTGAAGGTGAACCACCGATCGTCGGCGATGCCCAGCCCGATCCGGCGGTCGCCCCCGCTGGCCCGCTCCGACAGCAGATCGATGAGCTGGTTGGTCGCCACGACCGGATCGGGCCGGATGCCCAGCGCCCGGGCGAAGACGTTCGCCGAACCGCCCGGGATGACGCCGAGCCGCGGCAGCCACGCCTGCCCGTCGTCGACCTGCGGCAGCGGCAGGAAGCCGTTGATCGTCTCGTTGACCGTGCCGTCGCCGCCGTGCACCACGATGAGATCCATCTCCTGGGTGGCCGCCCACTGCGCGAGTTCGGCCGCGTGCCCGCGGTGCTGGGTGTGCGCGACGGTCAGCTGGGTGCGGCTCTCCAGGGCGTGGGCCAGCAGGTCGCGGGTCGCCGGTGTGGTGGAGGTGGCATTGGGATTCACGATCAGCAGCGTCCGCACGGCTGAAGCCTACTGAGCGCGCGCCCGGGCGGGATTCGCAGGCGCGGTGGCCGGTCTTAGGCTGGGCGCGTGGTGAAGCAGAACGCGGCGAACGGGGACAACCGACAGGACCGGCGGGCGGTGCCCGCGACGGTGCGCGGCGCGGGCGCGCTGGCGGCGCTGGAGGGTCTGATCGGCGTGATCATCGCGATCGTGCTGGTGGTGCAGGGCACGGGCGCCCAGTCCTACGGCACCGCGGGCTGGTTCGCGATCCTGGCCGGGGCCGTGCTCGCCGCCGGTGTCGCGCTGCTGCTCGGTCGTCGCTGGGGTCGCGCCATCGTGGTGATCGCGCAGATTCTGCTGCTGCCCGTGGCCTGGTACATGTTCAGCTCGCACCGGCCCGAGCTCGCCGTCCCGGTCGGGCTGGGTGCGCTGGTGACCCTCGGCCTGCTGTTCTCCCCGCCGTCGACGCGCTGGATGGCCGAGCTCTACGACAGCACGTCGGAGGACTGAGCCCGCGGGCGGCCGGAAAGCCGCCCGGTATGCCCGCTGCGGCAGTTTTGGTCGATTGACCATGTCGGGGTTTAGCCCCGCGCTGCCCGACGCTCAGGAGGCGGCCAGGCGGGTCAGGGCCTCGCCCGCCAGGCGGTAGCCGACCCATTCCGAATGGGGCTGGGCGCCGAGCGACTTGTAGAACTCGATCGTCGGCGTGTTCCAATCCAGCACCGACCACGCCACCCGGCTGTAGCCGCGGGCGACGGCCTCGCGGGCCAGCTCGGCCAGCAGTTCCTTGCCCAGGCCCAGGCCGCGGGCCTCCGGCCGGACGTACAGGTCCTCCAGGTAGATGCCGTGCGTGCCGGTCCACGTCGAGTAGTTCAGGAACCAGATCGCGCAACCCAGCACCGGACCGTCCGAATCCCGCTGTGCCACATGGGCGAACACGGCGGGCGACGGGCCGAACAGTGCGTCGTGCAGCTGCTCCTCGGTGAGGGTGCACTCGGGCCGCGACCGCTCGTACTCGGCGAGGTCGTACACCAGCTTCACCAGGGCGGGCACGTCGGCGGGGGTGGCGCGGCGGATCATCGGGCGGCTCCTGGGAGGGTGGGGACGAGGTTGTGCGCCAGGATGCTGCGGGCCTGATGGTCGTGGCCCAGCACGGTGATCCCGGCGGTGGACATGAAGAAGCGGCGGCCCTCGCGGACGTCGAATTCCACCCAGCGGGCGATCAGCGCCCGGGAGAAGTGGCCGTGCCCGACCAGCACCACATCCCGGCGGGACAGCTCCGGCTCGACCGCGGCCAACACCCGATCGGCGCGGGCCCGCACCTGCGCGGCGGACTCGCCGCCGGGGACGTCGCCGGTGAAAATGGTCCAGCCCGGGGCGGTTTCCTGGATCTGCGGGGTGGTCAGGCCCTCGTAGTCGCCGTAGTCCCACTCGACCAGATCATCGTCGAGCCGGGCGTCCGGCAGACCGGCCAGCTCGGCCGTGTGCACGGCCCGCCGCTTGGGGCTGGTGAGCACCAGCGGATCGTGCAGCGCGAGATCGGTCAGCAGCGATCGGGCCGCGCGCGCCTGCTGCTCGCCGAGCGGGGTGAGCGGCACATCGGTGCGCCCGGTGTGCTTGTGCGCCGCGGACCAGGCCGTCTCGCCGTGCCGCAGGAGAACCAGCCGGAATTCCGTCTCGGATGCGCCCATGAAGTCGATCATGCCCGATGGGACCGGCCGGTCTCAGCCCAGCCCGTAGAGGCGGCCGCCGCGCTGCTCGAGAATGGTCGAGCCGCTCACCGCCAGCGAGATCTGCTCGCCGTGATAGCCGCTGCGCTGCACCGGGATTCGGGACCGCTCCGCGCCGGTGATCGGATCCAGCACCGCGATGCCGTCGGCCACCGGCATGAGCAGCTGACCGGCCATCATCGCGGGGCTGCCGATCGCGTCGGCGGCGGTCCACATCGGCTCGAAGGTGGTGGCGTTCAGCGCGATCAGGCTGTTGCCGCTGTACACCAGCACCGCCGCGCCGAGTTTGGTGGCGGTGGTGTCGCCGGTGAGCGGGTTGTTGAGGCGGTGGAAACCGACGGCGTTCGCGTAGGCGTCGTAGATCGCGAACTCCGGTGCGGTGGTGGCGGTTCCGGGCAGGTAGAGCGCGATCCTGTTCTCCGACACCGCGATCACGCGCGCGCCGTCGACCGCGGCGCCGGGGTCGGTGAGCACGTGCGAGCCGTACTCCTCGGGGATGGTGGGGTCCTTCGGGGCCGGGTTCAGCACGCTGAGCCGGTCGGCGTTGGAGTCGGGGCAGCGTTCCAGCACCGCCACCCGGGTCGGGCTGGAGGCGGCCGAGAGCAGCGCGCAGCCGTGCCGCGGCTGGGTGTGCACATTCACCGGGGCGTCGACGTAGCCGTACTCGAGGGTGCGCACCAGGTCCGAGCGCCACACCTCCAGCCGGTCCGGACCCTGGGCCAGCCAGTAGGTGCCGTCGACCGACAGTTTCAGCTGCCGGTCCATATAGCTGCTGCGTGCGGTGCGGCGCAGCCCGCTGTCGGCGGACAGCTGCGTGGTCTGGCTGCACCCGCGCTGATCCCGATAGGTGGCCACGACGGTGCCGTACTGGCCCTCCACGCCGCACAGCGGCATGTCGCGCTGGTACTTCCACAGCTGCGCGCCGGTGGCCGGATCGCGGCCGGTGACCGTGCCGTCGTCGCCGGTGATCGCGACCGAACCCGACACCAGCGCCCGCCGGGCCGCGGAATCGGGGGCGTTCCACAGCTCGCGCACGGCCTGCGGCACATGGTCGGCCGGGACCACGGGGGCGGCCGGATGCGCGGCGGGCACGGAGTCGGTGGCGCGCGCATCGCTGTTCGCCCAGACGACGACCGCCGCGATCACCACCGCGACGGCGATCGCGGCGGCGGCATACATGTCGGCGCGCGTTCGCCGCTCGGGTGCGAGCACGTCCCCGAGGTTAGCAGGAGACCTCAGGTGCCGATGACGGCGTTCATGATGGTTCCCGCGCTGGTCGCGACGATGCCGCCGATCATGGCCCCGGCCACCATCTTCGGGGACTGGGAGCCGCCGCCGGTCCACTTCTCCCACGCGAAGTGGCCGCCGGAATAGGTGATGGCGAGGACGCCCGCCAGGAGCACGAACCAGGTGAAGTACCGCACCAGCTTCATCAGCTTGTCGGCCGCGGGCGGCGCCTCGGGGGTGGGATTGCCGAGCTGCGCGAGGACGGTGTCGTGAATGGCCGCGAGTATCATGGCGCGCTCTTTCGGTATCGGTGGATCTGCCCGGTACTTCCCCGAGAATGATAGGGGCGGAACGGGTTTGACACGCCATGAATCGAGGCGGCGCGCGGGGCAGGTGAACCGGCCGGTCCGTTCGTCGAATCGACTCGCCGATAACGCAAACGCCGAGGCGGCCGTCACCGCAATGGTGACGGCCGCCTCGAAAGGTGTTCTGCCGTGGTGAATTACACCGTGGCGACGGCGATCTGCGCCTCGGTGATCGCCTCCGCGCCGGACTCGCCGGACGGCTTGCGCCGCCGACGGCGACGGCGCGCGGGCTTGTCGGCCTGCTCGCCGGTGTCCTCGCCGTTCGTCTCCTGCGCGGCGGCGGGCTCGGCGGATTCGACTGCGGTACCGCCGGTTTCGGCTTCCGCGCCGTCCTCGGCCCCGCCGCGCCGACGCCGCCGGCGACGGCGCGCGGGCTTGTCGGCAGTGTCGGCCGGGTCGTCCGCGGCCGAATCCGTGACCGCTGCGGTCACTTCGGTTGCGGTGTCGGTGTTTTCGGTGGTCTCGACCTCGGCGCCGTCCACCGGCTTACCGCCGCGGGTGCGCCGGCGCTTGCGCGTGCGCGGGGCGCGCGGCTCGCGCTCCACCACGACGGCGTCCTCGTCCCGGACCGGCTTGCGGCGCGGCATGCCGTTGGCGTTCTCCGGGATGCCCAGGTCCGTGAACAGGTGCGGGGAGCGCGAATAGGTCTCCACCGCCTCGGGGATGCCCAGGCCGAGCGCGGAATCGATGGCGGCCCAGCGGTTCAGCTCGTCCCAGTCGACCAGCGTGACCGCGACACCGGTGCGGCCCGCGCGGCCGGTGCGGCCGATGCGGTGCACGTAGGTCTTCTCGTCCTCGGGGCACTGGTAGTTGATGACGTGGGTGACGTCGTCGATATCGATGCCGCGCGCGGCGACGTCGGTGGCGACCAGCACGTCGATCTTGCCCTTGCGGAACTTGTCCAGCGCCTTCTCGCGCGCGATCTGACCCAGGTCGCCGTGCACGGCCCCGACGGCGAAGCCGCGCTCGGCCAGCTCGTCGGCCACCTTCTGCGCGGTGCGCTTGGTGCGGGTGAAGATCATGGTGGCGCCGCGGCTCTCGGCCTGCAGAATGCGCGCGACCAGCTCGCTCTTGTCCAGCGCGTGCGCGCGGTAGACGAACTGCGCGGTGCGGTCGTGCACCGCGGAGTCGTGCGGCTCCTCGGCCCGGATGTGGGTGGGCTTGTGCAGGAAGGTGCGGGCCAGGGTGATGATCGGGCCGGGCATGGTCGCCGAGAACAGCATGGTCTGGCGCTGTTCGGGAACCATGGTCAGAATCCGCTCGATATCGGGCAGGAAGCCCAGGTCGAGCATTTCGTCGGCCTCGTCGAGCACCAGCACCGCGACCTTGCCGAGCACCAGATGCTGCTGCTCGGCCAGGTCCAGCAGGCGGCCGGGCGTGCCGACGACCACGTCGACGCCGCCGCGCAGCGCCTCGATCTGCGCCTCGTAGGGGCGGCCGCCGTAGATGGAGGTCACCCGCAGCGGGCCCTGGTGGTTGGTCAGATACTTGCTCGCGTTCTCCAGGTCCTGGGTGACCTGGATGCACAGCTCCCGGGTGGGCACGATGATCAGCGCCCGCGGGGTGCCGTCCAGCGGCGTGGTGCCCGAATCGCTCGACGCGATCCGGTGCAACAGCGGAACGCCGAAACCGAAGGTCTTGCCCATGCCCGTGCGGGCCTGGCCGATGAGATCCTCGCCGGCCAACGCCAGCGGCAGCGTGAGTTCCTGAATCGCGAAGGTGCGCTCGATTCCGATCTCGCCGAGCGCCCGCACGACTTCTTCCCGGACGCCCAATTCGGCGAACGACGGTGCGGTATGGGTGGGGTCGAGTTCCGCGGTCACCAGGGTGTCTGTCAACCCGGGTTCCTGTTCTACGGTGATCTTGCTCAGGTTCGTGCCTTCCTCGTGTTATCGCATCTCGCACGCACGAGGTGTGGGGCGGACCCGGTGGTCCGCGACGGCCACGTATCCGGCGATGATTCCCGATCGGCCGCTGCGGGATACCCGGCGGGCATCTACCTGGCGCGACGCAATGGGTGCGGATCTGGTGCGCGCACATTTTCCGTGAGCGACGGTTTCCCGGCCCTCCCGCGACCGAAGTAGTCGCCTGCGGAAATTCCGTTGCCCACGGGGATTGTAGCCGGATACTCTCTTGCGCCCTATTTCCGCCACCCGCAAATGCCGGGGGCTATCGCGGGATTGTCCGAGCGTGCTTCGGTGGTTTCGCGGTGCGGTCGCTCGGCGTGCGCTGCGGCACAGGACAATTCATCGGGCGGGGGGAATTTCCGGCGTGGCGTTCGGCGGCCCGGCGGGCGGCGCGACGGTGGCCAACACCACATGTGTGAGACAGCGTGTCACGGGATAGGTTCGTGCCGTGAGTCTGGCAGACACCGTATCCACCGCCGCCCGCAACGCCTGGGCACTGACCCTCGGCGACGGCCTCGAGGAACCGCGACCGACCCCGTCGACGGTGCTGTGGGACGAACCGCACCGCCTGCTGCGCCGCTACGACCGCCCGGCCGACGCCCCCGCCGTCGACGACGCCGCGGTGCTGCTGGTGCCGCCGCTGGCCGCGCCCGCCTGCTGCTTCGATCTGCGGCCCGATCAGAGCGTGGCCCGGTTCCTGCTCGACACCGGCCGCCACCCGTACCTGATCGATTACGGCGAGATCGGTTTCGCGGACCGGCGCATGGGCTTCGAGGACTGGATAGACGACATCCTGCCCGCGGCGATCGGGCGGGCGTCCGCCGACCGCGACGGGGCGCCGGTCGACCTGATCGGCTGGTCGCTGGGCGGCGTGCTGGCGCTGCTCACCGCGGCCGCCGATGCCGCGCTGCCGATCCGCTCGATCACCGCCGTCGGCGCGCCGCTGGACTACGACCGGATGATCGGCGTGCCGCAGATGCGGGCGCTGGCCCGGTTCACCCGCGGCATGGGCACCTCGACGCTGGTCCGCGCCGCCGGCGGCGTGCCCGCCGCGCTGACCCGGATCGGCTACCGCGTCACCTCCTGGGAGCGCGAGCTGCGGCGGCCGCTGTTCATCGCCACCAATATCACCGACGCCGAGACGCTGGGCCGGATGCAGACCATCGACCGGTTCCAAGCCCAGCTGCCGGGCTATCCGGGTCGGCTGTACAACCAGCTGTGGAGCCGGTTCATGCTGGCCAACGACATCGGCAGGGGCGTGGTCCGGCTGGGGGAGCACGAGATCGCGCTGGCCGATGTCACCGTGCCGGTGCTGCTGGTGGGCGGGCCCACCGACGTGATCACCCCGGCCGCGGCGGTGCGGCACGGCACGGTCACCCTGACCGGCGCGCCCGAGATCCGCTACGAGACCGCGCCGGGCAGCCATCTGGGCATCCTGACCGGGCCGTCCGCCCGCGACACCACGTGGACCTACCTCGAGAAGTTTCTGCGAGATCAGCGATGACGGCACACCCGTTGCCCGCCGCCCCGGCTAGGGTAAGGACCATGGGAGCAAACCCGCCTGCCGCTCTGGGTGTTTCGCCCGCCTCCGACGGCCGCATCCCCGCCGATCATCCCGGCGTGACCGACCTGTTCGCGGTGCTCGCCTACGGCGAGATCTCCGCCTTCTACCGCCTGGCCGAGGAGGCCAAGCTCTCGCCGTCGCTGCGCGGCAAGGTGGCCGTGGCGACCATGGCCGCCGCGGAGATGAACCATTTCCACACCCTCGAGCAGGCCCTGCGGCAGCGCGGCGTCGACGTCTTCGACGCGATGGCGCCGTTCGTGCGGGCCCTGGACGCCTATCACGACTCCACCGACCCCTCGACCTGGCTCGAGTCGATGGTGAAGTTCTACGTCGGCGACGGCATCGCCGCCGACTTCTACACCGTGCTGTCGGATGCGCTGGCCCCCGAGGTCGCCGCGGTGGTGCGCGATGTGCTCGCCGAGACCAGTCACTCGCAGTTCGTGGTGGAGGAGGTGCGCCGGGCGGTCACCGAGAGTCGTTCCGAGCGCGACCGGCTCACGCTGTGGGGCCGCCGCCTGCTCGGCGAGGCCATCACCCAGGCGCAGTACGTCATGGCCCAGCGCGACGAGCTCACCGAGCTGGTGCTGGCGGCGACGGGCGATCTGAACGGCATCGCTGCCCTGTTCGAGCGCATGCAGGCCAGCCATACCGAGCGCATGCGGGTGCTGGGTCTCGGGTAGCACACGTTCGCTGACAGCGCAGGCCGCCGCGTCGTTGCGCGCGATGGTCCTGCATTAGCCTGAGCAGGACAGCATAAGGACTCTAGGAGGTTGGCCGTGGAGGTCAAGATCGGTATTTCGGATAGCCCGCGCGAGCTGGTGATCTCCAGCTCGCAGACCCCCGAGGAGGTCGAGGCGGCGGTGTCCGGCGCGCTGCAGGGCAAGGACAGCGTCGTGTCGCTGACCGACGAGAAGGGCCGCAAATACCTGATCCAGGCCGCCAAGGTCGCCTACGTGGAGATCGGCACCTCGACCAGCGGCCGCGTCGGCTTCGCCGCCGTCTAGGCTAGTCCGCCTCTCCGCGTTTTTTGGCCATACCAGTTGGGTGACACGGGAGTTGGTCACAGGTCTTGCGTGGGGTGCCCGGCTGAGTTCTGGGCGTACCCGGCGAGTTACCCGTGTTCTTTCGAAATCAGTTGTTCCGGTGCGTAACTCAAAGGGTTACGCACCGGGCAAATGAGTCGGGGTCGTCAGCCTTGGCGGACCGGCACGTGGGACAGGCCGCCCCAGCACAGCTGGACCGTGGTGTCGACTGCCTCTTCCTTCGGAATCGGGCGGTCGGCCTCCAGCCAGTAGCGGGCGGTGATCTGGCTGGCGCCGACCAGGCCCACGGCCAGGATGCGGGCGCGGTAGGGATCGAGGCCGGAGTCGTGGGCGACGAGGTCGAAGACCGCGTCCACGCACGCCTCGGTGGCCTGCTCGACCCGGCGCTGCACCTGCGGCTCGCTGGTCAGGTCGGACTCGAAAACCAGGCGGAAGCCCTGGGTCTCGTGATCGACGAAGTCGAAGTACGCCTGCACGGCCGCGCGGACGCGCTGGCGGTTGTCGGTGGTGGAGCGCAGGGCCTGGCGCACGCTGGAGACCAGCACGTCGCTGTAGTTCTGCAGCACCGCGAGGTACAGCTCGAGTTTGCTCGAGAAGTGCTGGTACAGAACTGGTTTGGACACTCCTGCGCACTGCGAGATCTCGTCCATGCCGGCCGCGTGGTAGCCGCGCAGCACGAAGACCTCGCTGGCCGCCGCGAGCAGTTGGGCGCGGCGGGCGTCGCGGGGCAGGCGAGTTCCGCGCTTGCTCGGTGCCATGGCCTCGGGCGACAGTCGATTGGACGTCATCCGGTCCACGAGGTCAGTCATTTCGGTTCTCCCAATCGATTCCCGGCGGTAATAAGGACGTGCACGGGTATCTGTCGAACGATACTCGCACAGCGTGTGGCGTGCAGACGCTCGGACCACTATGCCCGAGGCGCACCGCGTCCGTGCGCACTTTGCCCGAGGGGCACGCGGACCGCCCCGCCATCTTGTTGGCAATCTGTCAGTAACCGGCGGTCGTGAGAAATCTCGCACAGCCGTGAGAAATCTCGCAACCCCTACGGCTCAGGATAGGTCCGGGAGTGCCACCGGACCGGTTGTGAGACGCTGAGGTACGTGACCGACCAACGGGGCAGACCCACCGACGGGCGCGATTCGCGCCGCCCCGTGGGCGCCGGCGCGTCGCGAGCGAATGCCCCCGGGTCGAAACGCAAGGGCAAACAGCAGGTGGAAGTGTACGACCCGCTCGGCCTGTACGACGAGGATGCCCGGTGGGACGGCGTGGCATCGCATCAGCCGCTGCGGGCGAGCTGGGATCCGACCGCCTCGGACGCGCGGACGCGTCCGGACCGGGACACCCGCAAGCGGAACGCGCTGAGCCGCTTCGTACACGCCTACGGCTGGCGGGCCTACGCGCTGCCGGTGCTGTTCGTGATCACCGTGCTGGTCGCCGTGGACGCGGTCAAGGGGGGTGGCGATTCGACCGGGTCGGGCGTGCCCGGACTGGGACGGCTGAGCCAGCGCACGGACCGGGCGGGCATCATCGGCGCGCCGCCCAAGGGAGACGGCAAATTCGCGGGCGACCTGCCCACCGGGGCGCTGCCCGAGGGCGGTCCGTTCGCCGAAACCGGCATGGGCACTTGGCATGTGGTGCCCGGTACCGCCGCGCCCGTGGGCGCGGCCCAGGCGCACATGTTCACCTATACCGTCGAGATCGAGAACGGCATCGACACCTCGGGAATCGGCGGTGACGATTCGGTGGCGAAGATGGTGGAGGCCACGCTCGCGAATCCGAAGAGCTGGACCCACGATCCCCGATTCGGTTTCCGCCGCGTCGATTCCGGCGATCCGGACTTCCGCGTCTCGCTCACCTCGCGCCAGACCACCAAGGGCGCCTGCGGTTTCGAGATCCCGATCGACTCCTCCTGCTACAACTCCGATCTCGGCCGGGTGGTGCTGTCGGAGGTGCGCTGGGTGCGCGGGGCGCTGGCCTTCGAGGGCGATATCGGCTCGTATCGGCAGTACCAGATCAATCACGAGGTCGGGCACGCCATCGGCTACCACGAGCACCAGCCGTGCGAGACCGACGGCGGCCTGGCGCCGGTGATGATGCAGCAGACCTTCGGCACCCGCAACAACGAGATCGCCGCCCTCGACCCGCACGGCGTGGTTCCGATGGACGGCAAGAAGTGCCGGTTCAATCCGTGGCCCTATCCCCGGAGGTGAGAATCCGCGCCGGTCACCACTGGGGCAGGATGGGCGGGGAAGAACGATCCGATTCGTCGTGTTGCACCGGTCAGCGTTGCCGCGAGGCGTGTCATGGC
Organism: Nocardia terpenica; assembly: GCF_013186535.1. Classification (NCBI taxonomy): domain Bacteria; kingdom Bacillati; phylum Actinomycetota; class Actinomycetes; order Mycobacteriales; family Nocardiaceae; genus Nocardia; species Nocardia terpenica. The sequence continues at coordinate 1,359,593 of NZ_JABMCZ010000003.1, forward strand.
GAAGTCGATTCGAGGAGTCCGAGGACGTGTCATCAGCAAAGTCCCTGCCGCCACTGGTAGAACCGGCCGCGGAGCTGACCAAGGATGAGGTCGCCCGCTACAGTCGGCACCTGATCATCCCGGATCTCGGGATGGACGGGCAGAAACGCCTGAAAAACGCCAAGGTGCTGGTGATCGGCGCGGGCGGGCTGGGCTCGCCGGCGCTGCTGTACCTGGCCGCGGCCGGGGTCGGCACGCTGGGCATCGTGGAGTTCGACGAGGTGGACGCCTCCAATCTGCAGCGGCAGATCATCCACGGCGAATCCGATATCGGCCGGTCCAAGGCCGACAGCGCGCGCGAGTCGATCCTCGAGATCAATTCCGGAATCACGGTGCGGCTGCACAAGATTCGCCTGGAGCCGGAGAACGCGGTCGAGCTGTTCGCCGAGTACGACCTGATCGTCGACGGCACCGACAACTTCGCCACCCGCTACCTGGTCAACGACGCCGCCGTGCTGGCGGGCAAACCGTACGTCTGGGGCTCGATCTACCGGTTCGAGGGCCAGGTGTCGGTGTTCTGGGAGGACGCCCCCGACGGCCGCGGCATCAACTACCGCGACCTGTACCCGGAGGCGCCGCCGCCGGGCATGGTGCCCTCCTGCGCCGAGGGCGGCGTGCTGGGCGTGCTGTGCGCGTCGATCGGGTCGGTCATGGTCACCGAGGCGATCAAGCTGATCACCGGCATCGGCGAGTCGCTGCTGGGCCGCCTCATGGTCTACGACGCCCTGGACATGAACTACCGCACCATCAAGCTGCGCCGCGACCCGGAGCGGCAGCCCATCACCGAGCTCATCGACTACGAGGCGTTCTGCGGCGTGGTGTCGGAGGAGGGGCAGGCCGCGGCCGCCGGGTCCACCGTCACCGCGCGCGAGCTGAAGGAGATGCTCGACGCGGGCAAGGATGTCGCGATCATCGACGTGCGCGAGCCGGTGGAGTGGGACATCGTCCGCATCGAGGGCGCGACGCTGATTCCCAAGGACCGCATCCTGTCCGGCGAGGCGCTGGCCGAGCTGCCGCAGAACCGGCCGATCGTGCTGCACTGCAAGTCCGGTGTGCGCTCGGCCGAGGCGCTGGCCGCGCTGAAGCGGGCCGGTTTCTCCGACGCCACGCACCTGCAGGGCGGAATTCTGGCCTGGGCCAAGCAGGTCGACCCCTCGCTGCCGGTGTACTGACGGCGCGGCGTCGGGGGCGGGCAGGGCACCCGGAGTACCGTACGGCCGTGACTAGTGTGGAACCTCCGGAGCACGTGCGGGCCACGTTCGGTCTTCGCGAAGTGACCCCGGTCGCGCTGGGCGATTGGGACGGCGGCTGGCGGTGCGGTGATGTGGTGCTCAGCCCGGTCGCCGATCATGCGCGAGCCGCCTGGTCGGCCAAGGTGCGCGAGACACTACAGGTGGACGGTTTGCGGCTGGCCCGCCCGGTGCGCGCCACGGACGGGCGTTACGTCGTATCCGGTTGGCGCGCCGACACATTCGTGGAGGGAACCCCCGAACCCCGGCACGACGAGGTGGTTTCGGTCTCGATTCGGCTGCATCGGGCCACCGCGCGGCTGGAGCGGCCGCGGTTTCTGGCCCAGCAGCCCATCGCGCCGTGGGTGGACGTGGACGTGTTCGTCGCGGCCGATCGCGCCGCGTGGGAGCCGGTGCCGCTGCGCAGCCTGAAGATCGGCGGCATGCTCCCGGTCGAGTCGCCGGACGGGCAGCGCAGCCTCGAAATGCTCACGCAGCTGGCCACTTTGCGTAAACCCGTGCAGACACCGGCGCAGCTGGTGCACGGCGATCTGTTCGGCACGGTGCTGTTCTCCGGCGCCTACACGCCCGGCCTGACCGACCTCACCCCGTACTGGCGGCCCGCACCGTGGGCGGCGGGGGTGATCGTCGTCGACGCGCTCGCGTGGGGCGGCGCCGACGACGGTTTACTGGAGCGCTGGTCGGACCTGCCGGAGTGGCCGCAGATGCTGGTGCGGGCGGTCATGTTCCGCCTCGCGGTGCACGCCCTGCACCCGCGATCCACCCCGGAGGCCTTCCCCGGCCTGGCCCGCACGGCCGACCGGATCCGATTACTCCTCTAGCCCGTCATCCCAGTTCCCGGCATGCCCCAATCTCTTGTTCCCGGCGTGCTTTTGGCCGGGAACTAGACATTCGCATAAGCCAACGAAGGCACCCGATCCACCGCGAACGATGTCCGCAGGTAGAACCACCAGGTCACCCCGCCCATCACCAGGAATGCCGCCGCGTAGGCCCAGAAGGCAGGGGCCATGCTGCCGTGAAAGTGCAGTGTGGACTCGCGCAGCGCCTGCTGCAGCACCCATCCGCCCGCCGCGCCGATCGCGCCGACGACACCGATCGCCGCGCCGCCCTGGCGCTTGGCCGCCATCGCCGCCTCCTCCGGATCCCGGCCCGCCTCGCTGGCCCGCCGCCGCGCCTGCGCGCCGAAGATCGAGGGGATCATCCGGTAGGTCGAGCCGTTGCCGATGCCGGTCAGCACGAACAGCAGCAGGAACGAAATCAGGTACAGCGGAAAGCTCTTCGCCGACAGCGACGCCACGATCAACGCCGTCGCCACCGCCATGCCGCCGAAGACGCCGACGGTGATGCGCGCCCCGGACAGCCGGTCGGCGATCCAGCCGCCGAACGGGCGGCTCAGCGAGCCCACGAACGCGCCCAGGAAGGCCAGATTGCCGAGGGTGCTCATCCAGCCGATCTTCGCCAGGTCCGGGAAGTTCGATTTGATCAGCGTCGGGAAGGCGAAGGAGAACCCGATGAACGAGCCGAAGGTGCCGACGTAGAGCACCGACATGATCCAGGTGTGCCGGTTGGTCAGCGCCAGCCGGTAGGAGCTGCCGTCGGCCCTGGCGCCCGTGATCGAGTCCATATAGCGCAGCGCGGCGGCCATGGCGACCAGGATGAACGGAATCCACATCAGCACCGCGAGCGTGATGCCGAATCGGTAGCCGGCCGCGTCCTTGGCCATGATGTGCGTGCCGAGGGTGATGATCAGCGGCACGAACAGCTGGGTCTGGGCGACGCCGAGGTTACCGCCGGCGGCGTTGATGCCCAGGGCCGCACCCTTTTTCCCCTCGGGGAAGAAGAAGTTGATATTGGCCATCGAGGACGAGAAGTTACCGCCGCCGACACCCGCCAGCGCGGCCAGCACCAGGAAAACCCAGAACGGTGTGCCGGGCCGGTTCACGAAATACGCCAGGCCCACCGTCGGCACCAGCAACATGCCCGCGCTGAACACCGTGAAGGCCCGGCCGCCGAATTTCGGAATGGCGAAGGTGTACGGAATGCGCAGCGCCGCACCGACCAGTGTGGGGGTGGAGGTGAGCAGCAGCGAATTGCCCACGGCCACCGGATTTCCCTTGCCGAGCCCGTCCAGGAATTCGAATCCCGCCGAGCCCATGGCGGTGACCACGCTGGCCCACAGCACCCAGATGCTGAAGCCCAGATTCTCGGCGAAGACGGACAGGCCCAGGTTCTTGCGCGCGGTCTGCCGCCCGCCGTTCTCCCAGAATGTCTCGTTGTCCGGCTCCCAGCGGTCGAGCCAACGTCCCCGCCGGGAATAGCTGAAGGTGTCCGCGGAGGCGGCCACGGCATCGGTGGTCATCGAAGTCCTCTCGAGGCTGGGTACGACCGACCGAGCAGACGACGAGCAACCGATCCCCATCGTCCCTGCGGTCGGTAGGAGCGTAGGAATCGGTCGTTACGCCCGCGTGGCATGACGACCAAATCTCACTCACCCGGGAGAGGGCAGGGCGGTGAGGTCCGTCAGTAGTCCGGGTATTCCGCGATCAGTGAACTCAGAAAGCATTTGGCCGCGCGGGCCGCGCGCTCGGGGTCGCCGTCGATGATCGCGTGCACCAGTTCGGCATGCTCGGCGTGGAAGGAATCACCGGATTTGGCTGTGTGGGTGCGGATTCCCTGCTCGATCACGGGCAGCAGGGAATCGTAGAATTCCAGGTACACGGCGTTGTGACTGGCCACGACGATGGCCCGGTGCAGTTCCACATCGGCGTCGATGGGGGCGGTGTTCTCCTCGTCCCACGCCTGCCTGCGCTCCTCCAGCAGGCGCAGCAGGGTGGCGATGTCGGACTCGTCGCGCCGCTGGGCGGCCAGGCGCGCGGCGGTGGTGTCGAGGGCCTGGCGCAGCTCCAGCACGTCGCGCTGCTGGGCGTCGGCGAAATACTTGGCCAGCGTGCCGCCTAGGTCCGAAATCGCGGTCACGTAGGTGCCCGAGCCCTGACGGCGCTCCAGCATCCCGGCATGGACGAGGGCCTGCACCGCCTCGCGGACGGTGTTGCGGCCGGTGCCGGTGAGTTCGGTCAGCTCCGGTTCGGTGGGGATTCGGGAGCCGACGGCCCAACGGCCGGAACGGATTTCGGCACGCAGCTGATCGGTCACCTGGGCGATGAGGCTGGTGCGGCGGACGGGTTGCACGCCCATAGAGTACCCCGCGTCACATGACTTGCCTCCCATCATCCAATCATCCTATGATTTCGCGGTGCCAGTAACCGTTGAGCAGACGAACAGTAGTGTCGACCGCCGCCGTGCCCTGTTGGGTGGGCGGCTGCTGGTGCTCGCCGCGATCGTCATGTCGGCGTTCACGCTGCGGCTCGCGGTGACCGCGTTCACCCCGCTCGCCGAGCGGATCGGCCACGACGTCGGCTATTCCACCGCCATCGTCGGCGTCTTCGGCATGATCCCGACCGCGATGTTCGCGCTCGCGGGCGTGCTGACCCCGATCCTGGTGGGCCGGTTCGGCCTGGAGCGCACCGTGCTGATCGCGATGCTGATGGCCGGTGCCGGGCAGGCATTGCGCGCCGTCATGCCCGATACCTGGGAGCTGCTGGTGTTCTCCGCGCTGGCGCTGTCCGGCATGGGCATCGGCAATGTGGTGATCCCGCCGCTGGTCAAGCGGTACTTCGCCGACCGGCTGGCGGTGCTGAGCTCGGTGTACATCACGATGGTGCAGATCGGCACGGTGGTCCCGGCGCTGATCGCGGTGCCGGTGGCCGATTCGCACGGCTGGCGGATCTCGCTGGGGCTGTGGGCGCTGTTCCCCTTGGCGGCCGCGGTGCCGTGGATCGGCGTGCTGCGCGACCGTCGCGGCCACGACGAGGCCGACAAGACCGCGCTGCCCGCGGACCCGCACGAGGCCGACGGCAGGGTGTGGCGCTCCCCGCTGGCCTGGGGCATGGCGGGCATGTTCGGCATGACCTCGCTCATCACCTACGCCATGTTCACCTGGCTGCCCAAGATCTTCGTCGACGCCGGGGCCAGCGCGGCGTTCGGCGGCACCATGGTCGGCGTGTTCTCGTTCATCGGCCTGGCCGCCGCGTTCACCGCGCCGACGATCACGGCGAAGGTGCGCAATCCGTTCCCGATCGTGATCGGTTGTGCCGTCGCGTATATCGCGGCGTTCATCGGGCTGCTGAGCGCGCCGATGGCCGCGCCGTGGCTGTGGGTGCTGCTGCTGGGCCTGGGCCCGAGCACCTTCCCGATGGCGCTGACCCTGATCAACCTGCGCACCCGCACCCAGGTCGGCTCGGCCGCCCTGTCCGGCTTCACCCAGGGCCTCGGCTACACCGTCGCCTGCGTCGGCCCCCTCCTGTTCGGCGTCCTGCACAGCATCGACGGCGGCTGGGGCTCCCCCTTCGCCCTGCTCGGCATCGCCGTGGTCGTGCTGCTGGTGGGCGCCTGGCAGGCCTGCAAGCCGCGGGTGCTCGAGGACACCTGGAAGTAAGTCCGCCAGCCGCGGCAGGTTGCTCACGCCTCCTCGTTCCGGCCCGTGAGCAACCGTTGACGCCGCGGTGATGTCGCGCAGCATCGCCGCAATACCCGTTTCCTACCGTGGGGCCAACCGGAAAGTCAGGAGGCTCCAGCGTGAATGCCGCTGCGCGCAGGACCGTGGTCGTGATCGGCCACGGCATGGTCGGTCATCGGTTCGTCGAGGCGCTGCGGGCGCGCGACACCGACGGCCGCTGGCAGGTGATCGTGCTGGGCGAGGAGCCGCGGGCCGCCTACGACCGCGTCGGGCTGTCGTCGTATGTGGGCAGCTGGGACGCGCGGGCGCTCGCCCTGCCCGGCAACGAGTACGCGGGCGACGACCTGGTGCAGCTGCGCTTGGGCGTGCGCGCCGAGGCCCTCGACCGCGCGGCCCGCAAGGTCACCGCCTCCGACGGCACCGTGATCGCCTACGACGCGGTCGTGCTCGCGACCGGCTCGTACGCGTTCGTGCCGCCGGTGCCCGGCCACGATCGGCCGGAATGCTTCGTGTACCGCACCATCGAGGATCTCGACGGCATCCGCGACGCGGCCGCGGCGGCCGGTCCCGGCGCGGTCGGCGTGGTGGTCGGCGGCGGCCTGCTCGGGCTGGAGGCGGCGAACGCGTTGCGGCTCATGGGCATGACGCCGCACGTGGTCGAGTTCGCGCCGCGGCTGATGCCGGTGCAGGTGGACGAGGGCGGCGGCGCCATCCTGGAGCAGCTGGTCACCGAGCTGGGCCTGCACGTGCACACCGGGGTCGGCACCTCCTCGGTCGAACCGGCGGAAAACGGTGCGGGCCTCCGTGTTTCGCTGTCCGACGACTCGGTGATCGACGCCTCGCTGGTGGTGTTCTCGGCCGGTATCCGGCCGCGCGACGAACTCGCCCGGGAAGCCGGGCTCCAGATCGGCGCGCGCGGCGGCGTGGTCACCGACCTGGGCCTGCGAACCTCCGATCCCGACATCTACGCCGTCGGCGAGGTGGCCGCGGTGCAGGGCACCTGCTACGGACTGGTCGCGCCCGGCTACACCACCGCCGAGATCGTGGCGGACCGATTGCTCGGCGGCAGTGGCGAATTCCCGGGCGCGGACCTGTCGACCAAGCTGAAGCTGCTGGGCGTGGACGTCGCCAGCTTCGGCGACGCGCACGGCGTCACCGAGGGCGCGCTGTCGGTGGTGCTGCACGACGCCGCCAAGGGCACCTACGCCAAGCTCGTGGTCTCCGACGATGCCCAGACCCTGCTGGGCGGCATCCTGGTCGGCGACGCCGCGCAGTACGCCGCGCTGCGGCCGCTGGTCGGCAGCGCCCTGCCCGCCGAACCGGCGGCGCTGATCTCCCCCGCCGGGGCGGAACTCGGGGCCGACGCGCTGCCCGACGAGGCCCAGATCTGCTCCTGCAACAACGTGTCCAAGGGCGCGATCTGCGGGGCCATCGCGGCGGGCGCGTGCGACATCGCGGGCATCAAGAACGCGACCGCGGCCGGAACCTCCTGCGGCGGTTGCGTTCCCATGCTCAAGAAGCTGCTCGAGCAGTCGGGCGTGGAGCTGTCCACGGCGCTGTGCGAGCACTTCCCGCAGTCGCGTCAGGAGCTGTTCCACATCGTGCAGTCCACCGGCATCCGCCGGTTCTCCGAGCTGATCGCCCGCCACGGCACCGGAATGGGTTGCGACATCTGCAAACCCGCGGTCGCCTCCATCCTGGCCTCGACCTCGAGCGACCACATTCTCGACGGCGAGCAGGCCGCGCTGCAGGACACCAACGATCACTTCCTGGCCAATCTGCAGAAGAACGGCACCTACTCGGTGGTGCCGCGCATGCCCGGCGGCGAGGTCACGCCCGAGCAGCTCATCGAGATCGGCCGCATCGCACAGGATTTCGGGCTCTATGTGAAGGTGACCGGCGGTCAGCGCATCGACCTGTTCGGCGCCCGGGTGGAGCAGCTGCCGCGGATCTGGCAGCGGCTGGTCGACGTCGGCATGGAGTCCGGGCACGCCTACGGCAAGGCGCTGCGCACGGTGAAGAGCTGCGTCGGATCCACGTGGTGCCGCTACGGGCAACAGGATTCGGTCGCCATGGCGGTGCTGCTGGAGAAGCGGTACCGCGGGCTGCGCTCGCCGCACAAGCTGAAGCTGGCCGTCTCCGGCTGCGCCCGCGAATGCGCGGAGGCGCGCGGCAAGGACGTGGGAGTCATTGCGACCGAACAGGGTTGGAACCTCTACGTGGGCGGCAACGGCGGGCTCTCGCCCAAGCACGCGGTGCTGCTGGCCGGTGACCTCGACGATGAGACGCTGATCCGCTACATCGACCGCTACCTGATGTTCTACATCCGCACCGCGGACCGGTTGCAGCGCACCGCGCCGTGGCAGGAGTCGCTCGAGGGCGGCATCGAGTACGTGCGGCGGGTGGTGTGCGAGGACAGCCTCGGCATCGCCGCCGAACTGGAGGCCGCGATGGCCCGGCACGTGGCCGGGTACCGGGACGAGTGGGCGGCGGTGCTCGACGACCCTGCCAAGCTGTCGCGCTTCGTCTCCTTCGTCAACGCCCCCGAGCAGACCGACCCGACCATCTCCTTCGACGACAGCGGGGAGCGCAAGGTGCCGGTGCTGCTGGGGATGCCCGAGATCCCCGTCACATCCACGCCCGGGAAATAGGCGCGTAACCGTGTGGAAACAGGACCTCGGTACCAATAGCTAAGCGCGTTCGGAGGAGAGTGACCGATGACCGTGATCGATCGACCCGGCATTGCCCAGGTCAGCAGCACCGGCTGGACCTCGGCCTGCCCGATGGACTATCTGATTCCCGGCCGCGGCGTGGCGGTCCTGCTGGACAGCGGTCGCCAGGCCGCGCTGTTCCTGCTGCCCGACGGGACGCTGTACGCCGTCGGCAATATCGACCCGTTCGGGCTGGCGGCGGTGATGTCGCGCGGCATCGTCGGCGATCGAGCCGGGGTGCCCACGGTGGCCTCGCCGCTGCTGAAGCAGACCTTCTCGCTGCTGGACGGGCACTGCTTCGACGACGCGGGGGTGCGGCTGCCGGTGTACGGGGTGCGGGTGGTCGAGGGCATCGTGCTGGTGTCCGACGAGCCGATCCGCACCGCCGCGGCCCGGTCATGACCGAGACCGAGCCGGCCGGGGTGCTGGACGGCTTCACGGTCGGCATCACCGCCGCCCGCCGCGCCGACGAACTGGCCACTCTGCTGAGCCGTCGCGGCGCGACAATCCTTGCCGCCCCGGCCATTCGGATCATCCCGCTGGCCGACGACACCGAATTGGCGCGTGTCACCCGGGAATTGATCGCCGACCCGCCGCGGGTCACCGTCGCCACCACCGGCATCGGCTTCCGCGGCTGGATGGAGGCGGCGGAGGGCTGGGGCCTGGCCGAGGATCTGCGGGCGACGCTGGACTCGACCCGGCTGCTGGCCCGCGGCCCGAAGGCCAAGGGCGCCATCCGCGCCGCCGAACTGCGCGAGGAGTGGTCGCCCGCCTCGGAGTCCTCGGCCGAGGTGCTCGATCATCTGCTGGCCGAGGGCGTGGAGGGCATGCGGATCGCGGTGCAGCTGCACGGCGCCACCACCGAGTGGGAGCCGGTCCCCGACTTCTGCGAGGTATTGCGCTGCGCCGGAGCCGATGTCGTGCCGGTTCCGGTGTATCGCTGGCTGCCACCGGAGGATTCGGCGCCGATGGATCGGCTGATCGAGGCCGTCATCACCTCCGCGCTGGACTGCGTGACCTTCACCAGCGCGCCCGCGGTGGCGTCGATGCTCATGCGCGCCAAGGAAACCGGCCTGCTGGAGGGGGTGCTGCACGCCTTTCGCACCCGGGTGGTGGCGGCCTGCGTCGGTCCCATCACCGCCGCGCCGCTGGAGGAGCTCGGGGTGTCGACCACCATGCCCGCGCGGGCGCGGCTCGGTGCCCTGGCCCGGCACGTCGCCGAGGAACTTCCCCGGCGCGCCAACCGGATTCACGCCGCCGGGCACATGCTGAGCGTGCGCGGATCCTGCGTGGTGGTCGACGGCCGCGTCTGCCAGCTGGCGCCCGCCCCCATGGCGCTGATGCGCGCCCTGGCCCGCCAGCCCGGCCGCGTCGTCTCCCGCGAGGCCCTGCTGTCCGCGCTGCCCGGTGGCGGCGACGACACCCACGCCGTGGAAACCGGCATCGCCCGCCTGCGCGCCGCCCTCGGCACCCCGAAGGTCATCCAAACCGTGGTCAAACGCGGCTACCGCCTGGCCATGGACCCCGCCGAATGCATCGACAACAACCCCCGCCCGCCGATCGGCCCCGAGGAGTCCACCCGCCCGCCCCGCCCCGCCCCCATGGCGGGCGTGTGGTGAACCCGCCCGCCCTGGTCCTGGTAGCCCACGGGACCAGGAGCGCCCGCGGCGTCCAGATGATCGAGACGCTGAGTAATGCTGTCGCCCAGCAACTTTCGTCCGGAACCGGCGTACCGGTGCACACCGCCTTCGTGGACGTATTGGGCCCCTCGCCCGCAGAAGTGCTGCGCGACTTGGGAGATCGCCCCGCCGTAGTCGTCCCCGCATTCCTGGCGTCGGGCTATCACGTCTATCAGGACGTGCCGCGGGAGGTGGCCGAGAGTGGACATCCCGCGGTGGCGGTGACGGCCGCGATGGGGCCGGATCCGCTGCTGGCGCGGGTGCTGGGGATGCGATTGTGTGAGGAGGGTTGGCAGCCGGGCGATGCGGTGGTGTTCGCCGCGGCGGGGTCGTCCGACGCCCGTGCGCGCCACGATGTCCGGAGTGCGGCGCGGATGCTGGGGGAGCAGGTGGGCCGGGCGACGCCGGTCGCCTATATCGCGACCGGGTCACCGCGGGTTCCGGAAGTGGTTGCCGCGCTGCGGGAATCGGGTGCGGCGCGGGTCTTCGTCGCCTCGTATCTGCTGGCGCACGGCCTGTTTCACGAGCGTTTGCGCGAATCGGGCGCCGACGGCGTCACCGGGCCGCTCGGCACCCATCCCCTGGTGGTCCGGCTACTGGTCGAGCGGTACCGGCGGGCCGTCGGCGCGCTGGAGGCGGCGGCGTAACGAGCTAGACTGGAGACACACCGGGAACAAGGAGGTTCGACACGGAGTGTCTGGGATCGCGCTGCTCGTTCTGATTCTCGCCGGGCTGGTCATCTGCGTATTGGTCCTGCGCTCGGTGCGAATGGGATCGGTGCAGATCGATGTGATCCCCCGAGGGGACTCCGTCGCGGAGACGGAGCATCCACACCCTCGGCCACCCGACTCCGACGAGTGAGCAGTCTCGCGAGATTCGTTGTGCGGTAGGCGATTCAGCCGACCGGAACCGGGTAGCAGTCGGCGGTCCGGCTGCCCGACAGCGAGCTCAGGATGCAGCCCAGGTTGACCTGCGAGCTGCCGCTCGCGATCGCGCCGGTCGCGATGTCGCCCGTATCCGCCTGCGCGGCCGGGGCGGCAATGAGAATCGAAGCGGCACAGAGGAATCCGCCGGTGATGAACTTCCGAGCAATCATGTCGATGATCCTCGCACGATCGGGGGCGCGGACGGGAATCCGTCCGTGCCCCCAATTCCGTTGCCGCCGGGATCAGCGGCGCGGTTCCAGCTTCAGGTCTCCGCTGATGACCGAGCGGGTCATGTCGCGGGCGAGCATATCGTGCGGGAAGCCGAGCTCGATGGCGCTGGCCTGGTCGAGGCGGGCCAGGTGGGTGGCATCGAATTCGACGTCCAGGGCGCCGAGATTGTCCTCCAGCTGGGCCACGGTGCGGGCGCCGATGATCGGGGCCGTGACACCGGGGTTGCGCAGCGTCCAGGCGAGGGCGACCTGCGAGGGGGTCCGGCCGAGGTCGGCGGCGACCTGCTTCACGACGTCCGCGATGGCCAGCCCCCGCTCGGTGAGCGAGCCCTGAGCGAGGGCCACGTTCTTGCGGGTGCCCTCGGGCGATCCGACGGCCGCCTCGGCCAGGTCGGCCCGGCTGTACTTACCGGTCAGCACGCCGCTGGCCAGCGGCGACCACGGGATGACGCCCAGGCCCAGTTCCCGGGCCATCGGGATCAGATCCCGCTCCACCGTGCGCTCGATCAGGCTGTACTCGACCTGCAGTGCCACCAGCGGCGACCAGCCGCGCAGGTCGGCAATGGTCTGCATGCGCGACACCTGCCACGCCGGGGTGTCCGAGATGGCCACGTACAGCACCTTGCCCCGGCGGACCAGGTCGTCCAGGCCGCGCAGCACCTCCTCGACCGGGGTCGTGGAATCCCAGACGTGCACGTACAGCAGGTCGATGTAGTCGGTGTTCAGCTGCCGCAGGCTGTTGTCCACCGAGGTGACCATGCTCTTGCGGCCGTTGCCGCCCGCATTGGGGTCGCCGGGACGGCGCAGCATCGCGTATTTGGTTGCCAATACCAGGCTTTCACGATTGTCCCGGGTGAATTCGCCCAGCAGCCGTTCGGAGCTGCCATTGGTGTAGACGCTGGCGGTATCGATGAAATTGCCGCCGCGCTCGACATACACGTCGAACAGCTTGCGGGCGTCGTCGGTGTCGGCGCCCCAGCCCCAGTCGGCCCCGAAGGTCATCGTGCCCAGTGCCAGCGGGGAGACCCGCAGACCGGAGCGGCCCAGCAGCCGGTAGGTGTCGAGAGTGAGAGACATCGTATTCTCCTGCGTTTGGTGGATCCGTGGTCGAAAATCAGTCTGTGCCGATCACGGACAGGGGGTAAGGGAAGGGATTGCCTAGGAATTCCGGTCCCACCCAGCCGTACCATCGGATGGGTGAGAACTGGCACTGTGGACGCGACACAGGAATTGGCCGCTTTCCTGCGCGCCCGGCGGGAACGACTGGATCCGCGCGATTTCGGCCTGCCCGAGCGCAGGCAGGCCCGCCGGACCCCGGGCCTGCGCCGCGAGGAGGTCGCCGAGCTGGCCGGGGTCAGCACCGACTACATCGTGCGGCTGGAGCAGGGCCGCGGCCTGCGGCCCTCGCCGGAGGTGCTGGAGGCGCTGGCCCGCACGTTGCGCCTGGACTCCGACGAGCGCGTGTACCTGTTCGACCTGGCCCAGCAGCGCCCGCCGACCGTCGGCAAGCCGTCGACCACCGCGGCCCCGGCGCTGGGCCTGCTGGTCGCCGACCTGTCCCCGCTGCCCGCGATGCTGGTCAACCACCGCTACGACATCCTGGCCTGGAATCCGGAGATGGCGCGGCTGCTGGTCGACTTCGACACCCTGCCGCCCGCCCAGCGCAACACGATGTGGCTGTGCCTGCTGTACCCGGGCATGCCGGAGGATTTCTACGTCGACCGCGAGACCATCGTCCGCGAGGGCATCGCCGACCTGCGCGCCGCCTGGGCCGCCCACCCCGACGACCACGCCCTCGCCGACCTCATCGAGCAATTCACCTCGCAGAGCGAGGAATTCGCGCGCCTGTGGGCCAAGCGCGACGTCAAGGTCAACGGCCGCGGCCGCAAATCCATGCGCCACCCCGAGGCGGGCCTGCTAACCGTGAACTTCGAGGTCCTGATGCCCCTGCAGGACCCGGACCACCGCTTGATCATCTACCGCGCCGCCGACGCAGAATCACAAGCGGCACTGGATGTTCTGGCGGCCCCGGCCAAAAGCACGCCGGGGCAATGAGTGCCGGGAGCGCCGGGGCAATGAGTGCCGGGAGCGCCGGGGCAATGAGTGCCGGGAGTGCCGGGGCAATGAGTGTCGGGAGCGCCGGGGCAATGAGTGTCGGGAGCGCCGGGGCAATGGGTGCCGGGAGTGCCGGGGCAATGGGTGCCGGGAGCGCCGGGGCAATGAGTGTCGGGGACGCCGGGTAATGAGTGTCGGGGACGCCGGGGCAATGAGTGCCGGAGGCGCCGGGGCAATCATTGTTGGACGCGCTGGGTAATGATTGTTGGGCGCGCGCCGGGCAATCATTGTCAGACGCGCGCCGGGGCTGTGAATGTCGGGCGCGTTTGGGCGATGATTGCGGGGGTGCTGGGGCAATCATTGTCAGACGCGCGCTGAGGCAATGAATGTCGGACGCGTGCCGGGGCAGTGATTGACGGAGGTGCGCTGGGGCAATCATTGTCGGACGCGCGCCGGGTATTGAATGTCGGACGCGTGCCCAGGTAGTGATTGCTGGAGGTGCGCTGGGTGGCGGTGGGTTGTTGGCTCGGTTATCGGGTTGGGGTGTGGCGGGCGCGGGTGAGGTCGGGGGAGCGGTAGAAGGTTTCGGAGATGGTGGACAGGCGGGAGCTGTGGGCGCGGGGGCCTAGGGCGTAGAACTGTTGGAAGCTCATGATGAGGGGGCGCCAGGCGTCGGGGTCGATGCGGTCGGTGGTTCCGGCCATTCGGATGGTGTCGTGCACGTGCACCCGCTGGATGCGGGCCTCGATCACGGACACGTTGCCGGTCTGCTGTGGGTCGTCGGCGGCCAGCGGGTGGACGATGCTGACCACCGCCTCCATGGTGACCGGGCACTCGGCGACCCGCGGCGGCGAAACCGTTTCCGACGCAACGGGTGTCAGGCCCGCGGTGCCGAATTTATCGGGCTCGTAACGGTATCCGCGCTCGGCCTTGCGGGCGGAAACCGGATTCGACCCCGTGGTCAGGGCGAGCCGATCGACGGCCGGGACGAGCTCGTCCGAGGGCAGGTTCAACACGCATTCCCCGGTCCGCAGCAGGTTCTGCACCGTCTTCGACTTCGTCCCCATGCCGAGGACGGCGCGCCACCCCAGCCAGAACGCGGAGGACATCGGCGCCAGATTGGCGCTTCCGTCCTCGTTCACCGTGGAGATCAGCACGACCGGCGTGCCGAAGTACAAGATATTGGGCTCGATTCCGGTGTGAGTCATCGTCGTCGCAGTCACAGGCCAAGCCTGCAATGTCCGCTCCGCCGGGGCTGGCGGTATCCGGACAGGGCATTCTCGCCCGGCGCACGGCTTTACCCTCGACATATGCCCGGCGTTACCGGCCTTTCCGTGCCTCATGCCGTAGGTTTGCTGGGATACTTTGCAGTGGTTCCAGTGGATGCTCTCGGGATATGAGGAGGCCCGGTGACGCGAGCGCAGGACCGTGCCGTGCCGGACACGGGCGCGGATGCCGTCGATCATCCGCTGTCCGGTGCGCAAGTGCGGTGGTGGGTGGCCCAGCAGCTGTATCCCGAGGTGCCCAATACCGTTGCGTTGTACCTGGATCTGCTCGGGCCGCTCGAGGTGCCCGTGCTCGAGGCGTGTGCCGAGCGGGCGGCGCGCGAGCTGCAGTCGCCCTGGGTGCGCTTTCGCCTGGTGGACGGCCGCCCCCGGCAGTTCCTGGACCCCAACGCCTTCGGACCGCTGCGCTACGAAGACCTCCGCGACCGGCCCGATCCGGTGGGAACGGCCTCGAAAGCCATGGCCGCCGACCACGGTTCCCCGCTCGACCTGCTGACCGATCGCCTCACCACCGCCGCCCTGTACCGCGTCGCTGCCGAACATCACCTGCTCTACCTCCGTAGTCACCACATCGTGCTCGACGGAGTGGGAGCGGCCTCGGTACTGCGGCGCACGGCCGAGCTGTATCTCGAATCGGCCACCGCCGCAACGGAAACCGACGGAGCCGGGAACGGCTTTCGAGCCGGTTCGATGGTCTCCCGGCTGGGCGTGCGATCGTCGGCGCGACCCCTGTCGATTGCCGAACTACTGGAAGACGAACGCGCGTACCAGGATTCGACGCGGATGCGGGCGGATCGGGAGTATTGGCGCGAGCAGCTGCGCGAGGTGGGGCAGACCGACGGGTTCGCGGGTCGGCGGGCCGCCCCGGCGGCGATGCCGCATCGGGTGGAGGGATTCGTGTCGGCGCGCACCGCCCGGCTGTTCGCGGCGGCGCGCGGCCGGACGGGAGCCACGTTTCCGGAATTGACCGTGGCCGCCTTCGCGTGCTATCTGGCGGCCGTGACCGGGTCCGACGAGGTGGTGCTGACGCTGCCGGTGGCGGCCCGGCCGTCCGCGGCGCTGCGACGCTCGGCGGGGTCGCTGTCGAACGTGGTTCCGTTGCGAGCCACCGGGATTCGGGGCGGCACGGTGCGGGCCGCGGTCGAGCAGGTCCGGGCGCGGGTGGTGGGGGCGCTGCGGCACCAGCGCTACCGCTACGAGGATATGCAGCGCGACCGGGGCGAAAGCCATGTGGCGCGGGGCGGATTCGGGCCGGTGGTGAACGTCCTCGGCTTCATCGAGCCGCTGCGCCTGGGCCGGTCGACCGCGCAGGTGCGGCTGCTGGCCCTCGGCCCCGTCGAAGACCTGCTGCTCAACGGCTACCAGCTGGGCGCGGAGGAGGGGTCGATAAGCATTGATATGCAGGCCAATCCGGCGCTGTACTCGCAAGCGACCCTGGCCTGGCATCACGAGCGGTTCCTGGACTACCTCGAGCGATTCCTCGCCGCCGATGCGGAGCAGGTCGTTCGGGAACTGGACCCGCCGATTGTGGTGCCGACCGTCGCGCCGGTACGCACGGATCGGCTGCTACCGGATTTATTGCGCGCCAGCCTGATTCGTCAATCCAACACTCCAACCCCTCATGATTCCGGCATGCTTTTGGCCGGAATCTCACCGATGGATTCCGGCCAAAAGCACGCCGGAATCACCAGTGTCGGGCCGTCGGCGGAGGCGATAGCCCTTCAGGACGGCGACCGCACCTGGATCTACCGCCAACTCGACGAAGACTCCTCCCGTTGGGCCCGCGAGTTGATCGAATCAGGCGCAGGCCCGGGAACTTTCGTCCTCCTGGCCATCCCGCGCTCGGCCGAGTCCGTCCTGGCGCTGTGGGCGGTGGCGAAAGCCGGGGCCGCGTTCGTTCCGGTCGACCCGGCCGATCCGGCGCGCCGCCTGGCCGCGCTGGCCTCGGATTCCGGTGCGCGACTGGGCATGACAATCGCGGCCCATCGCCCCGATCTGCCCGCCGAGGTGGCCTGGCTGGTGCTGGATGACCCGTCGACGGCCGAGCGGGTCCGTCGACGGCCGAGCGATCCGATCGGGGACGACGACCGGCGCCGCACCCTGCGCCCCGATCACCCCGCCTACCTGATCTACACCTCCGGCACCACCGGAACCCCGAAGGGCGTGGCCGTCACCCATCGCGGCCTCGGCCCGCTCACCGACCACATTGTCGAACGCTATGCCGTCGACCGTGATTCGCGCGTTCTGCACGCGCACGCCTCCTCCTTCGACGCCCATCTACTGGAGCTGCTCGCCGCCTTCGCCGCCGGGGCCCGACTGGTGGTCGCGCCCCCGGACGTGGTCGCGGGCGCGGCGCTCCGACGACTGCTGACCGACGCCGAGATCACCCACTTCCTCACCACCCCGGCCGTATTGGCCACCCTCGCACCCGAAGACGTGCCCGCCCTGCGGGTGGCGGTGGTGGGCGGCGAGGCATGCCCGGCCGACCTCGCCCGCCGCTGGGCCCCGGCGCTGCGCCTGTTCAACGGCTACGGCCCCACCGAAACCACCGTCATGGCAACCCAATCCGAAGCCCTGACCCCGGGCGCCCTCGCCCCGATCGGCCGCGCCCTGCCCGGCATTTACACGCTGGTTCTCGACCCCCACCTGCGCCTGGTCCCGCCCGGTGCCCGCGGTGAGCTTTATATCGGCGGCCCCGCCTTGGCCGTGGGCTACCTCGGCCATCCCGTCACCACCGCGGAACGCTTCGTGGCCAACCCCTTCGGGGTGACGAGCAAGTCGGACGTCATAGGCGAACGGCTGTATCGCACCGGCGATCTGGTGCGGGCCGAGGTGGATGGCATGCTGGAGTTTCTCGGCCGCGCGGACGATCAGGTGAGTGTGCGCGGGCGGCGGGTGGAGCCCGCCGAGGTGGAGGCGGCCCTGGTCGCGCTGCCGGAGATCGCGCAGGCGGTGGTCGGCATGGATCACCCGGCATCCGGTCCCCGTCTCATCGGCTATGTGGTGGCCGCGGACGACACTCCGCTCGACACCGCCGATCTCGTTCGTCGGCTGCGGGATGCCTTGCCCGCCGCGCTGGTACCGGCGCAGTTGATCGCGCTGGATCGGTTGCCCGTCACCGCGCACGGCAAGGTCGATCGATCCGCGCTGCCCGCACCGGCTTTCGCGGAGCGGCCCTATCGCGCCCCCGAAACGGCGTTGCAGCGCACCATCGCCGAGCGGTTCGCCGCCGCGACCGGGGCCGCCCGGGTCGGCCTGGACGACGACTTCTTCGAGCTCGGCGGCAATTCCCTGCTGGGCGTGCCGCTGTCGGCCGATCTCGCCGTCGCCACCGGCCGCCCGGTCACCGTGCGCTGGCTCTACACCGCGCCGACCGTGCGCGAACTGGCCGACCGCATTGCCCACGACGACGGCACCGGCGCCGACGACGCGCTCGGCGTCCTGCTGACGCTGCGCCGCGGCGGCGCCGAACCACCGCTGTTCTGTGTGCATTCCGCGGTCCCGCTGGCCTGGTGCTACTCCGGCCTGGCCCGCTACATCACCGACCGGCCCGTGCTGGGCCTGCAGGCCGTGACGGGGCGGCCCCGGGCCACCATCGACGAACTCGCCGAAGGCTATGTGGCGGAGATCCTTCGGCGGCAGCCGGACGGCCCCTACCACCTGCTGGGCTGGTCGCTGGGCGGGCAGATCGCGCACGCCATCGCCGTCCGGTTGCGCGAACGCGGCTGTGCGGTAGCGGTGTTGGCCATGCTGGACAGCGTGGTGTTCCCGGAGGACATGCCGCCGCCCCCGACCCCGCGCATGCGCGACCTGCTCACCCACCTGCTCGGCGACGAACCCGAGGACGCCGACGCCCTCGCCGACCTCACCGCCGAGCAGGCCGCGGCCGAATTGGCCGCCGCCGGAGCATCGTTCGGCACCGGCCTGACCGCCGACCAGCTGACCCGCCTGCACCGCGGCTACGCCGACGGCGTCCGCCTGTCGCACGGCTACCGACCCGGCCGCTTCGACGGCGACCTGCTGTACTTCTCCGCCACCCGCGGGGTGACCGAGTCCTTCGGCGCGGACCTGTGGCGGCCCTACGTCACCGGGGAACTGGTCGAACACCCCGTCGACGCCACCCACGCCCAGCTCACCAATTCCGACGTGGTCGCCGTCATCGGTCCCGTCCTGGCCGCGCACCTGGAAGCGGTGCGATGACACCGGCCGCGACGAGAACCGGTGCGCGAACCGGCGTTCGGTGGACGGATGTGTACCGCGACCGGCGCGCCTGGGAGCGCGAGCACCCCGCGGCCGATCGCCTGACGCGCTGGGTGGACGAGCATCTGATGGCCCCGCACCCCGATCTCGGCCGCGACGGCCCGGTCTGCCCGTTCGTGCGGCACAGCATCGTCCGCCGGACCTTCTGGGCCGGGCTGGCGCCGGGCGGCGACGAGCTGACCATCCCGGCGCTGCAGCGCATCGTGGACGACGCGTTCGCCGTCTACGCCGATCTGCGCGCGGAAAACCCCTCGGAATTGCGCAGCGTGACGCTGGTGACCCTGTTCCCGGGCCTCACCCGCTGCGACCTGATCGACACCGTGCACCGGTCCCGCAAGACCGAGGCGGTGACCCACGGCCTCATGATCGGCCAGTTCTACCCCGGCTGCCCGGTCCCCGGCCTGTGGAACCGCGACTTCCGCCCCCTGGACGCGCCGGTCCCGATGCTGGTGCTGCGCAAGATGATGAGCACCGACTTCCCATTCCTGGTCGCCCGGACCGATTGGCTCTACGCCTATTTCACCCAGGTCGCCCCGGCCCTCCCCAGCAGGCTGCGCTGGGCGATAGCCGAGCGGATGCGGATGGACGGTCCCGCGGTCGGCGAGATCACCGCGCTGCGAGCGCATTCCACCGGGGAACACGCCACATGACAACCCCGGTCTCGGCGCCGCAATGGTGGGATACTCCCCTCATGCACCGGCTGCTGCGCTGCCTGGCCGTCCTGTTCGCCGCATTCGCCTTCGCGATGCCCGCGGCGGCGGCCGCCGATCCCGGCGACGGATCGGCCATTCTCGATGTGCAGTCGCTGGGTGGTCGCCAATACAACGTGACCGTCTACTCCGCGGCCATGAACAAGCCTGTCACCGTGTGGGTTTCGCATCCGGACGGGCCCGCGCCCACGCTGTATCTGCTCAACGCGGTCGACGGCGGCGAGACCGGCGGCCCCTGGACCGCCCGCACCGACGTCGCCGGATTCTTCGCCGACAAGCCGGTGAATGTGGTGGTGCCGATGGGCGGCCGCGCCAGTTACTACACCGACTGGGTGGCCGACGATCCGGTGCTGGGCCGCAACAAGTGGTCCACCTTCCTGCTGCACGAGCTGCCGCCGCTGCTACAGGCTCGCTTCCAGACCAACGGCCGCAATGCCGTTGCGGGAACGTCGATGTCGGCCACCTCGGCGCTGGACCTGGCCATCGAGGCGCCGGGCATGTACCAGGCCGTCGGCTCCTACAGCGGCTGCCCCCGCACCAGCGATATCGCGTCCCGCGCCTACGTCCATTCGCAG
Source organism: Nocardia terpenica (assembly GCF_013186535.1). Lineage (NCBI taxonomy): Bacteria > Bacillati > Actinomycetota > Actinomycetes > Mycobacteriales > Nocardiaceae > Nocardia > Nocardia terpenica. Next base: position 1,379,830 of record NZ_JABMCZ010000003.1, read on the forward strand.
CTGGGGCTTTTCGGCGCCAATGCCGACAATATGTGGGGCGGCCCCGACAATCCGGCCTGGCCCGCGCACGACCCGGTGGTCAATGCCGACCGGTTGCGCGGTGTGGCCCTATATGTTTCGTCCGGCAACGGCGGCGCGGGCATCCACGACACCCTGTTCGATCCCTCCATCGGCGGCAACCCGATGAAGCTCGCCGACCGCCTGGCGGTGGGCGGCAGCATGGAGTCGATCGTCGCGGTGTGCACCAGGGAATTGCTGGATCGTCTTGCCGCCCTGGGCATTCCGGCCACGGCCGTCAGTCGGGCAGGCACCCACGCCTGGCCATACTGGCAGGACGACGTGCACGACTCGTGGCCGGTGTTCGCCGCCGCGCTGGGGGTGTGAGCGGGCTCAGCCGCGCACCTGGCGGCGATAGGTGACCTTGTCGAATTCGCGGCCGTACTCGTCGACCGCGACCACATCCATCTCGCTGGCGAAGAACCCCGGCCGCACATCGACCCGGATGAAGGAGTAGTTGCGGAAACGCACCCGCGACCAGGGCGCGTCCTCGGCCTTCTTGGTCCCGTCCGGGGTCCATACGTAACTGTTGGGCACATCGGTGTCGGTGACCTCGTGGCCGCGATAGGTCTCCGGCGAGCCGGGCTGGAACCCGTAGCGCGGCCGACCGCCGCCGCCCACCGTGTAGTAGACGGTGCCGTCGGTGTCGGGGTAGACGATGGAATTGTCGCCCGCCACCTTGGTCGCCCGCCCGGCGCGGATCGGGTCGGTGCGCTCGAACACGTGATTGTGGCCCTGCAGCACCAGATCCACCCGGTAGCGGTCGAACAGCGCGCACCAGGCGTCGCGCACCCCGCCGTCGCTGGCGTGCGAATCGGTGGTCGAATACGCGCAGTGGTGGAAGAAGCAGACGATGAAGTCGATGGCCGGATTCGCCCGATAGGCCGCGAGAGTCCGCTCCACCCAACCGGTCTGGGCGCCGCCGGAATAACCGGTATTGGCCCGGATCTCATAGGAGATGTCATTGGCGTCCAGCGACAGCACCGCCACATTGCCGTAGCCGAACGAGTACGCCGACGGGCAGCCCGCCGGGCCGTTGCCCGGAAAGTCCAGGCGCGCAAGGTGTCCGCCGTAGCCGTGGGTGTCGTAGGCGGCCTCCATGTCGTGATTGCCGGTGGCGAACATCCACGGCGTGCTCGCGGCGTTGCGTTCGATCGCGCCCAGATACGCGTCCCACACATACGGGTTGAACCTGTCGAAACCCTTGGGCGCCTTGCTCCCCGAGGGCGCGAACCGCGGCGTCCGGCCCGCGCCGTCGGGGTCGGCGTAGGCGATGTCACCGGCGAGGATGTGGAAATCCGGTCGGGCGGCGTCGATCTGGCGCAGCACATTGTCCGCGTGCGGCGCGGTCGGATCGTTGTCGGGCTTGTAGTACCTGTCGTCGTAGTCGCCGGGCGCCAGGCCCGGGGGTTGCGTCGGGGTGGCGTCGGTGCCCTGGTCGCCCATCATCGTGAAGCGGAAGGGCAGCACGGCATCTCGCGCCGTCGGCATGGCCGTCCAGGCGGAGGCGATCTCACCGGTGAAGCCGTCGGCGGTGCGCCACCGGTAGAAGTGCGGCATCCGGCCCGGCAGCCCGTCCACCGGCGCGTGCACATAGAACTGCTCGGCCGCCAATACGCCGCCGTCGGTGGTGGGGAGCTGGGTCACCAGGTTGCGCACCTGCGCCTCGGTCGTCGCGCCCAGCGCGGGGGTGGGGCCGTGATCGAGGAACACCTTGGTGCCATTGGGATTTCGGGACAGCTGCGCGGCGAATCGAAGCTGACCCGCCGCGTCCGCGCCGTATCCGACGTGCCGTCCCGCCACCGCCAGCCCGGCGTCGTCGGCGTAGGCGCGGCCCGCGAACGGAGACGTCCCGACCGCCGCCACCGCCGCGGCGGCCGCCGAACCACGCAGGAAGTTGCGGCGCGTCACGGCGCGGCGGCGCAGGTACTCCCGGTGCCACTCGTGCTGTTCGGCCATGGTCATGGCGGCGGCGAGCGGTTCGGGAATCCCGGTGTCGGGGACATCGCCGGGCGGGTTCAGACGAATCGACGGCATGTCGTTGGATATTTGTCCAAATCCGGGGTGCGGGGCAACTCGGATCGGCCCGGCACCCGCAAATTCTTGGTGAACTTTGCGTGCCGGAGGGCGGGAACGATCGTCGCGTACCATTCGTGGACGAGCGACCGATCGGGATGGAATGTATGCCGGAACTCGTTGACGCGCAGGCGCTTGCCGCGCGGATCGCCGCGGAGCTGACCGGGCCGGGCGGCCCGTTCGAGACGACCGTCGAGCCGGTGCTCGGCGTCTCGATGCCGGTACTGCGCCACCGGTTCCGTTCCCTGCGCGAACTGCTGGATTCCTCGCTGGCCTGGGGCGATCGCGACTACCTGGTGACCGCGGAGCGCCGCCTGTCCTATGCCGGGCACGCCCGGGAGGTCGGGGCGCTCGCGCGGGCGCTGGCGCAGCGGTACGGGATCGGCAGGGGCGACCGGGTCGGGATCTTTGCCGCCAACACGCCCGAATGGGTGGTCACGTTCTGGGCGGCGCAGTGCCTGGGCGCGATCGCGGTCGGATACAACGGGTGGTGGTCGGCCCGCGAGATCGCCTACGGGCTCGAGCACACCCGGCCGTCCGTCGTGATCGCCGATGCCAAGCGGGCGGCGGTACTGGCCGAGGCGTGGCGCGAGACCGGGACCGAGGTGCCGGTGCTCACCATGGCGGACGACCTGCCCGGGCTGATCGCCGACCACCCGGGGGAGCTTCCGGCCGCCGTCCCCGTGGACGAGGACGATCCGGCGGTCATCCTCTACACCAGCGGCACCACCGGGCGGCCCAAGGGCGTGGTGCACGCGCATCGCAGCCTGATCGCCGTCAGCGACTTCTATCGCTTCGGCGAGGCCAGCACCGAGAACCTCGCCCGCCGCGCGGCCGACCCGGACGCGCCGCTCGTGCTGCCCGTCCCGAACCGGAAGCGGTATCTGCTGTCGTCACCGCTGTTCCACATCGCGAGCCTGCACAATCTGGTGGTGCCGCGGCTGGGCAGCGGCGCCGCGGTCGTCATGCATCAGGGCGCGTTCGACGTGGATCGGGTGCTGCGCCTGGTGGAACGGGAGCGGGTCACCAACTGGGGCGCGGTCCCGACCATGATCAGCCGAATGCTCGAGCGGGATCTGTCGGGCTACGACCTGTCCGCGCTGACGGCGGTGTCGCTCAATACCGCGCCCTCCTCGCCGGTATTGCAGCGGCGGTTGCGCGAACGGCTGCCCGCCGCACGGGGTTCCGTGGTCACCAGCTACGGCCTCACCGAATGCGGCACGGCCGCAACGATTGCCACGCCCGCCGAGCTCGTCGCGCAGCCGGAGACGGTGGGGCGGCCGATCTTCGGCGTGGCGATCGAGATTCGCGACGGCGAGGGCACGGTCCTCGCCGAGGGCGAGGAGGGCGAGGTCTGGGTGCGCGGGCCGTACCTGATGCTCGGCTACTGGAACGACGAGGCCGCCACCGCCGCGGCCTTCGACGCCGAACGCTGGTTGCGCACCGGCGATTTCGGCGTCCTCGAGGACGGCCGCCTGCGCCTGTCCGGCCGCCGCACCGACCTGATCCTCCGGGGCGGGGAGAACGTCTACCCCGTCGAAATCGAGAACGTCCTCGACGAACACCCGAAGGTCCTGGAGTCCGCCGTCCTCGGCATCCCCCACGAAGACCTCGGCCAACAGGTCGCCGCCATCGTGGTCGCCGCCGACCCGACGGCCCTCACCGAATCCGACCTGACGGCATTCGTCGCCGCCCGCCTGGCCTATTTCAAGGTCCCGGCCCGCTGGCGAATCACCACAGAACCATTGCCCCGCAACGCAACCGGGAAGGTACTTCGCCGAGACCTCACGATTTGATCCCGGCCAAAAACATGCCGGGATCATGGGTGTGGGCGCGCCGGGGTCATGGGTGGAGGTGCGCCGGATCGTGAGAAGTCGGCGCGCCGGGATCATGGGTGGAGGCGCGCTCGGATCATGAGTGGGGCGCGCCGGGATCGTGAGAAACTGCCTTGGTCCTGGCGTGTCCTACCGTCCTGGTCCCGGTGTGTCCAACCGTCCTGGTCCCGGCGTGCCCGACCGTCTTGATCCCGGCGTGCCCGACCGTCTTGATCCCGGCGTGCCCGACCGTCTTGATCCCGGCGTGCCCGACCGTCTTGATCCCGGCGTGCCCGACCGTCTTGATCCCGGCGTGCCCGACCGTCTTGATCCCGGCGTGCTTTTGGCCGGGATCATCCGCGCCCACGGGTCAGGTCGTCGGTGTCATGGGTCGAGTACACCGGCTGGCGCGCAGACTTCCCATGGTCGTGACGCTCGCCCGCATAAGCGAGCGTCTACCACCTTGTCGCGCATTCATTCGCAGCACGCGCTACTGTGACTGCCGCCACATATTCCGGGGGCCGATGCTGAAGGATCGCGAATCGATGGGGTTATCGAGGGCAAGTGGTGCGATTGTCGGGGTCGCCGTGCTGACGGCGGCCGTGCTCGGACAGGCCGTGGCCGCGGCCGAGCCGTCGGGCACGCCGAGCGTTCAGGTCGATCGGGCCCAGATCGATGGCGGCTTCGTCGTCATGGCCCTGACCTATTCCTGCCCGACGCAGTGGGCCGACGCGGACAAACGCGCCGCCCGCGTGGTCTCGGCCGTCGTGCAGGGCGGCGTGCGCGCCGACATCGAGACCGGCGACCTGTGGTGCGACGGCGAGCCACATGCCATCTACACCAATCCGTTCGGCGGGAGTGGCTGGCGGCGGTTCAGGCCGGGCGACGCCGATGTCGAGGCCCAGCTGTACAAGGGCACCGACATGCGGCGGGTGCCGGAGGCCGAGCATCATCGCTCGTTACAGCTAGGCTGAGCCCCGTGCCGCGATTCGAGGCGACCATCCGTTCCGCGCCCGGCGGCGGGGCCTACGTACCCGTCCCCGCCGAGGTGATCGACGCGCTCGGCGGCGCTGGCCGCATCCCGGTGCGCGCCACCTTCGACGGCCTCGACTACACCGGATCCATCACCTCCATGGGCGACGGCCCGTGCCTGGGCATGCTGAAGAGCATCCGCGACGAACTCGGCAAGGGCGCCGGTGATTCCGTCGTCGTCACCGTCGAGCGCGACACCGCCGAGCGCACAGTCGAAGTCCCCGACGATCTGGCCGCGGCCCTCACCGCCGCCGGACTCCGCACCGCCTTCGACGCGCTGTCCTACTCCCGCCGCCGCGAATACGTCCGATCGGTCACCGGCGCCAAGCGTCCGGACACACGGACGCGGCGGATCACCGCCGTGATCGACGCATTGAGCTAGGACCGAGCCGCCTCGGCCTCACCCCGGCAGCGGCAGAAATTCGACCCGCGTCCCGTCCGTCGCACCGGCCGGAACCACAACCAGGCCGTCGCGGTGCAGCAGGCCCGCCAGATGGGCCGTGCGAATATTCGGATCGCCGATCCAACCGCCCTCGGCCACCGCGCGGGCCGGGACGATTCGTGATACGGGACCGGATATTTCGCTCGCATTGTGCAGCGGGCCCACGGTGTTTCGCGCCGGGATACGCCCGGTCAGCCCGTCCACGATGGCGGGCGACAGCGCCAGCAGCGTCGCGACCGCCGCGAACGGATTGCCCGGCAGCCCCAGAACGACCGTTCCGCCGCCGGTTTCGGCGACCACGGTGGAACCCCCGGGCCGTAATCGCAGGCGGTGCACCAGGATCCGGGCGTTCGTGCGGTCCAGGGCATCGCGCAGCTGATCGGCCGCGCCGCCGCCGGTCGCGCCGACGATCACCAGCAACTCGCAATCGACCGCGGCGGAGAGGACTTCGTCGAACCCGTTGGGGGTGTCGCGCAGGTGCACCCGGTCCAGCGGATGAATCCCGAACCGGGACAGCAGATCCGGCAGGACCGGGCCCAGGGAGTCGCGGGTCTGGCCGGTGTGCAGCGGGCCCTCGCTGCGAATCTCGTCGCCGGTCATCACGATTCGCGCCCGCACCGGCCCGCGCACGGCGGCGGCGGCGACCTCCGCGGCCGTCGCCGCCGACAGCAGGGCGGCGGAAACCGGGGTGCCCTCGGGGGCGATGACGTCGCCGGGCTGCCAGTCCTCGCCCCGGCGGCGGACGTCGTCGCGAATCGGGCTGTCCGGCAGGCGATGCAGCAGCCCGTCCGCATCGACCCGGACGAACTCGTCGCGCACCACCGCGCCGGTGCCCTCCGGCACGTGCGCGCCGGTGGCGATGCGGACCGCCTCCCCGGCCAGCAGTCCGACCGGTCGCCGACCGCCCGCGAAACCCACGTCGTGGCGCAGCCGCCAGGGGCCGTCACCGGCGACGGCGTAACCGTCCATGGCCGACACGTCGAAGCGCGGCAGCGCCTCGACGGCGGTCAGCGGCGCCGCCAGGGCCGCGCCGGGCGCCGAGCGCAGCGTCACCTGCCGGGCGGGAAGCCGGGATATGCTGCGGCGCAGCATGCTTCGTGCCTCGTCGAGGGCGAGCGGGGCGGAGTTGGCGCGGGCGCGGCGCACATCGTCGGGGGTGTCGCAATCGGCGGCGCCGGGCAGCGGCACCATCATCGTGCCCACCGGGACCAGGGCCTTCATCGGCTGATTCACCAGCGAGTCCAGCCGTTCCAGCCCGGTCAGCAGCGCGGTGCGCCGCCACACGCCGACCAGATACTGCGGCCGTCCGGACTCGTCGGCGGCGAAGACCGCGTCGGCGCCGGATTCGGTTGCGTGCCCGATCAATTCGTCGACCGCGGCGACGGTCAGGAACGGCAGATCGGCGGCCAGCACCACCACCAGATCGGCGGGGAAATCGCATTCGTCCAGCGCGCGCAGCCCGGTCGCGATCGCGGCGACCGGACCCGACCCGGCGGGTACCTCCTGCACCTGCCGCAGCTGCGGGCCCAGGCCTGGCCGATGCGGGCCGACCACCACCGTGCGGGTGCACGAGGCCACCGCCGACAGCGCGGCATCCAGCATGGATTGCCCGCCGATCACGATTCCGGGTTTGTCCACCCCGCCCATTCGCGTGGCCCGGCCCCCGGCGAGCACGATCGCGTCGACGGTGATCACGAGCCGCCACCCGGGTGGGAGAACATAGCGCCGATCGTAGCGATCGGCTCAATCGCTCCTCGAAGGCAGCAGTCGGAACCGGTGGGCCTCCGGATCGGCCAGCACCGTTCCGGCGGCGGTATCGGTGGGCGGCAGCGTCTTCGCGCCCGCGGCGCACAGGCGGGCGATCTCCTCGGCCGGGTCGTCGGCCGGGAACGAGATCAGATCCAGGTGCAGGCGGCCGCGATCGGGTGGCTCCTCGGTGCTGTGCAGGAATTCCAGCCACGGCCCCTGCCCGGTCGCCGCCCGGATCCCGGTGAGCCGATCCTCGTCGTGCACGATCGGCCAGCCCGCGGCCGTCACCCAGAACCGCGCCAGCCCCGCCGGATCGCGCGCGTCGACGACGATCGCGGCCACCGCACCGGTGTCCACATACCGCTCCCGCGGCTCCAGCACGCAGAACTCGTTGCCCTCCGGATCGGCCAGCACCACCCACGGCACCTCGCCCTGCCCGATGTCGATCCGCCGCGCCCCCAACGCCAGCGCCCGATCCACCTGCCGCCGTTGATGTTCCGCCGACCGACTCCCCACATCCAGATGAATCCGATTCTTCCCCCGCTTCTTCCGCACCCCTCGCCCGACGAACGCCAACCCCACCTCCACCCCCTCCGGATCGACCCCCGCCACCTCCACCATCCCCGCCCCCTCGACGGCCACCACCCACCCCAAAACCCCTGCCCAAAACCGCCCTACAACCTCAGGCCGCTCCACCTCGAACACCACACGCGCCAACCGAGTGGACATCCGCCCACCGTAACCCCGAATATTCAGAACCGAAAGCGTGCCGCCGCCAAGTCCACTCGGTCACCCAGCACCGGGCAGCCCTCCTCGGCCAGGCGTTGCAGCTGCCGGTGGCGGAGATGCGGAGCGGGGGTGCCGTCCGCGCGCAGGACGCGGTGCCAGGGAAGGTCCGCGGAGTCGGTGCGCATGATCCAGCCGACCGTGCGCGGGGTGGACAGGCCCGCGGCGGCGGCGATGTCGCCGTAGGTGGAGACCCGGCCGGGTGGGATCGAGGCGACCAGTTCGCGGACCCGTTCGACCTCGGCGTCGGTGGTGGCCATCTACAGCACCGCCCGGACGACGGCGGCCGTCTCGGCGGGGCGGGCCTGCGCCACCATGTGATCGCAGTCGAATTCGTGCACGGTCAGCGCGGGGCCGAGCCGTTCGGTGAGTGCCGCTCGCAGCGCGGGCGTCACGATATCCGCCTTCATGGCCTGCACCAGGACGGTCGGCAGCCCGGCGGGCGGGACGACGACATCGCGGGACAGTTCGCTCCAGAAGGACGCGATCGCGGGCGTGCTCATCCGCCACCCCACCCGGCCGTTCGGCGTCGGTGTCAGGTGCTCGTCGAGTTCGGCGTCCAGCAGCCGGGGTTCGACCTCGGCCCAGCCGGACCCGATCTTGTCCGCGCGCGCCGCCGCCGCGTCCGGGTAGTCCGGCTCGGCGATCACGCTCTCGGCGATCTCCAGCATGAACGCCGGGTCCATGCCCATGGCCGGGTCCAGCAGCACCAGCGCGCGCACGAGCTCCGGATACCGACGGGCGAGATGGATACCGATGGCGCCGCCGAACGAATGCCCGACCACCACCGCGGGCTCGCCGTCCAGCAGCGGCGCCACATCCTCGACGACGGTCTCGAAGGTCCACGGCGGCAGCGACGTCGATCGCCCGTGCCCGGGGAGGTCGGGCGCGACGATACGCAGATCGGGGAGGTACTCGGTGGCCAGCGCCGCCCAGCGGCGACCGTGCCCGGTCAGCCCGTGCAGGGCCAGCACCAGGGGTCCGCTGTCGGGGCCGAAGCGATGAACGTGGAGATCGCGCACCGAATCATTGTGCCGGGCAGCGCCGATCACCGCCAATGCGAAATGGGATGCCTATCACAGGACGAATACGGCCGGTGTGACCGCCACAGTTTGCTACCGGAAAATTATTTCCTGTCGGGGCCGTCTGTTGAAATAGCCGCCGTGATGCGATCGGATAGCGCGGTGCGACTCGTGCGCCGCAGCGAGACGGCCCCCCGCCCGCGGGAGTGGGGCGCCGACGTCCGAACGCTGTTCGCCGGAGGTGCCGAAGGCGTTCCCGGCCAAAAGCATGCCGGGAACACGGTGGGGGAGCATGCCGGGAATGAGGTAGGGGAGCGTGGCGGGAATGAGGTGGGGGAGCACGCCGGAAACAAGGTGGGGGAGCACGTCGGGAGCAGGGTGGGGGAGCATGCCGGGAACAAGGTGGGGGAGCACGTCGGGAGCAGGGTGGGGGAGCATGCCGGGAACAAGGTGGGGGAGCACGTCGGGAGCAGGGTGGGGGAGCATGCCGGGAACAAGGTGGGGGAGCACGCCGGGAGCAGGGTGGGGGAGCATGCCGAGAACAAGGTGGGGAAGCACGCCAGGAATAGGGTGGGGTGGCGGCCCTGGCAGGTGCTGGGTGGGCCCGGGACGGGTAAGACCGCGCTGCTGATCGATGTTGCCGTCGATCGCATTGCTGCCGGTGCCGATCCGGAATCGGTGCTGGTGCTCACTCATTCGAAGGCGGCTGCGCTGCGGGTGCGTGGTGCCGTTACCCGGCAGCTGTCCGCTTCGATCGGCGGCGTGCCCGGCGCCACCCGGGAGCCGCTGGTGCGCACCGTGCACTCCTACGCCTTCGCGCTGCTGCGCACCCATGCCGCCGCGCACGGTAATCCGCCGCCGCGCCTGTTGACCGGCACCGAGCAGGACGTGGTGCTGCGCGAGATGCTGCGCGGCGAAGTCGAGGATATCGCCCGCGGCGCCGAGGAATTGTGGCCGCAGCGGCTGCAACCGGGGCTGGGGACGGTCGGATTCGCCGAGCAATTGCGCGACCTCATGTTGCGCGCCACCGAACGCGGCCTGGGGCCCGAGGATCTGGTGGAATTGGGCCGCCTGCACGACCGCCCGGAATGGGAGGCGGCGGGGCGCTTCGCCGAACGCTACGAGCAGGCGATGCTGCTGCGCTGGTCGGTCGGCGTCGAGGCGCCGGAGGCGAGCGCCCCGGCCCTGGACGCGGCGGAACTGGTGGGCGCGGCGCTGGACGCGCTGGCGCTGGATCCGCGATTGCTGGACGGCGAGCGCGACCGCATCCGCTATCTGCTCGTCGACGACGCCCAGCACCTGGATCCGCTGGCGGCGCAACTGATTCGGGCGATCGGCGGCGGCGCGGCGACGGTGGTGATCGCGGGGGATCCGGATCAGGCGGTATTCACCTTCCGCGGCGCGGACTCCCGCTTCGCCGCCGACCCCGACGCGCCGCACGAACGACGAATCATCCTGCGCGACAACCACCGTTGCGCCCCCGCCGTGCGCGAGGCCGTGGCGCGGGTCGCCGCCCGGCTGCCGGGTAGTTTCCCGCATCGCTCGCAGGTCGGTGCGCCGGACGAAAACGACGGCGCGGGTGTGGATTTCGCGGTCCGGGTGCTGACCACCCCGGCCAAGGAGGCCGCCCTCATCGCCGACCGGCTGCGCCGCGCCCACCTCACCGACGGGGTGCCGTGGTCGCGGATGGCGGTCGTCGTGCGCTCGGTTCCGCTGTCGCTGGCGCCGCTGCGCCGCGCCCTGCTGGCCGCGGGAGTCCCGGTGCTGCAACCGAAACCGGACGTCCCGCTGGCCCGCCGCCGCGGCGCGTCCTGGATGCTGCTGACCCTGCGCGCCCTGCTGTCCGGCGAGCGCGGCGGCGCGGAGATCATCGGCTCGACCACCTTCACCGCCGACGACGCCCTGGACCTGCTCTCCGGGCCGCTCGGCGGCGCGGACCAGATCAGCCTGCGCCGCCTGCGCCGCGGCATCCGCCGCACCCTGCTGGAACGCGGCCGCGGCTCCGCCGAGACCGACCCGCGAGACGGCGGGGATACTCCGACCGACGCGGATCGGCACGATGAAACAGCGGACCGTCGGGCGCGGCGGTCGAGCGCGCTCGACGACGAATTCGGCGTCGACACGGTCGATTCCGCGCGTTTCGCCGATCTGGACCGCTCATCGGCGGAGGTGCTGCGGGATCTGATCGCCGGGGTCGGGGACTTCACGATTCTGGATCGGCTCACCGAGGTGGAGGCCGCGCCGCTGCGGCGGGTACTGAAGGCGATCGGCCGGGCGCGGCGGGCGCGCACGCGCGGGGCCGGGCTCGAGGACGTGCTGTGGGCGCTGTGGACCGCGTCGCGCCTGGAGAAGCGGTGGGTCGGGCAGTCCGAGCGCGGCGGCGCGGTCGGGATGCAGGCCGACCGCGATCTCGATGCCGCGGTGGGACTGTTCGACGCGGCCGCGGCCTACGTCGACCGGCTGCCGCGCGCCACGGTCGAGGGCTTCGTGGAATACCTGGAGCAGCAGGAGATTCCGCAGGATTCCGCCCCGCTCACCGATTCCGGGGATGCCGTGGCGATCGTCAGCGCGCACGCGGCGGCGGGCCGGGAGTGGGACGTGGTCGCCATCGCCGGTGTGCAGGAAGGGATCTGGCCGAATCTGCGCCCGCGCGGCACCCTGCTGGGCGTCGAGGATCTGGTGGATCTCATGGCGGGCGTGGCCGATCCGGGCGAACAGGTGAGCCGCGCCGCGCCCATCCTCGCCGAGGAACGCCGCCTGCTGCTGCTCGCGTGCAGCCGTGCCCGGCGCAGCCTGCTGGTGACCGCCGTCGAATCCGTCAGCGGCGACCGGGATCTGGTGCCGTCCCGCTTCCTCGCCGAACTCGACCCGACGGCCGAACCCGGTGAGCCGGGCCGCATTCCACCCCCGATCGACCCGGGGCGGGCGCTGGTCATGCAGGCGCTCATCGCCGAATTACGCGGTGTCGCATGCGATCCCGAGGACGTCCCGGTGCGCCGAGAGCGCGCGGCCCGGCAGCTGGCCCGGCTGGCCCGCGCGGGCGTGCGCGGCGCGCATCCCGACGACTGGTACGGCACCGCCGCGCCGAGTTCGCAACTGCCGCTGTGGGGCGACGAGGAGGGCCCGGTCGCGCTGTCCCCGTCCACGGTGGAGCTGCTGAAGACCTGCCCGCTGCGCTGGGCGCTGGAGCGCCACGGCGGCAGCGACGGCGACAACCCGCATGCGGTGAAGGGCAATCTGGTGCACACCCTGGTGCAGGCGCTGGCGGGCCAGGTGACCGAGGCCCAGGTGAAGGCGGCGCTGGTGCGGGCGTGGAAGGCGATCGATCCGGCCTCCGGCGACACCGGCCCGCAGAGCTGGCATTCGCGGCAGGAACTGCGCCGCACCGAATCCATGCTCGACACCTTCCTGGCCTGGCTGCGCAACACCCGCGACGAGCTCACCCAGATGGGCGTGGAGGTCCCCGTCGACTGCGTCCTGCCCGCCCGCGACCCCGACGAATACCCGGTCCGCATCCGGGGTCGGGTCGACCGGGTCGAGCGAGACGCCCTGGGCCGCTTCGTGATCGTCGACGTGAAGACCGGCAAGACCCCGATCTCCAAACAGGCCGCCCAGGACCACGCCCAACTGGCGACCTACCAGGTCGCCGCCGCAGCGGGCGCCCTCGACGACGACTCCCCAGCCGCCACCCCCGGCGGCGCCCGCCTCATCTACGTGGCCAAACCCAACACCCGCGAAGGAGCCACCCAACGCCTCCAACCTCCTTTGGACCCCGAAGCCCTCACCGAATGGCGCACCACCATCCACACCGCCGCCACCTCCACCCGCGGCCCCAGCTACCTGGCCATGCGCAACGACGGCTGCCGCCACTGCCCGGTCTCCACCAGCTGCCCCGTCCAAGACACCGGCCGCCAGGTAACCGACGAATGACCGGGAACAACGGACAAGCCACCCGCCCCGACGGGCGACCCCTCACTCGAACTCACCTGTGCCGCAGTTCGTTTGAACAAACGACCGGCCACAACAAGCGAGTCGCCGGATACCCATGGCTCCTCGCGCCCCCGCCGAGCATCCGCGCCAAAATAGTCTCCCCGGCAGATCGCGTCGACATGTTCCTCATGCCCCCGCCGAGCGTTAGCGAGGTGGGGGCATGAGGATCTCGCCGGGGGAGTTGGCCGAGGCGCTCGGGATGCCGCCGCCTACGGAGGAGCAGGCTGCCGTGATTGCCGCGCCGCCGGGGCCCACGTTGGTCGTGGCGGGGGCGGGGGCGGGGAAGACCGAGACGATGGCGGCTCGGGTGGTGTGGATGGTGGCCAATGGGCTGGTTGCTCCCGATGCGGTGCTGGGGCTGACATTCACTCGAAAAGCCGCGCAGCAGTTGACCACCCGCATTCGGACCCGGCTGGCGCGGCTGGCGGGGGCGGCACTGCTGCGGGAGCTGGATCCGAGCGGTCGGTTGCGGGCGCGGTTGACCGCCGCCGAGCCGGAGATCAGTACCTATCACTCGTACGCGGGTCGGCTGCTGTCCGAGCACGGCCTGTTGCTGCCGGTGGAACCGAACGCGACGCTGCTCACCGAGACCCAGCTGTGGCAGCTCGCGCATCGGGTGGTCACCGGGTGGGACGGCGACCTGGATACCGACCGGACACCGGTGTCGGTGACCGAGGCGGTGCTGGCCCTGTCCGGCCAACTCGCCGAACACCTGGTGGAACCCGAGCAACTGGCCGAGGCGCACACCGAGCTGGAGAAGCTGATCCTCACCCTGCCCAAGGGCCCCCGCCAGCGCGGTGGCCCCAGCCGGGAACTGCTCGGCCTGCTGGCCGTGCAGCACGAGCGGGTGGCCCTGCTCCCGCTGGTCCAGCGCCTGGCCGAGGAACTGCGCCGCCGCGGCGCCCTCGACTTCGGCGCCCAGATGTCGCTGGCCGCCCGCCTCGCCGCCGAACACCCCGAGGTCGGCGCCGCCGAACGCGACCGCTTCCGCCTGGTCCTGCTCGACGAATACCAGGACACCGGCCACGCCCAGCGCATCCTGCTGGCCGCCCTCTTCGGCGACCTGGACAGCGCCCGAGGTACCGCGCCGCCGGGAGCAGCAGAGCAGCACCCGGACTCCGGTCGCTGGCCCGACCCCGACCGGTCTCGCTTGGCGGTCACCGCGGTCGGTGACCCGATGCAGTCCATCTACGGCTGGCGCGGCGCATCGGCCGCGAACCTGCCCCGATTCGCCACCGACTTCCCCAGTGCCCCAGGCGTTCCCGCGCCGATCCTGCCGCTGCTGACCAGCTGGCGCAATCCGCCGGAGGCACTCGATCTGGCCAATCTGGTGGCGGAACCCTTGCGGCACACCGAGAGTGGGGTGTCGGTGGACGCGTTGCGCCCGCGCCCCGATGCCACGGCGGGCACGGTGGCCCTGGCGCTGCTGGAAACCGTTGCCGCGGAACGCGAATGGGTGGCCGAGCGGATCGCCGCCGAATGGGAGGCGCACGCCGACGCGGGTGCGCCACCGCCCACCTCGGCGGTTCTGGTGCGCCGCAATGCCGATGCGGCCCCGCTCGCGGAGGCGTTGCGCGAGCGCGGATTACCGGTGGAGATCGTCGGGCTGGGCGGGCTGCTGGCGACGGCGGAGGTGGCCGATGTGGTCGCCACGCTGCGGCTGATCGCCGACCCGGCGGCCGGGAGCGCGGCCATGCGGATCCTCACCGGCGCGCGCTGGCGCCTCGGCATCAGCGACCTCGCCGCGCTGGCGCGCCGGGCCCGGGACCTGTCCATCACCCCGCCGCCCGACGAGTCCGCCGCCATTACCGACACCGCGGGTCTCGCGGCCGCGCTGCGGGCGGTCGCGCCCGAACCGGCCGAGCGCGCCGGGCTCGCGGACGCCATCGCCGATCCCGGTGCGGCCGAACAGTATTCGCCAGCCGGATACCAGCGCATCGTGACCCTGAGCCGTGAGCTGTCGGCGCTGCGCGAGCGCGCGGGCCAGTCGCTGCCAGAGCTGGTCGCCGACGTGGAACGGACCATCGGCGTCGGCGTGGAGACCCAGGCCCGGCGCGCGTCGGCCGGGGGCGGCGCGGGCCGCGAACATCTCGACGCCTTCGCCGAGGTGGTCGCCGGGTACGCGAGCGATCACCGCGCCTCGCTGCCCGGCCTGCTGGCCTTCCTTGCCGCGGCCGAGGAGGTCGAGAACGGTTTGGAGCCGGGCGAGGTCGAGGTCGCCCGCGACCGCGTGCAGGTGCTGACCGTGCATGCCGCCAAGGGCCTGGAATGGGAGGTGGTGGCGGTTCCGCACGTGGTGCGCGGGGTGTTCCCGTCCGGCACCGCCGCCGGTACCTGGCTCGGCGCCCTTGCCGAACTGCCGACCGCCCTGCGCGGCGACCGGCAGCGCGAGGACGCCCCCGACGGCGTCCCGGTCCTGGACCTGGCCGACCTCTACGACCGCTCCGACCTGGAGCAGGCGATCAAGGCGCACAAGGACGCCCTCAACCGCCGCCGCCTGGACGAGGAGCGCCGCCTGTTCTACGTCGCGCTCACCAGAACCGAACGCGCCCTGTTCGTTTCGGCCCACCACTGGGCCGAGACCGGCGCCGCCCCGAAGGGCCCCTCCGATTTCCTGCTGGACCTGAAGCACGCCACCGAACATCCGGATTCGGCCCTCCCCACCGCCATTCGCATCGACGACTGGGCCGATCCGCCGTCCACCGACGACGTCAACCCCTTCACCGACAACCCCGCCAGCGCCGAATGGCCCCGCGACCCGCTCGGCAAGCGCCGCGACGCCGTCCAGCAGGGCGCCGCGCTGGTCCGCGACGCCCTGCGCGAAAGCCCCGACGGCGCAACCACATTCGCTCCCGAGCCGGACGGTGCCGAACCCGCCGGGCAGCTCGCCTTGTTCGGCGAATCCGAGGTCGACGAGCCGGACTCCCCTCCAGAGGACATTCCCGAGCCCGAGGACGACGATCCCGAGGGTTGGGCCGAGGATGTGGACGCCCTGCTCGCCGAGCACTTCGCCGCGACCGACGGCATCCGGGAAGTCGAACTGCCCGAACAACTTCCGGCCACCGCGCTGGTGGAGCTGCGCGCCGATCCGGCGAAACTCGCCGCGCGGCTGCGCCGTCCGCTGCCGTATCCGCCGAGTCCGTTCGCGCGCCGGGGCACCGCCTTCCACGCCTGGGTGCAGCGCTGGTTCGGCGCGACCCGCCTGCTGGATCTGGACGAGCTGCCCGGCGCCGCCGACAGCGGGGCCGACGATGCCGAACTGGTCCGGATGCAGGAGGCGTTCCTGTCCTCGCCGTGGGCCGACCGCAATCCCGTCGAGGTCGAGGTCGCCTTCGAAACCTCCCTGGCGGGCACCCTGATTCGGGGCCGCATGGACGCGGTGTTCACCGAACCCGACGGCCGCTGGCTGGTGCTGGACTGGAAGACCGGCGCGGAACCGACTCGCGCGGAAGAGGAATCGGTCGCCATGCAGCTGGCCGTCTACCGCCTGGCGTGGGCCCGCCTCATGTCCGCCCGCACCGGCGCCCCCGAATCCGACATGCTCGCCCGCACCTCCGCCGCCTTCCACTACATCCGCACCGGCCGCACCATCTCCCCCCCAACCCTCCCCGGCCTCGAGGAACTGGAAACCCTGCTCCGCACCGCAGGCAACCCCTGGACCTCCCAGCCCGACGACTGACTCACCTGATTCCGGCCAAAAGCATGCCGGAATCCACTATGTCGCGTCGGTCCTCGCATGTCGCGTCGGTCCTCGCATGTCGCGTCGGTCCTCGCATGTCGCGTCGGTCCTCGCGTGTCGCGTCGGTCCTCGCGTGTCGCGTCGGTCCTCGCGTGTCGCGTCGGTCCTCGCGTGTCGCGTCGGTCCTCGCGTGTCGCGTCGGTCCTCGCGTGTCGCGTCGGTCCTCGCGTGTCGCGTCGGTCCTCGCGTGTCGCGTCGGTCCTCGCGTGCCGTGCCGGTCCTCGCATGTCGCGTCAGTTCCGGCGTGCGCCTGCGAGTTCCGGCGTGCGCCTGCGAGTCCCGGCGTGCGCCCGCGAGTCCCGGCGTGCGCCCGCGAGTCCCGGCGTGCGCCCGCCAGTCCCGGCGTGCGCCCGCCAGTCCCGGCATGCGCCTGTCAGTTCCGGCGCGCCGCCCGCCAGTTCCGGCATGCGCCTGTCGGTTTCGGCATGCGCCCTTTGTTCCCGGCATGCCGCCCCTCTGGTCCCGGCACGTCGTCCCTCTGGTCCCGGCATGCTTTTGGCCGGGACCTACCCCGCCCGTCGAACCCGGAGCGACGCGGTGACCAGCGGAATCTGTAGCGGCAGCCGCAGCACGGAAATCACTCGAATCGCCTTCGACGCCTTCGGGTTTCGCAGGCTGTCGACGGTGAACTGCACATTGGCCGGGAAGACGGCGATGAACAGCAGGGCGGCGAGCAGGCCGCCGAGGCGGCGGGTGCGGGGGATCGATAGGGCGGCGGCGATGCCGAGTTCCGCGATCCCGGACAGGTGGGTGTAGGTGCGTGCCCGGCCGGGCAGGGCGCGCGGCACGATCGAATCGAATGGCTTCGGCGCGGCGAAATGCAGCGTGCCGGAGCCGAACAGCAGGGCCGCCAGCAGGTAGGCGCGTCGGTGCGAGGGTGCCGTCTCGGTGCTCATGGGTGAACGATCTCATTCGTGCGCCGGTCCGTCGAGGCGGGCCGGGCGCAGTGGCGCTGCTCATACCCGCAGCTCCCGCGCGCGCCGCGCCGCCCGTCCGCCCCGTCGGCCGGTACGCTGCCGTCCTGTGCCGCGGATGAGGACGAATGGGGCCGGTGGGTCCGGTGTTCGGTGAACGCCCCTCCTTCGGTCTGCCCCGACTGACCGATCGGCCCGACTACCGTCTCGTCGGGATCCTGCGCATCCCGGAGATCCAGATCAGCCCGTGGGTGTCGCTCACGCGCCGGGTGCTGTTCGCGGTCGGCCTGCTGGTCGCCGCCACCCTGGTGGTATACTTCGGCCGCGACGGCTACCACGACACCCAGGGCGACGACCTCTCGCTGCTGGACGCGGCCTATTACTCGACGGTGTCGCTGTCGACCACCGGTTACGGCGACATCACCCCGTTCACCCCGCAGGCCCGGCTGATCAATACCGTCGTCATCACGCCGCTGCGGATCCTCTTCCTGATCGTTCTGGTCGGCACCACCCTGCAGGTGCTGACCGAACGGTCCCGGCAGGCGTTCAAGATTCAGCGATGGAGGCACAGGGTGCGCAATCACACCGTGGTCGTCGGGTACGGGACGAAGGGGCGCACCGCCATCGACGCCATGCTCGGCGACGGCGTGCCCGCCCAGGACATCGTGGTCGTCGACACCGACCACGCCGTGCTGGAGGCCGCCGCGAACGCGGGCCTGGTCACCGTGCACGGCTCCGCGGCCCGGTCAGACGTGCTGCGGCTGGCCGGGGCGCAGCACGCGGCGGCGGTCGTGGTCGCCGCCAATCGCGACGACACCGCCGTGCTGATCACCCTGACCGCGCGCGAGCTCAATGCGAAAGCCAAGATCATCGCCTCGATCCGGGAATCGGAGAACACCCACCTGCTGCGCCAGTCCGGCGCCGATTCGGTGGTGGTGTCCTCGGAGACCGCGGGCAGGCTGCTCGGCATCGCCACCACGACCCCGAGCGTGGTGGACATGATCGAGGATCTGCTCACCCCCGAGGCCGGATTCGCCATCGCCGAACGCGAGGTGGGCCCCGACGAGGTCGGCGGCTCGCCCCGGCATCTGCGCGACATCGTGCTGGGCGTGGTGCGCGGCGGCACGCTGATCCGGGTCGACGAGCCCGCCGTGGACGCGCTGGAGGCACACGACAAGTTGCTGTACATCCGCCGCGTGCAGAAGTGAGAGCGGACGATACGCTCGGTGGTGTGTCGGGTTTTCAGCTGAAAAACGTTCCGCTGCTGTCGCGTTCCGCGCTGGATCGCGCCGAGGAGCTCCGTTCGGACGAGCAGGCGCTGAAGGCGGGCTGGGCGAATGCCCGGCTGCTGCGGGTGAACCGACGCGGTCAGATCCGATTCGACGACGACGCGCTGCTGCTGGAACCGGCCACGAATCTATCCGCCGAACCGGCTCCCGAGGCGGTGTTCCTCGGTGTCGACGCGGGCGTGCACCTGTGGGCGGTGCGGGACAACGACATCGAGGGCCGCCTGCTGGACCTGCGCATGATCGGCGCCGCGGGCGTTCCGCTCGACGATCTGGGCCTCGGGATGTTCTCGGCCGCGATGGCCCTGCTGAACTGGCACGACCAGGCCCGCTTCAGCGCCGTCGACGGCACGCCCACCACCTCGGCCAAGGGCGGTTGGTCGCGATTCACCGAGGATGGGCGCGAAGAGTTCCCGCGCATCGACCCCGCGGTCATCTGCCTGGTCCACGACGGGGCCGACCGGGTGCTGCTGGCCCGGCAGCACACCTGGCCCGAGGGCATGTTCTCGCTGCTGGCCGGTTTCGTGGAGGCGGGGGAGTCGCTGGAGCGCTGCGTGGAGCGCGAGATCAAGGAGGAGGTCGGCGTCGACGTCCGCGAGATCGGCTACCTCGGCAGCCAGCCCTGGCCGCTCCCGCGCTCGCTCATGCTCGGCTTCGCCGCCGTGGCCGACCCGGAGCAGCCGCTGATCTTCTCCGACGGCGAGATCGCCGAGGCGCACTGGTTCACCCGCGACGAG
This sequence comes from Nocardia terpenica, assembly GCF_013186535.1. Lineage (NCBI taxonomy): Bacteria > Bacillati > Actinomycetota > Actinomycetes > Mycobacteriales > Nocardiaceae > Nocardia > Nocardia terpenica. Next base: position 1,399,474 of record NZ_JABMCZ010000003.1, read on the forward strand.
GTCCGCGAAGCCCTCACCCGCGGCGCCTGGGGTTCGCAAGGCTCCGAGGGCGCCCGCCTGATGCTCCCGGGCTCGATCTCCATCGCCCGCACCATCATCGAATCCTGGGTCCCCGCACCCTGATCCACCCGGCGACAGCAATGCCCGGCGAAGGTCGCGACCTTCGCCGGGAGATGTTTCGGCGTTCGCCCGACTCAGGCGATGGCGCTGAGGGCCTGCTTGACCTGGGCCAGTGAGGGATTGGTGGCGACGGAGCCGTCGGCGTACTTCACGGTCGGCACCACGTGGTTGCCGCCGTTGACGCTGCCGACGAATTCGGCTGCCGCGGGGTCCTCTTCGATATCGACCTCGGTATAGGAGATCCCGGCCTCTTGCAACTGCGTCTTGAGGCGGCGGCAGTAGCCGCACCAGGTCGTGGAATACATGATCAGGTCGGTAGCACTCACGGCCCCTACAACAGCGAACCGGTGACCCCTGTTCCCGGGGCTCGAGGGCTTGCGAGGCGTTTAGTATGCGCACATACTAAACGCATGACGCAGATCGCCTCCGCCCGTGCCACCTCCACGGCCGCCCCCGCCGACTTCTTCGCCCGCTGGGCCGACATGCAGACCTGGCCGGAGTGGAATTCGGATACCGAATGGGTGCGGCTCGACGGCCCGTTCGGCCCCGGCGCCACCGGCACCCTGAAGCCGAAGGGCGGCCCGAAGGTGTCGTTCACGGTGGCGAAACTCACCGACACCGAATTCGTCGACGTCTCGCGGCTGTTCGGCGCGCGGCTGGCCTTCGCGCATCAGGTCGAGTCGTCCGAAGGCCGCACCGAGGTCTCGGTGCAGATCTCGATCGAGGGTCCGCTGGGCTGGTTCTGGACCCGGGTGCTCGGCGGCGACCTGGCGAAATCCGCGCAGCGCGACCTCGACGCACTGGTCGTGGCCGCCGAAGGGCAGCGAGCGTGACCTCCGCTATGGTCGGCCCGTGATCGAGGAACCGACCGGAGGTTTCCGCAGTGCATTCGCCCGCGATGCCGACGCGAGTCCCGGCTTGCTGCTGTGGCAGGTGACCAACCGCTGGCAGGCCGCCCAGCGTGCCGCGCTCGCACCGTTCGATCTCACCCACGTCCAGTTCGTGCTGCTGGCCTCGCTGACCTACTTCGCCCAGCCCGGCGGCGAGCCGATCACCCAGCGCGACCTGGCCGCCCACGCCGCCACCGACCCGATGATGACCTCCCAGGTGCTGCGCGCCCTGGAGCACAAGGGCCTCGTCGAACGCCACGACCATCCGCACGACCGCCGCGCGAAGTCCCTCGCACCGACGAAAGCCGGTGTGGCACTGGTCAACCGGGCGATCGTGGCGGTCGAGACCTGCGACCGCGAATTCTTCGAACCGCTCGGCGACCGCCTCCGCGCCTTCACCGGCGCCCTGCGCGATCTCCGCGATCGATGACCCGGCGGTGATCCGCAGGTGTCGGACCGCACTGTCATGATGGAACCCGTGCCCGCCCCGACCAGTCTCCGGCTCGACGGACTCGATCCCGAGCAGGCCGCCGCCGTGCGCGCGCCGCGCGGGCCGGTGTGCGTGCTCGCCGGCGCCGGCACCGGCAAGACCCGCACCATCACCCATCGCATCGCGTATCTGGTCTCGGCCGGTCACGTCCGCGCCGATCAGGTGCTGTCGGTCACCTTCACCGCCCGCGCCGCGGGGGAGCTGCGCAACCGCCTGCGCGCCCTCGGGCTGGGCGGCGAGGCGAATGCCGTGCAGGCCCGCACCTTCCACGCGGCCGCGCTGCGCCAGCTGCGCTACTTCTGGCCGCAGGTCATCGGCGATGTGCCGTGGCGCCTGATCGACAGCAAGTTCCCGATCGTCGCGCAGGCCGCCAACCGTTCGGGCCTGGCCTCCACCACGGAGAACGTGCGCGACCTGGCGAGCGAGATCGAGTGGGCCAAGGCCTCGCTCATCGCCCCCGAGGACTACGTCGCGGCGGTGGCCCGTCGCCATCGCGAAACCCCGTTCGACGCACGCAAGGTCGCGGACGTCTACGCCGGGTACGAAGCCCTGAAGACCAGCCCCGAGGGCCTGCTGCTCGACTTCGACGACCTGCTGCTGCACACCGCGGCCGCCCTGGAGGACTATCCGGCCGTCGCCGAGGAGTTCCGCGGCCGCTACCGCTGCTTCGTCGTCGACGAGTATCAGGACGTCACCCCCCTGCAGCAGCGCGTGCTCGACGCCTGGCTGGGCGACCGCGACGATCTGACCGTCGTCGGCGACGCCAACCAGACCATCTACTCCTTCACCGGCGCCAGCCCGAGCCACCTGCTCGACTTCTCCCGCCGCTTCCCCGACGCCACCGTGGTGCGGCTGGAACGCGACTACCGCTCCACGCCGCAGGTGGTGTCGCTGGCCAATCGGGTCATCGGCGCGGCGCGCGGCCGCATCGCGGGCACCCGCCTGCAGCTCATCGGCCAGCGCGCCGACGGCCCGGAACCCGAGTTCGCCGAATACGACGACGAGCCCGCCGAGGCCCTGGCCGTCGCGAAAGCCATTGCGCGCCTGCTCGGTAAGGGCGTCCCCGCCGCCGAGATCGCCGTGCTCTACCGCATCAACGCCCAGTCCGAGGCGTACGAGCAGGCGCTGACCGAGGCCGGTATCCCGTATCAGGTCCGCGGCGGGGAGGGCTTCTTCCAGCGGGCCGAGGTCCGCCAGGCCGTCACCGCGCTACGCCAGACCGCCGCCCGCGAGGACCTGCCGGACGCCCGCGGCCCCGAACTGGTCACACTGGTCCGCGCGGTGCTGGCCCGGCTCGGCCTCACCGCCACCGAACCCAGCGGCGCGCAGGCCCGCGAACGCTGGTCCGCGCTGCTCGCCCTGGTCCAGCTCGCCGAGGAACTCGCCACCCACGACCCGGACCTGGACCTGCCCGGCCTGCTGCGCGAGCTCGCCGCCCGCGCCGAGGCCCGGCACCCACCGACCGTGCAGGGCGTCACGCTGGCCTCGCTGCACGCCGCCAAGGGCCTGGAGTGGGACGCGGTGTTTCTGGTCGGGCTCGCCGACGGCACGCTGCCGATCGCGCACGTCCTCGCCGAGGGCGGCGCCGTCGCCGACGAGGCCGCGCTCGAGGAGGAACGGCGGCTGCTCTACGTCGGCGTCACCCGCGCCCGCGAACATCTGCGGCTGTCCTGGGCGCTGTCGCGCGGCGAGGGCTCGCGGCGCACGCGCCGGCGCAGCCGCTTCCTCAACGGCCTGGTCCCCGAGGACTCCCCGGCCTCGCGCATCGCCAAGCCCACCGCGGACCGGCGCAAACGCAACCATCCCGGCTGCCGCGTCTGCGGGCGGCCGCTGCTGGGCACCACGTCCACCATGCTGGGTCGCTGCGCGCGCTGCCCGGCCGATCTGGACACCGAACTGCTGGCGGCACTGCAGGACTGGCGGCGGCACAAGGCCGACGAGCTGTCGGTCCCGCATTTCGTGGTGTTCAGCGACACCACGCTCACCGCGATCGCCGAACAGTTGCCCACCGATAATCGGGGCCTGGTCGCGATCCCCGGCATCGGGGCGAAGAAGCTCGGGCAGTTCGGCGCCGAGGTACTAGCCATAGTCCGCTCCCGCCTCGGTGCGCAAGACCATAAAACTGCAGGTGAAAAATAGGTTGTGCGGTTGTGTGGCCGCCGCTTAGGGTGTGATCAGCACCGGGAGGTCATTCCGGCGCGCACAGTGAGAAATCTAGTTTCAGGAGGGAGGCAGCCATGAACGGAATCGTGAACATCGCATCGACCGGCGTTGCATCGTCGGCGATTCCGAGCGTGTGCGTCTCCCGGGGGGTCCTCTCCGCTATGCAGGGGACCGGTCTGTCCGCAGTACGCATGTTCGGGATCGATGCCAAGGCGCCGAAGCATGCCGTCCTGATGGACAAAACCCAGTGGGACTGGCGCCAGGCGTTCACCAACGCCGTTATCGCAGAAGCGATCTTCCACGCGGCACACGCCGACCGCACGCCGGCGTATCTGCCGGGAGCCCGCCTCCGCAACGCCAACCCAGCGACCGTGTTCAGGAGTCGTCACCGACTCAGGTAGGGAACAACTTCCCTCGAGCCACTGGCCACGGATCGCGAACCGCGACACCGTGGCCATAGTTTTATCCGGCCCTTCGGCCACCCGGCACCGGTTTCGCGGAACACAACGAAACGACCGCTGCACGAGCTGAAGGAGCAACAGTGTCGACCGCGACCACTACTCGCGTGACATGCCGATCATCCGTGGCCTCGACTTCCCGCACCCGGGGAGTCACGCTCACCCTGCCCTGCCGGGTCGGTAACCCCGACCTCTGGTTCGCCGAGAGCCCGGCGCAGTTGGAAGAGGCGAAGGCGCTGTGCGCCTCCTGCCCGATCCGCAAGGGCTGCCTGACCGCCGCGTTGGATCGTGGTGAGCCCTGGGGGGTCTGGGGCGGAGAGATCTTCGAACAGGGCGTGGTGATCGCCCGCAAGCGGCCGCGTGGCCGCCCGCGCAAGGTCGCCGTGGTATGAGCATCCGGCCCGAGGGCGGCAGCCTGCGCCATCCCGGCGTAGGGCCGCGCACATGCCACCGCGACCCGTCGATCATCGGCTATGACCTGGAAGGCCAACGAGCCCCGCATCCTTACTTCGAGGTGCGGGGCTCGTTGGGTATTCCGGCCATCCCGATTCCGGCGCGCTTTTGGCCGGAATCCACCGTGCGCGAGGTGGATTCCGGCCAAAAGCACGCCGGAATCACGGGAGTCGTGGGCGTGAAGCGACGAGCGTCGTGGACGACGGTGTGACGAAGAACTCTGGGGGCGGGGCGACTTCAGCGGGGGCGGTGGGGTGGATGGCGAACCGTCAGGCCGTCGGAGACCGCGGTGATCAATGTCATGGTGTCGTTCGTGTGGGCCCACCAGCGGTGGCGGATTCCGGCGGTGCAGTAGTAGGCGTCGCCCGTGGCGAGGGTGATTTCGGTGCCGTCGGCCACGACCGTGATGGCGCCGCGCACCACGTAGATCAATTCGTCGTTGTCGTGGGCGAATTCGCGGTCGCCGCGGTCGGTGCCGCCGGTGAACTCCAGGGCACGCAGGTCGCGGCGGCCGTGCACCAGGGACCGGACCGAGCCGTCGACGCCCGGATCGTCCTGGGCCAGCGCGGAATTCGTTCCGGCGCGGACCACCGACTCGGCGGGGGCCGGGTCGGCCGCGGCGAGCAGTTCGGTCGCGGTGGTGTCCAGGGCGTCGGCGATGCGCTGCAGCGAGCGCAGGCTGGTATTGGTGCGGCCGTTCTCCAGCTGGCTGAGGAACGACGGCGACAGGGCCGTCCGCCGCGCCAACTGGGCCAGCGTCAGCTTCGCGGCCAGCCGCCGGTTGTGCACGACATCGGCCAGGCTCTGCCGGCGCGCTCGATCGAGGACCTCACTGTTCGCCTCCACTCACCCCGCCTCTCGTCGATGTCGCCTCATTCTCGATGCCACACCGCCGAAGCACATCCTTTAGGTCAGTGTGATCGGAAGACTTCCCGCGCCCGGAAGCGTACTGAATATTCAGTGAAACTGGATTTTCGGGAGGCGGCGTGGAGCAGAACACCATCAAGAGACGAGGCGTCGGCCTGATCGGGGTCGATCCCGACCTGTCCTGGCCCGGGTACACGCTGTACGCGCCGCTGGCGGGCCGCGGCGTGGTGGATCTGGTGGATCCGGCGGGCGAGCTCGCGCATCGGTGGACGCTGCCGTATCGGCCGGGGCGGCACGCGCGGCTGCTGGCCGACGGCGTCCTCGCCTACAACGGCGCGACCCTGGCGATCGAGCCGCCGTTCGCCATGTGGCGCAAGTACGGCGGCGGATCCATGGGCCGCTACGACCCGAACGGCGTGCCGCTCACCGAGTTCCGCGACGACTACCAGCACCACGACGCGCATCACTACGACGACGGCCGCATCCTCTACACCGCGGTCGAACCGCTCACCGGCGCCGCCGCCGCGCGCATCGAGGGCGGTGTCGCGGGTACCGAGGCCGACGGCGTGGTGTGGGCGGACGTCGTGCGCGAGGTGGCCGCGGACGGCACACCGCTGTGGGAGTGGCGGGCGTTCGAGCATCTCGAACCCGCCGAATTCGGCCTGCAGCCGCACTATTGGCGCGAGCACTGGCCGCTGATCAACAGCGTGTACCCGCTCGACGAGCACACCGTGGTGGCGAGCCTGCGCAGCGTGTCCGCCGTGATCCGGATCGACCGGCGCACCGGGCGCTACACCACCCTGGCCGACCGCTCGACCGTCGCGCAGCAGCATCACGTGACCCCGGTCGGCGACGGCATGCTGCTGGTCTTCGACAACGGCACCTTCCGCACCGGTGAGTCGGTCACCTACAGCCGGGTCGTCGAAATCGACGCCGCCACCGGCGAACTCGGCTGGGTCTACCAGGACTCCCCGCGCGAGGCGTTCTTCACCCCGTTCATGGGGGGCGCCCAGCGCCTGCCCAACGGCAATACCCTCGTCACCGAGGCCGCCTTCGGCCGCATCTTCGAGGTCACCCGCGACCACCGCATCTGCTGGGAGTACGTGGTGCCGTCGTTCACCACCTACCCGGACCCCGGCGCCGCCGCCGTCTTCCCCGCCCGCTCGAACGCGATCTTCCGCGCGTATCGCTATGCGGCCGAGGAGATTCCGTGGTTGACGCACCGATCGTGAATTCTCTGCCCGGACCGGTCGACGACGTGACCGCTGCGGTCACCATCGCGGCGCTCGCGGCGGCCCGGAATCGGGATGATCGCCGACTCTCGGTTCGGGCTCGGAGGCCGATCCCGCCGCGGCCCCGACGGCGTTGACCGTGTGTTTGCTGCCGTCGACCCGAAAACTCAGCTGGCCGTACGGTGTTCGGCGTAGCCGGGGACCCAGTCGTGCATCAGTCGCATGAACGGCACCTCGGCCTCCAGCTGCGCGCTGATGCCGATGGAGCCCATCAGCACCCGGAACACCATGGTGTGCTCCGGCGGAAGCTGTAGCGACCACGAGGTTCTCATCTCGGTGCTGGTGACGTCGGTGGCCTTGCCCGCCACCCGCTGCATCCACCGGCGGCTGAAGTGGAAGGTCTCGGTGCGGATGGGATCGGAGAACGGGCGCAGCAGATCGGCGATCTCGCGATGGCTGACCGTCTTGCCGGGCAGCACCCAGCCGTTGTCGTACATCAGCCGGGTGAGCTCCTCGTAGCGGTCCTCCACCGCCAGCGCCACCATGCGGCCGAGGATCGGGTCGAATCCGTGCGGCAGCGGTTTGCAGGCGCCGTAGTCGATGACCGCGAGCCGTCCGTCGCCCAGCACCATGAAGTTGCCGGGATGCGGATCGCCGTGCAGCAGGCCCGCCGTCGCGGGCGAGGCGAAATGGAACTCCGCCATCTGCGTGGCCACCCGATTGCGCAGCTCGCGAGTGCCCGCCGGATCGGCGATGCCCTGCGCGATGATCGCCGACACCGGTGTGGCGTCCAGCCACTCGGTCACGATCACCTTGGGCGCGCTGGCTACCACCCGCGGGACCACGAAGCGCGGATGCCCGTCGAACCCCTTGGCGAAGGCGCGCTGATTGCCCGCCTCGATCCGGTAGTCGAGCTCCTCCTCCATGCGGTCGCTGATCTCCGCCAGCATCGGCTTGACGTCGCTGGCCTGCAGCAGCGTGGCGATGACCCCGCCCATTCGGTTCAGGGTCTTGAGGTCGGCGCGCAGCGCCTCGTCGGCGCCCGGGTACTGCACCTTCACCGCGACGTCGCGGCCGTCCGACCACACCGCCCGGTGCACCTGGCCGATGCTGGCCGACGCGGCCGGGGTGTCGTCGAACTCGCGGAAGCGGGTGCGCCAGCCGGTGCCCAGCTGCTGGTCCAGCATGCGGTGCACGGTGGCGGCGGGCATGGGCGGGGCGGCGGCCTGCAGTTTGGTCAGCGCCTCGCGGTAGTGCTCGCCGAACTGCTCGGGCACCGCGGCCTCCATCACCGACAGCGCCTGCCCGAACTTCATTGCGCCGCCCTTGAGTTCACCGAGGACCGCGAACAGCTGCTCGGCCGCGCGCTGGTTGAGCTCGGCGTTGATCTCGCCCCGGTCGCCCCCGGCGAGCTTGCGTCCGAATCCCACCGCCGCGCGGCCCGCGATCCCGAGCGGGATCTTGGCCAGCTTGGCGTTACGGGATGAGCCACGTCGCACAATCTCAGACACGTACCCATCATGGCGGACGTACCGCGCGGTGTGCCATGAGTAATAGGACAACTGCCACATCCCGGCGGTACGTGGTATCCATCACAGTGCCCGGCAGGCGCAGGCGGCGTGCGCGGCCCAGCTCCTGCGGTCGATGCGGTGGGAGTCCGGATCGAGCTCGAGGGTGGTGTCGAGGGTGCGGGGCGGCCGCTCGACGACGCCCGCGAGGATGGCCTCCACATCGCGCAGCGCCAGGGCCGCGGTGGCGGCGATGGTGGCGGGGGAGGCGTGCCCGACCCGGCCCAGCAACTGGGCCGCGAGATGCGGCCAGTCGGCGTCGAGATCGCGCCGGGTCAGGTCCGCGCAGCGCAGGCAGCTGGTGCCGCCGGGCAGCACCAGCGGCCCGACCACGCCGCGGCCGTCGCGGATACGCACCTGCAGATGCGGGATGCGCTGCAGGACAAGGTCGTTGACCAGCCGCGGCTCGGGCACCAGTGCGTCGGCGAGCAGCACCAGGTTCGCCGACCAGCGCGGCGGCGGCGCGGTGACCTCATAGTCGCGCGATCGGGTCGGGCGCAGGCCCAGCCGGCGCACGCCCGCGGCCAGCGCGTCCGACAGCGGGCCCCGGCCGTGCACGTGCACCCCGTGCACGGCGGTGGCCCGCGGCCCGGGGCGCAGCAGCAGCCCGGCGGCGTCGAACTCGGACAGCAGGTGCAGCGCGTCGGTGGGCCCGATGCCGAATCGGCCTGCGGTCCACACGATCTGCGGATGACTGTGCAGACCGTCCAGCAGCCGGAGGAACGCGAGCACCGCCTCGGCGCCGAGCCCGGGCGGGTCCACCACGACGGCGTGCTCGGGATCCCATCCCAACTGCACCGTTCCGGACGGGCGCCGCAGCACCGTCACTCGCGGATGCAACATCGGCCCACGCGGGCGGGAGTTCGTCGTCATGCCAGCAGTATTGCGAGACCACGCGCACCCACCCGCCCGAAAAGGCCCGGTTATCCCCAGGATTCACGCCCATCCACAGGACACGTCGTCAGGACGCCCGCGTGTCCACGCCCCGCTCGGTCCCGCCGATCCGCCGCCGCTGTCGATGAAAGGGGTGCGCATTGGGGAATTCCTGAGCCGGGCAGCGCGCCTAGGCCGGTGCTGGGTTGGTAGAACGAGAAACCCGGGGCCGTGGGGCAGGGTGTATCCCAGCGGCACCGGGTTTCGCGATCACAAACCCCTGGGTGGGGCCGAAACGCACCGGGCCGTGCGGCCCGTGGTCGGCGGACGTGTTCGAGGTCCAACCCGCCGACCATTCGCTATTCGGTGCCGAGATGGGGTTCGGATGGGCGGTCAGGCCGGTTCGTCGCCGGATTCGGGCTCGGCGTCGCCCTCGGGCTTCTCGCCGCGCTGTTCGCGTTCGCGGGCCTCGGTCTCGGCGAGCTGGGCCATCGGGTCGTCGAAAACGGCGGTGCCGCCGCCGATTACGCCGTCGATGAACCCGGCCGGATTGTCCAGGTCCTCGGAGCTGGGCAGCAGGTCGGGGTGCGCCCAGACGGCGTCGCGCTGCGGCATACCGGCGTCGGTGGTGAGGCGGCGCCACAGGGTGGCCGCCTCGCGCAGCTTGCGGGGACGCAGCTCCAGTCCGACGAGGGTGGCGAAGGTCTGCTCGGCCGGACCGCCGGTGCCGCGGCGGCGGCGCAGCGTCTCGGCCAGCGCGCCCGCACCGGGCAGCCGGTCGCCGACCGCGTCGGTCACCACGACCTCGACCCAGCCCTCGATCAGGGCCAGCAGCGTCTCCAGCCGCTCCAGCGCGGCCTTCTGCTCCGGCGTGGTCTGCGGCTCGAAGGTGCCCTGCGACAGCAGCTCCTCCAGCTTGGACGGGTCGGTCAGCGACATGGGGTCGATGTTCTGCGCGGCCTGCTCGATGGCCGAGAAGTCCATGCGGATGCCGCGCGCGTAGTCCTCGACCGCGCCCAACACCTGCTGCCGCAGCCACGGCACGTGCGCGAACAGCCGCTGATGCGCCGCCTCGCGGGCGGCCAGGTACACCAGGATCTCGCTCTCCGGCCGCTCCAGCCCCTTGCTGAATTCGGTGATCGCGGCGGGCAACAGCGCCGCGACGCCGTCGGGCCCCAGCGGCAGGCCGATATCGGTGGAGGTCAGCACCTCCTGGGCGAGCTGGCCCAGCGCCTGACCCAGCTGCGAACCGAAGGCCAGGCCGCCCATCTGCCCGAGCATGCCGATCATCGGGGCGGCGAACTCCTTCGCCTCGTCCGGCAGCGTCGCCGTCCACATGCCCGAGACCTGTTGCGCCACCGGATCGCACAGGCGCTTCCAGGTCTGCAGGGTCTCCTCGATCCAGTCGTTGGGCGTCCACGCCACGGTCTTGGCGGCGCCCGCGGGCAGCGTGGTGGCGGCGTCGAGCCACAGCTCGGCCAGATGCGCGGCGTCCGCGACCGCCCGCTGCGAGCCGGACGACACCGGCGCCACGGTGGAGCCGAGCTGCTGGCGGGCCAGCCGCTTGGCAATGTCGTAGTTCACCGGTCCGGACTGCGAGCCCGGCTGGCCCATGGTGGAGAACATCGCGCCCAGCGAGGTCAGCATCTGCCCGAGCGCCGACGGATCGAATCCGCCCGCGCCCGAACCGCCCATGCCGAAGCCGAAGGGGTTGTTCGCGCCGGACCCGCTCTGATCGTCCCGCTTGTTGCGGTCGGGATCGTCATCGCGGTTGGAGAATCCGAAGGGCACGTCACTCATGCCCCAAGATTACGCGGGTGGTGTTGGGCGAGCCGCTACTGTGGGCCGGGTGAACCGACGGATCCTGACCCTGCTGGCCGCCTTCGTCCCCGTCCTCGTGCTAGGTGTCGCGGGTAGTGCGGTCACGGTGCCGTTCGTCGCCTTAGGCCCCGGTCCCACCTTCAATACGCTGGGTGAGGTCGAGGGCAAGCAGGTCGTCGATGTGCAGAACGCGCCGGTTCAGCCGACCTCCGGCAACCTCAATATGACGACGGTGTCCGTTCGCGACGGGCTGAATATTTTCGAGGCGTTCGGGCTGTGGGCCGACGGCCGCTACGGCATCCGGCCGCGCTCGGAGGTGTATCCGCCGGGGGTGCCGCGCGAGCAGGTCGACAAGTCCAATCAGCAGGACTTCAAGAACTCCGAGAGCAATGCCGAACTGGCCGCGCTGCACTATCTGAAGTATCCGACGGTGGTGAAGGTGCAGACCGTCACCGACAACAGCCCGGCCAAGGGCGTGCTGCAGACCGGCGACGAGCTGCTGAGCGTGGCCGGGCGGCCGGTCGGCATCGCCGCCGACGTCGTGGACGCCGTGCGCGCCGCCGCGCCGGGGACCGGCGTGCCGATCGTGGTGCGCTGCGGCGACGCCGAGCAGACGGTGACCGTCACCGTCGGCGCGCAGCCGCAGGACAAGACGAAGGGCTACCTCGGGGTGAGCCTCGACGAGCAGCCGCGCTCGGCGATCAAGGTGGCCTTCAACCTGGCCGATATCGGCGGCCCCTCGGCCGGCCTCATGTTCAGTCTGGCCCTGGTCGACAAGCTCAGCACCGGAAAGCTCAACGACGGCAAGTTCGTCGCGGGCACCGGCACCATCGACCCCGACGGCAAGGTGGGGCCCATCGGCGGCATCCAGTACAAGATGATCGCCGCCCGCGAGGCCGGGGCGCAGACCTTCCTGGTCCCCGCCGACAACTGCTCGGAGGCCCGCCAGCGCACGCCCGCGGGCCTGAAACTGGTGAAGGTCGACACGCTCACCAGCGCGGTGCACTCCCTCGAGGACCTCACCGCGGGCAAGACCGTGCCCAGCTGCGGCTAGTCCTCCGGCTCGTTCTCGAGCGTATGCCGAAGGGCCTCCACCAGATTCGGGGCCAGGTTCGGGGCGGTGCGCAGGTCGATATCGCCGAACGGATCGTCGTCCTCGCCGGGGCGCAGCTGCAGCAGGCACAGCGAGACGCCGTCGCGCAGCGCCCCGGCGAACAGGCGGGCGTCGCGGCGGCCCGGATGGGTGACCGCGGCGTCGCGGGCCGCGCGGTCGGCGGCGTCGGGGTCGGCCAGCAGCGGGACGATGGCGTCGTCGAGGGTCTGCTCGGCATCCGGCGGCAGCACCACGATCTGCTGCACCAGCACGCACCCCTGCACCGCGGGCGGCCAGCTGGTGGTGCCCAGGAACTCGTCGAGCGCCATCGGGTCGCCGCCCACGTCCTCCGGAAGCGGTTCCTGCGCAATGGGAGTCAGCTCCGCGCCGTCGGTGAGCTGATCCTCCAGGGTGGGCTCGGCGGCGACCAGATCCGCGGTGGGCACCAGCGCGAACATCTGGGGCGGCCGATCCCAGCCCTCCGCGTCGGCGTACTCCGCCACCTCACGAATGCAGCGGTAGAGGGCGGAGGCCGGATTGTCGACAGTCACGCGGGCAGAGTCTAGGGCGCGGCCCGGGCGGCCGGGCGCGGACCCCGGCGGGGAAGCGGCCACCGAGCGCAATCCCCGGATTTCCGCCGAAATAGATATCTTTTTCAACCAATTCCTCGGGATCGTGACGATATCCGATGGGTTGTTTCCGGACGAAACATCGGCCCGTTTAAGATGCCCTCCCATGAGTCGACGCCTTCTTCGCGCCCTCGTCACCGTGTCCGCAATAGCCGCGGCATTCGCCGGGCTCCCGGTGGCCGCCGCCGATCTCGGATTACCCCCGGTGCCCGCGGCCGATCCCTTCTACGCCCAGCCGAATTCGCTGACCGGCGCGAGCATGGGAGATGTGATCGACAGCCGTCCGGTCGAGGTGTTCGGCGTGCCCGCGCACGGGCCGCTGACCGCGTGGCAGCTGAAGTACGTCAGCCAGGACACCCAGGGCACGCCGTGGACCACCACGGCCCTGGTGCTGCGGCCCGCGCAGACCACCGCGACGCCGAAACTCGTTGCCTTCCAGCCGTGGATCGACTCGCTCGACTCCCGCTGCAACCCGTCCTACCAGCTGCGCGCGGGCCTGGGCTACCTCGCCTCGACCGGCATGCTGGCCGAGATGCCCAACCTGGCGAGCCTGCTCGACCGCGGCTACACCGTGGTCGTGCCGGACTACCTGGGCCCGCACAACCAGTTCGCCGCCGGGTACGTGGAGGGCCGCAACACACTCGACGGAATTCGCGCCGCCGAGAATTTCGCCCCGGCCGGATTGTCCGGGACCGGCACCCCGGTCGGGCTCTTCGGATATTCCGGCGGTGCGCGCGGCACCGAATTCGCCGCCGAACTCGCGCCGAAATACGCCCCGGAGCTGAATATCCGCGGCGTGGCGGCGGGCGGCCTGCCCACCGATATGGGCGCCTCCGCGGCGCTCATGAACGGCGGGGTGTTCGCCGGTATCGATATCTCCTCGGCCTTCGGCATCGCCCGCGCCTACCCCGAGCTCAACATTCCCGCCTACTTCAAGCCGGGCGTCGAGCAGCAGGTGTCCGGGCTGTGCCAGACCCAGATCGTGCCCACCTACGCGTTCACGCACCTGCAGGACTACACGGTCGGCGGCAGCTGGCCGCTCGGCGAGCCCGCGGTGGCCCGCGTGCTGGAGACCCTGCGGGCGGGCCGGTACGGCACCCCGGCCGCGCCGCTGTATCTGTTCTCCGGCGCCGACGACCAGATCGCGCCCGCCGCGAAAACCCGTGAGCTGGTGGAGGATTACCGTGCCCGCGGCGTGGACGTGACCTACGCCGAGTATCCCGGCACCGAACACGTGCTCTCCCAGAACGCGGGGTCCTCGGCGGCGCTGGCGTGGCTCGCCGGGCATATGGACTGACGGGGAGCCCGGTCCGCTCGGTTCCGTTTTCCGTAGAGTAGGCGCGAGAACGGTCCGCAGGGACCCCGCAACATCGGACTGCGGTGCGCCGGTCGCGAAGTCGCGCCGGGCGCCGCCGGAACTGGGAGAGTGGCATCGTGGGCATGCGCCCCCCGACAGGCTTACCTTCGCTGTCCCGCCGCAGCCGAGTGCTGCTGGTGACGGCCCTCGTGATAGCGGCGTTGCTGCTGGTGGGTCCGCGGCTGACCGACGCCTATACCAACTGGCTGTGGTTCGGCGAGGTCGGCTTCCGCGGTGTGTACACCACGGTGCTGTTCACCCGGATCCTGCTGTTCCTGGTGGTGGCGGTCGCGGTCGGGTTCCTGATCTGGCTGGCGCTGCTGGCGGCCTACCGCGCCCGGCCGGTGTTCGTGCCGGTCTCCGGGCCCAACGACCCGATCGCGCGCTACCGCACCACGGTGATGGGTCGGCTGCGGCTGTTCGGCCTCGGCATCCCGATCCTGGTCGGCCTGCTGTCGGGGCTGGTGGCGCAGTCGAGCTGGGTGACCGTGCAGCTGTTCCTGCACGGCGGCTCCTTCCATCAGAAGGATCCGCAGTTCGGCCTGGACGTCGGCTTCTACGCCTTCGACCTGCCGTTCTACAAGATGCTGCTGAACTGGCTGTTCGTCGCGGTGGTCATCGCGTTCTTCGCGAACCTGGTGACGCACTACGTCTTCGGCGGCCTGCGGCTGTCCGGGCGGGAGGGCACGCTGACCCGCCCGGCGCGCATCCAGCTCGCGGTGATCGCGGGGCTGTTCGTGGTGCTCAAGGCGATCGCGTACTGGTTCGACCGGTACTCGCTGCTGTCGAGCACCCGCGAGGAGCCCACCTTCACCGGCGGCTCCTACACCGATATCAACGCGGTGCTGCCCGCCAAGCTCATCCTGATGTCGATCGCGATCATCTGCGCCGTCGCCTTCTTCGCCGGAGTCGTGCTGCGGGACCTGCGGGTTCCGGCGATGGCGGCGGCGCTGCTGGTGCTGTCGTCGATCCTGGTGGGCGCGGTGTGGCCGCTGATCGTGGAGCAGTTCGAGGTGCGCCCGAACGCGGCCACCAAGGAGGCCACCTACATCGAGCGCAATATCGATGCGACGCGAAAAGCCTACGGGCTCAACGACGTTCAATACATCGACTACAAGGGCACGCAGACCAAGGATCCGTCCGCCAGCCCGGCCGACCAGCAGACCA
This sequence comes from Nocardia terpenica, assembly GCF_013186535.1. Classification (NCBI taxonomy): domain Bacteria; kingdom Bacillati; phylum Actinomycetota; class Actinomycetes; order Mycobacteriales; family Nocardiaceae; genus Nocardia; species Nocardia terpenica. The sequence goes on from NZ_JABMCZ010000003.1 coordinate 1,414,655, forward strand.
TCCGCAACATCCGGCTGCTGGACCCGAACCTGCTGACCCAGACCTTCACCCAGCGCCAGCAGCTGCAGAACTTCTACGGCTTCCCCGACCCGCTGGACATCGACCGCTACACGATCAACGGCGAGATGCAGGACTACGTGGTGGCGGCCCGGGAACTGGTGCCGCAGTACCTGTCCAGCAACCAGACCAACTGGATCAACAAGCACACCGTCTACACCCACGGCAACGGTTTCGTCGCCTCGCCCGCCAACCGGGTCAACGTCGCGCCGCCGAAGGAGACCCAGCAGGCCGCCTCGGCGACCGCGGCGGGCAACAGCTCGACCGGCGGCGGTTACGGCTACCCGGTGTTCAATGTCGGCGATCTGTCCACGGTCAGTGACCTGTTCACGCCGAAGGACAAGGAGGCGATCAAGGTCGATCAGCCGCGCATCTATTTCGGCGAGCTGATCTCCAAGTCCGATGCCGACTACGCCATCGTCGGCGGCAACGGGCAGCCGCCGCGCGAATACGACACGCCCACCGATCAGTACTCCTACACCGGCAAGGGCGGCGTGCCGATCGGCAACTGGTTCAACCGGCTCGCCTTCGCCGCCAAGTACGCCGAGCGCAACATCCTGTTCTCCGGCGCCATCGGGTCCGACTCGAAGATCATCTTCAACCGCAACCCGCGCGACCGCGTGCAGCAGGTGGCGCCGTGGCTGACCGCCGACGGCAACGTCTACCCGGCGGTGGTCAACGGCCGCATCCAGTGGATCGTGGACGCCTACACCACGCTGGACAACTACCCCTACGCGCAGCACACCCCGCTGGACGGGGTGGTCGAGGACAGCATCGATCAGAACACCGGGCGGATGCTGCCGCGCAAGGAGGTCAGCTACATTCGCAACTCGGTGAAGGCGACCGTCGACGCCTACGACGGCACGGTCACCCTCTACGAGGCCGATCCCTCCGATCCGGTGCTCAAGGCGTGGGAGGGCGTGTTCCCCAACGCGGTCAAACCGGCGAGCGCGATCTCGCCGGAACTGCGCGCGCACTTCCGCTACCCCGAGGACCTGTTCAAGGTGCAGCGGGAGATGCTGGCGAAGTACCACGTGAACGATCCGCGAGAGTTCTTCACCAACAACGCCTTCTGGTCGGTGCCCAGCGATCCGACCTCCGACACCCCGACCAGCGCCAATCAGCCGCCGTACTACCTGCTGATGGGCGATCCGAAGACGGGCAAGTCGTCGTTCAAGCTGACCAGCGCCATGGTGGGCTTCAAGCGACAGTTCCTGGCCGCCTACATCTCGGTCGGATCGGACCCGGACAACTACGGCAAGTTCACGGTCCTGCAGTTGCCGACGGACTCGCAGACGCCGGGTCCACAACAGGTGCAGACCTCGATGACCACGGACGCGCGCGTCTCCAACGAGCGAACGACGCTGACCGGTGGCAATACCAACAAGATCAAATATGGAAACTTGTTGACGCTACCGGTCGGTGACGGCGGCATCCTCTATGTCGAACCGTGGTATCTGGAACGCAACGCCGGGCCCAATACCGCGTCGTTCCCGCAGCTGGTGCGCGTGCTGGCCAGCTACGGCGACAAGGTCGGCTATCAACCCACGCTGGGCGACGCGCTGAACGACGTCCAGGACGGCCTGGGCGCGGTGGCGACCCAGCAACCCGGTCAGGCGGCGATCAACCCGCCGGGCACGAATCCGCCGCCGGGCCAGAACAATCCACCGCCGCCGGTCACGCCGCCGCCCACCGGTTCGTCCGGTGGCAAGGACGCCGCGGTCAAGGAGCTCAACGACGCCCTGAAGGGCGTGCAGGACGCGCAGCGGTCGGGTGATCTGGGCCAGCTCGGCAAGGCCCTGGAGGGCCTGCAGAACGCGGTCAACGATTACAACAAGGCAGGCGGGTAACGCCCGGTCCGACGACGAAGGGCGCTGTCCCCCGGTGGGAGGCAGCGCCCTTCGTGATTACGCGGAGGATCGTCAGTGGCCCAGCGACTCGATCAGGCTGCTGTTCTGCTGCAGGATCTGCTGGTACTGCCCGTCGAAGCCGAACTGCTTGGCGACCTGCTCGCCCGCGCTCTTGGCCTGGTCGATCAGGACCTGGCGATCGGTGGGCGCCGGGGCCGGAGCCGGGGCGGGAGCGGGCGCGGGCTGCGGCGCCGCCTCCTGGGTGTCGGAGGCGTCCTCGGCGGAGGCGCCCCAGCGCAGATACTTGCCGCAGACGGGCCAGGCGCCCGCACCCTGGGTGGCGAGCACGTTCTCCGCGACGCGGACCTGCTCCTCCTTGCTGGCCTGATTGGCCATGCCGCTGCCACCGTTGGCTCGCCAGGTGCTCTGCGTGAACTGCAGGCCCCCGTAGTAGCCGTTGCCGGTGTTGATATGCCAGTTACCGCCGCTCTCGCACTGAGCGACGCCGTCCCAGTCGTGGGTGGCGGCCGAGGCGGTGCCCGACATGGCGAACGGGACGGCAACAAGGGCGCCGGTGACGGCGGCGAAGCCGAGGGCGCGACTGCTGATCTTCCGGTTCTTGTGCATGGTGGTTTCCCTCCCCGTGCCCACCTGCCCGGCGGTCGCCCGCCGAGTCCCTGCCCCCAGGTGTCGGGGTTGGCCGAATCGCGGGGCAGGGCCCGGTGTGCAGCGATCCGGTTCGGAGGCCCGTCACAGGTTTGTTCGAGGCCGAGAATGACCATAACGAAGCAATCTCGGCAGATCACGTCTTGATAACATCGAGAATTGCATGAAACGTATAACCGAGAAATCGGTGTCGATGCAGGTTGGCTATGCTGTATTTCAAAATTCTGGACGGTATGTTATCTACTCGTTATGTGTTGCAGATCACTTCGAGATAGTGACGTGGATCACGTTTTCCACCCCCTGCGCCGGTAGACGCGCGCATGCGGGCCCGATATATAGGGCTCGCGTGGGAGGGTGCCGCCCCGGCGGTCTCCGCGTCCTCCCGCTGGGGCGGCCCGATCGCGGCTCGGCGCGACCCCGGCAAGATCTCGGTGAGCTAGCTCACCTCGTGCCCCGCCGCGCCCCGTCGTGACCGGATCATGATCATCTGCTCGACCTCCGAAATCCGCTCTGACCACACGATTTGCGATTCTTCCGAACCTCTGTGTAATGTTGTGTTCACCGACGCGGGGTGGAGCAGCTCGGTAGCTCGCTGGGCTCATAACCCAGAGGTCGCAGGTTCAAATCCTGTCCCCGCTACTAGCGAGAACGGCCCTGAACGAAATGTTCAGGGCCGTTTTTTATGTTTGCGGATTCATGGCGCGGCTCGGCTCCGAGTTGGGTGATCTGCTAGGATCTTCGCGGAACTCGTATGAGCGCGGGCGTGGCTGGTGGCCCTGGATCCCGATCCCGGTGTCGACTCGTACGAGGGGTTCCGATTCCGTCACCTGGAGTGTTCCGGCTGCTGGACAGGCAGCCGGGTCGTTCCTGGGGCGGTGGCTTCGAAGCCGCGGGCCCACGCTAGGATCCAACAGGCTGGAGGTGTCGTCGCGACGACATTGCCTCTGCGCCTCGGACGTGAATGACGATACGGAGAGATGATGTCCAAGCACTGCGACGTATGCAGCAAGGAGCCCCGCTTCGGCCGGCAGATTGCCCGTCTGGGCGTCCGTGCTCAGAAGCGGCGGATCAAGGGCCGCTCGGCGCGTATGTTCTACCCGAACATCCAGTCGGTCAAGACCGTCGTCAACGGCACCTCGATGCGCCTGAACGTCTGCACCTCCTGCCTGAAGGCGGGCAAGGTCGCTCGTAAGACCTCGCTGGCCCGCGTCTAGCAGGTTGGCTGGCCCGCAATCGTCGACGACGTTGCGGGCTTCAGCACTTTCTCAGCGGCGTTCCGCCATCACGGTCACCTCGTGCCGATTGTGATGCAACTGCCGCGCACCACGCACCGTATATTTCGCGTCCAACAGGCGTAGGCAGCGGCGGACCGTTTCCACCGGCCGATGCGGGCCCAGCTTCAAGGTCAGTACCGCCAGGGCTCCCGGCCGCAAACGTTCCGCAGCCGCCAGCATCACCTTGCACGACAGCTCCGGCGCCATCTTCATGTCGTTGACGACCATGTCGAAGCGCTGGCGTTCGGAGCGGAAGAACTCTCCCGCGGTCGTCCGAACATGCCGCACCCCGCGATCGTGTCGCAGCCGATCGTCGAGATCGCCGGGATCGATCGCCCATACGCTCATTCCGTAGCTCCGCAGCACCCGGGTCCAGCCACCCGGGCTGGCGCCCAGATCCACGGCCGAACCGTCCGCCGGGGGAGTGATCCCGAAGACCTGAACGGCCTCCTCCAGCTTGAACTCCGCGCGCGAAATCTGATCGCTGCTCCGGGACAAGCGAATTCGCCCGCCGGGCCAATCGCTCAACTGCTCCGCCGCGGCCGCCGTACCGACCAGCAATCCGGTATCGGTGAGACACAGCGACAGCGCGTGCGACAGCCCGGCGCGCCCGGTCGCGATCCCCGACTCGGTCAGCACCTTCATGCTGTGCTGCGCCAATTCGGCTGTGCCGTAAGGCATTTTGACCTGGCCGCTGATCCAGCACTGCACCGCCAGCTCGGCCGCGCCCGCCTGTTCGGCCACCCGCCGCACCACGGCCCCCACGGCATCCAGATCGGCCGCGTCCTCGACCGACACCTCGGCCCGCTCGACGGTCAGATGCCGAATGAACGCCAGCGGCTCCTCCCGACACGCCCGCGCAAGCTCCTCGATCCGCACCCCACCCCCGGAAATCCGGCCGAGATCCGGCCCCAGCCGCTCGATCTCCGGCCCCCCACCCCCGGCCCCCTTCGCGCCGTACAGATCCCGCAGTTCCCGCTCGGCGGCCGGAAAGTAGTCGGAGGAGGTGGAAAACAGCACTCGCTCACGATAATCGGCCATGACGCACGATATTAACGGAGCCGAACCCCCTCACCCCCCGCCGCCCCGCCCCCCGAACCCACCCCCCTGCAAACCCCCGTTCCCCGGTGTGTAATGTAGTCCGTACCACCGCGGGGTGGAGCAGCTCGGTAGCTCGCTGGGCTCATAACCCAGAGGTCGCAGGTTCAAATCCTGTCCCCGCTACTAGCGACCCAGGTCAGAAGGTTAATCACCGACTGGCCTGGGTCTTCTTTTTGGGTCGAGTCTCCACTTTGTCTCCACTATTGATGACGGAGTCCAGGATGCCCGCGACCTCGAACCGGACCGTCCCGCGCTTCATGTAGACGTCCTGCGTCATGGACACCTGGGCGTGGCCGAGCTGGTCCGCAGCCACTCGCGCCGACATCTCGGCGTCGTCGATCAGGGTTGCTACGGTCTTGCGGAACGAGTGACCGGTGATGTCCCCGACGCCGAGCGCTGCGCGTACCCGCCGCCACTGATCGTTGACGTTCGTCGGATCGCGCAGCGTCCCCGTACTCGACGGGAATAGCGTCTGGACGTGTTCGTCGGTGTCGGTGTCGGGTCGGGTGGCATCGTCATCGTCGGACTGGAGCTCCGCAATGCGTCGCTGCAACATGACGACGGCGTAGTCCGGCAGCGCGAGTGTGCGCCGCTTGTTCTTCGGCATCTTGGGGTCGTAATCGTTGGTCAGGCGCCGCAGACCGACCTTGGGTATGCGCACGATGTGCCCAGTTACTTCGATAGTCTTGGTTTCAGGATCAAAATTCTCGGGCAAGAACGCCAACAACTCGGCCATACGGACACCCGTCGCGGTGAACATCGTGATCAGATCGGCGAGATCGGCTTTTCGGCAGTATTCGGCCACGGTCGGAATCCGGTATTGCTTCTTGCTCTTTCGCTGCTCGCCCGCCGATTCGGAATCCTTGCCCGTTGGCAGCGCGGGACACGGGGCATCGCTTTCCTGAACATCGTGAAGCAGCTGGCGCAGTTGCTCCGGTTCGAGAGCTTGTGTGGTTCGTGACGGTGTGGTGTCCACAGATCGAGTTTCACGAACAGGGTTCTCGCTCCAGACGTCGAAGCGGACGCCCATGCCGCACATTCCAGTCAGAACGGTTCGGCAGGTCTTTGCATCAGCCGCGCCCTGGTTGCTTTCGACGGTTCGTATGAAGCGTTCGAGGCGCTGGGTGGTGACTTCGCCTAGACGGACTCCCCCGAGCCCCTTGATGATGATCTTGGCTACATGGTCGTAGCGTTGGAGCGTGTTGCTCGCCCGGCCCAGCTCGACCAGATGCGCGCGATAGTTTTTCCAGAGTGTCGCCACGGTGGTGTCCCGGGTGATCTCCTCATCGTCGCTCGTGGCGAAGATGCGGTTTTTCAAATGGTCGATCAGCACTCGTTCGGCGGCGGCGCCCTTCCTGTCGACGACGCCGGTCGGCGTATGGCGGCGCGCTCGACGGGTGATTCCGTCGAGATCGCGTACCCAGCAGTCCGCGTACCAGCGGCCTGGTTCGATCTCGGTTCGTTGGATGTGACCCCACGTCCCGAGAGTCATCGGTGGACGTCCACGTCCCACGGTCAGACCTCCTTGGTTGATTACACGTTAAACAACGATCTAATGATTACACGTTTTGACTCCATGTGAGTGTTGTCGGAACCTTGGCGGGTCATGACGTGGACGGCTGACCTCGGATGAAGCACCCAGCGCTACGGGGATTTGACCCGCGGCGGCTGGCCGATGCGCGGGCAGCCGCAGGGATGACAGTGGGTGACCTTGCTCGGATGTCAGGGGTCGGGCCAAGCGCTATCTACAACTGGGAGTCGGGCTACCGAACGCCTCAGCCGGATTCCATCGCCCGGGTCGCCTCCGCGCTCGGGCTGACGATCGAAGAATTCGTCCGGATACCTCTTGGCGAACGAACCTTGGTTGATCTGCGCGTCATGGCTGGGTTGACACAGCCGCAGCTGGCCATGCGGATTGGCTTGAGCACGCAGATGCTCGGCATGATCGAGCGGGCCGAACGGGCACTCGACGACGAACGCGCTACTGCTCTCGCACATGAGTTGGGTGTCAGCCTTGAAGTCGTGCGCGCAGGATACGAGCGTGCGCGTATTCGCCCGCCTGGTACTCCAGCCTGAATCTGGCTGTGACATGCCAAATCTTGTGCGGCAGAAGGTCGTAGCCATCACGCTCTCCGGAGTCCGCGGTCCGTGGTGGAGTCGGCACGGTAGAAGCGACCGATGGCGAGTTGGTTGTTTCGGCAGCCCCGATATGGCGTCAGGACGATTCTGGTTGGGGTGTAGTCGTTGTTGTGGTTGATGGCGCGTACGACACCGTCGTCCGGTGCGGTCGCCTTGGCGAGTCGGGCTCGATCCTCTGGGGCGAAAACCTCATGGGGCGCGCGGGTGCAGTCGATCCAGGGCGGTGGGTCGGTTAGCCATCGCACTATCGACCCGTCGGGCACACGGATCACGCCGAGGTATGCGCCGTTAGCACGCAGGTAGTCGCGGAATGCGGTCTGTTCCAGCGTTGCTCGTGGTGGTCTCGACTTCATGGAAGTGAGATCCTCGAGAAGACCCCATGCGCCGTGTGCTTGACTGTCCTTTCGGGTTCGAACCGTTGCTTGCCAATGCATTTCGCATCGCTGGGCGTGGTTGCGAACTGTGCCAGTGGTGCGGAGCTTGGCCTTTGGACCCGATTCGTACAGCAGGTGGTAGACCTCTTCGTGGTGGTCGAATCGCTCGGCGTTGTGCCAGAACATGGCCAGTGGCAACACGGGAAGGAACTTGGCATCGGGGATGCCGGCCATTCGGGTGCAGTCGATCGTCATATGGACCAGCTCGGTCGGGAGATCCCAGACCACGCCGGTAGCCCGGTGGCGTGGGGGCGGGTCCTGATCGATCGGGCCGAACCAGTATTGGACGCCGTGCACGTGCTGTTGTGGGCCGAAGACCGGGCGGGCGTGCAGGATTCGTCTCGCCCGTCCGTGCCCGAATACGGCGTCGACAGGTTCGCGCCGATCTCGTGCCGCCAAGATTCGACGACAGACGTCGGCAGCTGTCACCGTAGCCCCGAGACGCGCTGAATTGATGGCTCTTTGGACGACTCGGCTGAGGGCGATGAAGTCTTTCTCGTCCTCACCCGTGGATACCACGGTGGGTTCGAGGGCTGGATCGAGAGTTTCGATCATGATCCACGGTGTGGATGAGCCGGTGCCAGTATCGATGGCGTGCGTCATCGGATCCCCCTCACTCCGTGGCAATCAGTAGTCGTCGCCCTGAGCCGGTTCCGAGCCGGAGCAGCCAGCCGTGGCGCCGGGGCGATAAGTTCGGTGGTGCGGTCAGCGGAGGAATGACTCCTCCGATTGCGTTGCCGCGCAACGTTGTCCACAATGTCCCTTGCTCGAGGGCATAGGTGTGTACGGCGTGTGGCGCAAATCCTTTGCCGGTGAGGTAGTCGTAGATGACGTCCACTCGACCGATTACCGGACCTGCCAATCGGGTGGGCGCGACAGCAACGACAACGACCTCATCGGCGTAGACCGGCATTACTACCGGGATGTCGACATCCAATCGGGTGACGGATTCGCAGAGGACCGTATGCCGGGATCGTGACCAAATAACCCAAATACTCACTGCTGCTGGATATCTCGACCTCTGCATTGACTCGCGGGCTGCGGCGACCAATGCCGCCGAGATAGGGCCGCCCGTCTTCTTCTGCACTGACAGCGTCATCGAATTCTCCCTCCGTCGACGCTGCGACGGCCGCGGACAGGTTCCTATTGCCCGACCGGCTGCGTGAAACAGCAACGCGGACAAGGCAACGCACTGACTGCGGGAGTCACAGCGGAGCGTGTGATGAAAGAAGGACGCGCGAGTCTGGTTCCACTCAGGTGTGGAACACGCTCACGCCTTCGAAGACCGCCTGCGCAGGTCCCCGGAATGAACCCCGGATCGCCACGTGTGTGACTTTCGGGGCGAGGTTACTGCCCCTCAGCGACGAGGCGCGTGCCCTAATGTGGGCGCTTCCAGGTGGTAGCTGAGTTGTCGCTCTCGTGCCGAGTGCTATCGAGGATAAGCCGCCGGTGTGATCCGTGCAACAAAATTTCCGATGGACTTCCAGCGTCACTGGAAGATCGCCAGCTCGGGCTGATGATGTAGCGGCCTCGTCTGGCTCCTACGGATTGCTCCAGGGCAGTTGCTGAGGTTGTAGTCATGGGGTTTCTCGGTTCGGGGGTGAGGCCGTGTCAATCCCCTCGAAGTGTGGATTCCGGGACCGCTTCCATCGCGGCCGACTCCGATGGGGCCGCACCATACTTATCTAATTTCAACAGTGACGTCCGACACCGTCACATTGGCTTCGGTGCTTTCGGCGCATTGAGTGATTGCACTCACGCATATGGCATAGTTCCGTCTGCTATATCGATTAATCATGTTGTGCCCCAACAACTATTGATGCACTTTGCTTCAAAGTTGCCTGATTTCATTACTTGTCGGTAGGCCGTGCAAGAATCCTCGACCGTTACAAGCAGATCGATCGGAGAGCGCGCATGGCGAAACGTAGTACCCCCCTCGAGTCCCAGTCCATGAACTGCCCCCAATGTGGCACAGACCTGGGGCACGCACTGATCAGAAAGCTCGCTGAACCACAGGTAGAGCAGGTTCGTATCGAGTACGAGCAGAAGCTTGCCGCCGTAGCCGACGCGACGGCAGCGGAGGCGACAGCCGCCGCGAACATGAGACTCGAACAGCAGCAACAGGTTCAGCGCCATACCGAGGAGAAGTATCAAAGGCTGATTGACGAGAAGATTGCCGAACTGGCTGAAAAGGACGAAAAGCTCAAGCTCTCCCAGGAACTCGAACAGAATGCTTTGACCACACAGAAGCGCTTGGAGACCGAACAGCAGGAGTGGGAGCTTGAGAAGGCCCGCATGCGGAACGAGATCACCAACCAGGAACGCGCACGAGCAGACCGACTCGTCGAGGAACGGGTGAAGGTCGAGCACGACAGGATAGACCAGCAATACCAGACGCGCATCGACCAGCTCGAAGAACGAGCCAAGCGCCACGACGAACAGGCCGCGCTCACCGCCCAAGCCCAGAAAGATCTCGAACGCACACTCGCCGAGAAAGCCCACGCGGACGTAGCGGACGAAATCACCGCGCTGCGTGCGGAACTGGCACGACAGCGCGAGGCACGCCAGGAGTCCGAGACAGCCCTGCGCGGTGAAATCGGGCGCAAGGACATCGAGTTCGCCGAACACAGTGCGGAGCTGTCCGCCAAGCTCGAGGCCGAGGCTGAACGGGAGAAGGCCGAACTGCGGGCCGAACATCGCCGACAGCAGCGCCAGCAACTGACGCAACAGCAGAGCACCGAAGCGGAGCTTCGTGGACAGATCGAGGAGAAGGCCGCGGAAATCGCCGAGCGAGACACACAACTTGAGCAGGCTCAGGAAGCGGCCCGGGATGCGCTGCGCGAGCGGCGTCAACTGAAGCGGGAGAAGGATTCTTGGGTATTGGAGAAGGAACAGCTGCGTGATCAGATCGCGGCCGAAGAACGCCGGCTTGCCGAACGGCATGCTGCGGCGCAGTACGAGGCCAAGATCGCGGTGCTCGAGCGGGAGAAGCGCGGCCTGAGCGAGCGAGTGGAGGAGGCACACCGCCTGGCATCGGCGGGCGCACGTCCGCAGCATGAGGGCCTCGCACGGCAAGAGCTATTCGCCGAGGAACTACGCAACCGCTGGCCCGACGACGACATTCGCGTCGTCAAGCGGGGGCAGAAGGGCGCGGACGTCATTCAGACGGTGTGGATCGGAAATATCGACTGCGGCGCCATTGTGTGGGAGTGCAAGTGGACACAGCGATTCGAACCGAAGTGGATAACGAAGCTGACCGAGGACAAGACGAAGCACGGCGGGAATGTCGCGGTGCTGGTGAGCGCGAAATTGCCTGATGGCGTGGATGGTTCGACATGGATGGACGGAATCTTGGTGTGCGACTTTACGACAGCGGTCCATGTCGCCGGCGCATTCCGTAAGGCGATCATCGACAGCAAGTGGCGAGAACTCTCGGATGCGGCCGAACACCGCGATAGCACAAGGGTATACAAATTCGTCCAGTCCGAAGCCTTCGCCGCGTGCCTGCATCGAATCATCACGATCGCTCGCAACGGCAAGCGCGAGATCGAACTGCTCGAAAACTATGTCACGCGATTCCGAGCCAACTGGGTCAAGTCGCAGGAAACCGTCCTCAACAGCGTGTTCACCATGGTCGGCCAAATCGAAGAAGCCGGAGTCATAATGCCGGGACCGCTGCGCGGCGAGCTGCCCTCGGCCGAACACCTCGCATTGCCCGCGCCTGACGATCACCCCGCACACACTGGCGATCCTGACGGCCCGACGGAACTCGACACCGCCGCGTGATCGGCAATATCTGGTGAGGCCGCACAAAGGTTTTCGAAACCCCGCCTGCACACAGACCACGGACCGGTGAGCCGGGGCGCGGACATGGCGGCGTGACTGAGCAGGCGGCGTGATGGTGTCGGCAATGCCCGAGTAGCCATTGGCCGGGCTCCGTGGTGGGAAAGCGGAGCCCGGCCGGAACGGTTGCCGAGGGGTCGATACCCGCGACCTTCGTCGAGGACACTAATGGCCATCACAGTCGTTGCGGCGCAGGGTATCTCGAACCAATCATCGCGAAATGATCGAAACCCGCGACCGGCAGTAACGATGAACAGATGTTGTTCGAATTGAGTGGTCTCGGCTGAGGAGCGTGATGGACTGGATCCATGGTGGTCGACTTGCTCGTCCTCGCGGCGGCGCTGAGCGCCGGGATGATGGTGGTGCGGCGTTTCCTGAGCACTGGGCATGCGTGGTGGCTGCGGTCAGCACGCAAGCCGTTGCGCCGCGTTGTGGACGAGATCGTAGAAGTGCCCGCACTGGGGCTGCGGAACGATCCGGTGCATGTGCGCGTGTGGCGTGGTTGGTGCTGTTTCCGTCGGCGAACGATCGTGGTTCTCACCGTTCTCGACGGTGGTGCGGTTCCCCGCATCCAGTTCGGCTGGTGGGTGGCATGGTTGAACCGACATGTCCTTCACGGGCGAGGTCGACGGGCCACCTGGATCATTATCGAGCACAGGACACGCCATCAACCTCCCCGCTTCATCAACGAAATTTTCCGACCCGGGTGGGGCGCCAGCAGGGACTGGACCTTCCTCCGTTGCGAATACCTCCCGTCAGTGACCGATGTGGACCGGCTGATCGGTAGCCCGGTCGAACAGTTCCCCGGCGAGTTCCATCGCAGAGAGGTCGTCGAGGAATGGCAACGAACCGGGAAACCCGTTGCAGTAACCGATGATTCATTCCATGTCCGCCGCAACGCAGAGGCCCTTCAGCAGCTACATGGGCAGGGCGACAGGTGGCCGACCGAGGTGAAGATCGCCTGTCGGTCCGTAGCTCAGCTGGTACGCGACTCCGAGGAGCGTACGAAACAAGTTTGCGCGCTCTACGACAACCCAGACAGTACCTGGCTGATGCGCGTCGACGATCCAGCGGAACCCGACCTGGACACCGCCCATCTCGCGGTGAAGGTGACACCAGCTCGACTCACCGACACCGATCGCGAACTCGTGGACGCGTACCCCTCTCAAATCGGCGACGCCGAGGTCATCAACGCGCTGGATATCCTCATGCCGTGGGAACAGCGCCTACGACGCGAAAGTGGCGCTGGGCTATGCCCACCTCGAGTAGCCGATGCAGTGAAAATTGCAGTCGACGGCCTTCAGGGTTGCGCTCGTGTAGCGGCCGAAGCATCGGCAGATTCGCGAAAGTTAGCGGTATGGCGATACAAGCTCTGGTGGATCGCCCAGCGTACCGATCTGCCCTGGCTGACCGATCCCGACGACGGCGAAGAACCTCGCTACACCGAGGACACCATCGATTGGGAACAGGTCGCTACGGCCGTCAATATCGTTGCCTCCGAACTGGATCGCGATGATCTTGTCCCCTACTACGACGACACCGTGATCGTCGACTGCGACCTCACAGCCCTCGGCGAGGAGGAACGCAACATCGTCTACAACTGGTTCAACTCCCGAATTGCACCGACCGTCGACCCCTGGCATCGGCGGATGGTCGATGGCCGGCACCGCCTGTGCGGGGTGTGGCAGGCTAACCCGTCGGCGCGCATACCGATCCTGTCCCTGGAACTCCAGGGTGCCGAGGAACGCGAACCCAAACCGAGCAGCCGTGACCAGGAAGCAATGCGCGAAAGTCTCGCCCGACTCGACACCTCGACCGGCACCAACCGCAGATATGCCCGCAACCTCGCTTGGACATTGAAGGGCAACGTACTCGGACTGGACCATCGTGGCGGCCCGGCCGACGACGAGCCCCTCGAGCTGTGACAGACCGAGAAGACGAGGTTATTGCGCAGAAACTATATCGTCGGCGAAGTGACCGGAGATTTGGTTCCTGAATCGCTGCCCACACAATGAAATAGGATCCCAACTCGACCATCAACTCAAAGGTTGTAAACCCCAGGGGATTTCGCATGACAAGAGGGGCGCCGACCTATCAATTTCGTTGACAGGCCCCATAGTTCAGCGGGGGGTTTGGGGTACAAGGTGCACAGGGAGCGATTCCAGTCGGCGGAAGAAGATGCTGCGCCGCCACCGCAGGGTGTCGGGCGGGGCGGCGAGGGTCAAGTTGGGATATCGCTTCAGCAGATTGGTGATGGCCGCGGTCGCCTCGACGCGGGCCAAACGGGCACCCAGGCAATGGTGGATGCCGACGCCGAAGGAGATGTGCCGGGCAGGCCGGTCGGGGTCGAATGTGGTTGCGTCACTGACTGTTTCGGGGTCGTGATTGGCGCTCAGAAGCGACACCATGAGCAGCTCACCCTGTGCGACGCGATGGCCGCCCAAATCGAGGTCGGCGTGGGCCTGGCGCAGGGTGGTGACCGGTAGCGGAGGGTCTGTTCGGAGGGTTTCGTCGATGACCGCACCGATACGAGTGGGGTCTGCCCGCACCCTGTCGAACTCGGCGGGGTTGCGCAGCAGCGCGAGTAGGGCACCCAGAATCAGGTTCGAGGTGGTTTCGTGCCCGGCAATCAGGAGCAGCGCAATCGTCGAGAGCGCCTCCTTGAGGTTCACCTGCCGAGCGGCCATCTGTCGGGTCAGTGAACTGATCAGGTCCTCACGTGGGCGCAACCGGCGCGCGGCGAAGTGCGGCAGAATCAGCCGGGCGAAGTCGATGCTGGCGCGCCGGAGGTCCCGGGCCTCGGCGACGGTGACGTCGGACAGCACTGCGGATGATCGTTCGATGCGTCGCTGGTAGCGCCTGGATATGCCTGTGATGTCGCAGATCACTGCGACCGGTAGCGGGCAGGCCAGGGCCGACACCAGGTCCACCGGCGCGGCGGGATCCATGGTGTCGACGAACTCGGCAGCGAGTTCATCGATCCGCGGCGCGAGAGCAGTGACAGCGCGGGGGCTGAAGTGGTCGGCGGCAGCCTGTCGCAGCCGAGTGTGCTCCGGGGGGTCGGCTCCCAGCATGTGGGTTACTACCCACTCGGTTCCGTATCGCAGCGCACGCTGCCGCAGCCCGACGCCCGCTTCGTCGGCGGTCGATACGCCGAGCATCGTGTCGCGCCCCTTTCCGACGCGCGGATCGGTGAGGACCGTGCGCGCGAGGTGGTCCCCGGTCACGAGCCATCCATGGACCCCCGCTGGCGTGGTGAACCGGTGGATCTGTCCGCGCCGGTGCACGTCTCGATAGAACTCGTGTGGATCCCGGAAATAGGTGTCACCGAAGATCACAGTTTCTGTTGGCATTCGGTTTCTCCTACTTGCGTGATCCTCGGGCACCAAGAGCGCATGATCAACCGTATGGGCGAGAAAATCCTACGACAGGAGGACCACACTCGGTCACCGCAATGGCTTCTCATCGAAACCTTTGACGATGAGCTGGACGGTAACTACACCATTGTCGACTGGGGCGGTCACCCCAAGGAATTCCTACCTCTCGACAAGGCAGTGAAAGGAGCCGCACCCAAGATCCGGCAAGCCGTCAATCTGGTAGCCCGCTCGCACGAGCCGCTCTCCGCGACCGGCGCCGGCCGCCGCGTGGAGGTTTATCCACACTTCGTCGGCGACCGGTTGCACGCGGTCCAGGTGTGGTCGGGCACCGAAGACCAAATCCCACCAGACCGGCCGTTGGCCGGATCCTGGGACATCAACCTCACCACCCTGACCGCGCTCGGCAGTCCCGAATGGGCGGAGCTGGCCGACATTCCCGTTGACGAACGCGGCCAGGAACGTTCCCTGGCCAACATGTTCGCCCAGGTTCAAACCGACGAGCGCGAGTTGCGGGCCATGAAACGCATCATCGAAGCGGTGCCCGGCAGCACTCACCAGGGCATCTGGACCGTCTACCGCCCCGACGGGCGGACATTCCGGTCCCATTTCTCCTGCCGTATCTACGAGCAACCTGCCGACGGACAACTCCACCGCGTCGCCCGCGGCGTCAGCCAAACCGTCGCCACCGGCGGGGACGGCAGACCCGAACCTCTCGTACTGCTCGAACACCGGCTGCTCGAGGCCGACGTGCCCACCGGGGAGTACCGGGCGCTGATCAACCTGAGCAACCTGCGCCTGATCCGCTGGGTGCACGGCTCCCCGATCCCAGACCGGATCAGCTGGCGCCACGTCGACGGTGAACCAGCCCCAGAAATCCATCCCGACGACCGCCGCACCATGATCGAGATGGCCAAGGGCCTCGCCAAGTCCAGCACCACCGGCCGACTACGCGTCCGCGGTGTCGACGGCAGCTGGATTCCCATCATCGCCCGCGCGAGCCTGGTCGCCATCGATCAGGAGACAACCGCCGGGCTCGTAAAATTCACTATCGATAGCTGAGAATTCGCGAGTAAAATAGTGGTGCGCTCCCGCCCGCTGGGGTGGGGTTCCGGCTGTGGTCGGTTTTATGTGGACCGCGCCAGGCAGCGTTCGCCGATGAGATATCACGGCGACCGTAGCTAATGCTGCCTGCGAAGGAGCCGGACAAATGACCAATTCACCCCTACCGCGCGAATCCACTTCTCGCCCTTCCTCGGAAGCTGCTGCGCGCGAATCCACTGGTGCTCGGCCGCACGCTGTACCCGCTCGCCCCTGGCTGCCGAAGTCGCGATCCTCGGGTGGTCCAGGCGGTGGACAACAGGTTCGCTGCGGGCAGCCCGCGCAGACCGATGCGCGCACTTGGGTGGTCGTCGAAACGCTCACCGGCCCCGATCGGCCGACGACCATCCTCGACGGTCAGAATCCTCGCGCGTTCACGAAGATCCTCCGTGGCAGCCTCGGGCGCAACAGTGCGGCGGCGCGCTCTCTACCCGAGATCATTCAGCGCTGTGCAGACACTGCCGCCATCCAGGACGAACGAGTGCCGCGACCCGGAGGAGCGAAGGTGCGGATCATTGCCGTACCGGTCGCCGGTCCGTCCGGACACGTTTATGCGACAACCGTGTGGATCGGCGCTGAAGACGAGCAACCGCCATCGCGACCGCTGGTGGGCGCCATCGAATGGGACACAGCACTCGTCGCTCAACTCTCACCGGACGCGCGGCTGCTGACCGGGGCTCCGCGCAATGATCCGCCGGCTCAGAACACGTTGCCGGAGGTGATCTCGTGGTTCGATCGCTGGGATGACCGCGCCGACTTCCTGTCCATGTTCAACCTGGTCAACCCTGTCGACCGGTGGACGGGAACCGCCACCAAGTACCTCGGCGGCGTAACCCACCACTTCTACATCGCTGCTCGCGCCCACAACGACGGCTCAGGCACTCGCCAAGCAGTCCGCGCGATCGTCTGCGACATCACCGGCCATCAGCCTCCGGTGAACCCCGACCTCAGCTCTATCGCGGCCCGGAATTTGCCCATCCAACCCGGTCATGCCCTGGCGCTGGTTGACCTCAATGCAGGAGTCATACACGAATGGCTAGCCAACAGCAACGACGCTATCGCGAGCTGGCGACACCACACGCCTCTGTTCCATCCCGACGACCAGGCTCAAGTGGCTACGACGTGCCTGGATCTGCTCGGAGGCGCCACCTGGTCCGCTCACACCAGAACTCGGCTCCGACTCGACCCCGGCGATGACTGGATTCCACTGCAAGCTCGGTGGAGCCGCATCAGCAATGACAACCGCCCGCAGGCCCTCATTGATGTCACCCCGGTTGGGCCAGTGCCGCCGTCAGTCGTTGACCGCTGTCCGACATGCCGCCAGCATCACCGTACAGACGGATCAGCAGCGTGACCGCTTCTGGGATGGTGCGAGCGCCGACAAGAGCCGAATCTCAGCAAACCAGTAGCGACTTGCCATGAGGTGGTATAATGACAGTTCGCTACCAAATCCAAACTGGAGATGGTAATCCGGGGCGTGTTGCTTCCGCCCTGAAGGTCAAGCCCCGTTCGGGCTGACAGCCAAGTTGTAGCGCAGCGGAGTCGTACCGGGAATTCCCGGGTGACTCATCCAGGGCACCCGCAGCGTGCTCTGATGATGACACTCCTCCGGGGAGGAGTCGATTTCACGCCCCCGCAAGTCATTTCGGCGGGGACTTCACGGGTTGGCCATTGCTCGGCCACCTATCCAAGCCACTCGACAAACATTCGCTTGCGACCGGCGTGACGTTCCTTGCTGTCCGCATTCGCTGAAAGCGCTTGTGCAGAGGGCGGATTGGAGTGTGTCATGACTGCGAAACACACGTCCGATGTCGTAGACCGGCTGCTGAACATTCACGAAATCAGCGCCCGCACTGGACATTCCCCGTATCGCATCCGTCGACTTCGAGTCGAAGGCCACGAATTGTACTCACGGGCCTGGAAGAGCGGCGAAGCTCCGAATTCGCCGCTGCGACTTGAAGAGTCCATCGTCGACGAATGGGTTCAGAGCCGTAAGGCGGCCACGGCGGGGAGGCTGTCATGAGGACGCGAACTGCGAATGTTTTGGCAGAACAAGCGCTGGATGAAGCCCTAGAGCGGCTGATCTCTGAAGACGACTGGGCGGGCCTCGATGAAGCCATAGATGAACGTCGGCACCACTGGTGGTGCCTGGATACCCGGTGCCGGGGCTGCGCAGTCGAGCGGGGTGGTTGGTAATGCCCCTCCTTCGAAAAGCTGGCGTTATCGCGGTGTTGGTGACATTGCTTGGCATGGCAGGCGTCAATGTGGCGCTCGCGCAGCAACCCAACACTGCTCAGAATGCTAACTGCCCGGCACTCGCTGTTTTCGGTGTTCAGGGAACGGGCGAGTCCTCACCGGACGCCGACCCGAAGAACGACACGGGAATGCTGGGTCTGATGTTCCGGCCGATGATGGCCGCGGCGTCGGGCCTGATCGACCGCACCTACGTGCCGTATGAGGCGAGTTTCGGTGGCGCGGTTGCCGGTGGGCCGGTGCCGTATGAGCAGTCGGTCGATCACGCGGTGGGCCGGTTGGATCAGATGGTCGCCGGCGAAGCCAAGCGGTGTCCGTCGACGAAGTTCGCCGGTGCTGGGTATTCGCAAGGCGCACACGCGATGTCGATGTGGGCCAAGAAGGTCGGCGCTGGGCAGGGCGCGGTTCCCGCTGACCGAGTGGCCGGGATTGTCCTGCTGGCCGACCCCACCCGGCAGCCGCGATCGGGTGTATTCCCCGGCAAGCCGGGGCTGCACTCGCCGGAGCCGATACCGGGCACCAACGGTGCCGAGGTTTCGAAGATCACGGTCACCGATCCCGGGCTGACCGGTGCCGGGATTGCTCCACTCGCCGATACCAGCGAAGGCTACGGATCGCTGTCTGGTCGTGTCGCTGATATCTGCGCACCGGGGGACCTGGCATGTGATGCCCCCGAGCATGCACCAGTCGCGCATCTGATCGCCAACATCGCCGGGCAATCGACGCTGGACCCCAACGACCCGGTGGCCGCGATTTCCACTGTGGCACAAGCGTTGGCGACCACGACTTTCAAGACCGTAGTACCGGTAATCAACAACGACGTCCAGGGCAAAACCCTCGATCAGCTGAGCTACACCCCGCAGAAGACGATCTCGCAGCGGCTGGCGGAGGCATCGGACCCGCGCACCCCGATGCCGGGCGTCGACGACACGCTGTCGGCGCTGCTGAAGGTCGGCACGATCGCGTTCAATGCGACGAAAACCGTGGTGACGAAGGTATTCACGCCGGACACCATCGCGCAGCTGGCGACGGTCGGGCTGGCCGATCCGGTGGGTGCGGCGATGACGTTGGGCGGCAAGGTGGCCTCGGCGGTGATGGAGCTGGTGCCGCCGGCGACCCAGTCGCGGTGGGTGAACGAAGCGTTCACGGCGTTGAAGGACAACGTCACCGACAACCGGGACCTGTTCAACATCTCGACGCTGATCAAGTACAGCGACACGATCGCCAAACATCAAGGCTACGCGTCGTTTTCGTCGTCACCGTCGGGGCAGTCGGCACTGGATGTGGGTGCGCGGTGGTTCGCAGCCGCAGCGCACGACATCGCTGCCGGTCACGGGAATTGAGGTGAAACACCTTGGTCCCCAACGTTCTTCGTTCGCACCGCGGCGCTCCGGTGTTGGGTGAACGGAATCCCACGCTGGTGGTCGCCCCGAAGGTCACCGACCGCGCTCCTGTCCGGATGGAATCGGCGGATGCTGCCGGGCAGTCACCGGCGGAATGGGTGGTGATGGGTGCTCACGGTGGTGCCGGCGCGTCCACCCTGGCCCGGTGGTGGCCGCAAGCCGCCGATACCCAGGGGGCCTGGCCGGGATGCCCGGACAGCACCCAACTGGTGGTGTTGACGGCGCGGATGTGCATGCCGGGACTGGTCGCGGCGGCGACGCGGTTGCGGGAGTGGCACGCCCAGCTCACCCCCACCGGGGTCGTGGTGGTCGGGCTGGTGTTGATCCCGGCACGGCCCGGCCGGATCCCGGCACCGGTACGTCGATTCCGCGAGATCGTCGCGCCCCTCGTGGCGGGAGCGGTCTATTCGATCGGCTGGTACGACGACCTGCTGGCCCTCGAACGCCGCCAGCTGGCTCCCTGCGAGCCAGACACTCCATCCGAGCCCCGGCGCCGCACTGATCTGACCGCTGCCGCACCGCGTGAGGTGGGCCGGGTAGCGGCCCGCATCTCCGAATCCATTGCCGAGTTGCAGACAACCGGTGTGCTGCAAAGCCTTTGAAGGGAAATCCTGTCATGTCGATCCTGTTTGCTGTTCATCAGACCGTGGCCTATCTCGCCGACACCATCAACGTGGTCCCGAAGGAACCGCCGGCGGCAGACAAGATGATGAAGATCATCGGGTGGCTGTCCTGGGCTGCCATGACCGCTGGTGTTGCCGGAATCATTTATGCCGGTGGGAAATTCGCGTGGGAACGCTGGCACGGCGGGGTGATGGAATCGCCGAAGATCGTGCTCGGCGCGCTGATCGGCGGCATCCTGATCACGTCCGCGGGCGCGATCATGAACGAGGTCGTGTCGTGAAACCGTTGCCCGGCAACGTTACCGAACCCCTGTATCAGCTCCTCGGGTGGCTGGGCTGGTTC
The DNA here is from genome assembly GCF_013186535.1 of Nocardia terpenica. Lineage (NCBI taxonomy): Bacteria > Bacillati > Actinomycetota > Actinomycetes > Mycobacteriales > Nocardiaceae > Nocardia > Nocardia terpenica. Next base: position 1,435,116 of record NZ_JABMCZ010000003.1, read on the forward strand.
GTCTTGGCTCTGTGTACCGGTCGAATCATCTGGGCCGCAGCGCTATTGATCGTGCGGTCGCATCGCGACGAAAGCATCGAAGGACTCATCGGCGCGCTCCTCGGCGGCGTCATCGTCGGCTCGGCCGGACTCATCGCCGGAGCCCTCCACGCACCCGTGTAACGGGAGGTACCCAAACATGCACTGCCCCAAGACTATTGCATGGCTTGCCACATTCACTGCTGTCGCCGGTATTGGCGTCACGGCCGGGTGTGGTTCGCCGACTCACCATCAGGCAACACCCGAGCACCCGGACCTACGGGCGGCGCCGAGCCACTTGCGTTGGGTGGGTTTCCAGGGAGTGTCGGTGCCGGTTGGTGATCAGGGACCCAAACACCTTGACGGGCCGATCGCCACCGGATACGACCGTTCTCCGGCGGGAGCCGCGTTGGCGGCGATCGAGTCGACCGTCCGCATGTCGGTCGCCGCCGACACGCAGTGGGTGCAGGTGGGGCAGGAGCTGCTCGCCCCCGGCGCGGGCCGCGACCGGTGGGCCACCGCACGGGTACAGATGTCGATCACCGACCCGGTTCCCGTTGATGTTGTGCCGCAGGTTCTCGGTTACGCCGTCACGGATTACACCCCTGCACGGGCGGGCGTCGCCGTGTTCACCCGCCAAGGCGATGGCTCGCTGACCCGCAACGCGACCACCGTGGTGCGGCACGCCGACACCTGGCTGCTCCAGCTCCCCGCGAACCCGGACACACCGCCGGTCACCGCGGTAACGAGCACGCCGCCGGACATGGTGGCGCTGCCGTCCACGAGCAAGGAGCCGACGCGATGATCGCCCATCCCCGTGTCCTGGCCGCCCTCGGAGTCGCTGTAGTCGTGGCCGTTGTTGCGATCGTCGTGGTGACCGGTCACCACCAAGACCACGGCGGCGGAACCGCCGCGCCGGCAACACCTGCACCGCAATCCCCTGGGCCGTCCCAGCCTGGCTCCTCGGATTTCGGCCTGCCGAGTGTCGACATGTTCGGCAACCGGCTGGAGTCGACCCCCGATCCAGCGGGCAGCGCGCTGCCGCAGAATTCCACCGTACGTCCCGGCTCGCAGACCGCACCGGACTACCTTTTCGCGGCTCCGGCCGGGATGACGTGGGAAAGCGGTTGGGGCGGTGCCGCATTCGGCTTCTCGCGCAGCGACGGCCCCACCCGCGTGCAGGACGGGATCGCTTCCGGCTACGCCGACACACCCCAGGGCGCGGGCTTGGCCGCCTATGACGCGCTCGGCCGCGCCCTCGCGGCACCGGAGGGTGTGTGGCAGCGGGTGGTGACGCAACGCTACGTCGGCGGAGGCCTGGCGCTGCTCGAGCGTCTGACGCGCAGCCGCGCCAGCACCCCGAACGCGGCGAAATACGTTGTCGTGCCTGACGGTTTCCGGGTGCTGCCGGGCTACCGGCCGGATTTCGCCGTGGTGCAGATCGCGGTGCGCGCCAAGGACGGCTGGTCGTACTCGACCTGGCCCATGGCCTGGGTCGACGGCGACTGGAAAGTGCGCGTGCCAGACGATCCCGGACAGCTGTGGGACTCGGTGCACCTGGATTCACTCACCGGGTTCGGAGCCTGGAAATGAAGGCGCGGCTACTGGCCAGAGTGGCGGTCCTCGTGTCCGTAGTGGTCACGGGCACGGTGTCGGTGATGGTGATGGTGTGCGCGCCCGCGCAGGCCGACCCGTCGAGCTTGGGCGTGTGCGATCTGCCCGGGGTGAGCACCGTGTGCAACCTGGGACAGCAGGCCGTCACCAGCGCCGCCGGGTCGGGATTCAAAGAGATCGTCGACTCGATGCTGGACGGCTTCGCCAAGCTCCTCGAATGGTCGCTGTCGTGGTGGGTGCGACTACCCTCGCCCGATCTCACCGACATGTCGGCGTTGTCCACCGTGCGCGAGTACACCACCGGGTTGCAGGTGTTGTTGATGACCGGCGCGGTCATGATCACCGCCGCGCGACTGGCCCTCGCCAAACGCGGCGCCCTGGCCGGGGAGGTGCAGGAATCGTTCATGGCCTTCGCCCGCGCGGTGTTCGCGTCCTGGATGTTCGCCGCCGTGATCACGATGGCCACACGGGCGGGGGACGAGTTCTCCAACTGGCTCATCACCGACGCCGCCCACGGCGACCCCTCCTCGGCCCTGTCACACCTGGTGGAATTCAGCGCCTTGACCAGCAAGACCGGACTCGGCATGACCGGAATGTTCATCCTGGGCCTGATCGGGTTCATCGGCGCCCTGCTCCAACTTGCGTTGCTGGTCATCCGCCAAGCCCTGCTGATCGTCGTGGTCGCGGTCATCCCGATCGCGGCATCGGCGGCCGGGACCGGGCCGGGCAGCCAAGCCTACAAACGACTGATCGGGTGGGCGGTCGCGTTCGCGCTGTTCAAACCGGTCGGCGCGATCGTGTACCTGGTCGCGTTCTCCGCCGCTGGGGCGGGAGGCTCCGACGTCCAGCAGCAGCTGCTCGGGTTGATCCTGCTCGCCCTGGTCGCCCTCGTGCTGCCCGCGTTGATGCGGATGGTCGCACCCGCGGTGTCGACCATGGGCTCGGGCGGCGCCGGGGTGGCCGCTGCGGCGATGCTCGGCAGCGGCGTCGGAATGGGCGCCGCGATGGGAGCCAAGGCCGGCACCCAAGCAGCGGGGGGATCGAGCCAGTCGGCCTCGCACAGCGGTGGCACCTCGGGGTCGACGAATCAGACATCCAGCTCAAGCCCAGGCTCGGGCGGTCGTTCCCTGGCCCCGAGTAGCGCCGGTGCCGACGGCAGCGGCGGTGTCGCGCCGAGCGGCGGCGGGAGTGGTGGCTCGACGGCAGCTCGGTCGGGCTCGGGTGCCGTTGGCGGCGGGCAGGCGTCCGCAGCCGGGGGTGCTGGTGCGTCCTCGGGAGCGGCTGCGGCGGCGGGTCCGGCTGCGGCGGCCGTAGTGGCTGGGGAAGCCGTCCGAGCGACGACGCAGCGGCTGGGGGAAGCCAGTCAGCAAATCAGTGGTGAGACGAACGCCGGGGCCGACAACGGTTCCCGCGCCCTGGGAGAACACGAGGTACGACGATGAGTCAACGCGTGTACGGACGATGGGAACGACCGCGCTCGGCCGGGCTGTTCGGCCTCACGTGGGGTGTGTCGATGCTCGGCATGGCTCTGGTGGTCGCGGTGATGGTCGGATTCATGGTCACCCGCTCGATCCTGGTGGCGGGTGCTCTGATCGTGGCCGGGACCGTGATATTCGTGCCCCTGGTGATCACCCGCAACGGCCGAACCGGTTGGGAGACACTGCTGTTGCGCTCCCAGTTCGTCCTCGCCCGGCGGCGTGGCGAGCACATCTATCGGGCAGGCCGGTTCTCGATGATCCCCGGCACCTCCCGGCTGCCGGGGTTGCTGGCCGACTCCACCATGGTCGAATACGAGACCCCCGGCGGCCGACGCTTCGGCATGATCCATATCCGCCGCACCGACCACTACACGGTGGTGCTGCGGGTGCGGCCTCGCGGCAAAGAGTTGGTGGATCAGGCCCAGATCGATGACTGGGTGACCGGATACGGGCAGTTCCTGGCCACCCAGGGCCGCGACGAGATCGTCGCCGTGACCGCGGTATTGGAACACGTCGTCGAGACCCGGTTGCAGCAGCGGCGCGAGGTCGCACGACTGGTCCGCCCGCAAGCACCCGAGTTCGCGCGCACGGTGATGACCGAAGCCGGCGCCTCCGGCGGGTCCGGGGTGCGGATCGAGGCCCGCATCGCGCTGACCTACCGGCCTCTCGGCCACGCAAAGACCCACCGCGACCGTGCCGAACAAGCCAAGGAAATCGGGCAACGCCTGCAAGGCGTGCTGGCGCATCTGAACAATGCCGGTTTGCCGGCCACGCCGATGACCGCGGCAGAAGTACTGGGGATGGTGCGCTCGCGCTACGACCTCGCCGCACAGGCGGATGTGGAAGAAGCCGGTGAGGACATCCTGGCCACTCAGGGTTGGGACGCGGCCGGTCCGATCTCGCACCTGGACTCCTGGGACCATTTCGTGCACGACGGTGGCCGGTCGGTGACCTGGGAAATGGATGCCGCTCCGCGCGGCACCGTTCTGGAGACCGGGATGGAGGAGTTGCTGCGCCCGCGGCCGGACGTGCCGCGTAAGCGGGTTGCGATCGTGTATCGGCTGCACTCGGCTGGGGATGCCGCGAAGATGGTGGACTCCGACTACCGCGATGCCCTGGCTGCGGAGCAGACCGAACGTGGAATCGCTTCTGCCGCAGCGTCGATCCGCGTGGCGAACACGCAAGCGTCCCGGCAGGAACAGGCCCGCGGCGCGGGGTTGACCCGGTTCGGGATGCTGATCACCGTCAGCGACCGCCTGGATGCGGACCTGCCCGGCATCGAGGCATCGGTGACGGCCATGACCGCCGCGTCCCGGCTCGGGGTCCGGCGCTGCTACGGCTACCAAGCCTCGGCGTTCGCGGCCTCGCTGGGTATCGGACTCGTGCTGCCTGAGCACGGGTCGATTTCGCGCCGGATGTCGGCATGAGGCCCGCGCGGACGACCCGGATCGCCGGGATACGCGTTCTCACACCGGGCGCCCGCCAACGCGCGGAAGCGACGGCGGCTGGCCGTGGGCTGCGGAAGTGGCGTGCGCAGTATCGGTTGTGGCACGACGACGCACGCCGCGCGACCGCCCAGCGGCGTGAAACCGATACGGCACGAGACGGTTTCGTCCGCACGCTGGCGACGCTGACCGACCGCGGGTATCGCGGCCTCGGGGGCGGCCGTGCCGCGGTCGTGCCCGCGATGCCCGAATGGCGGGCCACCACAACACAAGTCGCTGGTTTGTGGCCGTTCGCGGTCGGTGCGGCAGCGCCCGCGGTGGGAACGCCGGTGGGGCATCACTATGTGACCGGGGAGCCGGTGCATTTCGATCCGATGGCCTGGTTTCTGCGCGGGTTCATCACCGCACCGTCGATGTTCGTGTTGGCGCTCAACGGATTCGGCAAATCCTCGTTGATCCGGCGGATCGTGACCGGTGCGGTCGCCACCGGCGATACTGCGATGTGCCTGGGCGACACCAAACCCGACTACCGCGACCTCGTGGAAACCCTCGGCGGTCAGGTCATCGACCTCGGGTACGGGTACGGCAAACTCAACCCCCTCGCCGTCGGCGCGCTCGGCGGCATCGTCGACCAGCTGCCCGACCCGGAAATGCGGCGCCAGGTGACCGCAAGGGTGGAGGCCGGACAGGTCACCGTGGTCGCCGGGCTCATCGAACTCGTGCGCGGCGCCCACGTCGCCGACTACGAAGAAACCCTCCTCGCCGCCGGACTCCGCCAGCTCTACGGACCCGGCGGATTCACCCCCGACCACCCACCACTCCTCGAAGATCTCCTCACCGTGATCTCCTGCGGCGGGGAGCAGATGATGCAGTTCGCCGAGGAAGACTCCCTCGACGCCTACCGGGACGCCACCAAACCCCTGCGCCGATCCCTGCGCGCGTTGGTGGAAGGTCCGTTCGGGGAAATCTTCAACGGCCACACCACCGTCGTGCTCGATCCGGCGAGTCCTGCTGTGTGCATGGACGTTTCACACATCCCCGAGGGCGACACCAAACTCCTCGCCGCAGTGTTGATGGTCTGCTGGTCCGACGGGTTCGGCGCCATCGCCGCCGCCCACACCCTCGCCGACGCCGGGCTGGCACCGAAACGGGTCTTCCACGTGGTCATGGATGAGATCTGGCGCGTCCTCGGGGTGGGTGAGTTCATGGTCGATCGTGTCGACAGCCTCACCCGCCTCAACCGGCCGCTGGCCACGTCGTTGATCATGTGCTCGCACACCATCAAAGACCTCGGCGCCTTCAACACCCAAGCGTCAGTGAACAAAGCCCTCGGCTTCATCGAACGCGCCCGCGCCAAAGTCATCGGCCCGGTCGGACCCGAGGAAATCGAACGGCTCCGCACGGTCATGTCGTTCACCGAAACCGAAAAACTCATGGTGACCTCCTGGTCGGCACCCCGCCCCCTCACCGACAACCAACACAACAATGACGCTATCCGGGAAACCCCCGCGGGCACCGGCTGTTTCCTCCTCAAAACCGGTGAGGACAACACGCCAGGAATTCCATTCCGCATGACCTTCACGCCGACCGAGCGTGACAGCGGCATCCACAATACGAACAAACGGTTCGATGGACTGAACAAAAACTAACCAGATATCAACCCAGTTTTTGCTCGCTCACCCCTCAGTGGTGAGGGAGGAGGTGTTGTCTCATGAACAACTCCAAAACAATTCTCTTGAGCGTCGCAATAATACCACTATTGCTGACCGTCGTCCTGATAGCGATCATCGGATCGGAATCCGGGCAGTCCTGCGCCGCCATGCCGGGCGGGGTCGGTGGCCCGACGGGGCAGTCGCTGGCGGGCCTGAGTGAATCCCAGCTTCGGCTCGCCCGTGACGGTGTTGCGATCGGCAAACAACGCCGCCAACCCGAGAACACGATCGTTGCCGAGCTGGCTGCGCAAGGCACCGAGAGCGGGTTCCGCAACTTGGCCAACTCCGCGGTGCCGGAATCGCTGACCTTCCCCCATGACGGAGTGGGCGCCGATCACGACAGCGTCGGCCCCCATCAGATGCGCGCCGGGATCTGGGGATCGGTGGGCATGGCCGAACTCATGCACCCGCAGTACCAGATCAACTGGTTCTACGACCAGGCCGACAAGCTCGGTCCCGGTGGCAGCTCACTCGCCCCCGCGGACCTCGCTCAAGCCGTCGAGCAGTCCGCGCCGAACGCCTACGCCGGCAGCCTCGACCTCGCCCGCCAGCTCTACACGCTGTTCGCCGACAACGATACCTCCACCATGGCGCCCGGCACCCAAGGATGCGGCCCCTCCGGCAGCAGCCCCTTGAACGCCGCTCCTCCCGGTACGTTCGGCGCCGCCGTCCTTGCGGCGGCACAACGGTGGATTGGCACCCCATATGCGTGGGGAGGCGGCGACACCAGCGGCCCGACCCGCGGCGAGGACGGAGTTGTCGGGTTCGACTGCTCCGGGCTCACCCTCTACGCCATTTTCCAAGCATCCGGCGGGCAGATTTCACTACCGCATTACACCCAGGCCCAGCAAGACGACCCACGCGCCACCGCAATTCCTTTCGAACAGAGACGCCCTGGCGACCTCATCTATTTCACCAAACCCGGTGAACACGACTCACATCACGTCGGGATCCTCGCAGGTAACAGCAACGGAACCGACCTCGTCCTCAACTCGCCAGCCACAGGACAAAATACAAAAATCGAACCCCTTACAGACTGGAATGGCGAGCGTATAGATATCCGTCGCTTCGGCCAATCGCCTCCAATCTCCCATTCCGAACCGCAGTTGTCGACATAACTATAAGAGGCAAGACGTCATGGCAAACCAATTCCGCAACAAAACCGATTTCAAACAGGCGCCAGTATTCAACCGTGCGGTCGCGCGGCGGCGAGAAGACCCTGGGGACGGTGCGTGATGACCGCCGATGTAGGACCGTCGTTCGAGCTGATACGGGACGCATTCGTCACCGTCAGCGGTCAGTCGACCAACAACGGGGCCTGGGCCACGTTCTTGTGCCCGGCTCACGATGACAACCAGGCCAGCGCGGCAATCAAATACGATGCGCACCAACATAAGACAATCGTCCGCTGCTTCGCCGGATGCCCGGATACCGCAGTACTGGACAGCCTCGGGTTGACCGTTGGCGACCTATTCGACGAACCCGCATCCGACAACCAAAGACACCGCGTGCCCATATCGCGGGACCACCGATCGCAGGCGTCGCCTGCCGGACGGCGCAAACGACGCAGCCTTGGTAAGCAACTCGGGTGGCCCATCGACGTGGCCCACTATGTCTACCGCGACATCCACGGCGTGCGGATCGGCCGAGTGATCCGCACCCGCACCGAATTCGAACACGGCTCGAAAAAGGGGTTCTACCTACGGCGATACGAACCCTCCACCGGCACATGGCCATTGGGCGCGTTCGAGCCGGTGCTGTACCGCCTGCCACAAGTTTCCACCGCGATCGGGACCAGCCGAACCATCTGGCTATGCGAAGGCGAAAAAGACGCCGACCGCGCTGTCACCCTGGGCCTCACGGCCACCTGTAACGCCCTGGGCGCGGGCTCATTCACCCCCGCCCACGCGCAACAACTGACCGGAGCACGCCGAGTGGTCATCGTGGCGGACCGGGACCCGGCCGGTTACACACATGCCCGCGCCGTCCGGCAACTGGTGCATCCCCTGGTCCAACAAGTGACCGTCGTCCAGGCACGTGACGGCAACGATCTGAACGATCACCTCGATGCCGGTCACAGTCTCGAAGATCTCGAACCTGCCACTGAACTTGGTTACTCGGAGATCGACTTCGCCGATCTGATCGAGCCGCAACTAGAACCAGCCTTCGCTGAGCCCGAACAGTTCGAGGCTGCCGACCCTCGGCTTCAACGACTTCTGGCTTGTGCGCTTCCATCCCAGCGGGAACCTAGCGGCCCCATGTCGGCAGCACTTGCCGGGTCAACGGCTTGGGCTGCTGCGGAGTCGTTGAGACAGATTGCTTCCACCGACGCAGGAGCGGTGCTGTGAACCGCCGACAACCTACCGTCGTTCTCGCCGCAGCGCTGTCTGTCGGACTCGTCGCACTGGCGGGCATAGGCTGCGCCCACCAGCAGGAGCGCGGCATATCTCACTGTGCGGCAACACATTTCCCTACACCCTATGCCGAGACCGATCCTTGCTCGCCTCACGCGGTGCTGACGGCCGCCGCAACCGCGATCTTCACCTACCGGCCCGATCACCAGCGCGACACCGCCACGGCATTCCTTGCCGCCGCACCCCTGATAGCGACGGACTACCTGCACCAGATCGGCGCATCGGCCACCGCCATGGCACCGATCACCGCAGCGACCTGGGCTCGCTGGTCCTCGCTGCACATCACGGTCACCGCCACCGTCCGCATCACCGAAGACGACCACCCCACAGACACCAGCACCCGCATTCGCCGCGTGATCGCCGTGACACAGCGCCCCGGCGACGAAGCCCCGCGCGAACTCACCGCCTATCTACAAGTCGCCAGAGATAGCGCCGACAAGCCTTGGCTCGTCACAGATTTGGAGGTCCGATGACTGAAATAGACGACATCACACAACAATTGACGCGGGCCGCCGGACGAGCGCTCCAGGCGGCACGTGCTGCGAGGGACCGGAGTACCCAACGAACCCTGCGACAGCGTGAGGAAGCTCGCCGGGAGCGGGAACACCGGCTGCGCATATTCGAGCAACAACTGCGCACCACAGTCCTGCAACGCCGTCTCGCCGTCCGCGAAGGCAACCAGCCGATCGCCGATGACCTGGCCGAGATCGAACACCAGCAACGTACACGCGAACTGCTCTCACGCTGGGCCGCCGCAGAAGCACACCGAGACACTGATCCTGGACTGGCCGACGCATGGACAGCTCGCCTTCGGGAGTCCGGAGCAGACCCCGCCGCTGCTAGGGCTCATGCCGACAAACTCACTTCCGGCCTACGAGATCCTGATGCACCCAGGAATCAATCCGACGAACTTGGTTCTGGCCCACAGTATCCCGACCATCTATTCGACGGCGGACAGATGGCGGCCGATTACACCGACATGGCCACCGACCTCTCCGAGGCCCGCGCCGATACACCGGACAGCCACGATGCAGCCGTCACCGCCGAGGGTGCAGAGGCTGCACGGCTGATCGACATCGCACACCCGGAGCCTCGCAGCATCGGTCCGGCTCAGCCGGCACCGTTCCCGATCAATGCGCCGGGGGCGAAGTTAGACCTCGAACACGTCTCGCAGTTGTGACTTCCCAGCGAACGGAGGCGTGAACCGTGAAGGTGACGCGAGAAACCCGCCGTACCAACAAGTCCGGCATCGGCGAAGAGACCGCGGCGCTGCTGATCGGCTGCGGCGTAGTGATACTCGGGCTCCTGGTCTGGGGCGCGTTGACGTTGGGTTGCTGGTGGGCTGGACTGCCCGCGACCAAGAACCCACCCGCCGCATTGATCAGAATCGCGACTGGTACCCAGCCGTGGCCCTGGCAGTCGACGGTCATTCTTGTTGTGCTCGCTGCCGCCGTGGCAGTCGGTGCGTTTCGGCTCTGGCATGAAAAGCACGGCCGTGGCCGTCTCGACTACGCCGCGCGCACCATGCAACCGGTGCGGACCTTGTCCGGTGCTACTCGCAGCGATGTAGCCGACATTGCCCGACGACTGTTGTCCGACGCTCCCGATATCGCCAAATCTTCGCCTGGGATCGCGCTGGGTGTCCCGGTTGCCGGAGGCGGCCCGGTGTACTTGACCTGGGAAATGCCCGCCACGTTCGTCTCGGGTACACGGACAGGCAAGACGATGGCGTGGGCGATCCCCGCTGCGTTATCGGCCCCCGGCGCAATGTTATCCACTTCGAACAAGCCCGATCTGTATGCCCACACTCGGTATGGCCGCGAACAGGTGGGGCGTGTCTGGTTATGCGACCTTCAGGGCGTCACCGGGCACCGGCGGGCTGAATTCTGGTGGAATCCCTTGGCGCACATCGACACCCTCGCCGGTGCCCGCAAGCTCGCGTCGTTCTTCATCTCCGCCAGCCGAGAACCCGGCGACCGGAAAGATGCCTACTTCGACGGTGCGGCAATGGATTTGCTGTCCACCTACATCCTCGCCGCCGCCTGCGCCGAGGGCGACCTCGTGCACGCCGCCGAATGGCTCGGACGCGATCAGGACGAAACCCCGGTACTGATCCTGCACCGGTTCAACCATCACAACGCCGCGCGCCTGATCACCGAAAAGCAAAGCCTCACCAGCAGGCAGCGAGACGGCGTATTCGACATGGCCAGAAGGTTTCTCGGCTCACTGACCGACGAAACCTACGCGTGGGTGATACTCCCACCGCACCGCCGAATGATCTCTGTCTCCGGCGACGAACAGGCGGGCATCGACCTCACCAGTGAACCGGACAACAAGCCCGTGCACGACCTTCCGGAGTTCGACCCATGGGCGTTCGTCGACAGCCGCGACAGCCTGTATGCGCTATCCATGGAAGGTCCCGATAGCGCCGCGCCGATCATGACCGCCCTCGTCGGCCAAATCGTCGAAGCCGCACTCGATTCCGCGCGCCGCCGGGCGAACGGGCGGCTGCGAGTGCCGTTGGTGTGCGTGCTGGACGAAGCGGCAAACTGCTGCAAGCTCGGTGAGCTGCCCAACTACTTCACCTACGCCGGCGGGCACGGCGTCATCCTCATGGTCTGGCTGCAAGTCCTCGAACAGGGCAAACAGATCTGGGGTGAAGAGGGCCTGTACAAGATGTTTGCCCAATCGGTTGAGTGCTACGGCGGCGGCATCGGCGACACCACCTACCTGCGGCGATGGGTCGAACTGATCGGCAACCACGAAGTCGCCGACACCCAGATAAACACCAGCCGCGGCGGCACCGGCTACACCCGCTCCTGGCGCAGCGAACCCATCGCTGAAGTCACTGACCTCGCAGCGCTGGAGAAGGACCGCGCAATCGTGCGCATCCCCGGCAACAAACCGGTCTTGGTCCGCAAAACCTTTTGGGGCGACACCGAATTCGCCCCGCTCATCCACCGCTCCCTCGAGCTGTACGAAGAAGAAAACGCCCCATGAGCAGCGAACCCGAATCCGATACCGAGGCCCCGGCGCTGGCCTACCCGTGGTTCGTCGACTGGCTCGACGACTGGTTCTTTCCGCAGTACACCCTGCGGCTTGCTTCCGGCAACAGGGAGGGGACTCACACCTGGTGCTCGGAATGGTGGCGGCACCGCGTGGTCGCCGTGCGTCTTGCGGCGTTGTGGCAGGCGTGGGAGGCCGCGCGGATCACCCCGGACGGGTCGGCCATGGACAGTTGGTGGCTCATGCACGCCGACCCCACCATGCGTGTCCTCACTGATGCCGCCAACGGGCCGATGTGGCGCTGCACCCCGCAACGCCACGACCCGGTGGCGACACTGCCGGTCAAACCGGTCCCACCCGGATTCTTCCCCCGACCGGCGACGCCGGAACCGGTGAGCGCCACCCGAACCGGCAACACGGCCACGTCTTCACCGAATGGACAGACCGCCGGTGGACGCCCCAGTACCGACACCGTGACCGACCTGGACGACGGCCTCGAACTCTGAACGGCGCACAGCCCACGAAGAAAGGTCACCCGCGACGCCAACCGTATTGAGCCCCAACGTAATTGACCTCAAGGAGTCGTCATGGCGCAGGAAACAGCCAATTCTCCCGACCCGCTGACGGAATCGATTCTCGCGATCATCCAACGCTGGCGGCAGGAAAGTCCGCAGGCCCACAGTGTCCCACGTGGTGTCCGTAAGGAGATCAGCCTCGCCATCCGGGAGGATCAGCGGCGCCAGTTCCTGGACTATCAGCGTGCCCGGCTCGATATCGAGGCGGCGGTCCGCGAGCACCAGCACACCATGCTCGTGGGCTACCGGCCCCGCAGCGTCGACACCCCGGAGACGTGGTTCGCCCGCCAGCAACAGCTCGAACGCGACCGGCTGGCCATCGAACAACGCATCAACGCCGAACCCCGTTTGTCGGCCGAGGACCGCGGCCAAGCCGTCACCTCCCTCTCGGTGGCCCACCACGCGCCCAGCGTGCCCATGCTGCCCGTATTCACCCCGCTCCCAGCGCGCGGGCTCCCGGCGCTGCGAGCGCGACTGCACGCGAGCCTGTCCCGGCTGCGAGTCGGGTTGGCCGGGGACAGAGAACGACGCCGGCTCGAACAGTGGGAGCAGCTGCATCGCGAACGCGCCGAACAAGCCCCGCAGCGGCCCGATCGCGAAGCCGCCCACGCGGTGAATACCGCCCACGCCCTCGGGCTCGGGGACAACCCGGTGTGGATGAGCCGCGACACCCACGAGCAACGCGAGGCCCGGGTGACGCAGCTGGAAACCCAGGCCGCCGACCACTATGCCCGCCTGTCGGCCCTGGAGAACATCGCTGCCGCACTGCGCGAGGAGAACGATCGCCTCAACCGCCAGGTGGCGCAGGCGCCGAGCGTCTCGACCGAATCGTCGGCGCAGTCCGATGCGACGCAGGAGCAACGTCGCGCCGTGGCACAGACTGTCTCCGATCCCGCAGCGGTGGTGAATTCTTCTGCTGGCGCGGGGAAAGCCGGAGTCGGATCCTCCGATGAGGCGAATTCGTCTGCTCCGGAAAGCATTTCGACTGCCGATGCGTCGCAGGGAGGTAACTCTGCCAATGGGCGGAGTGCCCCGGAGGCCCCGCACGCGTCGGCGGCAGAGACGACCACCGCGAATCTGATCAATACGGCCCATCCGAATATCGGTGCGGCGCAACCACAACAGCCCGCCACACCTACTCCCGCGACTACCGGTCAGCACGCCACCGCGGCGCCGTCGGCCGATCAGGAACTCGGGGTCTGAACCATGTCGCTCAGAATGCCCCCGTACGACGAACGAATGATGCGGGAAATCTATGCGCACCAGTACCAGCTGCGGGTGGTGGCGCAGCAGTTGACCGAGCTGTCCCATGACTGGGCCGCCATGTGGCGCGAGGGCGAGTATTCCGAGCAGTGGGCGCATCTTGCAGACGCGGTGAGCGACTGGTCGTCGACCCCGAACCGCCTGCGCGCCTGGACCGATCGTTATCCGGTTTCGGGTATTCCGAATGTGGACGGCGATTTCGAGTGGCGCAACATGATCCAGGCGCAGCTTCTGGCCGACCCGCTGCTTGCTGGTGACCGTTGGATCGCCGCAGCTGATCAGGCACGTGCGGTCGAGACTGTCGACGACCAGGTCCGTGAGGCCGCAGATCCCGACAGCGTGTCGGTCAACGCGCTGATTCACACCGCGCACCGCCAATTCAGTACTCCATTCCGGCACGAGCTGTTGAAGATGCGGACCCCCAGCGAGGTGGCGGCGGCGGAAACGCCGGTGGCAAGCCAGGACTCGACCTCGGACCGACATTCCCGAACTCGACCCGACGGTGGTGAGCGGATGGACCCGGATGCTGCATTGGGACGCATACGGCAGCTCGTGCGAGAAGTCCAGCAGGGCAACGACAACGACGAGTCCATCGACTACCTGGACGAGCTGATCGACCACTGGGACGCACTCGACGACTGGCTGAGCCGAGGTGGATTCCCGCCCGCGTCATGGGACCGCGACCGCGACCAGACACCGCCGGAGAAAGCATCGGCCGCGGAACTGATCTCGGCGGCCACACCGACCTATGACATCGCACCGGCGGTGCAGGCGCCGTCTCGGCAACCTCCGGGTCAGATTGCGCACGGCATCGGTGACGAGTTAGACCCCTGAATTCCTGGCTGACCTGGGGAAAGGAGACCTGATGGCAGCGAAATCCAACCTCCCCGGCGAGGGACAACTCGATCTGTTCGCGGTGGTGGAATCATCGCCAGTGAGCGAGGAGGATCAACATCATGTCGAACCAGATTCGTCAGATCGTCGAGCAAACCTGGCGCGAGCACATCGGCCTACCGCCGGAGTGGAGCCCGGAACAGATCAGCACGTTCCTGGATCGGGAGACCCGCGCGATCTCCCGGCAGATCGCCGACCGGATGGGCACGGCGCAGGGTCCGGCGGTCGCGCGGTGGAAGACCGAGAATCCGGGGCAGGAACCGGACTATCTGACGCTGGTGGCGCTGATCAACACCGGCCGCCAGCAGATCACCGAGGAAGTGCTGACCGAGGCCCTCTACGACAAGATCCCGGTCCACGACGAACCCCTCGACGCCGGTCCGGGCGAGCCGGTGACCGCGGACGTGGTGCCGGCGGATCGGTGGCGGGTGCCGACAGCGCGGAGACCGGAGCCGGACACGGAACTGGAGGAGCTGGCGGATCGGCTGCTGCCGACGCGGTCGACGCTGGTGCGGGTGATGGCGGCGCACCTGCTGCAGGTGATGCGGGAAGACGGTCAGCCGCTGCCGGAGGCCCACGACAGCGCGGCCATGTCGTCATTCATGAACCGGCTGGAAACCGGGATGCGCAAGGACGGCCAGCCGCTCGACGGCCCCGGCGCTCTCGCCGCAACGCGCTAGACCCCAACCAACTCACCCTGCTGGACTCGTTCGGCGCCGGGCCGATCGACCCCTTCGCAGCCAATCCCGGCGCCACCCCGCTACCGTCCACCCCAGCGGAAACCGCCACCGAGACGCTCGCGCCGACCACCGTGCCCTCCTCCGAGGCTTCGGTAGTCGGCGGCCGGTCTCCCGTCGCTGACCCGGCGGACGAGCGTGCCGAGTCGGCAGCTCCTGGAGTCGGTGGGCGCCGTGATGCGGGTGTGCCGCCGTTCATGCAGGTGTGGGAGCGCATCGAGGATGCGGTCTTCGATGCTGGTCTGGATGGTGATCAGATCGAGGACTTGAGCCTCGACGTGGAGGCGTGGCTGGACGCCGCCGCTATCGACGCCGACCATGCCGATACCGCTCGCACCCGGTTGGTTGGCCTGGTCGCTGACCTCGGTCTGCCCGATCGCATTCGCGACACCCTGTTGACCGTCATCGGCGACGTCAGCCCGGCACGGGCGCCGGAGAGCCCGGTCACCGAGCCCGTGGCCACCACCGGGATGGGCGAGGACGAACGCGATCTGCCGGAGCCGGTCGACTTCCCACCCGATACCGCGATCGTGGTGCCGGAGTCAGCGAAGGATCGCGCGCACGCCAACCTCGCGGCTATCCGGCTGCTGGACGTGTTGGATCGCGAGAATCGTTACGCCACACCGGATGAGCAAGCGGTGCTGGCACGCTGGTCCGGATGGGGCGCGGTCCCACAGGTTTTCGAGCGCGGCCCGGAATGGGAAGCCGAACACACCGAACTGTCGGAGCTTTTGGATCCGGCGCAGTGGGCGCTGGCGCGCGAAAGCATGCTGAACGCGCATTACACCGACCCGCGGATCGCGGCGGTGATGTGGCGGGCGGTGCAGCGTGCCGGGTTCACCGGCGGCCGAGTGCTCGAACCAGGTTGTGGCTCAGGCACTTTCATCGCCCATGCCCCGGCCGAGGCGGTCATGGTCGGTGTGGAGGTCGATCCGGTCAGCGCGCGCATCGCCGCCGCCTTGTATCCGACCCGGGCGCAGATCCGGGCGGAGGGTTTCGAGGAAACCCGGGTCGAGACAGACAGTTTCACCGCGGCGATCGGGAACGTACCGTTCGCGAAGCTGCGCCTCTACGACCCGGCGCACAATCCGACCAATCAGCTGATCCACAACCACTTCCTGATCAAATCCTTGGATTTGGTCGGGCCGGGCGGGTACGTCGCGGTGATCACCAGCATGTACACCGCGGAGAACCTCGACGACCGCGCGCGTCGCGAGATGGCCGACCGCGCCGACCTGATCGGCGGATTACGGTTGCCGGCCAAGGCATTCCAGCGGGTCGCAGGCACTGACACCTCCACGGATCTGCTGGTGTGGCGGGTCCGCGAACCCGAGCGCGAACCCAGTCACGACACGCGGTTGTTTCTGGGACAGGGCACGCTGACCGTGCGGGAGAAGACCGAACACGGCCATTACGAGGTGCGGGAATTCCAGATCAACCGGTACTTCGCCGAACACCCCGAGCACATCCTGGGCACCCTGACCTATGCCAGCAACGCCTTCGGTCGCGAAGACCTCTACGTCGACGGCGTCGCCGGGGACGCGCTGGCCGAGCGCATCGACGCGCACCTCACCCGCCTCATCGACCAGGCCCGGGACAACGATCTGGGCTTGATCGCGACGGCCGAGTCGACCGCCCTGGTCGGCGCCGACGTGGAGACCGGATTGGTCGTCCCGACCACCGAAACCGGCGGTGTCGCGGTGGACACGCTGCGCTGGAACGACGACCAGCAGCGCATCGACGTCTACGGCCCGGCGGGTTGGACGCGCGCCGAGGTGCGCGGCAAACGCAAGATGGCCGAGTGGCGCGCACTGCTCGGGCTGCGGGATGTCGCCACACAGCTGGTCGGCGCGCAGCTCGACGGCCGCGATGCGCAGCAGCGCGCAGCGCTGCGCAGCGAGTTGAACCGCCGCTACGACACGTACCTGGCGAAATACGGATACATCAACCGGTTCACGATGATCGACCCGCCCGCGGTCGACGACGCCCGTCACCGCGCGCAACTGGACACCGCGATCGAGCGGTGGCGCATCGAGCAGGGCACCGCGGAGCGGCCCTTCCAGGGTGCGGTGCCGGACGAGGTGTTGGAGGAGCTGTCGGACAAGGCGTGGGAGTCCGAGCGGGAGCCCTACAAGAAGCAAGCGCACCTGGAGGGGATCCTGCGCAACGACCCCACCACGTCGGTGGTCTTCGCGCTGGAGCACTTCGACGAACAAACCCACCGCGGCACCAAGGCCGCGATCTTCACCTCCGACGTCATCCACGCCGCACCGACACCACCCACCCACGCGGACACGATCCAAGACGCCATCGCGATCAGCCTCGACGAATCCAACCGGATCGACCTGCCCCGCATCACCGGCCTGCTCGACACCACCCGCGAGGACGTGGAAACCCAGCTCGAAGCCACCGGCCTGGCGTTCCGCTCCCTCGACGACCCGGACACGTGGCTGCATGCGCCGATGTATTTGTCGGGCAACGTGCGCCGCAAGCTCGCCGCCGCGACCGAGGCGGCGGGTCGTGATCCGCGCTACCGCGCCAACGCCGCCGCGCTGGCCGCGGTGGTACCCGAGCGCAAGACCACCGTGGATGTGCGCTTGGGTGCGGTGTGGGTCGAGTCGGCCGATTACGTCCAGTTCATTCGCGACACCTTCACCATCCCGGCCGAGGAGAAGGTGCTCGTCGAACGTGTCGACGGCCAATGGGTGATCCAGGTCGACAAGACCTACCCCGGCGCGCGCGGCGACCTGCTCAAGTGGGGGTTGGCGCCCAAGGCATTTCAGGGGCAGCGTGAGGGCGGCTACAACTTCGAAGACCCCAAGGCCGACGAACTCGGCATCGCCTATGCCGGTGTCGCCGGCGGCGACTACGACCACATCACGCTACTGGGCGACCTGTGCAACTCCGCCCCGATCCGGGTCAACAAATCCAAGGACTACCTCACAACGGTCGGGGGAGACCAGCTGCACGCCCGCGCGACCCGCGCCGTTCAGAGCAAGGCCCGCCGCCTGGCCCAGGAGTTCGAGAACTGGGCCATGGATTCCGACCCCGCCCGGCGCGAACGCCTCCTGGATCGCTACAACGAACTGTTCAATTCCGTTGTCGCACCGGCCTACAGCGGCGCGCACCTCACGGTGCCGGGGTTGGGCACGCACTACAAGCCCTACCGCTACCAGCTCGACGCCGTCGCGCGAATCGTGTCCGAGCCAGCGACTTTGCTGGATCACGTTGTGGGGGCGGGCAAGACCGGAACCATGCTGATGGCGGCAATGGAGCTGCGGCGCCTGCACCTGGCACGGCAACCCTGGATCGTCGTCCCGAACCACATCGTCGACCAGGTCGCCCGCGAGGCCAACCAATGGTATCCGGGAGCACGGGTGCTGTGCGGATCGTCGGCCACCGATCCGGCCGGGCGTCGCCGCCTGATCGCCCAATCCGCTGCGCAGGACTGGGATTTCGTGATCGTCCCGGCCTCGGCATTCAAGCGGATGCCGACCTCGAAGCAGACACGGACCGCGTTCATTCAGAGCAAAATCGACGAACTCGGCATCGCCCAAGGCGAACTCGAAGGCAAGAAAGCCAGTAAAATTCTCGAAGTTCGTCTCAAAGCCGCTAAACAGCAACTCAAGAAACAGCTCGAAGAAATCAAACGCGATACCGGAATCGGATTCGAAGACTCCGGCTGCGACTATTTGTTTATCGACGAAGCGCACCACTACAAGAATCTTTTGCGTGTTTCCAATATTACCGAATTGGCTTGCACTCCGGGGAGTCAGCAGGCGATGGACCTGCAATTGAAGTTGGAATATCTACGCAAGAAGCGTCGCCGGGAAGCTGTCGCGGCGGGTATCCCCGCCGACGCCTACGTGGAGCGGGTCGCCACCTTCGCGACCGGCACGCCGGTGTCCAACAGCATCGGCGAGTTGTGGGTGATGACGAACTACCTGCGCCCGGACCTGCTGGAGGAGGCCGGGGTGCGGCACCTCGATTCCTGGGGTGCGGTGTTCACCACCACCCGCGACACCATCGAACTCAACACCAGCGGCTCCCGCTTCGAAACCCGCACCCGCGTCGGCGATTTCGTCAACACCGGCGATCTCATCGGCATGACCAGCGTGTTCACCGACTCCGTCACCCGCGACCAGATCACCGCAGCACTACCGGAACTCGATGAAGGCCAGCGGATCGTCGTCTCGTTCACCCCCAGCCAGGAAGTCGCCGACTTCATCGCCGACCTCGGCTACCGCGCCGACACCACCGACCCCAAACGCCTCGACATCGACAACGGCCTCAAAATCGCCACCGACGGCCGCAACGTCACCCTCGACCCCCGCGCCGCTCACCTCGACCCACCCGGGGCCATCGAGAAGCGCCTGGACTACCTGCGTGAACTCGCCCGCCGCAGCGGACACGAAGACATCGCCGAAGACCAACAATTCCTCGCCGCTATGGCCGCCGGCTCCGAGGCCAGCGCGGTGGCCGACGAAGCCGATCAGGGGCGGCTGCGCGCCAGCGTCGTCGCCGAACAGATCCTCGCCGTCCACGCCGATACCCGCGACAACACCTACACCGACGACCTCGGCGAACCGTCACCGGTGACCGGCGGCCTGCAAATCGTGTTCTGCGACCGTGCCACACCCAAGACCGATCGCGCCCAGTGGACGATCTACCAGGCCATCAAAGACGAACTCGTCGCGGGTGGCATGGAACCCGACGGTATCCGCTTCATCCACGACTACCGCAACGCCGCAGCGAAGGCCAACCTGTTCGCCGACTGCCGCGCCGGGAAAGTCTCGGTACTGTTCGGCTCGACCGAGAAGATGGGAACTGGAGCCAATATCCAGACCAGGGCCGTGGCGCTGCATCACGTCGACGTGCCTTGGCGCCCCGCGGACCTGGAACAGCGCGAAGGCCGAATTATCCGCCAGCACAACCAGAACCCCTCGGTGCGGATCTTCTGCTACATCGCCGAGCGAACCTTCGACACCTATATGTGGCAGGTGTTGGAGCGCAAGGCGTTCTTCATCGAACGACTCAAACGCGCCGACCGCTCCGCCCGCCGCGTGCAAGACCTCGGCGCCGACAGCCTCGCCGAGAACGCCGCCATGATCAAGGCCATCGCCACCGGCGACGACCGCTACATCCGCCAGATCGAACTCCAATCCGCCGTCGCCGACTTGCAAGCCGAACAAGACGCCTACTTCTCCGCCGCCCGCAGCGCCGAACGCGAACACCAAACCCTGCAAGCAGCCATCCCCGGCCACCGGAGGGCCATCGCTGCCCTCGAATCCGCCCTCGCCGACGCCGAGAAACACCACCAAGACGGCACCACCCCACCCACCACCGTGCACGGCACCACCTACACCGAACGGACCGACGCCTCCCGGGCACTGGTCGAAACCCTCCGCCAAGCCGCCGGACGGCTCCACAACCGCCCAGTCGACGAAGCGATCACCGTCGCCACCATCGCAGGGCTCGATATCGAAGTCCGGTACAGCACAAGCAATTCCGAGCTATACCTCAAACCCGTCGGCCTCGCGGTCACGCCCCGCGCGATCGAGCACGAGAAGCTCTACCTCGACCCGAAGAAACAGCAGGGCCTCACCGCCGAGGAACGCGACAAAGCCTTCGGCCAGCTGGCCTCGGGCCTCATGACCCGCGTCGAAAACCTCGTCAACGACCTCCCCAAGGCGCTCGAGGAACGACGCTGGCGACTCCACCTCGACACCGACCGGCTCCAGCAACTCGACACCGAACCGCCCACGGGATTCGATCGCCTCGGCGAACTCAAGGCCATGTACGACGAACTCGACCAGCTCGAACGGCAACTCCGCCACGAAGCAACCAGCCCAGAAGCCATCGCCCGCCGCGAAGCACTCGAACAGCGACTCGCCGCCAAAGGACGCCACCGCGGCTGGAGCCTGATGCTCAACGCCACACCCGCACTCTGCCACCAACTCGGCCTCGACTCACCGGCGCAGGTCCGCGCCCTCATGGCCCAACATGCAGACGAGGCATGTCTCGAGAAAATAGAACAATACAAGGCCGAACGGCCCAACGGGCGACCACCCGTAGACCGCGACCGGAATGGCCGAAGCGTATCCGAAGGCGCAGTCGTCGTGGCTCTCGTTGCGAAATCGCAGTGCCACGAGGTGATCGGCCCAGTGCAACACCCCGTGCACGACGCAACAGTAATTCCGTTTCGAACGCAAAACCGTGGCACCGAACTCGATAGCTAGATTCACCCGATTCTCTCGACACTCACATGAAAGCGGACAGTAGTCTTGTTGTGAGCGAACCACACCGTGACGTGCTGCAAGCCCATTTTTCCGTACAGGGCGGCCTGAATGTCGATACGGTCGTCCAGCCTGCCGACCACCACCCCGCACGATCCCCGATCCCGCCCCCGCAGAGTCATCGGCGGTGGACGGCGGCGAGGTCGGCGAGGAGTGTGATCGTGGAGCTCAGCAGCCGGTTGTCGTGGCGGATGATCTGTCGCAGGGTGGTGTGGGCGTCGTGGTCGTATCGCAGACCTTCGAGGAAGTGGCAAGCTGTCCGCGTCCGGGCGACAGAACACCCTCGCCGCCGCGCTCAAGGAGTACGGGCCCTGCGGCGCACCGTCTACCGCCCGCTCCCTGTCCGATTCGGACTATCGGCGCAAGATCTCCCGCCAACTCAACAAGGGCGAATCCTTGCGCCGGACCCTTCGACCGCAGCCCCTGCTCACCACCGACCGACCACGCCTTACGCCACCGTTGCACCGACCGCACACCGACTCGCAGCCTCTTGGCGATCACCGCGTTGTCCACGTCCCGGGCGAAGTCCTGCGCAGCCTGCAACCGCAACCGCTCCCTGAACTTTCGACGCCCAGCGGTCAACCCACCGCCTTGCGGGTACTTCACCCAACAGGTGTACCCCGTTCGGCCCGCATCGGCGTCAAGCCCGGCGACATCACGAATTCAGCCGCTGTCGTCCACCTGATCGTTGGTCTGGGGGAAAACGATCGGCCGCTCACCGGCGTTGACGAGATCCTCTGCTGCACGGACTACGAGAGTGCTCTTGTCGGCTCCGGGTGGTGAGTCGACGACCACTGCCTTGTAGTTGGGGTTGGCGAGGTCGGCCAGGACGGCCGCGGTGGCGGCCGCCTACTATTTCTGAACCGGCTGGCGCCGGAGCGGGCCACCCGTGGTGTGGGCGCCTGGAGTCCGTCGTCAGCGGAATCAGGATGGAGAATGTTCGAGTCACCCGCTCTGGGCGATCGACTCTATTCGCGGATTAGCGATCTTCTGATAATCGACGGTATCGAGTGCCAATGAACGATCCAGACGCGCCGCATTGAAGAATATTTCCTCGTGTGTAAGTAGATTGTGATCGACAATCAGCTCCATTTGGTCGGTGAATGTGAATGGCAGCACCGTTCCGCTGACGCTGCCCGCCAGGTCCTCGGCAGTTGTCACGGGCGCGAAATACGCGCGGGTGCCCCCGTACATTCGCCGGATGCTCTCGAAATCGACCCTATCCACACCTGAAACGACCGCGAGAACGTGCGCTGGTGCGGCACTCTTTTGCTTGACTGCGACCACAATGCTCTTGGCTGCGGCGGCGAGTGCATGTCCGCGGAGTTCACTCGCGATTGCGGTCACCCCCTCGGGTTCGTGATCGATGATTCGATACCGCGCCCGATGATATTTGAGTAGCTGGATGAGTTTTCGGTAGGTGTTGTTCTGCGTTTCCATGTGTCCCTCCGGCTATCTCAGGATCAAGCGCTGCCGGAAGCGCTCACTGTTGATCACACCGCGGGTATGTGAACCTGCAAGAATGACTGTTTCCCCGTCCTCGGCAGAAACATCGAAGCGCAGTCGGCTGCCGTCGACGTCGACTAGGGTCGCGTTGATGCTGATGGTGTTGCCCTCAACTGAGGGAGCTAGGTGACTTGAGTCGTGCGCGATGCCGACAGTCATCCAGCCGGGTACCACGTACGGTTCCACCGCGCGCATGGCTGCGAGCTCCGACAGCCACAGCAATACCGGAGTCGACAGGACAGGTAGGTCGTTGCCCCAGCGCATCGCCGTGTCCTTCTCTGTCACGGTATGTTCGACAGTGACGGTTTGATTCAGTGCAGCTTCGAAATTTCCGAGGCGATTGACGGCGGTCATACGGAAACCTCTTCCCTGAGTTTGATAAGTTGCTGGAAAACATTCTTTCGCTGCATCTCCGATGTCCCGCCTGCAATCAGAGGACCGAGACCGTCGAGGAGTCTTCGTGAATACTGACCGTTCATATACCCAAGATGGCCGAGAATCCGAAAGAGGTGTTCGGTGGAATTGTGCAAGGTCTCCGAACCGTGATATTTGGCGATGGAGCATCGGAGATTGGCCTGTGGATCCTCAGCAAGCAACGATTCCAATGCCGCATATGCCATCCAGCGACTGGTTTCGATACCGAATTTGATATCAGTTATCCTTGATTGAACGTATTGATAATCCGCGATGGGCTGCTTGAACGCCACCCTTTCGAACGAATAATTGATAACATCAGACAGTACTGGCTCAAGGTAGGCCGAGGCCAGCACTCCGTACAGCAGCCGGTCGAGACTGATCGTGTTGTAGATGATCGACAGCCCCTCGCCAACACCCCCGATAACGGCGGATTCTGGAACTTCGACTTCGTGCAACGTGAAGGGGCCCGTCGGGCTGGTTCGATTGCCGATCATGTCCTCCGGTTTCCCGTGCTCTACTCCTGGATTGGCCATATCCACCATGAAGAGAGTAATATCACGTGAGCCTACCTCGGGAATTCGCCCGAGGATCATGGCCAGATCGGCAATCGGACCGTTGGTTACATGGTCCTTGGCTCCAGACAGTACGTATCCGCCCGGTGCCGACACCGCGCAGGTCGTGACGCCCGAGACGTCAGAGCCGCCCCGAGTTTCGGTAAGGGCGGTGGCACCCACTTTTCCCGATGTCAGTGGCGGCAGGAATTCTGCGATCTGATCTGTAGTGCCGTAATAGAGCAGCGAGCGAATCAATCCTGCCTGTGCCACCATTGACAGCGAGAATCCAAGGTCGCGCCCACCCTGGGCCAGCCCTTCGAAGGCGGCGACGAAATCCCACCAGCTGCCACCCGCACCATCCCAGCATTTCGGGACGGCCAGTTTCCACACTCCCTCGGTAGCGATCTCGAGCCAGGATTCACGGTCGAGCTCGCCGCGCTCGTAGCAAATATCGGAGCGCTTCGCGATAGTAGCTTCGCCGAGAGCCTGATAGTATTCGCGAATAGATGACGACGGGCCGAACATCAGCTATTTGTCCTCTCCGCATGAAAATCCATCACAGTCTGGGTGGCCTTGATGATTAGTTCATCTATATCAGCGCTTGAACTGGTCAAGGGAGGCGCGATCAGGACGGAAGCTGTCCTCGTGTCGACTCCGGCTGGATACAATAGAAGGTCGTGCCGTGCCGCGTGCTCCAGGAACAAATTCCGCGTGCGGGGCCACAATCGGGGGTTGTCGATGATTGGCACGGCGAGCAGGAAACCATCGCCTCGCGGTGTGCCAAGAAAGCGACATTCACTGACCGCATCGGACAACCGCTGCCGCAGGCTTGGCGCGCGGTCGCGCACCGACGCCAGCAGGTCGCCCTCGCGCAATTGCTTGAGGACCGCGACTGCAGTCGCTGCGGCGACGGGACTACCGGCCATGGTGTGGCCGAATGTGCCCAGATCCGGTTGATCCTCAAGGGTTTCGGCGATGCTGGGTCGGACCAGCACAGCGCCTATCGGATAATAGCCAGCGCCTAACCCCTTGCTCGCGGCGACGATATCCGGAGCCAGACCATTCTGCATCGACGGCATCCAGTGACCGAGACGCCCGAAGCCCGTCATCACCTCGTCGGCGATGACTACAGCCCCTACTTCGTTTGCAGCGCGACGAATCCCGCGTAAGGTGCCTTCTGGACAGACCGCCGCGCCTGAGGAAGCACCTCCGACCGGTTCGACAACGACAGCCGCTAATTCGTCCCCGATCTCCGAGATCGCCGCTTGCCATTCGGACAGCCCCGCCCGCTCGTCGCGATCGCCAGTCGCCTCGACATGCCGGAATATCTCGCGATCGGGGGCGGGCACAGTACCTAGCGCCCGCCAGCGCACTGGATGCCCCGAAGTACTCAAGGCCGCGTACGTAATTCCGTGATAGCTGGGGATTTCGGCGAGTACGACCCTGCGACGGATATCGCCGCGCGCATAATGATAGCACCACGCCACGCGCTGAGCCTGCTCAAGGGCCTCCGAGCCGGAGTTCGTGAACAGATGATGGGTGAAGGAATTACCGAACAGGTTGTGGAGAGCTTCATGTAGTTCTTCGAGCGGCTCTGTCGTGCACTGCGCCCGATAGGCGAACGCAATGGTGTCGAGCTGCCGCTTCATGGCCTCAAGGACCAACCGATTACCGTGTCCGACATTCACATTGACCGCGCCCGAGCATGCATCGAGTATTTGCTGACCATCCTCGGTTACAAGGTGGCTGCCGTGACCGGAGGCAATTTTCATTTTTCCGAATATAGATTGAGTGTTCGACATTCTAGTACCACCTCATTACTACAGCCCCTGTCGTCATTCCGCCTCCTATCGCCGCCAGCAGGACTAGATCGCCGCGATGCAACGGCGTTGTACCATGACTTCGGAAGAGCGTCATTGGAACGGATGCAGCTGCGGTATTCCCAATCCTATCGCCGCTGAACGCTATCCGATCGCGATCGATACCTAGTTGAGAACCGATTCGTTCCACCATACGCACATTGCCCTGATGGATGATCACCCGATCGATATCGCCGAGCCGGACTCCGGCTATATCCGCGGCCTCATTCACCGCCTTCGGCAACGTCGCCGACGCATACTCAAGGACTTTCCCGCCCTGCATCCGGAAGCGGTCGTCGCCATTGCACAGGGTGGCCGCACTACAAGGTAGCGCGGAACCACCCGCCGGGACTTCGACGTAATCCGCTGTTGCACCGTCGGCCGACAGTGCGTAACCGATTATCCCGAAACTATCCGGAACGGCTGACAGTACGACCGCACCGGCTCCATCGCCGAATAATGAGACGGTTCGACGGTCACGGCGATCCATTATTCGCGAATACACATCCGCCCCCACACAGATCGCCGCGTGACAGCGAGGATCGATCGCAAGATGGTTGGCGGCCAGCACCAGTCCATAGATAAACCCGCAACACACGGCATTGATATCGAAAGCGGGGCACTGACTCAGTCCCGCTTTTCGTTGCACGTGCACCGCAGTCGCTGGCAGCGGCTGATCTGGGGCGCTGGTGGCGACAACCAGGAACCCGATTTCAGACGATGACACTGTCGAAGCGGCAACAGCATCGCGGACTGCTGCTGCGGCCAAATCCGATGTCGCCTGGTCTGTCTTGGCGTAGTAACGGTTATTGATTCCAGTTCGCTCCACAATCCAATTCTGATCTACGCTCGCCCATCGACTTATCTGGTCGTTGCCTATGGGTACTCTCGGCGAGTACTCGCCTATGCCAATAATTCCGATTCCCATGAGTTTCTCGCAAGTAGGTATAGGCCGAAGATGTGGACCGCCGCGCTGACACCGCGCGGGCGGTCCGCGCTCGCTCGGGCTCGGTTAAATTAACTGGTGAGGGGTGAACTCGCTCTGATAAGGGTACATGCGTTTAGATTCGTAAGTAGCTTTCGCTACGTCGAATATGGCCTCGGTGACACGTCGCTGCTCGTCCTTACCTACGAAATACCAACCCGGTGTATTGTTAAATTCAACAATCCGATAACCATCCTTCGTTGGAATGAAATCCAGTCCCGCGACGGTCACGCCCATGACACGGGCCGCTCGGATGCTGATCTCCACCAGTTCCGGATCAGCCGGCACCAGGCGGGCTGAAGCACCCATGTTAATGTTCGCCTTCCAGTTCGACGTCGCCGGAATGCGAGCACAGGTGAGCGGGGCGGTCTCACCGACTATGGTGACCCGGATGTCGCCCTCGGGGTGCGGAAAGTAGGGCTGGCAGACGAGGGCCTGATATTTTTGCAGTAGTGTCTCAGCGAGTGCTCGACCCTCATCGTCGAGAGTGTTGATCCGTTCGACATCCTCGCCGCCCAGACCGAATGATGGCTTCAGTACGACGTGGCCCCAGTCGGCTAACGCCGCGGCCACATCCGCGAGACTGCCGCACGAGCGGGTGGGCGCAATCGGCAGCCCCGCTATCGCCATGCGGCGCAACCCCAGAAATTTACTCTCCGCTGTTAGATAGACGTCGGCCGGATCCAGAACGGTGACTCCTGGAACCCGAGACAGGAGTGCATACCGCTCGTAATCGAGCTGCGTATGGTCGGATCGGATCTGCGCACGCGAGATGATCACGTCGAACGCTGATACTGGCTCCGGACCGATGTACGGATCGATATCGCCGCCGTTACTGCGGCAGTTGATGTCGTCCAGACTGAACAGGGTTGTGTCGTAGCCGAGGTCGCGGCCGGTTTGTTCCAGATCCACCGACTCGTACTCGTCATGTTCGTACCCGAGAATACCAATACGCATTGATCTCCAATCGGATTCGGTCGACCGCGCGCGGTCGCCGAGGCTGAATAAGGGGCATTACACCGTGACGAGTTTGTTGGCGTTGTCTAGTGCGACTTGCAGCCTATGCTCGTAGTCGAGTGCTTCATCGTGGTCGCGCCCGATCGCGATATATTCGATTGTTCCGGTGACAGCGGTATTGTCCTGCGCCACGATGATTCCTGCTCTGCGGTCCCTGCAGAAGAGCAGCGACGCAT
This sequence comes from Nocardia terpenica, assembly GCF_013186535.1. Classification (NCBI taxonomy): domain Bacteria; kingdom Bacillati; phylum Actinomycetota; class Actinomycetes; order Mycobacteriales; family Nocardiaceae; genus Nocardia; species Nocardia terpenica. Next base: position 1,463,082 of record NZ_JABMCZ010000003.1, read on the forward strand.
CGGCGAGCAGTGTCAATAGCTTTGAAAAAGCTGGGGATTTGACGGCATTCTGAGTGAGCAGCACGTAATTCCGAAGATAGTCCTCGCCTAAGAGTCTGCGCGCGATGATATCGATGTGAGTACACCCCCCAGCGCGTCCGTTGAACTCGGTGAATAGAATCTCGCCGTGCTGATCGATGATCGCGTCGCAATTTATCAGGCCGTGGTATCCGACGCGCTGCGCCAAAACGGCCAACTGCTGCGCATCGGCGCACAGCCTAGCGTGTTGTGCTGCCGGCAGGCCCTGAGCGGGAATTTCGAAGCCCGACCACAGCGGACTCATTCGCATGTCACCGTAATTCAGCAAATACGGCGCAGAATGCTCTGGAATATGCAGTTCCACATAAAAAGTGCGTGACCGCGGATGATAAACTTCGACGACATACTTTGCAGGACAACATCCGGACGGTACTTCGACCTCCTCGTGCAGTCCCGCCTCGGCCAGCGCGGATCGCACGGCTGCACTATCGGATCTAGTAATCCGTAACGACCGGTACGCTCCGATACTCGGAATGCTCTTGTCGGTAGTAATGAGCGCGTTTCCGTCACCACCCGAGTTTTGGTCCTGCTTCACGATCACAGCGCCAGTCTTGGCCAGCAGATCGATGACTGCGTCGATCAGCTCGTCCCCCCGAGTAGCGACGCGCCCCTCGGCGATCGGTGCTCCTGCTGCTTGCGCAAGATTTCTGAACACAGATTTCGTATTCATTAACTCGGCGATGCCTTGGGCAAAGGTGCTCGCTGCGCGGCCGCGTGCGCTCAGCTCGGTTTCCCAGGCGATTATCTCGCGGTCGCGTATATAACATTCGACGGTCCATTCGGCGGATCGGTTGCCATCGATTACTTTGCGAAGATTCGTGATGAGATCCGTATGGTGCCCCGGATACCAATCGGCAACACCGTTGGCTCGCAGACTACTCACGGAGATCGTCTCGGCCGGGACGCCTAAGACGTCGCACAGGTAGGCGACGAATTCTTCTTTCACGGGACCGGGGACGACCGCAGCATCGCCCTCATCCAACATCCATAGAAGTCGGTCAGCGATAGCATCATAAAATGGTACGACGTCCTCTGGGATATCCTGAGGCCGCGCCGTCATGGATCTACTGTTGGGGTTGGCAAGAATAATTTTCGGCATGTTTTATCCCGGATCTATGATTTCGATACGGATTGTCAATCCCTTTAAGGACGCTCGACACTCGTAGGCCACGAATGTTCCTCATCGATTCGCGAAACCAGTGGAATATCCCGAATATCACCATGATCCAGAACCCACATCAGGAACCGCTCGATGCCCATGCCGAAACCCGCAGTCTGCATTGGGAACTCGTCCTTCATCCGGACGTACCAGGCATAGTCTCGCTCAGGGACAGCATGCACATCGAGGGCATGGCGTACCTCGTCACCAGTACAATGTCGCTCGCCAGATCCTATGACCTCACCCATACCGAAGAACATATCCGCACACGCGGCGGATCGTTGCGAATCGTCGCCGAATGCCTGGTAAAAGGGCACCGAGAGATGATCGAAGTGTGTCACCCAGAGGAATTCATGCACTCTCTTCATCAGTAGGCGCTCACCGCGGCGAGTCAGTGTCCGCCAGTTGCCTTCGTCACGGATGCACCCCGATTCGGTGCGGAGCAGGTGCACCGCGTCATCGAAGGTCAATCGCGGGAAGTGGCCAGCGCTGTTGGCCATCCGATCGATATGAGAAATATCCTTGATGGCGTCCGACAATTCACGGCCGTAGTCCGACAGTATTGCCTGGGCCAGGTGGCGAACATATCCCTCGACGTAGTCGATGAGATTATCCAATCCGCCAGCGATTTCTGCCTCGCTGTGTATGTACTGGTTCAGGTGGGTTTCGTCGGGGTCCTCTCCGCGGAATGAGGGCATAACATTGTAGCACCCCTTCGCCGCAAGTCGGCACCCGTATTCGAGCGAGAACTGCATCGAGTCGGGTAGGTATGTACTCACCCCGTTGACCGTGACCGGCACGGGCTGCGAATCGCTGCCAAGCCCAGTTGGGCAGGTGATCGTACGCGTCGTAAGCGGCAGATAGAGCGCCTTCAGTCCGTATGCATTTGCGTACTCGGTGGTCGCCCGCATAATAATATCCTGTAGATCTGCGATCACGACGTACCATGGAGAACGCAGTGCTGTGGTGAAAGCGCCCGGGGTGTTATCCCAGGTATGTGGAGGGGAAATCCTGGCGGAGGTATCTATGAACAGTGTCATTATCGGTCTCCGTTTCTCTGACTCAGTCTCTGCGGGCTGATGTTTTGATTGCTTCTGAAGATGTTTGAACTGTCGTATCGTGATTTCAGGGCCGCGAGTCGGTGATACTGCTGCGGTTCGTACACGGCTGCCGGAGCGGTCTCATCTTGGATATAGTTGATGTATACTCCGCGGTAATGGTGGCCGCTAATTCGCGTGATTGTGCCACGAGCCCAGTCTGTATTCTCTACGTCGGCCGCGCTGTCGAGCCACTGTGCCGATGCAGTACAAATATAGGGAGCATCCCGGTTCGGGAAGGCCGATGTTTCGGAGCCGGTTTCATTAATGGCGCCGCGCAGATACTCGAAGTCGATAGTCGACCGCTGCGACGGGTTCTCTCGAGCGGCTACTACTAATTGCGTCGCGACATCCTCCGAAAGTTCGCTCAGATAGCACGATTTCGTGTAGTAGCGATTGCCGGCCGGTTCGGAGGCGTCACCCAACTGCTGTAGAGTGAGATACGGTATGATCGATTCCGTGGTTGACACTGGCTGAGATGTCATGACTAGTGCTTCGGTTGCAGACCGCCCTGCTTCTGGGTTGCCGAGCCAGAGGGCGTTCAGAAATAGTGCGGGCCTGCCGTACAGCTCGGACGGTATCCAATTGTCGTTTCCGGAAGACTTGAGTGTTGCAACGACGTGCAGATCTCTCGGTTGCTCCGGTGCGAATTTCTGATAGGCCGCAATGGCGGCGACCGCGTCGTTCACCGGGAAGAGGAATCGACGCAGGTACATATCGCTGACTGGGCGCAGCCTGAGTTTGAATTTTGTGACGACGCCGAAGTTGCCGCCGCCACCGCGTAGTGCCCAGAGTAGGTCCGGCTCGTTTGTTTGGGTCGTCTCCACAATCGTCCCATCACCCAGGACAACCTCCGCGCCCAGAATGTGATCGCAGGTCAGTCCCCATTTCCGTGCGAGCCATCCGTACCCGCCGCCGAGCGCGAGACCACCGAGGCCGGTATGCGATACCACACCGGCCGGGCAAGCGAGGCCGTAGACGGTCGTCGCCGCGTCGAGATCACGGAGTAGGCAGCCACCCTCAGCGATCGCTGTCCGGTGATCGGCATCCACTGTGACCGCCCGCATCAAGGACAGATCAATGAGAATGGCGTCGTCGGCGATGGAGGTGCCCGCGACATTATGACCACCCCCTCGCACTGTCACGCGATGGTCGGTATCCGCGGCGTACCGAAGTATTGTACTGACATCGGCCGCGTCGATACACCGAGCGATAAAGGTCGGTCGGCGATCAAATGTACCGTTCCAGATGCGACGGTGCTCGTTGTAGGCGAAATCCTTCGGAGACAGGAGTTGGCCTTTGAAACATTTATGCAATCTCAGGAGGTCTGCGTTTCGAGTAAAAACACTTTGCATTTTGACGAAGTCCCCTTGTCGTCGAGGTGTGTCCTCCCTCGGTACCCCTCCGAGCCGGACTACTCTAGGATCGCAGGCCGGAAACTGGCAATTCAAGGGGTGGCGTGCTACGAGCAAGTGGCGCGAATGTACGCAGGCCACCTTGACAAATGCGTAGAGTATGTGACCGCGTGTCAGTACTTTTGGTTGCGCATTACGTGCTGGCAAAGACGACGATCGCCCCCGCTTGGTTGTACGAGCGAGGGCGATCGTGGGAGCCAGCAATAGCGTCTTGGTCAGCAGTCGTGCGTGCGCTCGGCGATTATCTGAAGAAACGTCGGGAGACGAAAGTTCTCACGCCACCAGGGGTCGGTGGTGAATTGGTCGGGTGTAGGCCGAGGCTCTTGTATGGCGGTGAGAGTGAACCCTGCGTCGGTCACTGCTGACAGATAGTCCTCAAGTGAACGCATCCAGACTCTGACTGGGACGGGGGATATCCGGCCCGCAACCAGAAAGCTCTCCGAAAAAGACCGAGCGCTAAAGTACTCGTCTACGAGAAACTTATCACAGAACGACTCGGTATTCTGCGTAGACATGGAATGGAAACATGGATGCAACATCATCACGACTAGCTTTCCGCCCGGCTCAAGTACGCGGCCGAATTCACGGAATGCTGATGCCGGATCCGGCAGGTCATTGACCAAATGGTTACAGACGACATAGTCGAATGATCGGTTTTCCAGGGGAAGCGCTTCTACTATTCCGAGGTGATAGATGATCTCCCGATCTGCGCGGCGCGCCTCGTCGCGCGCGGCGCAGATCAGATCGGCGCACGCGTCGATGCCGACGACTTGTGCACCGTAGGAATGTAGTATTCGTGATAGATATCCTTCGCCGCAGCCGGCATCGAGGACACGGCGGTTTGCGCATTCGCCGACTGCCGCCAACACAGCCCGATCGGTGAGTTCGATCCGGTACTTGTCCAACCGCCCTCGGATTATTCCTATCCAGTATTCGGAATTGGCGTAGTAACTCTGGCCAGGGGAAGCATCCATCGCCTCCATTAATTCTTCCTCGCTCCTATCGAAATCGGAATAGTCGACATCTTATCCAGGAGTTCTGATCCTGTTACCCTGGTTTCCTTCAAAGTGCAGGCATCGATGCGATCTTGCAATTTCTCCTGGATTTCAGCTGAACGTAACCCGAGTGTGGAATCACGTTGTAACATGATCGGTATCGCGACGGTGATCAGATACTGGAGATAGGCGTCGTTGCAGACTTCCATTTCCCGGAGCACATAGCGTGCGAAGTTGCGCAGAAGCAGTGAACGCGGCACCGAGAAGTCGGTTGTCACCACTGCGTCTCGAGTAAACGTTGGGAATGCCCAGCCTTCGAGCATGGATAAAAGCGTGTTCTGTTGTACATGGCGAGTATAAATCTGTGTCTCGTATACATCTCCAGTCTGGATTATTCGTCCGATCACGCCACTGCGGTAGGCCATGACAGTTCGCCGGTCCAATGTCGTCGGGGTAATGCTGTCTACCGAATAGCCGGTAGCCTTGGCGATATGATGCGCGAAGGTTGCGTATGCCACCATAGCGTGAAAGGAATTTCCTTGGTCGGCCAGTCTTGCGGACATTGCCGACGATCTCGCCAAGAGCGGACGGGTATCTGTGAATAGTCCTAGAGTCCTGTCAGCGGTCCAAATGAAGCTGAGTGCTCGATCCTGATCATGGCCCCAGAATCGTGTCAGACATGCAGCCGCTGCGCGGTCGTTGCTCTGCATGACATAGAGTGCACCCTGCAGTGCGCTGCTGATCCATTGCTCGGGTATGCTTTCTTTCGTCACCAGGCGCCGGAAAGCGTCTTCTCGAACCAGTATGCCGGTATCGGCGAGCTGGCCGATCAGTTCACGCCGACGTCGAAAGAGTGCGTAATCCGCCAGAGACTCTGCGACACCTGGAACGACACTGATGATTGCTTGTAGCGTCCGCCCTTTGACTTTGTCTAGCCAACCAGGTTGGACCCACAACCGACTGACTGTACTTTCTTCGATTCCAGCTAGAAACGCCACATCAGCAATCGTCATTCCTTTGTCCCCGGCTATGTCGGCCAATGTTTTCGAGTCCACGTCGATCCCCCTGATCCCCTCGAATGAGTGTACGTTCCTGATGGCGTACACCGTCGAGCGGATCATAACCGAGTTACTTCGGCGTGGAAAGATGATTCGCAGATCTCCCGAATCGGCTCCTCATGTGATGGGGTTATCTGGATAATTGCACAGAGTGCTTATCCAACCGTAGGATGAGATTACTCAGTAATGTTCTGAACCGTTGCCGGTTCCTTGGTAGGCGCCGTGCGTCCACGGGTGCGGTAGATGAGATGTTCCGCCCATCCGGTTGCTAGTACCACCGAGAATCCGGCGACTGCGAGGATAGTGAGCGTCGTCACTGCGTTGGTAGCCACGAGAAATACTGCGCTTAGCGCGCTTGCTAAAGCGTAACCGATGCCACCGCAAGAATACAGCAGGGAGAATCCAACCGGCCACGCATCGGTAGGAAGATCGTCGCTGACAGCTAACCCGCGTGCCGTACTCGCCGGTGCCTCAAACAAACCGGCAATCACGACGAGAGCGACGGTCAGTAACGGCAGCGACACTAACCCGGCGAGTACTACGATCGCTGCGAATATCGTGGCCAGGCCCAAGGTGTGCTGATGGGGACGCCCGGGCCAGCGCCGTAGCCCGTATACGAAGCTGCCTGCGATGCTGGTCGCGGCTAAACCCGAGAGCGCGACTCCGGCCCATGCGCGCGACGCGTCTCGCTGTTCCAGTATCCCGGGCAGCGTCACGTCGAGGACCGAGGTGATCATCAGCATGACCGTTACGGTGGCCATAGACGGCCAAATCTTCCGGATCACCGTGAGTGTCGACATCGCCGGGGCGGCTGGATGAGTGGTGCCCGTATCACCTCCTGTAGCAACGAGAGTGTGGGGGAGTTTGACGGCGCTCACTGCGACTATCAGCAGGCCGCCGCTGACGATCAGTAGGGGAGCGTCTGGGGTCCATGTCACCGCCAGCAGGGCCGCGAGCGCGGGGCCCGCTAACTGGCACGCCTGACTCACGATCGAATCCAGCGCTAGTGCACTCTCGCGTGCAGTGGACTCGGCGGAATTCATTGCAAGAGTGCGCAACCCACCCGGCGTGCCGCTGGCTATGCCGCCCGCCACGGCGGCGAGCGGTGCGGCAGCTAACGGAAGCTCGATGGCGAGGCATGTGATGACACCCACCAGGGCGACTGCCTCGGCGACGGCGACCCACGCGAGTTCTCGTCGCAGCGAATGTCGTTGGAAGCGTGCCCCCATGGTGGGAGCGCCGATGGCCTCACCGGCTGCGTAGGCGCCGGCGATAATCGCGCCCCACGCGTACGAGCTCACATGATCTCGGGCCGCGAAGACTGCACCCAGCGGAACCGTGCAGACCGCTAGGCGTGTGCCCACCGTGGCGACCATCCACCACCAGATGCGCGGATCGGAGAACAGCAATCGGTACCCGGTCATAGTTACCTCCCTCTGCTATGTTTACTATCATAAGCGTTAGATGGTGAACAACCGGGAGGAGCAATGGGCCCAGCCAACGAAACCCCTACGGCCATACATGATCTGCGGAATCTGTTGAACAGCTGGCACATCCCGAACGACACTCGGGAGATCCGCGACGAACTGGTCCAGTGGGCCTCCGATCCGGAGGTGTGGCGGTCCACGTTCATCAGTGTGCCGTGTCCGCCTCAGCTCGAAGCGATCATCGAATTCCGCGATGCTCTGCGTACTTTGGTGACCTACGGCGAGTCCGAGGTGATGGATCGCCTGGTGATCGAGTACGCTCCACGGCTGCGACTCGGCCGCGAAACGATCACGATCGCGCCCTGCGACCCCACGAACGCTGTGGCGGTCGGGGTCGGGCTGCTTGTCGAGGCATCCGTGCAGGGCACGCTACGGCGGCTGAGGGCGTGCCCGGATTGTGGTTGGGCCTTCTACGATCGATCGAAGAACAATAGCCGAGTATGGTGTGCGATGGAGGCGGGTCCTGGGGCACGAGGGTGCGGCTCGATCGCCAAAACCACCCGCTATCGCAAGCGCAAGCAAAACTCGGTCGATGTCGGCCTCGTCCCGCCTCGTCCCGAAGGCACTTGTTAGATGGCCAGGTTCGAGCCGGTATCCGGCGGCGTCTCGCGTTTGGCTGCGGCGGCGGCCGCCTCGCTGTGGGGCGGCAGGTTAGCGTTGGAGCAGGCCATCACCCGACTGCAGTTCGTGCAATACGACCCGATTCGGCGTCCCGCGCGGGCTCAAGATCTGATCCTTCACCAACGAGTCGCGAACTACCGCCTGGGCGACCTGGAGGTGGCTTACGGCCGACTCGGGCTTGAGGAAGGTGCCCTTCACGTGTACGGCGCGATGACATCGGACTTGGCCGCCATGGTGCACTGTTTGCGGGCAAGCGTTGATGAGTACACTCCGACGGGTTTGGCTGCGCAGGTATTGCAGGTAGTTGCCGAGCACGGAACGGTCCACCCGAATTTGGTTCGGGACGCACTGGGCGCGCGTACTGTCCGCAACGACTGGGGTGGAGCATCGTCGGCGACTACCCGTGCCCTTGACGAGCTGCATCAACATCGCCTCTTGCGTATCGCTGGCCGCGAACAAGGCGTAAAGCTCTACGAGCTCGCGGTGCCGCCCAAGGCGGTCGCAGATCGGGAGGAGTGCTTGAAACGAGCTGTCTTGCAAGTGGCTCGGCTGCTAGCACCGGTGCCCCTAGGAAGCTTGCGTGCCGCACTACGTCCGATCGTGCGCGACCTCGCACCCCGCGCCACAGCGATGATCGCGGAGCTCATTGAGAGCGGGCGGCTGCTTGGCGGATCGGCGGACGGCGTTGAGTACGTATGGCCATACTCGTTTGCGCTCGACGCGCAATGGCCTGCTGACAAGGCGGTGATTTTGGCCCCATTCGATCCCATCGTCTGGGATCGCAAGCGCTTTGAACATCTCTGGGGATGGAGATATGTGTTTGAGGCATATACGCCCGCAGTCCGGCGCCGATTCGGCTACTATGCGCTGCCGCTGTTCTTCGATGGCAAAGCAGTAGGGTGGACGGAGTGCGAGAGGGACAGCCAAAAGCTAAGTGCAAGAGTGGGTTTCATCGACGGGTATCCGAGCGGGAGGCGTTTTCGCACCGCTATCACACACGAACTGGAAAATCTGGCTACCATGGTGGGAGCGTCGGTGAGCGCGATCCGGCTACCCAGGTGATCTCCGATCCCGGATCGGGTCATCTACTACCAGTACCAGGCCGACCGGGCACGGCGCATGCTGCGTGGCATCGACCAGCAGATCGCCAAGGGCCAGCGCGGGGTTGACGGGCAAGCCGCGGTCAAGCGCAACCAGTTCATCAAGCTCACAGGCGCCGCCAAGTCCATCAACCGGGCACTTGAGGCCAAGACCCGCGCCTGGCCGGGCTCAAAGGCTACATCAACATGACCGACACCAGCGCCGGGTTCGTCATCGACGCCGACCACCAACTCTGGCACGTGGAGCACGGTTTCCGCATGTCAAAATATGATTTGCAGGCCAGGCCGATCTACCACCACAAGTGCAATCCATCGAAGCCCACCTGACCATCGTGTTCGCGGCCCTGGCGATCTCCTACTGAATCGAAACCCGAACCGGTTGGAGCATAAAGAAATTCGTTCAAACTACCCGCCGATCCCGAACCGTCGAGATCCGCGCCTGGCGACCAAACCCTCACCGCCGCAGACCCGCTACCGGCCGACCTCCACCAGGTCCTCGGCAAGATCCACGGCCCCGACACACGTGCGCACTACTACCGGTAGTTTGTTGGCCTCGGTTTGTGGGTAGCCGGTGTGGGGCAAGGGTTTTCGCGTGTATCCGGAGTGGTGGGGATGACTGCGCGTCGTCGGTGTCCGCCAGTGGCTGGTCCGTTGGAGGGGTACGCGGCTGGGTTCGATGATCTGTTTTCGGTGTTGCCTCAGCGGCGTGGTTTCCAAGAGTATCTGTCGGGGTTGCTGGCCCCGCGGGAGCGGAACAAGACGTTGACCGCGTTGTCCGGCGCCGAGCCGATGGTCGGGGCGCAGCATCGCGCGGTGCAGCGGTTGCAGTGGTTCCTGTCGGAATCGAGGTGGGATCCGGACCTGGTCGAGGCGCGGCGGCTGGCGGTACTGGTGGCCGATCCGGCGACCGCCCCGCATGCCGGTGGGGTGCTGGTCATCGACGATTCCGGGGACCACAAGGACGGCACGGCGACCGCGCATGTGGGTCGGCAGTGGCTGGGCCGTTACGGTAAGACCGACAACGGCATCGTCACGGTGACCACGTTAATAGTGTGAGATTCGTATCCGGTTCGGATGCAGGAGAATCCGGTCGGCACAGTTCTCGTTCCGACCTCGCCCTCGGCGACCAGCACACTTGAGACATCGCCGTTCGCGCGACCCGTATGTCCTCGACAAAGGGTATCGTGAGATTTGTTTCAGCTGTACTTACTTTCCGCTCCGTCCATAGTGCTCCACCTGCTATGCAGGTAGATGCGTGGAAACCGCCTGAACGAACTCGATCAGAACCTGGCATGGATCGACCGTGTGGGCCGCGTTGTCGAATCGCACTCCGCCGTCTTTGATGTCGGTGATAATCATGCAGGTGTTATCGGATCGCGGTCCCTGAATTGCAGCTGGTCTGTTGTTGATGGTCAGTCTCCTGACTGGGGTGCCATCAACTGAATTAGACTTCGAATAAACATCGGAAAAGTAGTCGACAGTCATGTTGGTTACATCGACCGAGATTCCGGTTCCGCGTGTTTGCGTTAGTTCGAAACTCCTGCGGTATTCGCATCCCGACGATTTGACGCCGTCGCCGTCGTCTCGCTCGGCTTGACGCTTCGGGTCCGGCATCAACTGTTGGCTCGTGATCACATCGGGAGGTATATCGCTGCACGGGTCGAACGATGTCGGTATCCGATCGGATATTCTCGGCTTGGGTGGTTCACTGTCGTTGGATTTGCACCCGGATACCACGGCGCAGGTCAATAGAACTGCAGAGATAATTTGGAACCAGAGAGTCCGCTCTTTCGCGGCCGTGCCGTACGTTTGATGCCTCGTCACATCAGCTCCCAGGCTTCTTAGGCGCTTGCTGACCGCCTGTAGCTAGTTGCTCCAGGTCCGAGCTGTTCTTGACCAGGGTGGAATCGATGGTGCTGTCGTAATTGTCCTGGTACTGAGTATAGTAGCTGTTCAACGTTTGCTGCGGCGGACGGTTGGCACTGTAGTCGAGGAACGTCTGAAGGCGAGTGCCGAATTCATCGTTCCCCGACTTTTGAACCTCGTCGGCATAGGGGAATTGCAGTAAGTGAGGTGTCGGAGGAGGGTTGACGCCGTTCATTATTGCTTTGTATGCCTGATCCTCGGCAATGTTTTTCACCGTCGTTCCGACCGGCCCGCCCGGGACGGGGACTGCGTCAACGATCTTCTTGGCCACGTCCGAGATATCTTTGGTTTGATTGTAAGACTTCAGCGCCTGATCGTTCTGCTGAGCAATATCGTTGCCGTGTTGATATGTCAAGGCATTGTACCGAGAATCGGTGATATGGGCGTCGAGTGTGGCTAGCTTTCGAATGGTATCGACTTGCGATTCCGGTGCTATTTGATTGTTGGCCAGTTGATACGCAACTGCATTGTCATACGATTGCCGGGCGGTTTCGAGGGTCTGGCGGCCTTCCTCGGTTTGATTCGCCAGGAAGAGCAAGCGCTGACTATCCCTCAGCTGCATCTCGACAGGAATGTTCGGATCGTGCCGCATCAGCGTAGTTCCTTGATCGGCAAAGGAATCTAAATTTCCGGTGATTACCCGTGAAAGACTGTTTGCGAACTCGGGGTTCTTGTTGAAAGAGTCCGTCGTCGACTGGACCAAGGACTTGTTGCCGGGCCCCATGTCCAAACTGTCTCCATGGTGGGGAGCCAAGAGCTGTGGCAATTTCGCGACGACCTCGCGCGCTCGATTTCCCTCGGTCCCCGGCAGTTGGGCGCCCGGATCGTGTGTATGTTGTCCAGCCCACTCGAACAGGTTGGAAGCAGCCTTGCCCTGGTCTGGCCAGGTGTGATTGCGGAACACCGTGTCGGCGAACTTCTGCGGGTCGTAGTCACCCGGTGACCTGTATTGATTTCCGTTCGCTCCGAACGATAGGTCGGCAGGGATCTTCTGACCATCGAGGCCGTGCCCGGTAAGCAGCTGATAATCGGCTTCGTGATTCCGGGTCGCGGTGTTCAGGAATTTCGTGGCCGCGTCGTTGAGCGACTTGGTCTCCTCGTCGGTGAACCCGATGGGTCTGCCACCGCTGCTGTCGAGATACTGCGCCATGCTCTGGGCTTGACGGCCGAGTTCGGTGCTGAATGTGGTGCCACCGGTCATATTCGGATCGGCGTTCCCCAGCAGATTCGCCAGCTTCATTCGGTCCTGCATACGGCGAACTGTGTCGCCGGGTCCGCTCTTGTCGCCGACGTATTCCTGTTCGCGTCCCGAGATGAGCTGACGGATGTCGGGCGGGAGGTTGGTATACGCGCCGGGTGAGGAGAGTTTGCCATTGGGACCGATACCTGTGCCGACGTGCTCGTCGGTGATGGTCATCATCCCGTCGGCCAGCGCCCTCTGCTGCGCGGCAGCGACCGTGCTGGCGGGATGGTCCGGGGTCGCCGTGGCTTCCTGCTGCAGATGATCCTGTAGCGCGAGCACGCCGTCCTTGCCAGCGTTCTTGAAAAACTCCTTGTAATAGTCCTGCACCTCAGCGGGCAAAGTCGGGACATCCTTGCCCTCCGACAGCGCCTGCATCTGTTCCGGTGTCAGGACGTGGGTGGGAAGGTGGGCGGCGACCTCGTCGAGTTTGGCGGGGTCGCCGTTCTTGGCTGCCTCGGCCGCTTCCTTGCCGTCTTCGGCGCCGGTGCGCCCGCCCTGGCTGGGTGCGTCGGTGACGTCGAGGTCGGAGCCGAACAGGTCGCCAGCCGTGCGGACGAGTTCGGCTGCTTCGCTGATCTTGGTGGCCGTGTTGGCGACCGCGTCTCGAAACGGGTAGAACGCCAGGTTGATGGCGTCTTGGAGGGCATTGATGGTGTCGACAGGAACGCCGTCTTTGTCGGGGATCACCCAATTATCGGCGACCGTCAGACCATGACTGCGGGCGTCGTTGACCTTGGTCAGCAGCACGGTGCGATGCGAGTCGATATCGGCGGCGGCGTTGCGGATCGCGGTGACCAGGTCGTCGACATAGGCCCACACCTTGCGGGCCTGGTCGTGGTCCTGACCGACACGATCGTAGGCAGCGTTATAGGCCGCGCCCTGCCAGGAGGTGCCCAGGTCGGCGAAGTGCTTCTTCGGCTGCTCGATATTCACCCCGAAGGTCTCGTTGTTGGCCTTGGCCAGTGCGGCAGCGAGGTCGGTCAGCGCCGGGACTCGCCACTTCTCCACGTTCGACCGCAGCAGCGATGTTGATCCGGGGGCGACCATTACTGCCCTCCCGCGTGGTGGACGTCGAACTTACGCATCGCGGCAGCGAATGTCTCCTCGGTCTCCAGATACCACTGGGACGAGGTCTCGATCTTCCCCGACACGTCGGACAACTTCTTCGCAACCCGCTGATAGGCGCCGTCGACGAACTGACCGGCTTGGGTGCAAACACCGTCTAGGCCGCTGCCCGGCAGCGCCTCCGCGATCCCCGTGGCCGCGGCCGTGACGTTGACCTTGGTGATATTCATCCCCGCCCCAGCCAGTACCCCGGCGAGATTGTGTAGCTGGTCGATGTCGACCTGTAGCAGTGGCTCCATCGGCTAAACCCCCATCAGTGTCGTGTCATGCGTCGCGCAGGTCATTAGATCACGCAACTACGCATCCGCAGATCGCGTCGTCATCGGATCCGGGCCAGCTGTGCGAGGTGCCGGACCACGAGGTCGTCGCCTGAGGGGGCGAGGGTGAGGTCGTGCCCGACCGCGAGCAGGTAGCGGCCGTCGCCGGTGAAGTCCAGCCAGGTGCGATGTACCGGTGGTGGGGACATCGCCTCTTCCGGTAGCACGGTGACGGTGATGTAGCCGCGGGCGTCGATCGGCCGCCGCAACGCCTGCCGCAGCCGTGTGGCGCGGCGGCTGTCGTCGGTTTCCTGCCACTGCTCTGGATCGGGTTCCAGCACCGCTCGGCGTGGTTCTCGCATCTTCTGCAGACTGCCTGCGGGCACCGAGCCCATCGCACCCGCCAGCTGCTGGGGCACGGCGCGGGCGTGGCAGGATGCCACGGTCACCTTCTCCGACGTGGCCAGCACCGCCGCGCCCCACTCGCCGAGCGCGACCCCTAATGCCAGGATCGGGTCCGGTTGCCGCTGCCCCTCGGCGAATCGGTCACCGAACACCGAAATCGTGGTGACGTCGGAGCGGGCGAGGAACCGCAGCGTGCTGGTCAGCTCCGGGTCCGCGTTGAACGAGAACCGCTGCTCCAGACCCAGCGCCGCCTGCTCGCTCTCGGTGACCACGGTCCCGCGAGGGGCGAGATCGATCGGATACGGCCTGCGATCCAGCCCGGTTTCCACCGACCAGACATAGCTGAACTCGTCGCTCGTGAACGACCACTGCGTCACCGACCGTCCTCCATCGGGCCCCGGCCGAGGTAGCCCGACCGCGTCTCCGGCGGCTCCGGGGCCGGACTCGCCGATGTCGGCGATGGCACTACGGCAGCAGGTTGCTGCTCGTCATCGGGGGTCGTGCCGATCACGCCCGACCCTGCCGCAGGTAGCTCGACCAGTTCCTCGTACTGCCGTCGCAGGTATTCCGGACTGGCTTTGGAACGATCGTCGTCCGACTCCTTCTTGCCGTGACCGGCGTGTGGCATCCCACTCGACATCGGCCGTTGCGCCGCCATCTCCGCCGATCGAGCCGCTCGCGCCACGTTCGCCTGCGCCGCCGTCGGAGCGGGCTCACCGGGCCGCGAGACACCCGAACCTCCGCCAGATGGTGACCGTGTGCCCGGCGTACCCGGGATCATCGGGCCCAGACCGGTTGTTCCCGATCCACTCGGCACACCCGAGCCTGTGCCGATCGAAGGCGTAGCGCTCGTCGGCAAGGTCGGCGTTGTGGTGGCAGGGCCGGTACCGGTCGGCAGTCCAGGGAACGAAGACGGCGTGGTCGCCGTCAGGGAGTTCGTCGATGCCGGCTGAGTCTGGTCCGGGGCCGTATTCGATTGAGGACTATCACCTGGGGGCTGGTCTCCGGGCTTGGCGTTGCCGGGATCACCATCCTTGCCCGGGATCCCGGTGTTGCCGGAGCCAGCGCCCGGCGTGGGCAGACCGCCGCCTGCACCCGTGCCGGGAGTGCCGGGTGTTGCCGAGCCCGATTGCGCACCTGGCCCTGGCGGGGGTGGAATGAATCGCGGCACAGCATCGCCGGAGGCGGGAATCGTGGGGTTGTAGACGAAGTTCATCGTGTCCTGCACGTCCGCCTGAGCCGACGCGGCCTGGCTCTGATATGTCCGCAACCGGACACCGCCGTCCGCGGCTTCCCTGGCCGGATCCGGGTCCGGCTGATAGGGCGGGGACGGCGGCGGGATCGACGCCCGGACATTCTGCGCGGCACTGGCATTCAACTCCATCAGCCGCTGCACCGCCGTCGCGGTGCCGTGCGCGTCCAGGCTGGCAGCCAAGAACTCATCCGTCGACTGCTGTGCCGAGGTCGCGAACGCACCCGACCACTCCGCGAACTCGTGTTTTACGCCCTGGGCGTACTCGTCGAACAGATCGTGCACCTTCTGAGCGTGATCACTCCAGTGGCTGGCGATCTGGCCGAGCGCGTCCGGACTGATCTTCTCGTGCACCCGATCCCAAATCTGCTGATGGGTATAGCCATTGAACTGCTCACGATCGGCCACATACGCCGGATCAGTCCCAGCCGGTCCGAACCCGGTGACTCGGGACAGCTGAGCTTCCTGGCCACGGATGTCGTCTGCGATCTCGTTCTTCGTCCGCCTGCCCACGACGCACCCCCTCCCGGCTCAGTTGTCCCCGATACGCGCAACGATGTCTTGCACCAAATCCGTCATGCCCGAACACTTTTCAGGAGCCGGACCATCAAGGTGATCAGCGAATATCGTCCGCTGGAAATCGACGTAGCCGACTTTGGTCTGCAACAACACGTCACAGGTATCCGGATCCTTGGTCCGTACGACCATCGCCGAGCGGCCACCGATGGTCGTGTCCTGAATTTGCGCGCCCTCGGCGGTTTCCTTCGCCCGCCCCTCATCCATCGTGCGGTTACCCGACAGGATTCCCAACACATATGCCTTGTCCGGTGATTTGAGCTCGCAGCCGAGGAACGTGTATTCGGCGTTGATGTCGGTCGTTCTCTTGCGAGTCTCGGGGGCATACCCGAGGTGAGTGACGGTGGCGCCATCAATCCACGTACAGGGATCGAAAGCCACATCAGGACGGTTCTGGTTGTGCTGTGCCGATGGCTGCAGACTCGACGCGGTCAGAGTGGGGAACGGCGGAAGGCCAGCCGATTTCGACACTGCAGTCGATGTTGCGCTGGTCGAGGAGGTGACGATCGCCGTTCCGTGCTGGGAACTGCCGCACGCTGCCGCTGTCAGTGCGGCAGCGGCCAAGACGATGAGGGTCGACATGTGGCGCGCTACGTGAGCGCGAGGCGTGACACTCATGCGTTGTCCTCGAGCTGCTTGGCCGCATATTTGATTGCTGCCTGATTGGCGGCCTCGGCCTCGGTGAATTGCTTGCCAGCCGCGAGATATGCCGCTTTATACTGCAGTGCCGCCAGCCTGAACGCCTTCAGGGTGTCGATGTACTCCTGCCCTTTAGCGCTGAACCCTTTGGTCAACGCCAGCCCCGAGGGAAGGTCGGGAAAACCGGTCACCTGCGTAAGGTGCTTCGCACCCGCGATTTCGTCCTCCAGGCCGTCGATGAGCTTGTCGCACTTGGCTGCGAGTCGTGTGGCACCGTCTTCGGGCATCACGAACTGACCGGCTTTCGCGGCATCATAGGTCGCTCGAGCTTTCTCCTGCCCCTTGTCCGGCAGCTGGCCCATCGCCGTTGGCCCCCTCGGTTTCGCTGGCTGAGCTCGCCGAGCCCACTTCCAGAAGGGAAGATTACCAGCGCCCACCGGTCGATGATCGGCGTCGGGCATGACGCCGATCATCTTCACCGGCTTACCCGGGTCAGTCCGGCAGCATCGGGACCACGATCTCGGCAACCTCGACCACACGCTCAGCAGGCGACGTCCGGGCCCGCGGATCCAGCCGGAGCACATCGACACTGTAGGAGCCGCGGACCGCCGGGAAGATCAGATTGCACTGATCACCACTGTGATCCGATCTCGGCCGGTACCGGAAACCATCCCGGTCGGCGATCGTGATGGGTATGAACTCGGTTCCGGTTTCCTTCCGTCGGAAGTCGTCGATGGTGTGGAGCTGAGACCACACGTCGATCGCGTAGGTTCGTAGAGCGTCGACGCCGCCGCATCGTTTGAACCCGTCGACGCGATCGAAACCCGCGATGCGGGGGCTGAGCGTGGAAGGATCGACACCGATCCGCCGCCACACGTCAGGACCGAGTGTGCACGGATCCCACAGTGCGTCGGTGGCTGTCGTCCGGTCGCTGGCTGGCGTGGGGGAGGGGTTGCTCTCCGATTCAAGGCTGTCGGTCATGACCGGCCACCCAGTCTGTGCTCGGCCACCCAGTTGTCCGCGCACGCTTTGGCGTTCTCGACCGACCGAGATGCTGCCTCCCGCAGCGTGTTTCCGTCTGGTTCGCCGATCCACCACGCACACGTCGAGGGTGTCGTCGCGCGTATGCGCCCGGCGCATCTCGGGTAGAACTTGAACAGCCAGTAGCGTTCTGGGGTGTCGCCGCGCAGCTCCCATCCGCCGGTGGCGTGCTCGGGACGGATCATTCCGGATGGTTGCGTGCTCATACCCGTTGCACCTCACCGGGTGATGTCGTGGTGTGGGCTCGTGGGTTCATTTGTCTTCATCTCTTCGCAGGGCGATCTGAGTAGGTTGACCGGTCCATCTCGACCGACGGCGGCCGAGAAGCCCGGAGCAGTGGCGTCGTTGCCGCGAGTGCGGAAAGTTGATTGTTGCCCTCACTCAGGCGATGAAGTCGACGCGCTGGTCGACGAAGGTGCATCGCACGGGCACATCGGGGTTCGTCCGGCCTGGGCGGCCGAACCGTAGGGCATACACATGCAGCCGTTGCGGCTTGTACGTGTGGGTCGTATTCGGGGGCGAGTCGTTGGACCAGCTCGGCCGCATTCTCCCGAGATCCGTACTTCCGGCGAGCCGGGCTGGACCTCGGTCGGTGCCTCGAATTCCACTGTGGCCCAACGATTCTATGACGCTGTTGGCGTGAAACCAGCTGCGGTAGACCAACACTGGCGTAGGCGCAAAACATGCATACCATCCAGAACCCGAGACCGATCAACACGGCAGCCACATCGGCCTCCGGAAGCTCGTAGTCCGGTCTTGTAGGTGGTGCCGGATGGTCTTCAGCTCCGCCTCGGTGGGTGGCCGGTACGTGGTGCCAGTGGTAGTCGATGGGCCACCATCGTGGCGAGTTCCTGGCCGGTGGGGTGTGTGGAGGTGGATTCGTTTGCTGCACATGACGTTTCCCGTCTGTGTTACTGGCTCAGCCAGTCGTCGAGGGCGGCGTAGCTGATGGAGATGGTGACTGGGGCTGGGGTGACGGTGGGTACGGGATCGGTGGCCGGGATGTCGGCTGGAGCGGGCTCAGGGTGTTCGTGTGCGTTCGGTCAGTCCGGCGGCGAGGGCGAAACAAGTTGTCGCCGTGGTCATGTCGGGCGATGCGCCCCGACGTGCTTGTCCTCGGCCAGGCAGGCGAGGCTGGCCAGCCGGACAAGGCAGTCGTCCGGTGGATGGCAGCGGTGCAGGTTGTGCAGCTGCTGCGCGCGGGCGGGGGTGAGGGGGTCGAGGAATTCGACCTGACACATCACCTCCGCGAACCGGCTGTCGGTGGTCACGAACAGGTGCGGGTGCAGCCGGTCACCGGCCACGACGACCCCCGGCTGCGGTGGTGGTGATGGCGTCGCCCAGCGCGGCGACGGTGGGCCGCGTCCGGCCCTGCGGCGGGTGTATCCACACCCGGGTCGAATCGCCCGGGGTCGGCAATCCGATCACCCCGCGCGGGATCACGACCGTCACACCGAATCGCAACAGCCGCATCGTGATTCGCTGGGATTCCCCGAGCGAGGTCGGGCCGTCAGCCAGCAGCATCCAGACCGTCGGATGAATCGAGACCGCCGGCACCGGTGCCAGCCCCTCGGCTGCGATCACCCGCGCCGCCAGCGGGCGCGGCATCATCAGCCCCGACACCGGGCCCGCGCTCACATACAGACCGCCGTCCCCGCAGAAAGCATTCAAAACGAATTCTCGCCGATAAATATCGCGTCGTTCGATAATCTCGTGAATCGAGGCCGAATACTTGATTTCGGACATAGCTGTGATAATCATCGAATTCTCCTATTCGTAACGGGTGAAATGAAATCCGCCGATCGGAAAGCTTCTCGTCGACCGTCCAACTCGGTGGTTTCAGGGTCGGGAGGTCAGGCTGTGTGAGTGCAGGTTGGGATCGATTAATTCGCGCATCAGGACAACCGGCAGCTGTAGCGACGGGATCAAGCTGTCCGGAGTGGGAGCGGTGACCCAGGACTCCTCGGTCTGCGATGCGGTCAGCGTTCGCGGTAGCACGACCCGTGTTCCATGCGGGATCACCGCCCCGGCGTGGGCGGTCAACAGCCCTGCGATCATGGCGCTGATCCGGCCTGGTCCAGGCACTACCAGCGCGATGTGGTTGCCCCAGAGCCGGTCACGAAACAGGGGGATATCGTCGGCGAAGAGGCCACGGAGCGCACAACCTAGCGCGCGTGGCAGTATGACCGCCCCGATCGCGTTGTCGGTCGTCAGCGTCGGATACCCGGTATGAGTAGCGATGGCGGCCAGTCCGCACTCCCGACACCACCGGCACACCTGCTCCCCGGTGTCCGCGTCTGCGTCAGTATTTGGGGCGAGGTCAGTGAGCATAGGTGACCTCCACGACGTGGGCGTGGCCTTGACGGGCGATGTAGTCGAGCACGCAGATGCGGGCCACTCCCATCCCGGACAGATGCCCGGTGAAGGTCAGCACCATGTGCGCCTCGGCGCGGGCGCATTCGGTGACCAGCCGCACCAGCTCCGGGGGTAGCTGGCAGTTCTGCGGTGAGGACTCGTGGAAGACGCCGGCGAGCTGATGGTGGTACTCGGCCGAAGCGATACGAGCCAACTCGGCATCACACGCCTCGACTGCCTGCTCGGCGATCAAATCCGTGCGCAGGTACCCGTAACACAACGGTGGCAATACCACCGCCCTACCGTCGACCGTCGCACCGCAGCATGTGCCCGGATCGCGATTTCGATGAGGGTCGAACATGACCTGCTCCTAGCCTGGAATGCTCGGCGCGCGCAGATGCGCGGAGGCCCTGACAGCGACCGCGCCTGTACCGGACAGCAGCTCGCTCATCGCCTACTCAAATGCCTCGATCACCTCCCCTGCCGGGGCTGCCACCCGACATGGTGGGACGGTCACTGCCCCACGGCGGTCCGGGCGGCTGACGTAATTGTCGGGATGGTGGAGGAGGCGGAGGCTTTCGTTCCCAGCAGATTTCCGGTTGCAGGGTCCACAGATCGGCATCGCTACGGATGGTGCCCATCCAGCCGTACACATGCCACAGCGCGGGGACCACAACCACCGAAATTCGCGCCGGTGACAACGAGGCGAACAACTGCGGAAACTCGGCCTCCGACTCGACGATCCAGACGTCGACCAACTCAGCGTCGCGTTCGTCGGCCCACTTCACGATCCGATCGACTAACACCTCCGGTCCCTGTGACCGGCACGCATCGACGCGCACTACACCCAGAACTCGCGCGGTCACCATGGTTCGCCCCCGCGATCACGGACGACTTGAGCCATGGAATGCTGTAGATCTCCCCTAGTGGCGACGCCGCCCGCGTGGTGACGGCACACTGCCGGTTTCGCAGGACGCCGAGCACCACCGTCGAGCACATCAACAAAGCTGATGAGCCCCAGTGCCTGACGTCCGATCAGAATCCTCTCGCTTTCGGTCCCCGCTGCGGTGAGGTGAACGGTCATCACCACCCCCGCTCGCCGGTAGCTGATATCGAATCTGCAGATCGGCAGTTGCTGGTCGTCGCCGGGTTCTCGATCTGTGCCGGCATGGTTCCTCGATCCCGCCCGTCTTGCGACCGGCTGGAGAGCTTCCCATCTGTGATGGCTGACACACGAACTGTAGGATCAATCGCTAGTGCAAGTCAACGGCTGATCGCATCTATGTTTAAAGCTTTAATTCGAGCGGTAGCCGGTGCTAGGGTGACTCGCGACACCAAGGAAGTGGAGGATCGACCATGCCACCGGCCTCACCCACTGTGGCCCGATGGGAGCTGACGTACCGGATACGACGACGGCGAGAGGAGCTGGGTGCCACCAGTGCTGCGATCGCCAAGTCGCTGGGTATCACGTCGACGTACTGGCCGACGATCGAACGCACGTGGCGGGTGCTGTCCGAGGACAAGACGAGGATCCTGCTCGACGCTCTTGACTTCTCGGGTTCGGAGAGGGAAGAACTCCTCGAGATCAGGGAGATCGCGAGCGGGAGGGGTTGGTGGAATGAGTACATCAGCCTGTTCAACGACGAGCAGATGCGGTTGTGGGGACTGGAGTTCGGCGCTGCGGAGATCCGCAGCTTCGAAAGCCTGATGATGCCGGGTCTGCTGCAAACCGAGGACTATGCCCGCGCATTGATCGATGCCGACGGGTTGTTCGTGCGCAAGACGGAAGTCGAACAACGTGTCGAGGTACGGATGCGCCGACAGGAACGGCTCACAGGCGAGGATCCGCTTCGGCTGAATGTTGTTGTGTCTCAAGCTGCTTTGATGCAGCAGGTCGGCGGACCCGAAGTCCTGCTGGGGCAGCTGCATCGGCTGGTGGACGCGATCGAAAGCCTACCGACGGTCGACCTGCGGATCCTTCCCTTCACAAGTCGCAGCGGAACTATCTTGGGCGGTGCCAACTTCCACCTCATCGACTTCGATCGCGCTCAGTTGCCGACGTTGGGTTGGCACGAATCGGCGGTTGTCGGTCAGATTCTGGAGGATTCGACGATGGTCCGGAATCTGGTGACGACCTTCGGATACGCGCAGGCACAGGCCCTCGGTCGCGAAGACTCGTTGGCCCTGATCAAGCGGTTGGCCGACGAGCTAGGATCGGCTGTATGAGCTGTCGGTACACCAAGATCACGGACTGGAAGAAATCCTCCTTCTCGAAAGATTCCTCGACGTGCGTTGAGGTCCGCTTCGCCGGGAACACTGTGCTGGTCCGGGACAGCAAGTACGTCGGCAGTCCCGCAGATCAACCCATCCTGACGGTCCCGACTGCCATGTGGTCTGCTTTCGTCGATGCCGCCGCCGGAACCCCTACGGTGCCGGTAGAGGACCTCCCTACAGTCGACCGACGCGTGAATGGTGATGTTGTCCTTCGCGGCAGGTCCGGAGTCACGCTGACGTACGACGCTGCGGAGTGGAGCGCGTTTGTCCGCGGCCTGCACGCAGGCGAATTTGCCGCTGCCTGAACAAGAGTGGCCGAGCGGCTGCCGTTGGCCGGGGTGGCACCTGCTACCTAACGTCCTGCCCCAAAGAGGCGGGACGTTCCCTTTCGTACCGCTGCCATCCGGCATGCATCGTCGAGCAACGATCGGGAGGTCTGGACTCGGAACATAGCCTCTTGGGCGCCGACCCGGCGTAGGTGTCTGTCCTGTTCTGTACCAATGCGGATTGTTGTGTATCGCGGATACGTGGGATTCCATTTATAGGTCGAGTTCCGTGGCCTGGTCCCGCGAAGGGAGTGGCACCGGAGCGGCACCGTCGTTCTGCTGGGCAGAGGGGCTGGCGGCTCGTATGCGGAGCGCGTCTTCGCGGGTGCGTTGGTCATCGGTGAGTGCCGCGCGGCGTTGCCGTTCTTCATGCGCGGCTGCCAACTGTTGCTCGAACTGCGTCGCATCGGCGTTCGAGCCTATTGCCATGGTGACGAGTCGGTTCGCTTGGTTGGGATCACATACAGGATCGGGGTGGCCGATGACGGCGAGTCGCTGCCGTAGATTGGTGATCAGCTCGTCCAGCTGGCTGTCGGTCAACCTCCAGATCGGGTCGGTGGTTCGATCGACGGCTGCCCGATCGGCTGGTATTGGGCGCCCGCCGCGCAGGAGGGTGGTGACGTGGAACAGTTCGGTCTTCGTCTTCTGAAGGAGCTGCCGTGCGTGCGCGAGTTGGTCGTGGAGGCGGAATGCGGCGTTGAGGTGCGCCAGCTGTACGTCGGTGTCGTCGACGAGTTGGTCTGGGCCGCCAGCGAATTCGATCAGCGCATGTCGTGCAATCTCGGCTTCGGACCTGACCTCAGCGGCTACGTTCGCTGAACTGATTGCCGCGAGCTCGGCCAAGTGCAGATCGAGCCGTATACCGATGTTGTCGGGTCCGGTCCGCAGCGTGGCGAGGGCGTCCGCGTATTCGGCGCGAACGGCCGGGTCGGTTTTCTCCAGGAGACTTTCGAGTTCGGCGAGGTGCGGGTCGTGTCCTTGTTTCTGATCGAGTTCTGCCGCGAGTTCGTCGCGTCGAGCGCGGTCTGTTGCTGCCTGCACCTCGGCGTCGAGGAGGCGTTCCATGGCGTCGAGCCATGCGATTCGATAGGGCCGTTGGGTATCGGCGCGGGCACGTAGTTCGAGCACGTCCGGATCGGTGATCCCGGTGTGGTCGAGGGGATCGTCCTTGCTGATCTCGGTTTGTATCTCGGCGATACGCCGCTGCTGGTCTGCTGTGTCCTGGCGAAGTTGGTCGGCTTGTTCGCTGAGCGGCAGATCCGGGTATCGGCGAGGGCTGGAATGGGCGGCTTGGAGTGCGGCAGTTGCCCAGTCGAAGTCGTCTTCGGCGTGCTGCGGGTCGTCGGCGTCGCTTGCCGGTTCGTCGGCCAGTAACGCCTCGATGTAGTCCTCGTCGGGCTCGCTATCGAATACGGGCTCGGGTACCCAGGAGGCGGGTGGCTCGGTGTCAGGTTCGGTGATGCGGTCGGGATCGATTATCCCGGCGCGGGCGGCGGCTTCCTCGTCGGCGTCGGGGTCGAGTGGTTCGGGCGGTAGGTCGGTGGAAGTGGTGGCGGTGTGGCGGACGATGTCGTCGATCCACCACGCCAGTGTGGTCGCCATCTCGTGTGGCCGGACGGGGCCTCGGTCGTCCTCGTGGGTTGCCGTGATGAGCGTGTAAGCCGACTCCAGCAGTAGCCGTGGTGGCCATTCGGCGGGGTCGGTGGCTTCGATCGCGGCGACGAGTTGCGGCCATGCGGGATCGCCGAGTACCTGCGTGGCGAGGTCGTCGCCAAGGACGTCGGGCAATACGGCAGTCCAAGGGGGTCGGAGGCGGTTGCTCGCTGTCGCGAGTGCGCCAGGTTCCAGCCCCGTGATCAGCCGCCAGTACAGTGCTGCGGCGGGAAGCTCGTCAGGCAAGTGCCGACTGTCGGCGGTGTGGCGCAGCAGGGTCGCCACGTCGAATCCGTCGCGGTGGCCGAGGTCGAGTTGTTCGGCGAGTACGGGCCAGTGCGGGTCGTCGAGAATACGGGGACTGACCTGGTGGGCGAGGGTGGCCCACCGGTTGGTGGCGTGGTTCGGATGGTTCCCGAGGGCCGCGGTGATCCGACCGTGCAGCTCGTCTTGGTACCGGTGCTCGGCGAGCGGGTATCGGCGGGGTGGTCCGGCCGGGCGTCGATCGGCGTCGTCGATGTGCAGCGCCGCGCGCCAGACCGTGAGGTTGCCGATCAGGTCGGGATCTATGCCCGCGAGTGGCCGCGCCCACGTCGGTGTGGTGGCTGTCGTCCATTGCTGAGCCTGTTGTTCGACCCGTCCGGCGAGGATGGCGACGAGCCTGGTGCGGGCCGCCAGGTAGGGGCCATAAATGGGGTCGCGTGTGAGCGCGGTGGGCACCGCGCGGAGCCAGGGTAGCGGGCCGGTTCCGGCGGAGTGGTTGCCGGTGCGATCCAGTCGCCAGTCGAGTACGGCGGCGGCATCGTCGGCGGTGTCGAGTTCACGCTCGGCGACGGCTGCGCGGAGTGCGTCGAGGGGATCGTGGCCTTCGACCGCGAGGGTGGCGAGGTGTCCACGCAGCACCGGCCACGCGGGTTGGTCGGTCAATCCGGTGTATAGCTGGTCGGCTGTTTCGTCGATGCGGGCCATGGTGTCGGGACCGGCGAGGTGTTCGGCGACGGCGCCGATGGCGTCGGTGTAGGCGTCGACTGCGTGGCCGAGACGCTTGCTCGGGTCGAGTGCTTCGCGCTGGAGAGTGGTGGCCGACCGCTGGTGCCCGTCGCGGCCGATGATGTCGGTGAGGGTGTTGACGACCGTGGCCGGGTGTAGCGCTTCGTAGGTCCAGGGGCTTTGTTCGCTGGCGTCGGGTGCGGTGGGGACGTAAGCGTGGTTGGCATGTCGGCCTCGGGTGAGCATCACGTACAGCAGGGCGCGGTCTTCGTGCCCGGCGAGGACGCCGTGGCAAGTGTCGACGGTGATGCCCTGGGCGGTGCTGATCGTGGAGGCGTAACCCAGGTCGACGTTGGCGGCCACATAGGTGGGCGGCAGGGTGACGCGGCGACGCGACTTCAGATGTGCTGCGGTGATGCTGCCGTCGGGGTGGACGGCAGTGACGAGCCAACGGTATCCGTTGCGCACGGAATCGGTCGCGGAGATGCGCAGCCGCGGCTCGTTGCGGCGCGTGATGATCACGTCGCCGACGCTGGCCTGCAGACCGTCGGCCAGCTCGGCGTGCCGCCCCACCACCCCGCCGGTTCCGAGCAGGACTGCGAGTCGGTCGGCGCGGGCGCGTTCGTTGAGCGCATGCACGATCTCGTGAGTGGGCGCCAGCATGACCGTGTCGAGTCCGGCCGCGGTGTCACGGGTCCACGCGGTGTAGGCGGAGTCCTGGATCGCGGCAGGGGTGCCGGAATGGATGCGGCCGTGATCGAGGTAGTAGGCGATAGCGGCCGGGTCACCACTTCGAAGCGCAAGGCTGGCCGGACCTTCGGCCGTACGTCGTCCTGTATCGGGATCGATGAAACGCATAACGGACGTCAAAGTATGCGCATCAGTAGCGTGCACGATGTCGCGCACGACGCCGCCGGCAGCGACCGAAGCGAGCTGATGGTCGTCGCCGATACCGACCACTTTCGCACCGCGTTTGAGCAGGAACGCCACCGCCAGATCCAGCTTCAAGGTGCCGGTCTTGGCGATCTCGTCGATGATCACCAGAGTGTGGGGTCCGATGTCGTGAATCCACTCAGGTACGACCGGGTCGTCCCCGGCGAGTACGCGCCCGAGGGTGTGGGTGAGTTTGTCGATGGTGTGGGTTGCGGCCTTGATGTCCTCACCCAGCACTGCCGCAGCGGCAGCGGTCGGCGCCAGCCCGACCACCGTGCCATCCGCGGCGGTCCACGCTTGCGCCAACACCTGCATCGCGGTGGTCTTGCCGGTGCCGGCAGGCGCCGCCGCGACCGCGAACCGCGCATCACAAGTCGCGAACTCGCGAACGAGTGCCTCCTGTCCCGCGTTGAGCCCACGCCCGGAATGCCGGTCGGCGAATCCCCGAACGGCGGCATCCACTGTGTCTTTGGAGACGGTTCTGCCGCCACGCTGGTGGGCGGCGGCCAGCAGGCGACGCTCAGCAGCGAGAATGCGCGCGGACGTGAACTGTTGCGAGCCCGCCGTCCGGTACACCTCGGTGCCGTCGCGGCGCATGAGCAGCGCGGGCGTCGCGATTCGGTCGGGGATCCGGTGGGCGATGGACCTGTTCGGCAACAGCGCCGCGGCCACGACAGCCTCCACGGCGGTATCCCATTGGTCGGCGGTGACCCGCCCGCGAACGCGGCGCTCGGCCTCGGACCGGATGTGGGTCTCGCACCAGGTGGCGCGCTCCTCGGACACGGTGGCGATCACGTCGTCAGCCACGCGGGAAATCCATACGGCGTCAATGATTTCCGGCTGTGTCCGGGGCGGATGACAGGCCGCGTACACCATCTCGACGACGGCGGCCGGGGAGCCCAAGACCTGGACGGCCTCGTCCCACCAGCTGGCGCGTTGCTCGCCGAGCGACCGCAGCTCGTGCTTGGATTCGCGGGTCTCGAGCGTCGCCTGCTGCGCCAAACCGAGCATCTCCTTCGATGTCGGCTCGCGGCCATGCCGGTGCTGGAACCGGGTCGCC
This sequence comes from Nocardia terpenica, assembly GCF_013186535.1. Lineage (NCBI taxonomy): Bacteria > Bacillati > Actinomycetota > Actinomycetes > Mycobacteriales > Nocardiaceae > Nocardia > Nocardia terpenica. The sequence continues at coordinate 1,490,147 of NZ_JABMCZ010000003.1, forward strand.
AATTCGCCGAGCTTGGACTCGATCTGGGCGCGGCGCCGCGACCATCGCCGGCACAATTCGCGGTCGACACCGACAATTTCCCGGGTCGGCCGCTTGGAGGAGTCGGGATGCGGGACGGCCTCGAATGCCACCCCGACCATCAAGGCCAAGTGTTTTTCCAGGCGGCTGTTGTAGACCTCCGAGGCCGTGACAGCGCCCTGGTAGAGCAGTCGGCCATCGAGGGCATACCAGCCGCCGTCGAGAGTGCGGACCTTGTTGGCCAGCACCACATGAGTGTGCAGATCGGGATCGCCCGCGCGGCTGTCGCGATGCACGAACGCAGTGCCGATCAGCCCCTCGACATCGACTTGTCGGCAGCCGTGACGCCCAACCCTTGTGTAGGTGTGGTGCCGTTCGAGATACCTGAGCGCGTCGGCCACTGCCGCGTCATGCGCAGCCTTGATCTTGTCCGCGACGGCACGCGGCGCGACAGCCCACAGCGCCGACACGCTCTTGGACGGGGAAAAGGTGAAGTCGAATCCGGCAACGGCGGTGGTGGCGTTGCGGGAGTTACGGGCCACCCACCCGGACAGCTCCCGATCATCAGTCGGGGGCCGATCGAACTCCTCGGCGAACATCGCCTGCGCAACCTTCGTGCGGATCACCGCCCGCTCCTCGTAGGGCAGCGCAGCGTGTCGTGGCTGGCCGCGGGCGACGTTGGCGGCGGCGAACGCTTCGGCGCATCGCTGCCGGTACGCACCGCCGCCGGTGTAAACCTTGTAGGGATTGCCCAAGCGGGTCGCGGCCAACGCCGCTCGCGCCGCGTCCTTCGCCTTCGCACCCATGGCGATCTCCGCCGCGCGCACCTGCTCTTCGATTCTCGTCGCGTTCGGATGTCGTCCCTCCCCGAACAGCGCCTTCATCTGTTCCTCCGACACCGGGTCACCGGCGTCGATGTCGTCGAACGCCACCAACCCCGACCCGCACCACGTTCCAGGCGATTCCCCCTTCGCGGTGTAGTAGTCCGCCAGCGCAGACCGGCCGCGATTGGACGCGTCATAGGCAGCGACTTGCCGAACGTAGTACTCGTACCCGTCCCCGGCAGAAAGCTTGTGTAACGTCGCCGTCACTATTCACATTATACCGTCGTTATCATTTCGTAATCCTCGGTGCAAGAGGTGTGAATAAACGAATTGAGGTGCTGGATATGGCAGCTAATGGCATGTGAGTAAATGGATCTACTGATCATTCGATGGTATAATTCAGGGTCTGTTTCACGATAAATCCTGCAAGGGAGTGTGGTCATGGTTGACAAGAAGACTTCAGCAATCTCCGCACGTCGTCAAGCGCGCGAGCGGCTCGCCCGAGAGCGTGCAGAGCAGGCGGAACGCAACAAGCTGAACGAGGCGGATCTCGTCGACTATCTGCTCCTGGAGCAGAAGGCTGAAGCGGTCGATTCGGAGCGGGAGGCTGCAATCACGGCTGCAAACGACCGGCATCGTGCGGCGCTCGCGGATCTGAAGAAGCGGCAGACTGAATGCCTGTCGCGAATGAGTCGACGCGGTGAGACGGCCTCGGCTATTGCAAGTCGTACCGGGCTCACCCTGCGGCAGGTAAATAGCTTGGTGGCCGCAACACCCGGGACTACCGGCAGAGGGCGACGCCGGAAGCCATGCCCAAGCATTGTGGTTGACGCGCCTAACTATGCTCCGAACTCTGTTTCGGTGGCGGATGCACGCACTGGTGACGGCGTATCAGGCACGGATTCAGCAGTTTGATTTGTTTCGTAGGTATGTGACGGTCTTCCCGTTGGCAGGTCGATCTGTCACGTCGAACAGGCCGCATCGTTTTAAGAAACGTCCAGGTTTGCTGCCCAACTGCCCGTTGAGCGTGGATGTGAGGGTGCTCTGCGCGTGTAGGCGGCTGCATACAGTCGACAGGTCCGCCCAGTCGTGGCGGGCGGCGAAGCCGGACTGGGTCGCTCAGTCGGAGCGTGAGAAATAGTTGGCGATCTCGCGGGCGCGGCGGGCAGACGCCCGGGCGTGCTCGGCGAGCCGACGAGCGTTATCGGTGCTGTCACGCCGATGAGCGGCGATCCCGGCATACAGGCAGGCTGCCTCGTCCTCGGTCGCGGCTAACCTGTGTGCCGCATCGACCAGGCTCTGTCGCATCGCGTCCCGGCGCGCGGCGAGCAAGATCCAGTCCAGATCGGCGCTTTGTGCCCGCGCCGTGGAGCGCGGCCGGTGACCAGCGGGCACTGCCCGGCGGATATACTCATCGGTCGCCACCTTCCGAAGATGCCCCGGCCGGAGCCGATTGACACCGGCGCCACCACCATCGCCGACACTCGGATGTCCACCGCTGACGCCACAGCCTGGGCGATCGCTTCGAATGCGCATGCCGTTGCAGCCGCACCTGGCCGACGGAGTGCGGCACTTCGCCAACGGCTGCGAACCCCCCACAGTCATTCCAGTCGGAATCGCTCGCGCCGCTGTCGTGCGCATCCTCAGCGCCGCTCAACAGGCCCGGCCGTGCGGTCAGCGAATTTTCTCGGGGATCGAGTCGAGTGCCCGCAGCACCTGCACCGCGAGTGCGGTCGCGGCGCTGTCGTCGAGGTCCGAGTACTCCCGCACGACATCGCGGACACGCGTCATTCGACGCTCATAGGGCGTTTTCGTTGCCATTTCTTGCTTCCTATCGGGTAGTGGATTTTCGTGATCGGCCTGGTCGGGCTGGTAGGCGCGGGCGGTTTCTCGATCCGGTCCGCGCATCCGCGGCGACGCATACATCTACGCTGCGATCGGTGATCCCGGCGCTTCCGCATGCCCGGCACCACGCGCGTGGTGGCTCGGCGCCGCGCGAGACCACGGTGGTAGTCGGACGGTGCCGTGTCGCGGGCGTGGTGGGTTCCGATCATTCGCGAGAAGTGCCTCCAGTCGTGTGGCTTGTCGGAGTCCATCGCCGGGTTCGCCACGCTCCCGACCACTCGACGAGTACAGCCGACGACCGTTCAGTGGCCGCCTGCGCCGCCGTCGGACTCCCACTGTTGTTCTGCGCCGACGGTTTCCGCGCTGTCGTCGATGTCCTTCGGTGCGGTGATCGCTAGCAGGGAATCGATTGTCGACGGGTTGGTGGGGTCGGCCGCGGCCGCCATGGCGGCATGTGCGGAGTCGGAGGTGGTGTTCGGGGGGATGATCAGCACGGCCACGGCAGTGCCGTTGAGCGCGACGACATCGAGGGTGGTGGCCGGCCGGTGCCGGTATCCGTCGAGGCACACCTGCCGGTCGCCGATGCGGGCTTTGCGTGGAGCCGGGGCCCACGTGCCGAGGTGGTAGATCACGCGATGGATCGGGCCGAGCCGCGCGGTGAGTGCCGGGAGGAAGCCGTGGAGTTCGGTGACCAGGTCATTGCTGTGAGGCCACCATGCGCCGGCGATCGGCCCGGCGTGGCGGGCTTCGGGCACCATACGCAGCCGCGGCTGATCAGCAGGGTTCGGCTCGGGGCGATTCGGTGGTGGCGTCATCGTGGATGTCCGGCCTGGCGGATCGGTGTCCCGGCCCATGTCGAGGTGATTGGTGATCGGGCGTCGCGCATCGAGTTGTGTCATGGTCCTGCCGGCTCGGAGAGTAGTGGTGATGCCCCTGGAGCGGCGGCGGAGCGGGGGCTGTCGTGGTCGGCGGTCGGGGCGATGACCTGCAGCACGAGCATGGCGTTGTCGCTGCCGAAGAGGTACAGCGTGTTGCCTGCCTCGAACGGGTAGGCGTCGAGCTGGACCTCGTGCTGGTCGACGGTCAGCTGCCGCGGTGCGGGCGCCCAGCTGGCCTGGTCGTAAACGACGCGGCAGACGGAGCCCCGCCGAATCGCCAGGAAGGACAGCAAACCGGGCAGTTCGGTGGCGAGGCGGTCGGAGCGGGGCCACCAGACACCGTCGATGTAGCCGTCGCTTTCGGGCTTCAGCCGCAACCGGAGTGTGCGCTCGGGTGGGATGCGGCGCCGCGCCGTGTGCCGGTGAATGTGCAGTCGCGCCATGGTGGTACTCCCGTTGTCGATTACCTCCAGTACACGCCGCACACTCCGTTGTGTCAACAGTGTAGGTCTACGCTTTCGATGCGGAGTACGTGGCTCTCGGGGTCATCGCGGCGCTGCCGGAGCGATGGTGGCCAGGCCGGTGAGCAGGATGTCGAGGCCGTGTTCGAGTTCGATGGCGCTGTCGTAGGTGGCCAGTTCGGGGGCGAGTCCGCGCACCAGCGGGAACTCGGCGATCGGTAGGTGATGCAATCCGAGGTGCAGCAGATCGGTGGCCTCGTCGGGGTGTTCCACGGTTTCCTGTGACTCGTTGAGCGCGTGCCCGTAGAGAAATCCGAACAGCGCGCGGTAGATGTGCAGGGCCTCGCTGCCGCTGAAATCCGCTCGGATGAGCAGTTCCAGGATGTGTTCCAGCGGCCGTAGCGTGCCCAGCGGCCGCTGCCCGAGCGGTGTGGCTAGTGGGTGGGTGACCAGGAGCGGAACTGCATGCGGGTGGGGCCACGGCAAGCCGGCGGAAATCCCGTGCGACGGCGCGTAGCTGGTGGCGCCAGTCAGGGTCGCCGGTGTCGACGGTCAGTTGCCCGAGCACAACCTCGGTGACGCCGTCCAGCAGTGCGGCCTTGCTGGCCGTGTGCCGGTAGAGCACCATCGGGTCGCGCCCGAGGGCTGCGGCGAGGCGCCGCATCGACAGCCGGTCAACATTGTCGCGGTCGATGATCTCGAGTGCGGCGGCCAGGATCACCGGACGGGTCAACGGGCGAGTGCGATCGTCGCCGGCGCGAGAGGTCGGTCGAGTCCGGCCACCGGATGGTCCAGCCCCTCGCGTCGTTCATCGCTTGCACCGCCTGACTCGGTCACTGTTGACAACATCGTACTTCTACACCGTAGACATGTGCTGTATCCGCATCTAGGCTGGTAGCTATACCGGTTCATGCGTCGACCGGCCGGCCGCTCCGGCCGCCCGCGGCCAGAGCGCGCATCCGGGGTCAGGACCATTGCGATGGCCATCGAAGACAAGATCACTCACCAGGTTCGGGCAGCGAAGACGAACCTGGACAAGCTGTTCGACAAAGCCGCCGCGGACGCCCACCGGCGGACGGACAGCCTCGGGCGCCACGCCGGCGGCGCCATCGACCGGGCCAGGAACACGCTCCGGGATGTGTTCAAACGCTGAACCCGCTCCGAGGCGTTCACAGCATCCACGGCGGACCGGATCGCCTCCGGGCCGCTGTGGTGGCGGCAGTCGAGCAAGTCGAGGACGTGAACAATGGCGATTACCGAAGTCGGCGTCTACGCCCATCTGAGTCCCGCCGATATCGAGGCGCTCGGGCGTGAACTCGACGCGATCCGCCGTGATATCGAGCACGGCCGTGGGGCGCGGGACGCGGCCTACATTCGCCGCACCATCGCATTTCAACGAACGCTGGATGTCGCGGCCCGGCTCACGATCGGCCTGAGCCGCAGGCGGCTCGGCTGGGCGCTGGGCACCGCCGGGCTGGCGGTGGCCAAGAGCATCGAGAACATGGAGATCGGCCACAACGTCGGCCACGGCCAAATGGGATTGGATGAACGATCCCGAAATCCACTCCGCCACATGGGAATGGGACATGGCCGGACTGTCGTCGCAGTGGCGCTACGCCCACAACTTCCGCCATCACGTGTACACGAACGTGCTGGGTATGGACGACGACATTGGCTTCGGCGTGATGCGGGTGACCCGCGACCAGCAGTGGCGACTGCGGCTGCTGGTCCAGCCACTGCAGAACCTGCTGCTGGCGGCCACGTTCGAGTGGGGTATCGCCCTGCACGATCTGTATTCCGAACGCGACCGCGCGGCCACACCCCAGGAGAAGACCGCGCAGACCAAGGCGCTGGTCAAGAAGATCGCCCGGCAGACCGGCAAGGACTACGTGCTGTTCCCGGTATTGAGTGGTCGGCGGTGGCGGCGGACACTGGCCGCTGACATGACGGCCAACATCCTACGCAACCTCTGGGCCCATATGGTGATCTTCTGCGGCCATTTCCCTGACGGCGCAGAGAAATTCACACCTGCGGTCCTCGACCACGAAACTCGAGCCGAATGGTATCTGCGGCAGATGCTGGGCACCGCCAACTTCGACGCCGGACCGCTGCTGGCCTTCCTGAGCGGAAACCTGTGCCACCAGATCGAACACCACCTGTTCCCGGACCTGCCCAGCAACCGCTACGCCGAGATCGCCCGCCGGGTCCGGGCCCTGTGCGGCACATACGACCTGCCCTACACCACCGGGCCGTTACTGGGTCAGTACCTGGTGACGCTGCGCACGATCAACAAGCTCGCACTGCCGGACAGTTTCCTGATCGCCACCGCCGACGACGCACCCGAGACCGCGTCGGAACGAAAATTCCACGGCCACAACACCTTCGCAGACGGCGACGCCGACCACTCGGCTGGTCGGCGGGGCCTGCGTTCCGCACTACACGCCTCGGCCGCGCCACCGACCCGTCTCCGGATACACCGGCGGATCCAAGCGACGCCCATCTACCTCTGGCTCCCACATCGGAGTGTCTGTCGAGCGATGCGGTCGATCCTGAAACCTGCACCAGCAGCCCTACATTCAACCGTACGGAGCAGAAATGAGAACATACGCAAACAACCGCAGGATGATGCGCGGAGGTAGCCGTTCGCGACCGACGAGCGTCGTCATAGTCCTGGTATTCGTGTGGCTGATCATCGGCGCCATCGCCGGTGGGCAGCGGCACTACTACACGAGCGCACCGACCAACTGCGCGAGCACCGGAACCATCGCGGTAACCATTATCGCCGGCCCGCTCAACTACCTGGGCATGCATCCGACGGTCGGCAAATGCCACGTCGATGTCCCCCAACCCAGTCCATGATCACGGACCGGCCGGCCACGCGGCATAGGGCAGTCGGTGAATCTGTTGTCGGACAACAACTCCACGATGGCCTGCGTGCGCAGCACAGGATGTCCGGGCCGCGCTCGCCGGGGCGCTACGACGTCCTTGCCGTTGCCTCGTCGGCCGGTGGTATCCACGCCCTGCGTACCCTGCTGGGTGCGCTCGGCCCGGACCTCCCGGTGCCGGTGCTCGTTGTCCAGCACCTCGACCGGCGCCATCCGACCATGCTCGCCGAGATTCTCGCCCGCGTCACAACCCTGGTGGTCAAGCTGGCCGACGATGCCGAATACGCCGTGGCCGGCACCGTCTACCTGGCGCCGCCCGATCGCCACCTCCTCGTCGGCCCCCACGGGCGCCTCACATTGTCGACCAGTGAGCGCGTGCACTTTTCGCGCCCCTCAGCCGATCCGCTCTTCGAGTCGGTAGCCCAGGTCTACAAGCAGCATGCCATCGCCTGCGTACTCACCGGCACCGGAAGTGACGGTGCGGTGGGCGTTGCCGCCGTGAAATCGCAAGGTGGGACCACGATCGCTCAGGATCCTCGGACCGCGCAACGGGCGGGTATGCCTCAGGCTGCCGTCGCTACCGGCGTTGTCGACCTCGTACTACCGCTGGAGGAGATCGGTGCGGTGATCCGCGGACTGGTCCAGACCCGCACGGACACCTGGCCAATCGACACCGTCCCGGCGGTCCGGGCCGCGTCGTAACGGGCAGATTGCCCAGGCATATGCGATGCCATCACCATCGCGATCGCCCTACCCAGCCGGGCCACGCCGCAGCGTCCATGATGATGCGCGCATGTGGTCACCGCGTGGCGGGCGCATCCTCCGGTCCGGGGAGTGTGGCATCGCCCGGCCCTGGCAGTGTGGCCGCGAGACCGGCCAGCAGGATGTCGAGGCCACGTTCGAGTTCCACGGCGCCGTCGTAGGTTGCCAGCACCGAGGCCAGGTTTCGCACCAGCGGGAACTCGCCGATCGGCAGCCGATACAAGCCCAGTCGCAGCAGGTCGTCGGTCTCCTCGGGGCGTTCGACGAGTTCCTGCAACTCGTTGAGCACGTGCCCGTAGAGGAATCCGAACAGGGCGCGATAGATATGCAGCGCATCGACCTCGGTGTATCCGACGCGGGTGAGCAGTGCGAGTATGTCCTCCAGCGGCCGCACCACCGCCGGCGCCCGCTGTCCCAGTGGGGTCGACAGCGGCCGGGTCACCAGCAGCGGCACCACCTGTGGATGTGCCAGGGCCAGCCGCCGGAAGTCCCGGGCGACGCGACGCACTTCGGCGACCCAGTCGGATGCCGCGGGGTCGACCGAAAGCTGCCCGAACACGCTCTCGGTGACTCCGTCTAGCACCGCTGCCTTGTTCGGCACGTGCCGGTAGATCACCATCGGATCGCGGCCCACCGCCTCGGCCAGGCGCCGCATCGACAACCCGTCCACCCCGTCGCGGTCGATGACCTCGAGCGCCGCGCTCAGCACCGCCGCCCGCGTCACCGGACTGTCCCGGCGACCGCCCCTGGGCTTCTTGGAGTTGTTCGACGATTCAGCCACCACGAACGGGCTCCGTTCCTTCCGGGATCGGGCAAGCATAGGTCAACAATGTTGACATACGAACGGCCCCATGCTCCTACAGACGGACGGCGCTTCACCCGCCGAGGCAAGTGGCGCCGTGATCGTCACGAATCGACGGCCCCGTTGGGTGTCGGCGCGGCGGCGGCAAGCAGGGTTGCGGAGGCAGTCTTCTCGCGGGCCAGGAAGGTGCCGACTTCGCTGATCGCGCTCATCAGTGGTGCCGGGAACACCACGGTGGTGTTCTTGTCGACTCCGAGTTCGATCAGGGTCTGCAAATTGCGTAACTGCAGAGCCAAGGGGTGGGCCATCATTGTGTCCGAAGCCTCGCCCAGCGCTGCAGCTGCCAGCGATTCGCCTTCGGCGGCAATGATTTTCGCGCGCTTCTCGCGTTCGGCCTCGGCCTGGCGGGCCATCGCCCGCTGCATGCTGGCGGGCAGTTGGATGTCCTTGAGTTCGACCAGGGTGACCTCCACGCCCCATTCCAGGGTGGTGGTATCGAGGATCTGCGCGATGTCGGCGTTGATCGTGTCGGTCTCCGACAGCGCCTGGTCGAGAGTGTGCTGACCGACCACTTTGCGCAGCGTGGTCTGGGCGATCTGATCGATCGCGGAATACACGTTCTCGATCGCGACCACCGACTTCTCGGCATCGATGACCCGGAAGTAGGCGACCGCCGAGATGTCGACGCTGACATTGTCGCGGGTGATGATCCCCTGCGACTGGATCGGCATGGTGACGATGCGCATCGACACCCGCCGGAGCCGATCGATCACCGGGACGATGAGGTTCAGGCCGGGATCCCGAACCGCCACCACGCGCCCGAGCCGGAACAACACACCCTTCTCGTACTGGGTCACAATCCGGATCGAGAGCGCCACCATGATCAGCAGCACCACGATGACGACGACGATGACGATGACGACGTTCACGACGACTCCTTGCGTGTGCTGCCGGTCCATCCGAGACGATGGGTCTCGAGCCGGCGCTGCCACTGTCGTAACGCGGCAGCCCGGCCGATACGGTCTCGCGGGCCGGACATCAATAACTCGTCGACCGTCGATTCGTTGTGCTTGCCGGATGCGGTGGTCATCACCGAGAACGCACGATGCGCGGTCGTGCCGGGGGGAACCACGAGCAGGACCAGACGGCGATCGCGCGGGCCGGACACTTCGACCGTGTGCGCGGTGCCGTGTCGGTATCCGTCGAGTCGCACGACGTGTCCGGCGAAGACGAATTCATCGGGCGCACTTGCCCATTCCCGCAAGCGATAGGTCACGCGATGGACGGTGCCGAGCTGCGCGGCCAGTGGTGAGAGCACGGCCGGAAGCTCGGCCGGGAGGTCGTCGCTGTAGGGCCACCATGCGCCGTCGACATAGCCGGTCTTGGCCGAATCGACCTTCAGCAGAATACGCGGTGTGCGTTCGCCGGGTGGGCTGTGCGGCCCGGTACCAATTCGGATGGTCTGTTGCGTCATAGCGGACGCTCCTATCTCGGCCGGGGATTCGGCCGAATCTGCTTCGAGCCCGGGCGACGATGTGGCCTTGGAACAGCCACCCCCGAGGTGCCGCCGATCCCTGTGGAGTCAGCGTTCGAAGTCGCCGTCTCCGGGTGTGTGGTTAAACCGGATCGGCCTGGCCGTTCGATGCCTGCACCGGTTGTCACCCCAGCTTAGACGCTTATACGATGTAAGTCTACATTGTAGTATAACGCCGTTGACAGAACGTCCGGGCGACCGGCGCGATCGAACTCGAACTCGAACTCGGCCCCATCGCCATCGCCATCGCCATCGCCGCGGCCCGCGCACGCGGTCATGACAGGCGCTGCGGCCCGAATGCCACTTCGGGCGTGGCGACCTGATGGTAACCACTACGCGAGATCCTCGTGACACCGAAAGCGTTGCCGCAGTCCAGCTTTGAGTTCCGAGGCGACAGGTTTCCTCGAACAGCATTCGGGTGGGGAGGTTTCTGGTCGACCGGTCGCGACTTCCTGGCGAATCGTAAACCTGTACAACAGATTTCAGATGTAGAGCGCTAGGGTATAGCTGTGGCCTGGGCGCACGGCCGGTCGTCCGCCGCGACGAGTTGCGGGACGATGTGTGTGGAAAAGTATTCGGTGGGATCCTGGTGGCCGATGTTGGCCGTGATCAGTATCGCGCCTCTGGAGGCGGCCGCTGCTCGTAGTCGATTCTGCGCGGGTTCGGCGAGGAAGCCACCCGCAACGACTGCGAAGATCTCGTCGGCCCGCGAGATCGCCTGGTGGGCTTCGCGTTCGGAGAAGACTCCCGTGGCATCGAATCCATGCGAGGTGAGCACGGCGAGCGCGGATCCCATCTTTGCCGGTGAGCCGCCGGCCACGACGACTCGCCGGGTTCGGGGATGTTTCATTGCCGATCTCTGACTGCGGTCTCCCGCATCGTGTGCCTCGGCATCGCTCACTCGAGCCTGTCTCGCCAGCTCGGGTGGGTGCGGATGTGACGTGAGCCGCCGGCATGTTCGGCGTAGTCACGGCTTGTCGCGGTGTCCTGGGGATGCGCTCGGCGCAGCAGCGCTCGGGCCGCGCTGGTGAGGTACGGGCGCGGGCCGCCGGCGGACTGGCCGTTCAGGACGACCACGGCGAGGACGCCGACGACACTGGCGCCGAGGACAAGGCCGACGATCAGGGCGAGGACGAGCATGATGGCTCCCGGGTGATGCGTTGGTTGTGTATTGCTGTGAAGGTTGGCTGTCTACCGGTGATTGGCACGTGAGTGCCGGTCACCGTGCGGCAGCCCTGCCAGGCGCGGCTGGTTCCGGTTGTTGTGGCGTCGGTCAGTAGTAGTGGCGTCGGCCGCCGACCCCGTGCCCGATGCGGCCGGCGACCATCAGCGCCACACCGACGAGCAGGACGATGATTCCGGCGGTGGTGAGCAAGCCGAAACCGAGCACCAGCCCGGCGATAAGCAGGACGGCTCCGAAGATGATCATGACGTGGGGTTACCTGATTCTCTGGTATTGCGTGAGGTGTCACGCGGCACATCGAGCGGTTGCCCAAATGGGTCGAGGGTGCTCGACGGTGACGATCCGCGAAGGGCGCCGGTCTAACGGGCACCAGTGGTAGCGCGACCGAACATCTGCCCCAGACTGCGCCGATGGACCGGAGGCGAGGACACCGCCTCCGGTCCATCGCCAGGCACCTCGGCCGCGACATCAGTCGCGCCGACGTAGGAGGCCGGGGCGCTCGGCCGCGGCGCGGAACGCCGGCGGGTGTCATGCGAGGTCTTCAGTTCGCTGCGGGCGCTGCGTCCACGGCGAGCGGTGCGCCGGGCGCCGGCGAGCAGCAGGCCCAGTCCGGCGATCCCGATACCGCCGACGACGATGCCGTAGAGGAACAGCACGCCGGTGGATCCGGTGATGTGGTAGCCCAGCACCCCGAAATGGTCGGTCAGGGTGTGGGCATTGCCCGAATTCGCGAACACACCGATCACGCCGATGAGAACGGCAGCGACGAGGATGACGAGTCCGATAATGACGGTCATGGTGATCCCTCGGATCTGTTGATACCTCCAGTACATGCCACTCACACCAACATGTCAACACTGTATGCCTACGTTATAGAACCAGTTTGTGCAGGCACGGACTGCCAGCAGCATGAGAAGGCGACCGGCAAGGGCCCGTCACAGAACTGGCCGTGATCGCCGAGATCGCTTGGGTGTGCATATTGCAACGTCGTGGCCCGACTGGTGGCAGGGCGACGATCGCGCGCGGTGTGCTGGACCGGAAAGAACGTCACGCTGACGACCCGGAGTGAGAGCGCGACGGGGGTGAGTATTCCACCGGTTCCGATTGCGCCCTCTACCGGTGCTGGCCTACGGATCGATGTCGGAGTTCCAACCGATCTGGTAGCCCCGTGTGAGCGATTCACGTTCGAGTTCCGGGTTGTAGGTACCGCGACGGAGGGTCGGCAGGGCCAGCTTCCTTGCGTTCGCCGCGCCTTTGGCGTCGGCTGCGAGAGTTCGGGTTTGGAGATCGGATCCGGTTTGCCGGTCGGCCTCGGCTGCCGCAGCCGCTTCGGCGGCTTGGAGGCGAGCCCTGATGCCGAGGCTGAAGCCGTGCATCCAGCTGATCTCGGGGTCATCGGGAGCAACTCCGGGCGTTGCTGGTAGGGGCGGATCTGTGGCGTGGCGGAGCATTCGGCTGCGCAGCGGTGGGTACAGGATTCGGACTCGTTCGAGATGACGCGGTGCCCCGTAGACCTCGACAGTTGCGGAGGTAGGGCTGTGCTGCCAATAGGCCGTCGTGCAGTGCAGTGCGGAAGCGATGCCGGCCAGCAGCATGATCTGCTGGTGTAGGAAGCCGCCGGTCAGTGAATAGTCTTCGCGCATCACGGCGTCGGCGGCGGTACGACCGACCTTGATGTGGGCGTACTCGATTCCGTGCTTGGCTAACAGCTGGAAGGCGCGTTCTTCGAAGAGATCGCCTTCGGGGGTTCCGGCTCGGCTCTCGGCCTTCGCGAGCAGGTTGCCGATGAGTTCGATCATCTCCTGCCGGTCACGCTTGGTCACGATCGTCTCCTGGAGTCGGTGACTACGCTCGTTCAGCGTATTCGCGGCTGTCATACTTCCTGGCCTGGCGGATCACTCGGCCGACGGCGTGTTTGCTGCACCCGCCTACGAGCTTCGCGATTTGAGGATAAGTTCGCTGCTCGTCGTGCCACAGCCGAAGGATCTCCCGCACGGTGTCGGGGTCGCGGCGGCGGGCCGGATCCTCCGAGCACAACTTCGTGGCGATGTCGGTCCAGACATCAACCGCAGGTCCTGCCGGGGCCTCCGAATTGCGCGATCCGGCTGTTCGGCCGTGCGTACCGATACGCACCACCGCAGTGCCGTCGTACGGCCCGGCGGCGCCGCAGTCGTGCGCCGTCTGTAGGCGTTGTCCGACGGAACATTGTTGATGCTGCGCATGACTGCGCATCGGTGTGACGGTGTCACCAGCCGACGACCGTGCGGCGGCTATGCCGGCAACGCGGGAAGGCTCAGTGCTTGCGCCGCCATGAGCGGGTGAGGGTGTCGTCGGTCCTCCTGGCGGGGTGAGCCCATCGTCGCTGTGCACGGCAGGCCACGGACTCGGTGGGTCCAGGTCGAGCAGTGCGGTCGTGCTGCGCAGCGCTGCGATGTGGTCGATGAGTACCTCGCGGTGATCGCGTCCGTCGAAGGGGATCAGGCCGCCGCTGTCGATAGCGTGCCGCATCGCCTTGCGCAGACGCCGATTGGCGTTCTGAACCCGACGGGCACTCGCACCGTCGGAGTTGCGGATCGTATGCGCCTCATCCACGGCGAGAGCCAACGCGATCACTCGCCGCTGCCTGTCCGCATCGGACGCGGTTCGCTGCGGATCCAGGTCGGCTAGCCGGAGCCGAACAAGCAGCCGCTCGGGTGTGATCGTCCAGTTGATCCGCGATCGGCGACTTGCATTGAGGCGGCGTTCGAGCGCCATGCTGCGCTCCCACCCCCAGGCGGCGACCAGCGGTGCGGTCAGCCGGATCAGGAGCGTGCCGAAGTTGTCAGCGTCTGAGGCCGATAGCACCGCGCTCAAGCACGTCATCGCCCACATCGCGATGCCATCGACACCGCCGGGGGAACCAGCACGCTGCGCTGCGCGAGCCCGGAGCGCACTGGTGATCACCATGATCTCCAGGAATGAGAAGAACGCGATTCGGAGGAACCCGGACAGATGCATGGCGTCGCCCATGAAGACCCACATGCCTTGAGCACTGACCCCGGTGGCGATTGCTGCTGCGAGAAGTGTGCCGACGCCCTCTCCCGTCCAACCACGTTGTGCCGCAATGCGCGTCAGTCGATTGGACAGGATCGCAATGAGCCCGAGGCAGCAAGCTGCGGTCAGGAGCGTGAGCGCCGTTGCGAGAGGATGGGCGCCAACAAGCTCGATGAGCTGCCTGCCCAGAATCTCCAACGTGTGAGCGGTGTGATTGGCCACGATGTCGATCTCCATCTTCATCAAGCCGATGAGGGAGGGGTGGAACGAGCGTCCGGCCGCAGGTTCAGCGGGCCGGGCCAGCTGCTTAGTTGCAGTCGAGCTGCTGTCGGTACGTGCGAATCTCTTCGTTGTGTCGCGCGCAACTTGGCGTGTGCCCAACCTCGCGGTCGTCTGGATGCGGACCGCATTGTGGACCGAAATCCACGATCCGGCAGCCGCACGTCCGGCATGTCCATGAGGTGAAGGGGTGTGAATGAGGGTGGGACGAGCCGCCTGCGATGTAGTTGAAGGCGGCTTCGCCTGGATACGGCTCGCCATCGAGATGGAGCGCGCGGGCGACCTCTGACCAGGACCGACCCTCTTCGCGGCCGTGTCGGGCGTACTCGCCGGCCAGTCGCTGAAGCTGCGACATGAGGGACTTGGAGACTGCGGCAGCAGCCAGCGGATCGACGGGTACTTCGACAGATAGGTTGCCCCAGCCGTCTACCTGCCGGAGGACGACGGCCGACTCGCCATCGCGGCGGCGCAACGTATCGAACACCAGCTGTCTCAGCTTGCGAATCGCCTCATCGTATGGGCTCATTCTGCACCGCCGTTCTTACGATTCCAGCGCCTGATAACGGCGGCGGTCGATACTCCGACGGTTGCAGCGACGATCAGGAGAATTATCGTTTCATTGGAGCGGAGGACTGTGTAATCAATAGATCGACCGTTTGAAGTCACCGATCCATTCTGATCTTCCGCTCGGAATGCAGATAGTTCTGCCCAACTTTCGCATTCGGCCTCAACGGCTGCTTCACCCGACCATGATTCTGGTTTTGGGCGCGCTGAATCAAAATCCGGCATGACGCCTTCCTGGAATGGTTGGTGATGTCAGGTTATGTGCCCGGAATCGGCGGATCTACGAGGTTGCTGCCGATCTCGCGCCACACTCAGAGTGTGTAATCAATTACACACTCTGAGTGCTGGAGTGTCAAGTCAACTACACACTTTCGTCGTTCGGTGTGTTGCCGATCTGATAGACCCGCTCGCGGGAGAGTTGGGCAGCTTCGGCGATGCGCACCCGGGACACCTTGGCTTCGAATGCAACACGGATGGCCTGATCACGCGCCTCGATCGCTTCGGCGGCACGGCGCGCGGTGTCGCGCACGGCAGTGAGCAGCTTCTGCTGTTCCTCGGGCGACACAGGCATGGGTACCGATGGTAGCCGGTTGATGCACGATGACGGCCTGATGAGTTGGGTGACTCAGCGGTCGTGAACCGTGACCGCTGGGTCACCTGCTCTGGTTTGCTGTGTGGATGCCCCTTCTGCTGCTCCTTGGGTAGGCTGAACTTGATTTGATGGGCGTACGCCGAGTGCGTGAGGCTCGGTGTTGGCGCACTCCGGTGAGATGTGCAACCCACCCCATTCGGGGTGGATGGAGCCATATGGCAAGTGCGTGAGTCTCCGTTTAATCTCCACTATTGCGGCCACAACGTGCCATAACTTGCCCTAACCGCTGGGCTTGTAAACCGCGTCTTTGCTGATGAGCACTCACTTTTGCCATATGGCATGTGATGGTGTATGGGGAAGGGACCTCATAACCCAGAGGTCGCAGGTTCAAATCCTGTCCCCGCTACTAACGAGGGCGGTCCTGACTGGCATTTTCAGGGCCGCCCTCGACTTTTGTCGAGGCTCGCGGTACCGGCCTTGGTATCACGCCGAGTCGCTTGTACCGGTCGGCGCTTGAAGCGCTCCGAAATACTCTTCTACCAGCTGATTTCCCTAGGCAGGGCGGGACGTATGGGACTGGGATCGCCGGGGTGTCTGCCAGGCATTCGCATGACGCTCGATAACCTCCTCACCGGCAGGTTCGCGTAGGTAGGCGATCCCAGCGTCCGGAATGTACCGATGGCGTCGATATAGTAGAAGCGCTACTTGGATTTACTCCGAATCACTCGTATCATAGTGATATGAAGAACCTCAGAGTCAACGACCCGGACTATCACGCAACCATAACCCTCGCCGAGGCATGGGGGATCGACCCAGCCGAGGTTTACGCCCGCGCGCTGCGCGGCCTGCTGACCACGGTGAAGCCGCAAGCACCGCTGCGTGAGCGCATCCGGATTCACGGCACGTACAAGGGGACTCGCACTGAAGGCGAGTACTACCCCGACGATCAGTCGGTGAAGATCACCAGTGGGGAACTGGCCGGGAAAGTGTTCACATCCCCGTCGCAGTCAGCAAGTGCGGTCGTCGCTGCTACCTCGCCGGACGTCACCGCTTCCCGGAATGGGTGGACGCAGTTCTGGAAGGTCACCGAGACTGGCGAGCACCTGGATTCGCTGCGTAAGTGACCGGCGAATCCAGGGGCACGTCACCTGGACCGCAATGTCTACGCCCATGCAACGCAGGTGATGCCACCGTGAACCCTCCATCGCTCGATGGCTCAACGCCTCCGGCATTCCGACCGGTTGAACCCGCCTCGGACCTGCTTGGCATGACGCGCGCAAGCGACCTTCTGGATTCCATACCTGATAGTGCTGTTAACAGCGTGCACGCGTGAGAATGGTGGCCGTGCCTTCCCGTCGTAGCACAAATGCGCAGGTCTAACCCTAGATTATGAGGAGAGTTAGTGCCCGGCGACGCGACGCGCTCAGTGGATCGAGAAGTGCGCATTGCAATGCGCTCTTCCTTTCGCAGGGCAGTAAGCGTAGCGTCTTGGCCGTGAAGCGAGACGACTCTCGCCTAGCTGATCGATACGGAGGAGTTCGATGTCCCAGTCCGTCCGAGTTCTGCTGATGCTGATTGCCACCCTGTTCGGTGTGATCGTAGGCCTCATCGCTGGAATCCTGACCGCTGTCGACGGCGGTTCGTTGTCCTCCGCTGTCGTTCATGGGGCGGCTGGGTGCGCCGGTGCGAGCGTCTTCGCCCTTACGGTCATCGCCTTCTTGTTCGGATTCCGGCAGTGATCGAGACCGGGAACCGCTTGGTGTCGCGGAAGGAGGTCGCCGCCCTGGCAGGCATCACCAGGGCGACCCTGTCGATGTGGAAGCGGAGGCACCCCGACTTCCCTCGCCCGCAGTCCTCGGAGGAGGGGGAGTTCTTTGTCCTTGCCGAAGTACTCGAGTGGCTGAGGACCCGCCCGATCCCTGAAGGTCAACTGCTGCCGACCGAACGCAAAGGTTGCACGTACGCCGATCGGATAATTCGGAACTCTCCTAATCGGATTGTTGACCGGTCGGCCCCATCGGGCGCTCGCGATGGGGCCGACCGGCAATCATCCAGCCATGCCGATGCCCTCGCCGAACTGTATGGGCCATTGGCGCAACGGGTGTGCGGTAGCGGGCCGCAGATGGACTACCTGCAACTACTGCTGTGTGCGGTTTTCGTACGAGTCCGAGCTCCCGAGCAATGGGCGCGGATCAGTGATCTTTCCGCCAAAGCTGTTGCAGATCAAGGTGATCCGGCGAAGCTGCTCGATTCGGTTGGGGCAGTCGTAGACGCAGTACTGCGCGGGCACGGTGTGCTGCCAGGTATGCGGCCCATCTTCGCGCGACTACAGCCGGACGCGGTCGAGGACGTGGCCCAGGTCCTGCGGACATGTCATGATTTGGACCACGACTCGTTTCGGGAAATACTTGATCGTTTCGCGGAGTGGGGTCAACGGGACAGCAGTGAATTCTTTACGCCATCTAGCATTGTGGGGCTGGCGACTGAGATCATGCTCCATGAGGTCACGGGCCCTGTACGGTGCCACGATCCCTATCTGCGATTCGGGGAATTTCTCGCGGGGGTGGTATCTGCTGTTGAAGATGTAGAAGCGACGGGGTATGGACATCGCCCGGAGCAACTCCGCCTAGCGGCGATGAACATCGCAGTTCATGGCGCAGATATTGCGAACCTGCTACCTGGCGATGTCTTGGCCGCTAAGGATCTGTCGGGCCGACCGATTGGGGCCGACATTGTCGTGTCCAACCCGCCGTTCAATCAGAAGGTGTCCGGCGAATGGACTCCGCCCGAGGGAGGTTGGCCATTCAAAGTGCCGCCGAAGAAGAACGGCAACTTCGCCTGGCTCCAGCACGTATTTGCTTCGCTGCGCGATGGCGGTCGGGCGGCGGTGGTCATGCCAAATCAAGCCGCCGTGTCAGATAACGAGGACGAGCTAGCCATACGTGCCGCAATGGTCGAGCGCGGAGTCGTTGAATGTGTCATCACCCTGCCTCCAGGGCTGTTCGCTACCACGCCCGTTCCGGTGAGCATTTGGATCCTTACCCGACAGGAGGAAAGCAGACAATCCGTTCTTCTTATCGACGCCCGAGCGGCGGGCAAGAAGCAGGCAGGGAAGCGAATCCTGCGAGAACAGGATAAAAAATCCATCGTCGGATGTTATTTTGACTGGCGAACTTCTACGCCGGAATTCCGCACGAGAGATTTGGATCGAGGGGGTCTCGCCGTCGCTGTAAGCCTTGCTGATATCAAACGTCATGCATACTCTCTCGGTCCCGCTGATTACCGCCCGATTCCTGGCAATATCGCAGGTAGAAATTTGGCGCCATTACGTGCCCTATGTGAGATCCAGGCGGGCCCGTCGAACAATATCATCAAGAAGATCCAGTATGCGGATAACGGGGTCCCAATTATTGCGCCCACGCAACTGCGGTATCGCCGCATCACGGACGAACATACGAGGTCGGTACTCCCAGCGGTTGCTGCGGGGATGAGGAAGTTCCAGCTTAGAGAGAGGGACATTCTGTGCGTCAGGACTGGGTCTCTGGGCCCCTGCGCGATTGCCGATCGCAGCAACGAGGGCATGTTGTTCAGCACGAGTCTACTGAGGCTACGCGTACTTGACCCCAGCTCGGTGGACGCGCTGTATCTCCTTGCATTCCTCTCGCTCCCTTCCACCAGAACGTGGATCGAGAACAAAGCCGCTGGTACCACCATCCCGTCCATCAGTTCGGCCAACCTCGGCAAGCTGCTAGTGCCCCTGCCGTCTCTGGACGAGCAGAGACGAATCGGTGCTGAGATGGCCACTGCCGATGCGGGCATCGCCGCTCTGCAAAAGCAGATTCGCGTCGCGGAGGCAGAGCGAACGAGCGCTGCAACCGCCCTCTTCGCGGGAATGGCCTCGTCACTCGAGGAGGACGCCGACGAAACGGGCAACAAATAGGCGAATTAGAGCGATATCCGGAGGCGTGCCCTGGCCCTGCAGCGCGGGAACAGCGCCTGGGGTCGTGACCGAGTTAGCTGTGAGTCGTTGATCGTTTTTGGGTTATCCTCGCGTGAAGCATAGGTGTTCAAGATCTCGATCGGGTTGACGTACCCGACTTGATCGGCAACTAGTGCGGTGGACGGTACGATCACCGCTGACATAGCGGTTGCAGGACAACACCCGCGTCGTAGGGTTTGTCCGCGGTAAATTCTCAACGGCAGACCCGATGCGTCGGCTGCTGGTTGCGCCGAGAACCGGCCCCGGGCATATCGAGGTATGGGTCGGCGTTCGCACCACCACGGACACGGTGGTGATTCCTGGGCGCGCGGACAGGGGGGCGGTACCGCGAATGGGGGTGTTGGCGTGGAAGGCGTGACGTCACCGGCTGTTCCCGCATCCGCGGCTTCCGGCGGCGCGGGCGATCAGTGTTCCCACCAGCCGCAGCGCGGTGGTTTCATCCAGCGTGTCGTCACGTAGTGTGGCTGTCAACTGCCGAGTCAGGCGGACGATGTAATCCGAGTCGACCGGCTCCCCATCCACGCCGGACCCCCGCAACTCGTACTCGATGGTGTCCGCCGCCAAATGATTACCTGCGGCGTGCAACTCGTCGATTCGCGCCGCAATCGCATCCATGCCGTGTGTGGCCGCAATCTCCCGCAGGTCGTGAGGATCAGATCGGTCTCCGGTTGACGACCGGTTTTTGATAGGACCGATGTCCGTAGGCATTGTCGAAACCAGCCTCCCTGTACCGTAATGCAATTCAGCAACTGTGCGTCCCGCTGACCGGATCCTTCTGTCGGTCAGCGGGGTTTCGCCATCAATTTGAAAGAATCAGCGACCTTGCGAAAGACGTGGCGAGGGAAATGCATTGGCGGAATCCTCGGATAGAGCATTATTGCTTGGGTATGCACTCGACGCTGTGTAGCGTCCGATCTACGTAACGACCGCGGAACCGGAGAGCTCGAAGTTAGAACGTTCATCGCCGAGAGGGCTACACCGGCGCCGGTCAGCCACATTGCCGACCGGTGCCGGGTGCTGCTATCAGCGTCGTCCGAATATCGCTGCGGCGGAAGACAGATCACGTGTACAGCGGAACTTTGTACACGGAGTCATCGGCGGGTGGTATGGGATGCTGGTGGTGAATGGAGGGATAATGGATACCGATTTCGAAAAGATGCTCAGCGACCGTGTCACCCGGCTGCACAGCGCTCACGGCGTGCCCAGCCTGACGGTAGCTGTCGCCCAGCGCGAGGTTTGCCTCGGCGCAGTCGCAATGGGCTTCGCCGACGTCGAGCACGGTATTCCGGCCAGCCCCGACAGCGTGTACCGCATCGGCTCCATCACCAAGACCTTCACCGCGGCGCTGGCCCTTCAGTTGGTCGATCAGCAGTGCCTCGACCTGAACGCCCCGGTCGGACACTACCTTCGGTCGACCTCGTTCGGTCAGGTGCCCCTGCGCATGCTGTTGGCCCACTGCGGCGGCATTCAACGTGAGGTCCCCGGCGATCTGTGGGAGTCGATGCAGGGACCGACCAAATCTGAATTGTGCGAGGCTTTTACCCGGGTGGAGATGGTGGCCGAGCCGGGACAGCGATGGCATTACTCCAACCTCGGGTACGCCACGGTCGGCGCGATCATCGAGTATGTCGCAGGTCGTCCCTGTGACGAGCTGATCAGCGAGACACTGCTGACGCCGTTGGGCATGAGCCGGACAACGTGGACGCCACCGTCGGATGCGGTGGTCGGCTATCGCATCGATCCATATATTGAGGTCTTCCACCGTGAACCGGTCTTGGATCGAGCGGCGACCGCTGTTGCCGGCCAATTATGGTCCACTCCAGCCGATCTGCTGCGCTGGGGCAATGCGCTCATCGGTGCGGAACCGGATGTCGTGCCTATATCGGTCATCGACAGAATGCATACCCTACAGATCATGGCCGATCCCCGAGCGTGGACGAAGGGATGGGGACTGGGACTGATCCTCCAACGCCGCCCCGATCGCATTCTCGCCGGTCACACCGGCCACACGCCCGGCTTTCACGCGGCGCTGACCATCGACAGAGAGTCCGGGACCGTGGTCGTCGCCTGCACCAACGCCACGCGTGGCATCACTTTGGCCGATGTCACCGCCGACATTGCCGACCAAGCCGCCGTCCTCCACCCGCCGGCCCCTGCACCGAGGTGGAGACCGGCACCGCCGTGTCCCGAGGAGGTCGGCGAGATCCTCGGCCGGTGGTGGTCCGAAGCCGAGGAAACTGTGTTCACCTGGCGCCATGACGGCCTGCACGCCAACCTTGCCGCCGATCCGGACAACACCGACACCGCTTTCATTACCGATGCTCCCGGTTGCTACCTTGCCGTCCAAGGACGCTTCCAGGGCGAACGCCTGACCGTTGTCCGCACTGCTTCGGGAACCCAATTGCGTTGGGCCACGTACCCTTTCACTCGTTCGCCACGATGAAACTCCGCAACCGGTCCCACGTAGCGGCCACGTCCGGGATGCTCGGACTCGATCGCAAACGAAGGCTGGCAGCATGGAACATTCGGATGACGCGCGGGGTTACCGCGCCGGGCTCGGCGTAGTCGAGTGCCTCCTCGATTGCGGCACAGCCTGTCTCGATCTCACCGAGCTTCAGATGTGCTTCAGCGGATGCGAGACGGCAGAGGATACCGTTCCGAACGAACAGCTGCGGGCTGGCTGCGATTCCATCCTCCATCACCGCAATCGCCGCTCGCGGTTCGCCGAGATCCAGTAGACACCACCCACGATGTCTCACCGGACCGGACTCGTCGAAAACCGATAGCCAGTCGGGGTCGGAGTCGTCTGCCACATGCCGGTTCAACTCCGATTCCGACTCATCGAGCATCCGGCGACACAGGTCGGCCTCACCCAGCCGGGCGTGGGCGCGGGCAGCTATCGCGGCCGCGAACGCCGCCAACCTCTTGTTGCCGCTGCGTCGCGCCCACGCCAAAGACCCATACGCGCGCTCGGCGCCCAACGCGGGATTACCGCACCAGATATTGGATAACGCCGCATTCGGCCCGAGCACATAGGCGACAAGGGTCCGCGGCACCGGCTTGTTCTGCGACGTTCCGGGCGCGAGCGAACATCCGCTCGGCGCCCGCTTGATCACCTCGATCGAACATCATCCACCCGGCAAGCTGCTCGGCCTCGGCCAGCGTGCGTCGCAGCGATGTTTTCGCCGGGGCCGACAGTTTCGAACTGTCCACTGCAGCAGTGGCTTTGGCGAATGTCATCAGCTCGGCATGCCGATCCACGGCCAGGGTGTGATCGGCCGCCCGCACATCGTCGATCACTCGTCGTAACGTGATCTCCGCATTATCCGGACACAATGTCGGCGGCTGAACCATCGGTCGATCCGCAGCGGCGAACAACAGCGCAGCCAGTCGCTCGAGCTCACCCCGCGCGTCCAGGACGTCATCCAACCGTTGCACCAAGTCCGGATGCGGACGCCGCTGCGCGTTTTCGATCTTGGCCAGCAGCTCGCCGCTGACAAATACCAGACGCCCCAGTGCGCGAAGCGATCGTCCGCTCGCCAGCCGGTGTGCCCGCAGTTCCGCGCCGAACGTCGCCGCAGCCGACGCCTGTGGATCCAATTCTCGATGGGCTTTCCCCATGCGCCGATTATTCCTAATCACAGTCGGGGCCGCAGTCCCTTGCGGCTGTTGCACCTCCCAAATCGGTGGAGCATCACCGCAACTCTGCAACCGTGAAATAGACTTTCTCGCAGCGGGTTTCGTATTACCTTCGGGAGGTTGCCCCATGGCCCTGGCCATCGCCGAGATCCCCAACGAGGAATGCTTCGAGCGAATAGTCAACCCGCTCACCGGTTCCGAAGGTTTCTCCCGCATCTTGCCCGACGGCGCTTACCGCGATGTCCTCCCGCTGGCACCGTTGACACCGACAGTGGCGCTGGTGGCCACGCCGTGAATACCGCTGTCGCCGTCGCCCTGGTTGGCATGGTAGCCATTGCCGCGACCGGCTTCCTGGGCCGTCGTATCCCCGCTGTCGACCTCGCCGAATGGTCCGTTGCCGGACGACGTTTCGGCGCTGTCACCATGTGGTTTCTGCAGGCGGGCGAGACATTCACCACCTTCGGCTTTCTCGGCCTAGCGGGCCTGGCGTTCACCGGTGGTGTCGCCGTCACCTACGTCATCGTGTACGCCCCGCTGGCCTGTATCGTCTGGTATTTCGTGGGGCCGCGGCTGTGGCGGCTGGGACGCAGGCACGGCTACCTGACCCAGGCCGATTTCTACGAGCAGCGATATGGCAGCAAGACACTGGGCACGTTGGTTGCGGTCTCCTCGGTGATCTTCATGCTGCCCTACCTGCAGCTGCAGATCACCGGGCTCGGGCTGATCGTCGGCTTGGTCACTCACGACAGTAGCTCCGGCACCTGGGCCAAGATCGTCGGGACGGTGCTGACGGCCGCCTTCGTGCTGTGGTCGGGTATCCGCGGCACCGCTACCACCTCGTACCTGAAGGACGCCCTCATGCTCGCCGCAGTCGCGATCGTCGCGGTCGGGGTGTCGTTACACGTCGGTGGTATCGGACATGTCTTCCACGACATCGCGCGCCTACACCCGGCAATGCTGACACTGCACGCCGGACCCAATGATCAAGTGTGGTGGATCACCAGCATGCTGGCCAGTCTCATCGGCAGCGCCTTTTTCACACTCCCGGGCCTCTGGCCCGCGCTGCTATCGGCACGCAGCGCAACAAGCCTGCGCCGCAACTGGATACTGCTTCCGCTCTACCAGATAGCGATAGTGCTGCCGATAACGATCGGATTCGTCGCGATCTTGACGCTGCCCAGGAGTGCGTCGGCCAACGGTGCGCTGTTGACGCTGACGCGCCAATCGGTGCCGGCGTGGTTGCTAGGACTGATCGCGGTGGCAGGGGCGGCGACAGCAATGGTGCCAGCGTCGGCGATGGTGCTGGCGATGTCATCGAATGTGGCGCGCAACGTGATCCGCGTCGGCAGTCCACGCGCCCAGGTCTTCGCCAACCACGGTGTGGTCCTACTCATTCTGGCGTTGGCGTTGGTTTTAGATCTGACTCGGCCCAATTCTCTGGCCAATCTGCTGCTGATCACCTTCAGCGGGCTGGTACAGTTCGCTCCCGGTCTGGTGGCTGGGTTGCCCGAACGTCCGTTGCTGGGTAAAGCGGCGGTGCTGGGTGGCACCGTCGTCGGCGAGGCGTTCGTTGTCTGGGCGACGTTCTGGAATATCGGTCTGGCGCACGTGAACGCTGGCATTCCCGCGCTCGGCATCAATATTGCAGTAGCGATCCTGATCGAGGCCGCCGGTCCTGGGACCACCGATACTTGAGCTATCTGGAAGCGGCAGTGGCGTCGAAATAAATGCAGGTCAAAGCATGTTTTGCTAGATTTCCGTGTCGTGTGTGATGAGGGCGCGTCAGGCAGATGCTCAGGCGAGATGGTCTCTTGCCTATGTCCATCCGTTCGGTCGGTACGGTCCTGCCCTCACCGAGAAGCTTTTGTTCCCACCGCTCGACATTCGGCGGGTGGTAGGCGCCGCCTGGATCGACTGCCGATGACAAGTAGACTTTCTGGTCGTCGGAGGCATCGAGGCGTCGCCAGGAGTCCGGATAGTACCGACGGCTGCGCGGATCGAGTAGCAAGTCGAGGGTATTCAGGATCCGGTACCGGAGAACTGTAGGCCTGCGGCGGTTGCCTCTCTCCATCCAGTGCAGCGTGATATCGGACAGTCGGCTGTCGGCATAGCCGCTACCGATATCGATGTGTGAGCCTTTGAACCACACTTGCTTGACCCGGTCGGGCTGCTGCTGCAGCAGCACTCCCGCCTCGTCGCTGCCCTCCCACAGGCAGGGCCCGGCGGCGTTCATCGATGGCCAGCGCCTGGCGGGCGGTTTTTACATATGGAGACAGCTGCACATCGTGGAAGCGATACCGCCACGAGGTCACTTCGGGCACTCCTAACGCGCCGACGGCCTCGAACGTTCCAAGAAACTTGACCGACACGGGATAGTGGCTGTGCTCCTCGCGGAAATCCACCCAAAGTTGCGGATCCGGATCGTCGGGATTCTATTTGTGCTGACGGTCGATCTTCAAAGCATCCGGAAATTGTCCGGCGCCCATCGCCTCAGCCGTCAACAGTCCCAGGCGGTGAATCAGGCCGGTCAGGCTGCGGGTGGTATAAGCGCCGCGGCTGAAGCCGAAGATGAAAATCTCGTCACCAGGCTCCCAGTTCAACGCCAGCTGCCTGTGCATCGTCGCGAGGTCCGCGTCCAGATTCCCGCGTGAACCGGAACCGTCCGTATAAAAGACCTGCTGGACCACGCGCTCACCCGTGTCCGAAGTCGTGCCCAGGCGCACCGAACCAGTGATCTTGGCGATGTTCGTCACATCCGTGAATCTTCCGCCCTATCCGCACGGTGCACGAGGTGCCCATCTGTCGCAGCGGGCCATCACAGCACACACACCAGACGCTTCATGCCCCCCCCACCTCGATCCCCCAGCTCGTTGAGTTCACCGGACAGCAGTCTCTCCACCAGTGCGCCAACCTTTTTCACGACAACCGGATCGACAGCACCTGCCCCGAAGACGACCAGGCCGTTGGTCACGACCGAACCCTCAACCAACGCAGCAGTTGCTCCGGTACCTAAATCGAGGTGGATAGCGATCGATACCGCATAAACCCCGCCGCCTGGCCCACGGACGTACCCAAGGCCAACCCTCGACACGACTACTGGCCCCTACAGGAACACGGCACCGCAATTGCAGGCAGAGCCCAGGAGCCCCACAGGGCATATGGCCACATGCGTACGACGACAAACGCACGACCGGTCCTCCGGCTCCAGCGACGGAAATCGGCCAGAACCGACCGCGCCGTTCGTGCTGCAATCGTCAAGTCAGCATGCAATCACAGCTGTCAATCTCGAAGGAACGCTACCCCCGAACCGTATACGAGTATCTGTCATAACCCAGAGGTCGTAGGCTCAAATCCTGTCCCCGCTACTAGCGGCCCAGGCCAGAGGAGTTTTCGAACTCTCCGGCCTGGGCCATTTTTCGGCCTACTGGGTGTGAGTCGGGATGGTCTGATCCGGGTCGCTTCACTTGTGGAACGCTGGAGGTAGGGGTAGACCCTTCTCCTGCATTACTTCTCGCATGCGGTTGGGGTAGTCGGTGATTATGCCGTCGACGCCGGTGTCGATTTGGGCGGCGATGGCGGGTTTGTCGTTGATGGACCAGGGGATTATCTTCAGGCCGAGGTTGTGGGCCTTCTGGACGTCGGTGGTTGTCACTGCCATCTTGAAGCCGGGGGAGCCGAATGTGTTGTCGGTGTCCCAGGGTTCTACGTAGCTGGGTGAGGCGATGTCGGCGCCGAGGGCCTTTACTGCGGCGAGGGGATCGGCCTTGTGGTCCTCGTAGTGGATGGGGCCCAGCCATCGGGAGTGGGGGGTGAAGGTTGAATTGTCGTAGAGGGCTACGGTCGGGATGGCGGGGTTCTTCGCCTTCACCAGCGGGAGGGAGCTCCAGTCGAAGCTTTGGATCTCGGTTTTGTCGGTGGCGGCCGCCTTGTTCACCTCGTCGAGGATGATGTCGACGAATTCCTGGGGTGTTGCGGACTGTTCCGGATGTTCGGCCTCGATCTTCGTCTCGATGTTGTAGCGGAGGGCCTCGAAGGCGCCCGGGTAGCTCTTCACCAGATCGAACAACTCCGGTAATTTTGCGATCTTGTTGCCCGGAACGGGTTGTTGCTCCGGGAATTTCGGCAGCGTCTTGTTGCAATCGAGGGTGCGCACCTGGTCGTAGGTGAGCTCGTGGACCAGCTTACCGACGTACGGGAACTTCGGATCGCCGGGAAACGCCGGTGCGGTATCGGCGCACTTCTCGGCCTGGATCACCGGATCGTGCCAGATCAGCGGCGCCTTGTCGGCGGTGAGGACGATGTCGAGTTCCAATGTGCTGACACCGATTTCGATCGAATGCGCGTAAGCGGCCAGCGATTCCTCCACCAGCAGGCCGCGACCACCACGGTGTGACTGCAGATCGACCATGCGATGAGGGTCGAGGCGCTGAGCGCTCGATGGAGCGGTGGATGTACCCGATGACTCCTTGTCACTTCCGCACGCGGTCAGCCCGACAGCGGCGACCGCCACGGCCACGGCGGCGATCCTACGCATCAATTGCTTGTCCTCCCGATCGGGTATGTATCGGGTCACATTAGCAATTGTCTAGCAATCTAGAGTCTTCTGTGTCTCGGCGAGGCTGCGGTAAGGGGTGCGGCTGGGGTGAATCTCGGGCACAGGGGGTTCGGGCTCGGTTACCGTGGCTTGTGCGCTGGTTACGAGTGGGAGACGCGGGGGCCGCTGTTCGGCGGCTGCTGGATCGGCCGGGGTCTGCGAATCTGTCGCGGTTTCGGCATGTGGTGGCGGCGGCCGGGGAGCGGGAAGATGCGTTGCGGGGGCTTTCGGCGGAGGAGTTGACGGCGGTTGCCGAGGGGCTGCGGACTGCGCCGGAGCGGCCGTTCGGGCATCGTGAGATGGCCGAGATGTGTGCTGTGGGACGGGAAGTGGCGCGCCGGGTGCTGGGGGAGCGGGCGTTCGATGTGCAGTTGCTGGGGACCGTGGCGTTGCTGCACGGGTATGTCGTGGAAATGGCTACAGGGGAGGGGAAGACGCTGTCGGGGGCGCTGGCGGCGGCGGGGTACGCGCTGCAGGGGCGGCGGGTGCACGTGGTGTCGGTGAACGATTATCTGGCGCGCCGGGATGCGGAGTGGATGCGGGAACTGTATGCGGCGCTGGGGGTTTCGGTCGGGTGGGTGGACGAGGATGCCGAGCGGGAGGAGCGGCGGGCGGCCTACGGGTGCGATGTGACGTATGTGTCGGTCAGCGAGGTCGGGTTCGATGTGTTGCGTGACCGGCTGTGCACCGATCCCGCGGACACGGTGCTGCCCGCGCAGGACGTCGTGATCGTCGACGAGGGCGATTCGGTGCTGGTCGACGAGGCGACCGTGCCGCTGGTGTTGGCGGGCACGGTGGACCACGGGCGGCTCGGGGCCGCCGCCACCGTCGCCGAGGTCGTGGGTGGTCTCGCCGAGGGCGAGCACTACGAGGTGGACGACGATCGGCGCAATGTGTATCTGACCGACGCCGGAATCGACCAGGTGCAGCACCGGCTCGGGGGCATCGATCTGTACACCGCCGGGCACGTCGAGTCGGTCACGCAGGTGCAGCTCGCGTTGCACGCCAAGGCTTTACTGCACCGCGACGTGGATTATCTGGTGCGCGACGGCAGGGTCGAACTGATCAATGTCGCCCGCGGGCGGGTCGCGCAGTTGCAGCGGTGGCCGGACGGCCTGCAGGCCGCGATCGAGGCCAAGGAGGGACTGGCCGCCAGCCCGACCGGCGAGGTGCTGGACTCGATCATCGTGCAGGCCCTGATCGGTCGCTACCGCTCGGTGTGCGGCATGACCGGAACCGCGGTCGCCGTCGCCGAGAATCTGGCCGAGTTCTACAAGCTCGAGACCGGGGGGATTCCCACCAATCTGCCGTGTATCCGCGACGACGAGCCCGATCGGCTGTACGCCACGGCCGCACAGAAATTGGCCGCGCTCGTCGACTATGTGCGCGAGGTACACGACACCGGGCGGCCCGTGCTGATCGGCACGCTCAGCGTCGCCGAGTCCGAGCACGTGGCCGTCGAACTCGCCGCGGCGGGCATCGACGGCGTGGTGCTCAATGCGAAGAACGATGCCGAGGAGGCCGCGATCGTGGCCCGCGCCGGAGAATACGGCCGGGTGACGATCTCCACGCAGATGGCGGGGCGCGGCACGGACATTCGGCTCGGCTCCGTCGACGGCCACGACCGGGAGCGGGTCGCCGCGCTCGGCGGGCTGTGCGTCGTGGGGTACGGGCGGTATCACACCAGCAGGCTCGACGATCAGCTGCGCGGCCGCGCCGGACGGCAGGGCGACCCGGGCAGCTCGGTCTTCTTCACCAGCCTGGACGATGATCTGCTCACCTACTACGTCCCCGGCGCCAGACCGCCCGAATCGGTCGATCCCGACGGGCGGGTCCACGACGGACGGGCGCAGCGGGCCATGGATCACGCCCAGCGGGTCGCCGAGGGCACCCACCTGAAGATCCACCGCAACACCTGGCGCTACCACCAGCTGATCAATATCCAGCGCGACGAGGTGCTCACACACCGCGACGAGGTGCTTCGCGGCGACCTCGCGGCCCGCCGCCTGCACGAACTGCGCCCCGAGCGTTACGACGAAATACTCGCCGCCGCAGGCGAATCCGCCCTCCGAGATGCCGCCCGGCTCATCGTCCTCGCGCACCTCGACGAGCGCTGGAGCGAGCACCTGGCCTTCCTCGCCGATGTGCGCGAGGGCATCCACCTGCGGGCGCTGGGGCGCGAGACCCCCATCGACGAATTCCATCGCATCGCCGTCACGGAGTTCTCCCGGTTCTATACCGAGGTGTATCAGTGCTCGGCCGACACGCTCGACCGGGCCACGATCACCGCCGACGGGCTCGACCTGGAATCCGCCGGGCTGAAACGACCCACGTCCACCTGGACCTATCTGGTCACCGACAATCCGTTCGGCTCACCGGAGGAGCGGTTCCTCGACTACTTCGGGGGCGTCATCCGCAACGGCGCCGCCAAGATGGGGCTGCGGGACTGATCAGAGCAGGTCGAGGGCCGCTCGCAGCACGCTGTCGGTATCGATGCCGTGATAGCGGTAGACGTCCTCGAGCGAGCCCGCCTGGCCGAAACGCGTGACGCCGAGCGCGATATGGCGCACCCGGTTGATCCCGGCGAGGAATGCCAGCGTGTGCGGGTGCCCGTCCAGGACCGTGACCAGCGGGGTGGCGCGGTCGGCCGGGAAGAGCTGGTCCAGGATCCAGGTTTCGCCGGTGTCGCGTCCGGCGCGCGCCTGCACCGCCCGGAACAGCAGCCCGGGGCTGGTGATGCACACGACGTCGGCGGGCACCCCGGCCTGCGCCAAACGTGTTGCGGCGGAGAGGGCCTCGGTCACCATCGCGCCCATGGCCGCGATGGTGACCTTCGCGTCGTCCCGCCGGACCAGGGGATAGCCGCCCGCGAGAACCTGGCGGCGACGGCGCTCCCGGGCCGCCGGATCCGCGGGCACCGCGGCGAGGGTCTGATCGACCGGACGGGTCGACAGGCGCAGGTAGGACGAACCGCCGTCGGGGCGGCCGAGGCGGGCCAGACCGGCGAGCAGCGTCCACTCCACCTCGACGGCGAAGGCGGGCTCGTAGCCGATGCAGCCGGGCTGTTCGAGCGCGATGGACGGCGTCTTGATGGACTGATGAGCGCCGCCCTCGGCGGCCAGGCTGACGCCGGACGGGGTGCCGACCAGGATGGACTGCCCGCCCGCGTAGATGCCGAACGACCATGGCTCCAGGGCGCGTTCGACGAACGGGTCGTAGAGCACCCCGATCGGGAACAGCGCCTGCCCCCACCGGCTCCACGTCGCGCCCAGCTCGCCCAGCAGCCCGACGAGGTTGGTCTCGGCGATACCCAGCTCGATGTGCTGGCCCGAGGGGCTTTCCCGCCAGTGCAGAATCGTCTCGGCGTCGTCGGCGAACCAGTCGTGCCGCTCGGCCGCCGACCACACCCCGACCTTGTTGACCCAGCCCGCGAGGTTGGTGCTGGAACTGACATCGGGGCTCACGGTCACCACGCGCGCGGCCGCGTCGGGCGCCTGCCGGGTCAGATCCAGCAGCACCCGGCCGAGCGCCGCCTGGGTGGTGGCGGTGCCCTTCGGTGTGCGGCCGAAGTCGACCGGGATCGCGGGCGGCGCCACGCCGGTGATCGGTTCGCGGCGCAGCCGGGCCGCCGCCGCGCGGCACACCCGCCCGGCCGCGCTGTCGGGGGCGAAACGCTGCCACGGCCGGTCCGGATCCACCCCGGATTCGCTTGCCAGCCGGGTGTATTCGTCGACGGTCAGCAGCGACGAGTGGTTCTGCGGGTGCCCCTCGGTGGGGAGTCCGAACCCCTTGATGGTGTAGGCGAGGATGGCCGTCGGCCGGGTGTCGTCGATGCGGTCGTAGGCCGCCGACAGCGCCTCGAGATCGTGTCCGCCCAGATTGCGGATCGCGGCGGTGAGGGTCGCGTCATCGATGCCCGCGATCAGCTCCGCGATCTGCGCCGCGCCGGGGCCGGTGCCGGGCAGGCGGGTGCGGAGTTCGGTTGCGCCGCACCGCAACAGGCGCTGGTATTCGACATTGGACATCTGCGTGATGCGCTCCCGCAGCGCCGGGCCGCCGGGCCGGTCGAACAGCGACTCGAGCAGGCGTCCGAACGCCACGGTGACGACCTGCCAGCCCGCGGCCTCGAACATCTTCTCCAGCTTGCGCGCGGCGATGTTCGGCACGACCCGATCCAGGGACTGCCGGTTGAGGTCGACGATCCACACCACCTCGCCGAGCTCGGCGACACCGGGATCGAGGATGGCCTCCCACACCGCGCCCTCATCCAGCTCGGCGTCGCCGACCAGCGAATACTGCCGTCCCACACCGGCATTGCCGCCCACGGTGCCGAGATAGCGGCGCGCCACCGCACCCCAGATCGGGGCCGTCGCGCCGATGCCCACCGAGCCCGTCGAATAGTCCACCGGATCGGGGTCCTTGGACCGGCTCGGGTACGACTGGAGCCCGCCGAAGGAGCGCAGGGTGGTCAGATACTGCTCGTCCAGCTCGCCGAGCAGATAGTTGAGCGCGTGCAGGACGGGCGAGGCGTGCGGCTTGACCGACACCCGATCCTGTGGCCGCAGGTGACGCAGCCACAGCGCGGTCATGATCGAGACCATCGACGCGCTCGACGCCTGATGGCCGCCGACCTTGAGCCCGCCGGGGTTGGGGCGCACCCGGTTGGCGTGGTGGATGATCGCCGTGGACAGCCACAGCACGCGCCGCTGGATCTCGTCGAGCACGTCGGTGGTGGCCTCGGGATCGATGGCTGGAGCATTCATCGCTGCGCAGTACACCAATCGGATACCTGCTGCGCAATACGGGCGCTCCGAGTTGATCATTGTGCACGCCATCGAGCGCGGGCTCGGCCGGACGGATGGTCACACTGCGCAGCGCCGGGTGTCGAGCCGGGAAGACCCGGGCCTAGGCGCGTCGCCCGCGTCCGTGGAATTATCTCCCCCGGACACCGTTCCCGCAGCAAGGATTTCGCCATGCCCGCACACGCCGACGTGCTCGACCCCACGATCTGGACCGGGAGGATCTTCAGCGGCCGCTGGCGCGACGCCGCCGCGACCGCACCGGTCGTGGAACCGGCCACCGGCGCCGAGCTCGGGCGCATCGGCACCGCCCGGGTCGAAGACGTCGCCGCCGCGGCCCGCGCCGCGGTCGACGGCCAACGGCGGTGGGCCGCACTGCCGTTCACCGCGCGGGCCGCGGTGCTGCGGCGCGCCGGGGACCTGTTCCGGGAGCACGCGGCCGAGGTCGAGCACTGGCTGATCCGGGAGTCGGGATCGGTGCCGGTGAAGGCGGCGCGGGAGACCGAGGCGGCGGTGCAGGAGAGCTACGAGGCGGCCGCGCTGGCGTCCGCGCCGCCGGGCACGGTGCTGCCCACCGAATTCGATCGGCTGTCGATGAGCCGCCGGGTGCCGGTCGGGGTGGTGGCGGTGATCGCGCCGTTCAATTACCCGATGACGCTGGCGATCCGGTCGGTGGCCCCGGCGCTCGCGCTCGGCAATGCCGTGCTGCTCAAGCCCGACCTGCGGACCGCGGTCGGCGGCGGCGTGGTGCTCGCCCGCATCTTCGAGGAGGCGGGGCTGCCCGAGGGGGTGCTGCATGTGCTGCCGGGCGGCGCGGAGGTCGGTGAGGCGCTGGTTACCGATCCGCTGATTCCGGTCGTGTCGTTCACCGGGTCGACCGCGACCGGCCGCCGGGTGGGTGAGCTGGCCGCGCGGCACCTGAAGCGGACCCATCTCGAGCTCGGCGGTAATTCGGCATTGATCGTGCTCGACGATGCCGACCTCGACGCCGCCGTGGGTCTCGGCGCGTACGGGTCGTTCCTGCATTCGGGGCAGATCTGCATGGCCACCGGACGGCACCTGGTGCACGAGAGCCTGGTGGGCGAGTACGTCGAGCGGCTGTCCGCCCGGGCCGAGGCGCTGGTGGTCGGCGATCCGGCCACCGAGCAGGTCTCGCTCGGCCCGGTTATCGATGCCGTGCAGCGCGACCGGATCCACCACCTGGTGACCGCCGCGGTCGAGGCGGGCGCGAAACTGACCGCGGGCGGCCGCTATCGGGACCTGTTCTACCGGCCCACCGTGCTCTCCGACCTGTCCCCGGAGCTGCCGGTCGTCGCGCAGGAGGTGTTCGGTCCGGTCGCGCCCGTGCTGCCGTTCGCCACGCTGGACGAGGCGGTCCGGCTCGCCGCCGCCGACGAGTACGGCCTGAGCCTCGGCATCGTCACCGGCGACGCGGCCCGGGGCCTCGCCCTCGCCGACCGAATCCCCACCGGCATCGTGCACATCAACGACCAAACCGTGGGCGACGAGGCGGTGAGCCCGTTCGGCGGCCTCGGCGCCTCCGGCACCGGCGGCCGATTCGGCGGCGCGACCGCGAATATCGAAGCCTTCACCGAGACCCGATGGATCACAATGCAGACCCGGCCCGCCAGCCATTCCCTGTGACCCCGGCCCATCCCATTGGCCCCGGCCAACAGCGTGCCGGGGCCAATGGTGCGCGTGCCCGGCTAGCGGAGTGCGTGCCCGGCTAGCGAAGTGTGACCCCGGCCCATCCCACTGGCCCCGGCCAACAGCGTGCCGGGGCCAGTGGTGCGCGTGCCCGGCCAGTGGTGCGCGTGCCCGGCCAGTGGTGCGCGTGCCCGGCCAGCGGAGTGCGTGCCCGGCCAGCGGTGCGCGTGCCCGGCCAGCGGGGAGCGTGCCCGGCCAGCGGAGTGTGCGCCCGGCTAACGGAGTGCCTGCCCGGCCAGCGGAGTGCGTGCCCGGCCAGCGGAGAGCGTGCCGGGGCGGTGGGTGGCTCAGGTGAGGATGGTGCGGGCTTCTCCGGCTGTGACGATCGAGCCGGTGATGAGGACGCCGCCGTTGGGGGGTGCAATTTGGTGGCGGGCAAGGTCGATGGCGCGTTCCAGGGTGGGTTCGGTGTGGACGCGGTCGGGGCCGAAGATGGTTGTTGCGAGGGTGGTGAGTTGGTCGGCGGGCAGGGCGCGGGGGCTGGAGTTGGTGGTGATGATGATCTGGTCCAGGACCGGTTCCAGCTCGGTCAGGATGCCCTTGACGTCCTTGTCGGCCAGGATCGCTACGACGCCGGTGAAACGGACGCCCGGGAATGCGTCGATGATGCCCTGCGCGGTGGTGTGCGCCCCGGCCGGGTTGTGGGCGGCGTCGATGACGGTGAGCGGGTTCGAGGCGACCACCTCGAGCCGTCCGGGCGAGCTGGCGGCGGCGATGCCCGCGCGCACTCGCTCCGGGTCCAGCGGTTGCCGGGGCGCGAGCAGGGCCTCGGCGGCGGCCAGGGCGACCGCGGCGTTCTGCGCCTGATGCGCGCCGTGCAGCGGCAGTTCCAGCCCGTCGAATACCGCGCCGGACGGCGTGCGCACCTCGAGGGTCTGACCGGAATCGGTCGCGGTGCGGGACAGCACCGCGAAGTCCCGGTCCTCCCAGTAGGCCGTCGCGCCGACCTGCTCGACCCGTTCGGTGAGCACCGGCCGCACCTCGTCGACCTGCCGGGCGATCACCACGGTGCTGCCGGGCTTGATGATTCCGGCCTTCTCCCGGGCGATCTCGGCGCGGGTGGAGCCCAGGAACCTCTGGTGGTCCAGGTCGATCGGCGTGATCACCGAGACCGCGGAGTCCACGATATTGGTGGCGTCCCACGCGCCGCCCAGCCCGACCTCGATGATCCCCACGTCGATCTTCGCGTCGGCGAGCGCGGCGAACACCACACCCATGAACGCCTCGAAGTAGGACATGATGATCGGCTGCGTGCGGTCGACCTCGTCGAGGTACGGCCGCGCCCGCCGGTAGGTCTGCACGAACCGCTCGGCCGACAGCGGCTGGCCGTCGATGGTGACCCGCTCGACCAGCGACTGCAGGTGCGGGCTGGTGAATCCGCCGGTCTTCAGCCCGTGGGCACGCAGCACGGCCTCGGTGATGCGACTGGTCGTCGTCTTGCCGTTCGTGCCGGTCAGGTGCACGACGGGGTACGCCTGGTGGGTGCCGCCCATGAGATCGGCCAGCGCCCGCACCCGGTCCAGGCTCGGCTGCGGCGCCGATTCCGGGGCGCGGGCCGTCAGTTCCCGCTCGACTTCGAGAAGCTCCTGGTACCAATCCGTTTCGGTCGCCATGTTCTCCGACCCTAGCGCTAACAGACGTCGGACCGGAACGGGAGGGAGGACACATACTGTCCCCACCACTGCCGGGTCAGGGTGGAGCGGGTCGCCGCGCACATGGTGGCCACGATGCGGTCCGGGTCGAGATCCCAGGAGTAGACCGTCCCGTTCTGGCCCACCGCGCGCAGGCTGCGGCCGTCGGTGGCGTACTGCAGATTCCACTGCGTCGACCGGACCGGCACGATGGAACCGCCGATCGGGCTCGGGTCGGCCGGATCGGTGATGTTCCACAGCTGGATTCCGGCATTGTTGCTCGCCGCCGCGAGGGTGCGCCCGTCCGGGGCGAATGCCACCGACGCGATCTGCGACGGGGCTCCGGTCGGGGTCAGCGTCGATGTCCGTTGCGGGTGGCCGGGATCGGCGAGATCGAACAGCTGCACCGAGCCGTCCTGGCCGCCGATGGCCAGCGCCCGTCCGTGATTGCCGAACGCGAGCGCGCTCACCGCCGGGTTGCCGTACACCAGCGCGCCACCGAACCTGCGGGGATGGGCCGGGTCGCTCACGTCCCACAGCCAGACCCGGCCGTCCGCGGTGCCGGCGGCCAGCAGCTTGTCGTCGCTGTCGAACACCGCGGCGGTGATCCAGCTGGTGCCGTCGACGACGGCGTGGCCGAGCGCGACCGGTTGGGTCGGATTCGTCAGATCCCAGATGGTCAGGGACTGATCGGTCTCGCCCGCGGCGAGATGCCTGCCGCTGTTGTCGAAGGCGAGCGCGGTGTAGTACTTGCTGCGCGTCGGCAGGATCGCGCTGGGCTTGGGCGCGGACGCGTCCTCGCTCAGGTTCCAGACCACGACATTGCCGCTGCCGGAGGCGGCCTCGGCGAGCGTGGACCCGCGCGGGTCGACGGCCATGACGCCGATGGGGACATCGCCGGGAATCGCGTATCGGCTACGCAGCCAGCCGATCTGATCGGTGCTGTTACCCCAGGTCACCACCCCGGCCTCGTGGGATTTCAGGGCGATGTGCGCGCCGTTCGGGCTGATCGCGGTCACGGCGGTGCCGCGCTGGGGGCCCGCGATCCGGGCCCGGGGGAAGGACCAGATGCGCACCATGCCGTCCTGGTTGCCGGAGGCCAGCGTGCCGTGCACCGGATCGAAGGACACGCTGTTGACGCCGCTGGTGTCGTAGATCGGATCGGTCGCGGGCAGCGGCGCGGCCGGGTCGGCCACGTTCCAGACGCTGATCATGCCGTCCCAGCCCCCGGCCGCCAGCCGGCCGCCCTCCGGGCTGAACGCCAGCGCCCACACCGGCCCGGTGTGATCGGTCAGCGGCGCGCCGACCGGAACCGGTGCGCCCGGCGCGCTCACGTCCCAGAGCCGGACGGTGTGGTCGTCGCTGCCGGCCGCCAGCAGCCGGCTGTCCGGGCTGAACGCGAGCGCGTGGCTGATATCGGTGAATCCGGTCAGTGGCGGCCCGAGGGCGGCGGGGTTCAGGGGGTCGGTGACGTTCCACAGCCGGACCGCGGTGTCGTTGCCGCCCGCGGCCAGCGTCCGGCCGTCCGGACTGAATGCCAGGGTGCGCACCGCGCCGCGCGGGCCGGTGACGACGGCGGCCTGCGCCGGGTGATCGCCGATGTTCCACAGCCGGATCGTGGTGTCGTGGCAGGCCAGGGCCAGGATCGGCTGCTTGGGGTGGAAGGCGACGGTGAAGATCGAGCCGCAGCCCGCCGGAATCGGCCCGCCCATCGAGCGCGGGTGCGCCGGGTCGGACACGTCCCAGACGTAGATGTCGCCGTTCTCGTTGCCGCTGGCCAGGTATCGGCCATCGGCGGAGAACGCCGCGGAGCTCACCCAGCCGCGCTGCGCGGGTGACAGCGTCTGCAGCGGGCGGTAGTGCGCGGGGTCGGAGGTGTCCCACAGCCGGACCGTGCTGTCGTTGCTGGTGGTGGCGAGCAGGCGGCCGTCGGGGCTGTGCGTGACCCAGTACACCGCGCCGGTGTGGCCGGGCAGCGAGGTGGCCAGCGGATAGTTCTGGGCGGCCAGCAGGTGCGAGTAGACCTTCGGATCGTGCGGCCGCAGCCGGTGGGCGACCAGGATCAGTTGCGCCGCCAGGGAGGGATCGTTGGCCTGCACGTCGTCGGCCTGGGCCAGCAGCGAGGTGAAGATCGCATTGTCGCGCTGCTGCCCCGAGACCCGGGCCTGGCGGACGGCGTAGGTGGCGGAGGTGGTGGCGATGATCATCAGCAGGACCAGCGCGGCGACCGCGCCCACCTTCACCCGGGTGAGCCAGCGGCGCTGCCGGTAGGAGGCGGTCAGGAACTCGCGGGCCACGCCCGCCACCTGGTGTCGCGATCCGGCCGCGTCGCTGGACTCCAGCGCCTGCCCGAGCCGGTGGCCGGAGTACAGCAGCTGTTTGTCGCGCCCGGAGTCCTCCCACTCCTTGGCGGCCTCCTCGAGGCGTTGACGCACAATCGTTCCGGTGCGGTCGGTGTCGATCAGCTTGCGTAATCGGTCCCAGGAGGTGATGACGGCCTCGT
The DNA here is from genome assembly GCF_013186535.1 of Nocardia terpenica. Classification (NCBI taxonomy): domain Bacteria; kingdom Bacillati; phylum Actinomycetota; class Actinomycetes; order Mycobacteriales; family Nocardiaceae; genus Nocardia; species Nocardia terpenica. The sequence goes on from NZ_JABMCZ010000003.1 coordinate 1,528,680, forward strand.
GGGTGAGCTCGACCATCTCCCCGTCGATCGTCACCAGGCGGGCGTCGGCGAGCACGTCCAGTGCCGCGCGACTGGCCTGCTCGTCGGAGCAGCCGCCGACGAGTTCGTCGAGGGCGACGCGCCGCCGGGTATCGGCGGCGTCCTCGCCCACCCGCACCAGCCGCAGCAGCAGCTCCTCGGCCACGACCTTGCCGGTCTCGTCGAGCCGTGACCACGCCTGCTCGCCGGTGACGGTGACCGCGCCGGAGACACCGCCCGCGGCCCGATAGCCTCGCACCGTGAGCCGCACGCCGTTCTCGCGCTGCCGCCAGGTCGCCGCCAGCACGTGCGACAGCAGCGGCATGGACGCGGGGGCCGCCAGCGACGACTTGCTTCCGGAGACCATGCCGAAGTCGTGCAGGATCACATCCACCAGCGCCGGTTCCACCCGCAGCCCGGCGGCACGGGCGGGGGAGAGGATGACCTCGCGCAGCTCGCCGAGGTTCATCGGGCGCAGCACCATGGCCCGCCGCTGCACCGAATCCGCGAGCTCGGGGTAGCCGAGGCAGTGCGAGTAGAAGTCGGCCCGGATGCCGACCACCACGGCGCAGGCGGGGGTCTTCCGGTCGACCGCCGGGGCCGACAGGTCCGCCAGCGTGGTGACGAACGCGGCGCGTTCGTCCTCGTCCTGGCACTGCGTGAAGATCTCCTCGAGCTGGTCGACGACGATCAGCAGGCGGTCGGTGTCGCCGCGGTGCGCGGCGATGATCGCCCGAATCTCCTCGGCGGCAGAGGCATCCGAGCCCGTCGCTGTCCCGCCGAATGTCCCGCCACCGCCGGTCTCTCCGCCACCGCCGCTCGCCGTGCCGTCGTTGTTCGCCGTGCCGTCGTTGTTCGCCGTGCCGTCGTTGTTCGCCGCGCCACTGTCGTCCGCCGCGCCACTGTCGTTCGCCGCGCCGCCGTTGTTCGCCGCGCCACTGTCGTCCGCCGCGCCGCCGTCGTCCGCCGCGCGACCGACGCCCGCCACGTCACTGTCGCCCGCTGCGCCACCGGCTACGCCGAAGGCGTCACGAATTCGGTCTAGGAGACAGCGCAGCGGATTTTTTCCGGGGACGACCAGGATCGCGGACCAGGTTTCTCCGGAATCGAGTCGCAGCGATCCGCGCCGTGCCGCCGGAATCAGCCCGGCGCGCAGCAGCGACGATTTCCCCGCGCCCGACGCGGCGATCAAACTCACCACCGCATTGCCGGACGCCGGGCGCAGCGCGTCTTTCGTGACCGAAACTAGTTCTGCGATATGTTTGTCGCGGCCGAAGAATCGGTCGCTGTCGTCGATTCCGTAGGGCGCCAGGCCCAGATAGGGGCAGACCGAATTCGCCGCGAGGGCGGTATCGGCCACCTCGGTGTCCGTGGCGGAGGCCCCGGCGGCGCGGGCCTGCTCCCAGAGCTGTCGCCACCACTGGATTTCGTACATTCCGGGCCGAGGCGGCGCGGCGCTGCGGCCGAGCGCGTGCTTGATCAGCACCTCGAGCACGAGCTGGAAAGCGTCGAATCGGGCGGGAACCCGGCGCCCGTTGCGCCACTCGCTGATTCGGGGCACGGTGACCCGGACCGGTACGGAGCCGTGGAATCGGCGCCGCTGGGAGCTCGAGACCTCGGAGACCAGGCGGGCCAGCGGCGGCTCCCCGGCCGCCGCGTACAGCTGCGCGAAGGACTCCGCGAACACCTCCCTGGGCCCCGCGCCCGACGATGTCTCGGCTACCCGCGCATCCACCGACGCACTGCTTTCCCGTTCGCTTCCGAAAAATCCAAAACAACCCTCCAGCAGCGGCTTCGGGCTGCATCCACCCATGCTCGTTTGCCCGCCGACCGACCTTAGCCGATCCTAGTGCCCGGGTCCCACTGCCGCAGGCTCGGCGGTGATTCCCATCGCCGCCGTTCCGACCATTCGGTTCTATTCCGTCGATCAGCGCCCTCGGGCGGTGTACCGATCTGAACGCTCTGGAGGGGAGAGATCGGTGCACCACCCGAGGGCGCTGCCCTCGGCCCCCGAATTCGCCGTGCTGAACCGTCGATTCGAAGAATACGGGTATCCGGGCGTTACCGCAGTGGTATTCGCAAGATATATCCCCCGTGAATCGCGTGTCCGGGCAGACGATATCACCCGGACTCGCTCAATTCCACACCGGGACCTCGTAACTCGCGAAACTCATGATCGGATCCGTCGTGCCGCGCGGAATGGCGCGGTCGATAATGTGCCGCCGAATGCCGGTGGCGCAATGACATGATCGCGGGCCGAATAGCGCGTTTCGATCAGCCGTGATATCGGCAATCATGGCGAGACCGGTGGTGGGGCACCGCCCGCTGCGCAATGATCGTCGGGTGATGCGGGACGGGCTGGTACGCCCCTTTCTGATAGCGGTGGCGATCGGCGGTACCGCCGTGCGGTGGCCGGGCGGCGGGATCCTGCATCCGCGGCTGGCGCTGCCGCTGTTCGTGCTGGCGTCGATCGTCGCCGTGGCCGAGCTGTTTCCGTGGACCCGGCTCACCCAGCCGCAGCTGGCGGCGGGCATGACGGTCGACATGCTGCTCGGCGCCCTGCTGCTGCCGCTGGTGCACCAGACGACGGGGGCGCTGTTCGCCTACACCGCCGCCGCGGCCGTCGGCTGGCGACTGGCCTCGCGCCGCACCGCCATGGCGGTCGCCGCGGCGGGCAGTGTGGTCGCGGCCGCGGCGACATGGCTGGCCGCCCGGCAGGCGCCGGGATTCGAGCAGTGGTCGTGGTGGGTGGCGCTGACCGCCGGATTGCCCGTCTACATCGGAATGTCGAACCGCGACCGCCTGAACGCGGTCCGCAGCGCCCGCCGCGCGGCCGAACAGGCCCAGCGCGCCGCCGAATCCGAGGCCCGCGCGGCCGCCCTGGTCGAGCGCGGCCGCATCGCGCGCGAGATCCACGACGTGCTCGGGCATTCGCTGTCCGGCATCGCGATGCAGCTGGACATGGCCGACGGGCTGCACGAGAGCGGTCGCGAGGCGGAGGCCGCCGCGGCCGTCCGCCGGGCCCGCGCCCTCGCCGTGGACAGCATCGGCGAGACCCGGCGCGCGGTGCAGGCGCTGCGCGAGGACACGCTGCCGCTGCCGGAGACGCTGCGCCGCATGGCCGAGGGCAGCACCGCGGCGTTCGAGCTCACCGGCACGCCGGAGCCGCTCGGCGCGGAGGCGACCCATGCCCTGGTCCGCGCCGCCCAGGAGGCGCTGACCAATGTCGCCAAGTACGCCCCGGGCGCGACGGTGACTGTGCGCCTGGCCTTTTCCGGTGATCGCACTGCGCTGACGGTCACCAACACCGCCGCGACGGGCACCCGCCGACCGGAGCTCGCCGACGGCACCGGCACCGGCCTGGTCGGCATGCGCGAGCGGGTGGCCCTGCTCGGCGGCACCCTGCGGGCGGGCCCGGCCGGGGACGGCTGGACGGTGGAGGTGGAGATCCCGAGATGAGCGCCATCACGCTGGTCGTGGCCGACGACCAGGGTTGCGGGCGCGAGGACACACCGCGGGCGCCGGAGTCGCAATCACAATTAGTTAGCTAATAAATAGTTACCCTTACGATCGTGCCGAGATTCCTCCATGCGCCACTGCCGCCGGACGGGCTGCGGCACGGGCTGCTGTGGGCGGTGTCTCTGGGGCTGTCGCTGCTGTTCACCGCCGGAATCGTGGTCGAGTGGCACGGCGCCGGGCGGCACGATGTCGCCGATACCGTGGTGGGGACGGTGGTGACCAGGGAGCGCGAGGTCGACCCGGTGGTCGCCCAGTACTTCCCCGACGGCCATCCCGTGGTTCGCATCCCGACCGGCGTGATGCTGAACTCCATCGAATTCGTCAACGCCTACAACGTGAAGGTCGCCGGATACCTCTGGCAGCGGCGGATACCGGGGCTGCCCGACGACGTCGGGCACGGGGTGATCTTCCCGGAGGCCGAGGAGCAGCGCGCGGCGGCCAAGCCGACCACCGTCTTCAAGGTGTTCAACTACACGATCGAGTCGTACGCGTTCAACGTGACGCTGCGCCAGACCTTCGACTACCGCAACTATCCGCTCGACCACCAGGACGTGTGGCTGCGGATGCGATCGGCCGACGTGCAGAATCCGATTCAGCTGGTGCCCGATTTCCTCGGCTATCCGGCGTGGCGGCCGGGCCGGTTGCAGGGCCTGGACCCCTCGTTCGTGCTCGGCGATTGGCAACCCGACTACACGGCGTTCAGCATGCTGCACCGGGACTCCGGGCTGTCGGCCAATATCGCCGGATTCCGCGGGGCCGACCTGTATTTCAACCTCGGCGTGGACCGTAACCTGGCGGGCCCGCTGATCGGCCGCATCGTGCCGGTGCTGCTGCTGGCGCTGCTGCTGTTCCTGTCGCTGTTCGTCATCACCACCGACCCGGATCGCCGCACCATCTCCGGCTTCACCGCGTTCGCCATCATCGGTTTCGCGGTGTCCACCGTGCTGGTCGTGGCCGTCAACGACAACGCGGCGCGCACCGAGACCGGATCGACCGGCATCGCGTACATCGAATGCTGGTATTTCGCACTGTATCTGCTGACGCTGCTGGTCGCGCTGAACGCCACCCTCCTGATCACCGGCGGGCTGCGGCGGCTGGTCGGCTGGCGCGAGAACCTGCTGCCGAAGCTGCTGTTCTGGCCGCTGTTCACCGGCGTCATGTACGTCGCCGCCCTCGGGTTCCTGGGCCACTGACCCCTGCCGTCGTCGAGCACGAATCGACCTCGATGTGACGACCCGCCGTTGTTCGGCGCGGTTTCGCGGGTCACCATGTGCGAACCGGGGGGCCACTGGAGGAGGCATGGTGCGGCGACTACCCGATATGCGTTCCTACATCGAGGAATTGGACCGGCTCGGCGAACTGTGCCGCGTCGATCGCCCGCTGGCCCGGGCCGCGATCGCGCTGGGCCTGCCGCCGGACAGTCACGGCGGCACGCTGGTCGCGGCGATCGCCGCCGCCCTCGACCGCGACCCGATTCCGCCGGTTCCGGTGCCGAAAGCGCCGTTCCAGCAGAACATCCGGCTCGGCGGCGACATCGACCTGACCGCGCTGCCCGCCCCGAACGCCTACGGCCTCACCATCGTTCGCACACCCGACGGCGGCTGGACCAACTGGTCGATCGACAGCCATGCTGCCGCGCGGCCGCAACCAGCTCACCGGAACCTTCGGCGCCGACCAGCATCTGGGCATGATCCACCGGGAGTGGCGGGAACTCGGTGAGCCGATGCCCCTCGCGATCGCCCTCGGCGTCGAACCCGCGCTGCCCCTGCTCGCGGGCGGACTGCCCGCCCCCGCCGGGATCGACGAGGCGGAGATCGCGGGCGCCTACTTCGGGACCGGTATCGAGGTCGTCGCCTGCCGGACCGTCGACCTGCAGGTGCCCGCCAGCGCGGAGATCGTCGTCGAGGGCCTGGTGGATCCCGCCGCCCCGCTGCTCACCGTGACCGCGATCGCCCACCGCGACAACGCGTTCGTGACCACGGCGGCGGTCCCGCACCGCGAGGTCGACCATCTGGGCTGGGGCATCCCGCACGCCGCGCAGACCCTGCACGACCTCACCGGCGCGGGTTTCCCGGTCACCGGGGTGTGGGTGCCGCCCGAATCGGGGGCGCGCTGGATGGCGGTGGGCCTGGATGCCCGGTGGCGTCACGGTCCGCGCTGGCGGGGCACCCCGGCGCGGCGCATGTGCGAGCACATCGGGCGCGCGGTGTTCGCGACGAGGAGCGGCATGGACCTGCCCAAGCTGCTGGTGGTCGAGGACGATATCGACATCACCGATCTGCGAGAACTGGTGTGGGCGTTCGCCACTCGCTGCCATCCGGCGCACGGCAACCTGCACGTCGGCGACGAGCGGCGGGCGGCGGCGCGGATCGTGCACAACTGCCCGCGGCCGGACTCCGCCTGGGGCAGTGCCGGATTCGACGACCGGCGGCCGTCCCACCGAGTGGCCCAAGATCACCCGCGATCGGCGGATCGCCCTTAGACTGGGCTACCTCGTCGCCGACCGGGAGGCACCATGGCCGCATCGACCGTCACCGCCGCCCGCACCTGGGTGCTCGACGACCTCGCGAGGTTCCCGCGACCGGGACCGCCGGTCTGCGGATCGCCATCGTACTCATCGACATTCGCGAGTGGGGGAGCCTCCTGTGCCACGAACTCAGATGTTCCGGCTGGTACGCCGGACCGTCGCCGATTACACCGCCGCCGAACGACTGGGGGTGCCGGTCCTCGAATTCCGCGAGGCGCGCGCCGCCGGTGCGCTCGCCACGTTCAGTCGACGTAACTTCCTCAAACTCGGTGCTGCCCTGGGCGGTACGGCCCTCGTGCTGGGTGCGGCCGCACGCCGACCGGCGCCCGCCCGGGCCGCCGACGCGCCGCGCATCGCCATCGTGGGCGCGGGGATCGCCGGGCTCAATGCCGCGCTCACCCTCGCCGACGCCGGTATCCCCGCCACCGTCTACGAGGCGAGCGACCGCATCGGCGGCCGCATGTACTCCGAGCGCGACTACTGGGACGGCGGTCAGGTCAGCGAATGGGGCGGTGAGGCAATCGATACCGATCACACGGTCATCCGCGACCTGTGCGGCCGCTTCGGGCTGCCGCTCACCGATCACCGCAACGACGCCACCGCGAAGGGCCACGACGTGCTGTACTTCGAGGGCGGCTACGTGCCCGAGGAGAAGTTCGTCGCCGACTTCCAGCCGGTGTACCAGGCTGTGCAGCGCGATCTGGCCCAGGCCGGTCCGGACGCGCCGACCTGGGACAAGGCCACGCCCGGGGGCATCACGCTGAGCAATATGCCGCTCACCGAATGGATCGCCACCCGGGTGCCCGGCGGATACGGCAGCTGGCTGGCGCGTTTCCTCGACGACGCCTACGCGGTGGAATACGGGCTGCCCGCCATCGCCCAGACCGCGCTGAACCTGGTGTACCTCATGGGAGATCAGGCCGACCCGAACGATCCGCGGCAGTGGGGCGCCTCCGACGAGCGGTTCGAGATCGTCGGCGGCAATCAGCGCCTGCCCGAGGCGATCTCGGCCGCGCTGCCCCGCGACACGGTGCGGCACGGGTGGCGACTGGAGGCGGTGGCGCGCGCCGCCGACGGCACCCAGACCCTGACCTTCGACGAGGGCGGCGCGCGGCGCACCGTGCAGGCCGATCACACCATCCTCACCGTGCCGCTCGGGGTGCTCAAGCAGATCGATTACCGCGCGGCAGGATTCGATCCGCGCATGTGCGGGGTGATCGAGTCGCTGGTGATGGGCTCGTGCACCAAGCTGAACATGCAGTTCACCGCGCGGCCGTGGGTCGGCGTCGGACCCTGGCCCGGGGTGTCGAGCGGCATGAGCTTCACCGACGTCGGCTATCAGCAGATCTGGGACGCCACCGCGGGCCAGCCCGGCGCCGAGGGCATCGCCATCCAGTACGGCGGCGGCCTCGGCGCGCTGAAATACGAACCGCCCGCGCCATTCCTGACCGCCGCCGATCCGGCGGTCCGGGCCGCGGTCGCGGGCGTGCTCCCGCAGTTCGAGCGGGTGGTCCCCGGCGTCGCGCCGCTGTGGAACGGCAAGGCCACCCTCTCGGCCTGGCATCTCAACCCCGACGCGTACGGGGCCTACAGCGCCTTCCCCGTCGGCTACTGCCATCGGTTCGCGGGCTACGAGGGCACCCGGCAGGGCAATATCCACCTGGCCGGGGAGCACACCTCCGCCGATTCGCAGGGCTTCATGAACGGCGGCGCCGAATCCGGCGCCCGCGCCGCCCGGGAGATCCTCGCCGACCTCGGGAGTTGACGAAGATCACAGGCGTCGCCCGCGGCCGAAGGGCCAGGAATTGCGTTGCCGCCGGGCCTGTTCCCACGCGCGACGGGGAGCGGGCTCCGGGGCCCCGGCCAGTCCGGTGGGCCGGGGCCCGGGGGCGCGCCAGTCCTCGATCAGGCGCTCCCAGGCGGCATTCGCGGTGGTGTCCAGGAACTCTCGGCGATCGATCAGCAGATAGATCTCGCCGACCAGGGTGGTGTCGATGATCAGCGGCTTGCCCGAGTCGAACAGCCCGCCGACGAATTTCCCGTACAGCTCGGTGAATTCGCGGCGCACCGTGAGGATGTAGGAGCGGCGCAGCATCAGATCCCGGTCGCCCCACCAGTCGCGCAGCACCAGCGCGTCGCCCTCGAACTCGACCACGCCGCGATAGGTGAACAGCGAGCGCTGGCTGATCATGCCGGAGACCCGATCGGTGGCCGGGGTGGCCTGCAGGTCGGTGGCGTGCGCACCGAGATAATGGCCGGACCGACTGTCGCCCAGGGGGTTTCGGCTCACCGCGCACGCTCCGTTACTGCGTATGATGTACTCTGTTGGGTATCATATACGCAGTTTGCTGCGGGAGAAAGGCACGTCATGGTCGGACGCGGCCCCGATCGCGTCGAATTCGACCCCGATCATGTGGCACGGCTATGGCGCCACCGCGATCGGCCGACGCGCGGCCCCCGGCCCGAGCTGAGCGTCGAGGCGATCGTGCGGGCCGCCATCGAGATCGCCGACGCCGAGGGCCTGGGCGCGGTGTCCATGGCGCGGGTGGCCGAGCGAGTCGGCTCCGGCACCATGTCGCTGTACCGGCACGTCTCCGGCAAGCCGGAGCTGATCGCCGCCATGCTGGACCGGGCGATCGGCCCGCCGCCGCGGTCCGTCCCGGGGCATTGGCGAGTTCGCCTGCGGCACTGGGTCGACGACACCATCGAGGTGTTCCGCCGGCATCCGTGGGCGCTGTCGCTGGCGACCGAGCGGCGCATGCGCGGCCCGCACGAGATCGCCTGGTTCGAGACGGCGCTGTCGGCCATCGACGGCATCGGCCTGTCCGAGCGGGAGATGGCCGAGGTGGTGCTGTCGGTCAATGCCTATGCCCTGGGCGCGGCCCGCAGCGCGGTCGACGCCGACGCGGCCGAGCGGCTGACCGGCGTCACCGAGGACCGCTGGATTCCGGCGTTCGCCGACTTCCTGCAGCGCATGGCCGACGACGCCCGCTTCCCGGTGCTGAGCCGGGTGATCGTCTCGGGCGCCATCACCGACCCGGTCGGCTACGAATTCGGCCTGGACCGCCTGCTGGACGGCGTCGAAGGATTCGTCGTCCGCCGGAACGAGGTCTGAGCGTCCCGCCGTCCTTCCAGTGCGCCCGCTCCCATTTCCGGCGTGCGGTCTCCTGTTCTGGCGTGCGGTCTCTTGTTTCTGGCGTGCGGTCTCTTGTTTCTGGCGTGCGGTCTCTTGTTTCTGGCGTGCGGTCTCTTGTTTCTGGCGTGCGGTCTCCTGTTTCCGGCGTGCTTTTGGCCGGAATCATCCGGCCACCGGCACCGGGCACAGCGAATCCGCCAGCCGCGTCAGCGTTTCCGAGCACCCGGTCGCCATGGTCACCGCCGCGAACTCGTCGCCGCGTGTGCGGCCGCGATTGACGATGAGCACCGGCCGGGCGGATTTCGCGGCCCGGCGCACGAACCGCAGCCCCGACATCACCGTCAGCGACGACCCCGCCACCAGCAGCACCTCGGCCTCGTCGACCATCTCGAACGCGGCGGTCACCCGCTGCCGGGGCACGTTCTCGCCGAAGTACACGATGTCGGGTTTGAGCATGCCGCCGCAGCGCTCGCAGTCGACCATGCGGAACCCGGAGGTGTCGGCCACCACCGCGTCCGCGTCCGGCGCGACCTCCAGCCCGTCGGTGGTGACGGACTCGGCGAAGCCCGGATTGGCGGCCTCGAGCCGATCGGCCAGCGTCATGCGCGAGATGAGCGCCGAACAGCCCAGGCAGCGCACCCGCGCATAGGTGCCGTGCAGGTCGATCACCCGCCGATGCCCCGCCTTCGTGTGCAGCAGGTCGACATTCTGCGTGATCAGCCCGCGCACCACCCCCGCCCGCTCCAGCCGCGCCAGCGCCCGATGCCCCGCATTGGGCCGCGCCCCGTCCATCCGCCGCCACCCCACATGGTTGCGCGCCCAATACCGCTGCCGGAACACCGCATCCCCCACGAATTGCTGATACGTCATCGGGTTCCGCGGCGGCGAATCCGGGCCTCGATAATCCGGGATCCCGCTGTCGGTCGACATCCCCGCCCCGGTCAGCACCACCACCCGCCGCCCCGCGACAAACTCCACCAGCCGCTCGACATCGGCGGCGGGCGGATTCCCGGGATCGGTCATGACTTCAGCGTACGACCGCCCACGGCTCACCTCGCGGTCGTGCGCGAGGCCGCGTCGCGGATCTTGCGCAGCGCTCGTTCCAGGACCGCGCGCTCGTTGGCCGACAGCGGATCGATCAGCCTGCGCTGCAAGATGTTCAGATGGCCCGGGATGATCTCGGCGGCCTTCGCGGCCCCCGCCTCGGTGAGGCGGGCGAACACCACGCGGCGATCGCCGGGATCGGTGGCCCGGGCCACCAGCCCCTGGGCGTCGAGGCGATCGATCAGCCGGGTCATGCCGCCCGAGGTCAGTCCCGTCTGGGTGTAGAGATCGGTGATCCGCAGTTGCTGGCCCGGGGACCGGCCCAGCCGCAGCACGACATCGAACTCCGCGACCGAGAGCCCGTGCGCCCGCTCCTGGGCGGACACCTCACGCATGAGATCGGTATACGCCTCGACAAACAGGCCCATGAGCGTGATCCGGGGGTCGCTGAGCAGTTCGGGCGCTTCCATGTGTGAAGGCTATCACTTGACACACTCCTCAGTATCTGTACAGTCATTCTCTGACTAGTCAGATAGCTGTCAGTATGCCAATCCGAAAAGGATGAGGTGCGATGACCAGTTACACAGTCGACAGAAATGTGCCGTGGCCGGTTCCGATCTGGGATGCGGACGCGGTGCGATTGATCTCCCGGGGTCTGGGATCGGGGGCCTACGCGGTCGTGGCCGACACCGCGGAAGAACAGACGACACAGGGCATTCCGCAACCGACCTCCGGCGGGTTCCTCGTCGGCGCGGACGCGGTCCTGGTCGTCGAGTCGATGATGACCCCCGGCCTGGCCGACCAGCTGCTGAGCCTGGTGGCGGCGGCCACCGACAAGCCGATTCGCTTCGTCGGCATCACCTCCGACCACGGCGATCACTTCTTCGGCAACTACCGGATGCCGAGGTCGGCGCGAATCATTCAGCACGAGAACGCCTTCCGCGCCATCGAGCAGACCGGCATCGAGCCGCGCAAGCAGGCCCAGATCGGCTGGTTCGACCTGGAGAAGGGGATCGAGCAGGTGCGGTACCGGCCCCCGGATCTGCTGGTGCCGCCGGGCGGGAAGCTCACCGTCAATCTCGGCGGCGGAAAGCTCGTCGAGGCACTGGATCTCGGCCAGGGTCAAACCCCGGGCGACGTGTGGTACCACGACCCCGAGGCGAAGGTGATCTACGCGGGTAATGCCTTCATCGCCGAGAAGCCTGCCATCCCTTGGCTTCTGGACGGGGTGGCCGAGCGTCCCGCCGCGACGCTGCGCCGGATCTTCGAGTGGCTGCCCGCCGATACCCGGATCGTCCCCGGCCACGGCCGGGTGACCGACAAGGAGGGCATGCGGTTCTTCGTCGAGTACACCGAGCAACTCGTCGAGCGGGTCCGCCGGGCGGTGGCCGCCGGGATGAGCCTCGAGCAGACCCGGAAGACGGTGACGATGCGCGAATTCGACGCCGGTTATCCGCTGTTCGAATGGCTGCACTTCGGTGTCAACATCCCGTGCGCCTACCGCGAGGCCGAGCAGTCGCGCGCCGCGTGACCGGCTGCTTCCACGATCGGAAAGGAACCGCGTCATGTCCATCGATCTCACCGAGGAAACCATCACCGGGGCCGTTCGCGACCGAAAGTACCTTGCTGGGGCCGTTTTTCATCGAAGACCGGCCGACGGTGCCCAACGGCGCCGACATCTCGGGCGGGGTGGTCGATCCGGAGGGGACCCGGTCGCGGGCGTGCACGTCGATACCTGGCACAGCGACGGCGACGGGTTTTACGACGTGCAGATGCCGGAGAAGCTGCACGATCAACCCGCGATGCGGGCACTGCTGACCACGGCGGCCGACGGCCGATTCCGGTACCGCTCCATCGCCCCGAAGTATTATCCGGTTCCCACCGACGGCCCGGTCGGCGAGATCATGCGGGTGAGCGGGCGATCCCCGATCCGGCCCGAACACATCCACTTCCGGTTGCAGGCACCGGGATACGACCCGCTGATCACCATGCTGTTCCGCGGCGACGACTCGCATCTCACCACCGATCCGGTATTCGGTGCGAAGCGGTCGCTGGTGGTGGATTTCGTGCGACACGAACCGGGAGTCGCGCCGGACGGGACCGTCGTCGATGTGCCGTTCCAGACGGTGGATCGGACGTGCACGCTCGTGCCCTGCCCGGATTCCCGGAACGGGTGATCGCCATGGCGCGGATCCCCTACCGGGATGTCCGGACCCTGTCCGACGAGAGCCGCGAATTCATCACTCGCCGTGGCGAGCTCAATGTCTTCCGGCTGCTGTCCAACGCCGACGACATCTTTCGCGGCTGGGCGGGCTGGGTCGACGCCCTGGTCGACGCCGACGGCATCGCACCGCAACTGCGGGAGCTGGTGATCCTGCGGGTCGCGCACCTGCAGCAGTCCGGATACGTGGTCGCGCAGCACGAGGATGCGGCGCGGCGGCTGCGTATTCCCGAGCGGCTGCTCGCCGCGGTGCGGACGGGTGGTGACCTCGGGAAGGCCGGATTCGACGTCATCGAGCTCGCGGTCCTGCGGCTGGTCACCGAGCTGCTCGAGACCAAACATGTCGCGGCGAAGACCTTCGCGGCCGTGCGGAGCGTTCTCGGCGACGAGGCGACCGTGGAGCTGCTCCTGTGGGTGCACCTGTATTCCGGCCTCGCCCTGGTCCTCAATGCCGCGGAGGTGGAGATCGACGCCTCCGCCCGATTCCGGCCGACCGACGACGCCTGAGCGTCGAGACGAATGGAGACGATCGTGGCACGTATTCCCTATGCCGACCCCGAGACACTGCCCGAGGCCGCGCGCGCGTTGATCCACGAGCGGGGCGATCTCAATGTCTATCGGATGCTGGCCAATGCGCGAAAGGTGTTCACCGGCTGGATGATCGCCGGTCGCCAGCATCTCACCAGCGACACCTTCGCCCCCCGGCTGCGCGAGCTGGTGATCCTGCGCTGTGCGTACCTGCTGGATGCGCCCTACGAGCTGGCCCAGCACCTGTCGCTGGCACCGCGGGTCGGTATCGGCGACGCGGAGATCGCGGCACTGGCCTCCGAAAACGATGTGGGCGCGGGCGAATTCAGCGGCACCGAAACGGCCGTCCTGCAATTGGTCACCGAGATGTTCACCGCCGCAGACGTTTCGGATGCGACCTTCGCGCAGGTGCACGAGATGCTGGGCGACGAAGGCACCGTCGAGTTGATCATGCTGGCCGGGCGCTACGCCGGGCTGGCGCTCATGCTCGCGGTCCTGCGGGTCGATGTCGACGCCGACGCCCGCATCGTCGTCCCCCGCAACACCCTTCGGGAGGCCGAATTGCAGTGGTACACCAGGGAGAATTGGTGATGTCCGCGCATCCGGAGTCGGCCGAGCTGCTCATGCGCAATGCGCGCATCACCACCCTCGACGCGGCCCGGCACGCTGCCTCGGCGCTGGCCGTGGCCGATGGTCGCATCGTCGGGATCGGTGACGAGCGCGAGGTCGAACGGCTCAACGATTCACACACCCACGTGATCCGCGGCGGACTCCAGTATCTGCTCGAATTGCGCTGGGACGGAGTGGAATCGCTGACCGACGCGCTGCGATTGCTGGCCGCCCAGGCCGCCCGCACACCGCCCGGGCACTGGGTGCGCGTGGTCGGTGGGTTGCCCGCGGACCCGTGCTGGTGGTGAACACCCATGCGCGCACTGTTCTTCGATCGATTCGGAGATCCCGATGTACTTCGCGTCGTGGAGCGAGCCGACCCGGTCGCGGGGCCGGACGAGGCAGTTGTCGCGGTAATGGCGGCATCGGTGAATCCGTCGGATGTGAAGAACATCGCGGGCCGGATGGAAGGCACCGTGCTGCCACGCATTCCGGGCCGGGACTTCGCCGGGATCGTCGTGGACGGGCCCGCCGACTGGCTCGACGCCGAGGTGTGGGGGACCGGCGGCGACATCGGATTCACCAGGGACGGTTCGCATGCGGAATTGCTGGTGGTCCCGGCCGCGGCGCTGGTGCGTAAACCGGAGCGGCTCGGCTTCGCCGAAGCGTCCGTGGTGGGCGTCAATTTCGTGATCGGGTGGCTCGGAGCGGTCGAGACCGCTCGGCTGACACCGGGGGAGACCATCGCCGTTTTCGGGGTCTCGGGCGGAGTGGGGACGCGTATCGCTCGCTGGCCGACAGGACTCGCGGCCGTGTCGTCCTGCAGAACAGCACGTTTCACCGATCAGGAGGTTCACGATGACTCGATCCACCGTTGATGCCGAGGCCCTGCGGTCCACCGCCGAGGCCATCAGAACTTCGCCGGTGCGGGGGCGCTTCACCTTTCGGGTGGATGGTGACTGGGGCGGCGGGTTCCGCCTTACGTCCCGGGTCGGCGCGCTGACACACGGCGGCGACACCGATACCGCCCGCTCCGGCCGATTCGTGATGAACAGCGACGAGCCCACGCAGGTGCTCGGCACCGATATGGCGGTATCGCCCACCGAATGGGTGCTGCAGGCGCTCGCCGGGTGCTACACGGTCACGATCGCCGCCAACGCGGCCCTGCGGGGTATTTCGCTGCGCGCGGTGCATCTGGACCTGGAGGGCGATGTCGACCTCTCCGGCTTCCTCGGGCTCGACCCGGCCGTCCGCCCCGGTATCGGCCACATCAGGGTCTCGGTGACTTTGGACGCGCCCGGCGCCACCGTCGCCGAGCTCGAGAACCTGATCGAGGCCGTGCAGCAGCGGTCGGTGGTCCGCGACACCCTGGTGCGTCCGGTGGCGGTGACCACCACCCTGCGCCGCGCCTGAGTGGTGGCGATGCGGGTACGGTGGCGGGGTGATCGAAGTCGATACCCTGCGTGCCGAGGATTATCCGGTGTGGGAGAAGCTGTTTCGTGGGTACAACGAATTCTATGGGGAGGAGCTGACGCCCGAGATCGCCGATCGGGCGTGGCGGGAGTTTCGGGCGGGGACGCGGATGCATGCGTTCGGGGCGCGGCTGGATGGTGAGCTGGTCGGTTTCACCCACTTCCTGGTGCATGCCAGCACGACCGAACCCGATGTGTGCTACCTGCAGGACCTGTACACCGCGCCCGAGGTGCGGGGGCGCGGCGTGGGCCGGGCGCTGATCGAGGCGGTCGCGGAATGGGCTCGGGCGCAGGAGTGTTCGCGGGTGTACTGGCACACCCAGGAGACCAATGCGACGGCCCGCCGCCTGTACGACACGCTCGCCGAGAATCGCGGCTTCATCGAGTACGTAATGAAGTTCTAGGCCCTCGTCATTCGGCCGGAATCCCGGTAATTGCGCCCCACCAGCGCCAGGCAGGCCAGCACCAGCAGCGTGATTCCCACATACATGCCCGGGTACCCGAATCCCGCGGCCTGGTGCAGGAATGCCAGCAGCGCGGGCAGCCCGAAGCCCAGGTAGCTCACCGAATAGAACACCGCCGTCAGCCCGGCCAGGTCGTCGGGCCGCGCGATGCGCTCGATCTCCTGGAGACCGGCCACCAGCCCGATGCCGTAGCCCGCGCCGAGCACCACCGCGGTGACCACCGTCGTCCACAGGGCCAGCGAGGCGGAAGCCCAGGTGGCCGTGGCCATTCCGGCGGCGACCAGCCCGAGCGCCACCACGGCGGCCCGGGCGGTGCCGGGGCGGTCGATGCGCCGCGCGACCGACTGGATGGCGAATCCGCATCCCAGCGTGATCACGGTGATCAGCGCCGAGAACGCGATCGGCGCGCCGCGCACCGTCGACGCCAGCAGCGCGGGCAGCACCGCGTATGCCGTTGCCGCCGAGGCGAACAGCCACACCGCCACCGGCACCGCCACACCCAGGAACCGGCGATGCCCGGCCGCAGGAACCTTCAGGTCCGCCAGCAGCCGGTTCGGATTCCGCTGGGGCGCCAGCGTTTCCGGCGCCCGGCTCACCCAGACGGCCGCGACCAGGCACAGCGCGACATTGATCAGGTAGGCCAGCGAATTCGGCCACGGCGCCCACTGCGCCAGCACCCCGGCCAGGCCCGCGCCCAGCGCGAAGCCCGCGGTGAGGCTCATCGCCGAGCGCCGCGCTCCCGTCCCGGCCGCCGATCCGGGCCCGTACGGCGGCTGTGACAGCTCCTTCAGCCAGCTGCTGCCCACCGCCATGGCCAGTCCCAGCGCGATTCCGCACAGCACCCGCCCGGCCGACAGCAGCGCCACCGATCCGGATCCACAGGCCAGCAACAGCGATCCGGCCGCCCCGACCAGCGGCGCGGGCCGCAGCAATCGCCGCCGCCCGTACCGATCCGACAGCGGCCCACCGATCAACAGCGCGGGCACGATGCCGAGCACATAGTCGAACAACAGCAGATCGACCGTCGTCACCGACAGTCCCCGCTCCTTGTACATCACCAGCAGCGGCGTGAATTCGTTTCCGCCCCAGGCAATGGCGAACATGGCCGCGGCCACGCCCCGCCAGGCTCCTCCGGCGCGGCCATCCGGTCGTGTGGTCGGTGCCGCTGCGGTCGGCACCGCGTCGGGCTCGTCGGTCAGCACCGCGCCGTGCTGCGCGCCCGGCCGCTCGTTCGTCGGCGCGCTTCGCCTGTCGCCCATCACAACCCCCGCAGCTCTAGTTCGTGCACGCCCGAGAAGTGGTCGGCGAGCGTGGTGGCGAAGCCGTCGGCGTCCCCGGCCTCGATCAGGCGGGTCAATCGCTCGTGCTGGGCGATGATTCGCTCGATGTCGATCGAACGCCGGTGCAGGGCAACGCTGTTCATTCGGCGCTGCCGCTCGCGGAGCGAATCGTAGAAACCGGTCAGCAGCGGATTGCCCGCGGCCACCACGTACGCGCGGTGAAAGTCGGTGTCCACCACCGCGAATCGCTCGAGATCCGCGGACTCCGCCAGCTCCCGCTGCCGCGCGAGCGATGCCTCCAGCTCCGCGATCAACACGGTCCGATCCGCACTCGCGAGGGTGCGCACCGCCGCCGTCTCCACCACGTACCGCGCCTGCGCCACATGCTCGGTCTCGTGCGGGGGCACCGGCGTCACCAGCGCCCCCCGCTTCGGGTACAGCTTCATCCAGCCCTCGGTCTCCAGCCGCAGAAACGCCTCCCGCACCGGCGTCCGCGACATCCCGAGTTCCCCCGCGACCTCCCCCTCGCTGATCAACTCCCCACCACTCAGCCCCCCGCTGAGAATCCGTTCCTTCACCTCGAGATAGGCCCGCTCGGCGGATGAATACATCTTGGACACAAGTCGCATCCTAGATGGGATCATCGGATGAATAGCTACCGAGATGCTGTGATCTTCGTCAGGCGGGCTTCAGCAGCCCACCGCTGCGCACCCCGCGCGCGGTTCGGGCGGCGACCACCGCCCAGGCCCCCACCAGCAGCACGTACAACCCCACCGCGGCGATACCGAACACCATCGCCCCGGTCCGCCCGTACAGCACCGTGCTCCCGGTGACACAGGTCCCGAGCGGGAAGGTGAATCCCCACCAGGTCAGGTTGAAGGGCATGGTCCGGCGGGTGCGAACCGTGATGGCGAGCGCCAGTGCCAGCCACAGCATGGCGAACCCCCACACCACCACGCCGTAGACGACCGCGAACACGTCCAGCCCGGCGGCGTACAGATGGGGGAGCGCGGCGGGCGCGGCCGAGGCGAGTTGCCCCGCGGCGGTGACGGATTGGCCCAGCGGGCCGAGCACGATCCACACGGTCGCCACCGCCCCGGCGGCGGGCGGGCCGTAGTGCAGCAGCCGCGACCAGATCAGGGTGATGGTCACCAGCGCGGCGATCAGGCTGATCCCGAACAGGGCGTAGCAGCCCAGCATGAGCGTGAGCCGCGGCTGGCCCTCGGGGGTGTGCGGCACCAGCAGCGCGCCGGTGGCAGCCGACACCATCGGCGGCACCACCGGCATCAGCCAGCCGCCGAACGCGGCATCGGGCTCCAGCCGATGCCGGATGATCATCCGGTACGGCACGACCAGCGCGCTCACCAGGCCCAGCACGGTCCCGGCCGACCACAGCACCCAGTCCACGGCGAGCGCGGCGGGCAACCCGACGACATCGCGTCCCAGCACGAGGGTGCCCGCGCCCACGGTCAGCAGCGCCATCGGCGGCGCGCCGTAGAACTGCGACATGACCGGATGGGCGCCGTGTGCGCGGGCATTATCCGGGAAGCGCCGCCAATGCGCGACCCACGCGGCCGACAGGCCCGCGAGGAGCAGCGCGGCGAGCCCCCACACGGCGGTCGCGGCGGCACGCAGCCCGGGGAATTGCAGCGGAAGGGTCGCGGCGGCGTTGGCGACGATGCCCGTGCCCATGACCACCGCGAACCAGTTCGGCCCGAGGTGGCGCAGCGCATCGCCCGGCCGATCGAGATCGCGCAGCAGTCGGCGGTCGGTTCTCTCGGCGGGGCGAAGGGTCGTGGTTGCCATGTCCTCAGCTTCGTTCCGGCGAACCCAGCCCGGTAGCGGCCCCGCATCGATGAATCCATAGAATGGTTCTATGCCATTGTCGCCGAGGGTGCCGGACCTCTCCGCGCTCGACCTGCTGCTTTCGGTTATCGAACTGGGCAGCCTGGGCCGGGCCGCGCAGGCGCACGGCATCAGCCAGCCCTCGGCCAGCTCCCGCATCCGCTATCTGGAGAAACTGGTCGGCGTCCCGGTGCTGGAGCGCACCACGCTCGGTTCCCGCCCCACCGCGGCGGGCAGGCTGATCGCCGAATGGGCGCGCGAGGTCGTCTCCGCCGCCGCCCGCCTGGACGCGGGTATCGATACCCTTCGCGCCCAACGCGATTCACGCCTGGTGGTCGCGGCCAGCCAGACCGTCGCCGAATACCTGTTCCCCAAATGGCTGATGTCCCTGCGCGGCCGCGCCCCCGGCACCTCGATAGCGCTGGAGTCGGGCAACTCCGCCGAGGTGGCCCGCACCGTCCTCGACGGTCAGGCGGGTATCGGGTTCATCGAAAGCCCGCTGCTGCCAACGGGTCTGGAGGGTCACGAGGTGGCCCGCGACGAACTGGTCGTCGTGGTGGCCCCCGGGCATCCGTGGGCCCGCCGCCGCCGGATCACCATGACCGACCTGGCCACCACCCCGCTGATCCACCGCGAACCCAGCTCCGGCACCCGAATCTCCTTCGAGCAGGCCATGCGCCGTCATTATCCCGACTGGCAGCCCGCCACGGTGCTGGAGCTCTCCTCCACCACGGCCATCAAAACCGCGGTGGCCCAAGGCATTGCGCCCGCGGTCCTGAGCTCCCTGGCCGTCGCCTCCGAACTCTCCGAGGGGACCTTGATCTCGCCGCACGTCACGGGGCTCGACCTGCATCGCCCGCTGCGCGCCGTCTGGCCCACGGGGCAGCACCTCACCGGGCCTGCTCGCGATCTGTACTCGATCTCGCAGCGCCCGGTGTGAGTGCCTCGAGTTCGCCGAGATATGCGGCGGCAGAATGGGTTTCGGGTACGCCGAGGCGGCGGTAGATCGCGAGCGCGGCACGCAGATCCGTCAGCGCCGCGGGAGTATCGCCGACCCCGGCCCGGCAGCGGGCGACACCGTCGAGCGCGCGAGCCTGTTCGAGGTGATTTCCGATCGCGCGCGAACCCGAGCGCCTCGGTGAAGCTCGTCAGCGCCGCGCCCGGTTCGCCGGTGGCGAGCAGGACCCGCCCGATGCCGTCGAGTTCCTCGGCTTGGCCGAGGCGATGACCGATGCTCCGATACAGGGTCAGGGCCTGCCGGTGCAGATCGGCGGCCCGCTCGTAGTCCCCGGTCCGCTCGTGCAGCGTGCCGAGGTTGCCGAGGGTGTCGGCCCGATCGTGGCGGTTGCCGATGTCCCGGTCGAGGGTGAGGGCCTGCTGGAGCAGATCGGCCGCCCGTTCGTGGTCCCCGGTTTCCCGGGCCGCGTAACCGAGAGCGGTCAGAGCATGCGTAACCGAGAGCGGTCAGAGCATGCGCTTCGCCCCGGCGGTTGCCGATGTCCCGGCACAGGGCGAGTGCCTCCTCGAGCAGATCGGCGGACTGTTCGTAGGCTCCGGTTTTCCGGTGCACGTAGGCGAGGGTGGTGAGGGCTTGGGCTTCGCCGCGGCGATCGCCGACGTCCCGGAACAGAGTCAGGGCCTGCCCCTGCAAATCGGCGGCCTGCGCGTGATCCCCGGTGCTCATGCACACGCAGCCGAGGTTGTCGAGGGCATTGGCCTCGCCGAGGCGGTTGCCGATCGCCCGATACAGGGCGAGAGCCTGCCGATACATGTCGGCGGCCTCGTCATAGTTCCCGGTGTTCCAGCGCATGAGGCTCCCGGCGGGGCGGGCGAGCAGCTTCAGTGCCACACCGCGCGGCAGGCCGCGGTCGCGGGCGAGATACACCTCTCCGGTGCCCCCAGCCCCCAGCAACCGCTCGATCCGGTATCCGGCGAACACGCTGCCCACACCGAGCGCGCCTGCCACCTCGCGCTCCTTTCCCCGCATACGGCTCGAGACCCACGATACGCACGACCGATGCCCGCTCGGTACGCGATAATCCCTACAATCGAACCGCTAGGTCCGTTCTCGACCCCGTGGCGCGCCCGACGGCGGGCGCACCGACCGGAAGGAGGAACGTCCATGATCGCGCACCTGTTTCGAATCGCTTCCCCCGCAATCGCATTGGCGGCGGCGACCGCCCTGCTGAACGCCCCCGCGGCCGACGCCGACGTGGTCGGTGTGACCGTGATCCCCGGTCCCGACGGCCTGCTGATCGGCTGTTCCTACACCGTCGTCGCCACCGTCACCCACCCGCCACACGAGCCCGGCGCGGTCGCATTCTTCAACGATCAAATGCAGATCCCCGGCTGGGGCGACTTCCATCCCGACAACGGCACGGTCACCACCACCTGGATGCCGCAGCGAACGGGCGGCCAGAACATCACCGCCGTCCAAACCGAACCCGACGGCTTCAACACCCGCAGCTACACCCGCGTCGACGTCATCGGCACCGGCCTGGACACGGGCAGCGGCTGCGCCCGAACCTCGTAGCCGCGGCCCGGCCGATCAAGCAAGCACCGCCAACTCGAGCCGTTCGAGCTCTCCGGGATCGGCGACGAGCCGATACTCGGCGATCCTGTCGCCGTCGATCGTGAACCGAGCGCCCCGCCCGAACGCGGCAACCTCACCGGCCCGCGCACCGTGAACCTCATCCGGCCGATCGTCGGCAATGGCATACCGGTCGGCGCGACGAATCACGCTGTACCCCTGTGCCTTTCGGCGAGCTCAGCTGCGGCATCGACCGTGCGGACACCCGCGCCCGGGCCGCGCAGGTTGCCGCGAACTGGGACTGCTTCGGGGCCACCGTCGCGCTGTTCTGCTATGTCGATCGGGTGATGGGGTCACCGCAATGGGCGGATCTGGGTATGTACCTGCAGACCGTCATGTTGTTGTTGCGCGCCGAGGGGCTGGACAGTTGCCCGCAGATGGCGTGGTCGGTGTATCACCGGACTGTGGCCCGGGAGGTGTCGCCGCCGGATGACGCAATTCTGTTCTGTGGCATGTCGATAGGGTTCGAGGAACTTGGGGCGCGGGGCCCGCGTATTGCTCGCGTGCCGCTCGGTGAGACGGTCACTTTCATCGGTGGATGACATGCGCACAATGGGTGAACTGATCGGTAACTTGGTATTGCTCAAACTTTACTTCGGCCCCGTCTTGGGCTGGTGATTGCTGGAAGGTAGTGTGACTGGCGATCTTGCTGGTCATTTGCTGTCGCTGGGTCCATGTGTGTTTGCCGCATGAAGGAGATGAAAAGGTCATGCCCGCAACGACGTTCGATATCGCCGGGGTGCGGCGGGCCGCGCTGCTGTTGACTCGGGTCGTGCTGGGGGTGAGTTTCGGGCTGTCGGGGACCTCGGCGGTGTTCGGGCATCCCAATGCGACGAAGGCGGATGTGTTCAGTTGGCCGTACTGGTGGGGCGGGGCGATCGAGATCGTGGTGGCCGTCGCGATTCTCGCCGGGGCGTTCACGCTGTTTGCCGGGTTGATCGGTGCGGGGCACATGGCCTACGCCTACCTGTTCGTTCACGTCGCCGACCATCCGTCCCAGTGGTGGAACGCCTACGCCAACGGTGGTCTGGCCGCCTCCGCGTTCTCGGCGGGATTCCTGCTCATCGCGCTGTTCGGGCCGGGATTGTTCGCGCTCGACTCGGTTCTGAGAATCCCGCTGCTGGAACGCTTTCGATACTGAGTGCCCGGGTCGGCCTCGTAATGTGCTGCGAGGCAAGGTGACTCCGCGTAGCGTCGTGGTACGCCATCGCTTACGCACGAGGAGTTGCCGTGGACGGGAAACGGTTCGCCGACAAGGTTGTCATCGTCACCGGGGCGGGGTCGGGGATCGGGGCCGCCACCGCCTATCGCTTCGCGCGCGAGGGAGCGACGGTGGTCGCCGTCGGGCGCACCGAGGACAAGCTGAAGGAAGCGGTCGCCGCCGCGCCCGCCGGGACGACCATCGTCCCCCGGGTCGCCGACGTCTCCGACGAATCCGCGATCACCGCGGTGATCGAGGGCGCGGCACAGGAATTCGGGCGGCTGGACGTGCTGGTCAACAATGCGGGCATCGGCCTGCCCGGGACGGTCGAGCAGGTCGGCACCGCGGGCTGGCGCCGGGTCTTCGCGATCGACATCGATGGCGTCTTCTTCGCCTCGCGGGCCGCGCTCGCGCATCTGCGCGCCGTCGGCGGCAGCATCGTCAATGTCGGCTCGGCGTCCGGGCTCGGCGGGGACTGGGGGCTGGCCGCCTACAACGCCGCCAAGGGGGCGCTGGTCAACCTGACCAATGCCATGGCCCTCGACCACGGTGGCGAGGGCGTGCGGGTCAATGCCGTGCATCCGAGTCTCACGCGCACCCCGATGGCCGCGCCCGTTGTCGACAACGAGGAGATGACCGCCGCGTTCCGGCAGCGGATCCCCATGGGACGTCCCGCCGAACCGGCCGAGGTCGCCGATGTGATCGTGTTCCTGGCCAGCGCCGACGCCCGCTTCGTGAACGGCGTGCACATCCCGGTCGACGGCGGGCTGCACGCGTCCAACGGGCAGCCGCGCATGTTCTGACGGGTCGATCGAGGCGGCCGAAGATGCTTCGGGGACTGTCCCGCTGTCGGGACACAATTCGAACGATTGGATGGCTACTGGCGCCCTAGAAGAATTATCTTCACCTAACTGGACCTGATCACGCATGATCTTCATACTCACTGGCAAAGGGGTGAGCCAGGCCATGGCGATCCCGACGACCAGTCAGAGTGGACACACACAGGAGTTCAGGTGAAGATCGGGATCCCCCGCGAGGTCAAGAATCACGAGTACCGAGTCGCGTGCACCCCGGCGGGTGTGCGGGAGCTGGTGGCTCGCGGGCACGAGGTGTACATCGAGGCGGGGGCCGGCGTGGGGTCGGCGTTCGAGGACGATGCCTACACCCTCGTCGGCGCGCGGGTGCTGCCGACGGCCGATGAGGTGTGGGGCGTCGCGGACATGGTGCTCAAGGTGAAGGAGCCGGTGGCGGAGGAGTACTCGCGCCTGCGCGAGGGCCAGGTGCTGTTCACCTATCTGCACCTGGCGGCCTCCAAGGAATGCACCGACGCGCTGCTGAGCTCGGGCACCACCTCGATCGCCTACGAGACCGTGACCGGCCGGGACGGCTCGCTACCGCTGCTGGCGCCGATGAGCGAGGTCGCGGGCCGGCTGGCGCCGCAGGCGGGCTCCTACCACCTGATGCGCAGCGGCGGCGGCCGCGGCGTGCTGATGGGCGGCGTGCCGGGCACCCGTCCGGCCAATGTCGTGGTCATCGGCGCGGGCGTGGCGGGCCGCAATGCCGCCGCCATCGCGGTCGGCATGCACGCCGATGTCACCGTGCTGGACCTGAACATCGCCCCGCTGCGCGAGATCGACGCGCAGTACAAGGGCCAGGTGCGCACCATCATCTCCAACGCGCAGGAGGTCGAGAACGCGGTCCGCGAGGCCGACCTCGTGATCGGCGCGGTGCTGGTGCCGGGCGCCAAGGCCCCCAAGCTGGTCTCCAATTCCCTTGTCGCCCAGATGAAGCCGGGTTCGGTGCTGGTCGACATCGCCATCGACCAGGGCGGCTGCTTCGAGGACTCGCACCCCACCACCCACGCCGACCCCACCTACCGCGTCCACAACTCGGTCTTCTACTGCGTCGCCAACATGCCCGGCGCGGTCCCGAACACCTCCACCGTGGCCCTCACCAACGCGACCATGCCCTACGTGGTCGCCCTGGCCGACCGCGGCTGGCGCGCCGCCGTAGACGCCGACCCCGGCCTGGCCGCCGGCCTCAGCACCCACCGCGGCATCCTCCTCAACGAATCCGTAGCCGCCGCCCACGGCTACACCGCCCAATCCCTGACCGCCGCCTGACCCGAGCAGGCCCGGGCCGATACGGCCCGGGCCTCACCCACCTCGGTAGCGCCGAACAATCCGCCGCCGCAGAGCCTTCCGCCTCATGGCATCAAGTTTGCGTGCCTGATCACGATAATTTCCGTCGCTCAGTGCGCCGCACACCTTCCCAGCCGACCTGGTACCTTCCGTGCCCCCCACCGCCTTGGTGCATTGCATCTCCCGATCCGGCTGGACAGGTGATTCTCCTGGCCGATCGGGCCGCCCACCGGCTCGGCGCCTCGCTGTCCCCTCGCTGGTCGCGCCGCTGTCCCCTCGCTGGGTGCGTTGTTGTCTCCCACTGTTGGGTGGGTTGTTGTCTCTCACCGTTGGGTGGGTTGTTGTCTCTCACCGTTGGGTGGGTTGTTGTCTCTCACCGTTGGGTGGGTTGTTGTCTCTCACCGTTGGGTGGGTTGTTGTCTCTCACCGTTGGGTGGGTTGTTGTCTCTCACCGTTGGGTGGGTTGTTGTCTCCCACTGTTGGGTGGGTTGTTGTCTCCCACTGTTGGGTGCGTTGTTGTCTCCCACTGCTGGGTGCCTTGCTGTCCCCACCGCTTGGCGCCTTTCTGTCCTCCGCTCGGCGCGCTACTTGTTTTCCCCCACCGCGAGCGTTAGCGAGCGGTGGGGGATCAACGTAACGACCGAGTCCCAGGTCGTACGTGTTCGAAGATCAGGATCGTCTCCGTTCGGGCGACCGCGGGGTGGGCGCTGAGATGTTCCAGAACGAACAGCCGTAGCTCCTCGGTGTCGGCGGTGGCGACATGAATCAGATAGTCGTCGGCCCCCGCGATGAAGTACACATTGAGGACCTCGTCCAGGGCGGCCAACTGCTCGCCGAATTCGGCCAGATGCGGCCGGGCATTGGCCTGCACGCGCACCGAGATCATCGCCTGCAGGCTGCGCCCGAGCGCCGTCGGATCGATATCGGCGTGGAAGCCGCGGATGACGCCGCGCTCGACCAGCGCTCGCACCCGCCCCAGGCAGGTGGACGGCGCGATGCCCGCCGCGGCGGCCAGCGCATTGTTGGTCATCCGCCCGTCGCGGGCCAGCTCGTCGAGCAGGATTCGGTCGACCTCGTCGAGCGGCACGGAGTTGTCGGTCTTTCGCACCTGTTCACGGTACCGAACGAAATTCGGCCCGCAGGCCGACCGGAGAACGATCTTCGACCGTCAGGGCACGACCTCGAACACATCGCCGGGATTGACGTAGTCGTAGAACGCCTTCGCGCCCTCCGGCGTCATCCGGATGCAGCCGTGCGACTTCTCCTCGATGGGCCCGATGTGGGTGGCGATGTCGCCGTTGAAGAAGATCGCGTAGCGCATCTCCGCGTTGTGCATCGTGCTCCAGTGATATTCCTTCTTGAAGTCCGCGTGGAAGACGCCGGGCGGCGTCTCGTAGCCGGGGCGGCCGTGCGAGATGGGCGTGGGACCGAAGACCACCCGGCCGTGATCCATGAGCCAGCCCTCGTTGGTCGACAGCCGCAGGCAGGCCCGGGCCGCGGCGGAGCAGGGCGCACCGGCCGGAATCGGACTCGGAACGGCGGCGGGGATGCCGGGAAGTTCGGGCCCGCCGGGCCACAGCGGATCGGCCTGGGCGGGCGCCGCCAGCACCAGACCGGCCGAGGCGATGCCGACACAGATCGCGGTCCGGGCCATCCTGCCGAGAACGCGGATATCCCTCATAGCCAGCCTCTCTACCCGGGCTCGCGACCACATCGCCACGAGCGCTGTCATCGGATCGAGCATGAGACCACGTGGTGCCGATGTGATCATGAACGACGGTAGCGCGGCAATCAATGCGGCACGCGGTAATTCGGGTTCCCGGCCGAGAGCACGCCGGGATGACGAGGAGGGCGACGCCGGGATGACGGGAATGGCTGGCTATGGCACCGCCGGAGACCCGCCCGCGGCGACGGGTAGTCCCGCGGATTTCCAGGCGCGGAAGCCGCCGATGAGGTCTGTGGCGTGGGGTAGGCCGAGGCGTTGGGCGTCGGCGGCGGCGAGGCTCGAGGCGTAGCCCTCGTTGCAGACGATGATGACCGTGGTGTCGGCGGTGAGTCCGGTCAGCCGATGGTCTCCGGCCGGATCCAGCCGCCATTCCAGCACGATGCGCTCCATGATCACCGATCCCGGGATCTCTCCCTCGGCGACCCGATCGGCCTGTGGTCGAATATCGACCACCACCGCCCCCTCGGCCTGCAACTCCGCGGCCCGCTCGGGGCCGACCCGCACCAGTCGCGAGCGTGCACCGGCCAAGAGCTCGTCTACCGCGGTCATGTCGCCACCGTACCGATATGCGGCGTGCTCATACGCCCGCGAAATCGGTGAGGGCGCGGTATTCGCGGACCGGGCGCAGGGGTGGGGAGTAGGCGTGGACGGAGGCGGCGGGGTGGGTGGTGTTGTTGGTGAGTTGGTGGGCGCGTTCGGGGCCGAAGGCGACGGTGTCGCCGGTTTTCCAGTGGGCGGTGCGGAGGGGGCCGCCGGCGTGCGTGTACTGCTCGTCGAGTTCGCCGATGGAGACGGTGAACGCGCCGCAGGCGCCGCCGTGGTCGTGCGGTTCGGTGCCCTGGCCGGGCGCCCACGACAGCAGCCACACCTCCACGCCCATGGTCAGCGCGATCCGGGTCCACCACCGCTGGCGGGTGTCGAAGCGCACGATGTCCAGCAGCGGCGTCGCCAGCTCCGCCGCCACCGCGCCGGTCAGTTCGTGGAGTTCGGTGGGGGACCACAGCGTTCGCTCGGCGCGGACCACCTCGTGTAACAGCGGCACGTCCAGCGCGGGATGAATATCCTTGGCGTGCTTCAGATTCATCGGCAGCGATGTGGTCAAGCTCTGCTCCTGGACTCCGTGGTGCGGGCGGGTGCGTCCGGCGGCCGCGAGGCGGCGCACTCCGCATTGTCCGTCACCGCGGTCCGGTTGCAATCGGCCACGATCAGCGTGAGTAAAACTGCCCCTGGGAAGGCGGGGCAAGGATTGGATTCGGGTCGACAAGGATTGGATTCAGGCCGATCCGGAGTACAGACAAACCCGACACCGCGGCCTAGCGTCACCGAGGCTGCTTTCTCGGATGTAAAGGATTCCCGATGTTGTTCGCCCGCAACGTCCGTCGCCGACGATCCCTGGTGTCGGCCGCCCTGCTCACGTGTGCGTTGCTGGCGAGCGCCTGCGGCGGTTCCGATCCCGGCGACGAGGTCCGCACCGTGAACGGGCAGAGCTTCGATCTGTCGCCGCAGCAGCCGGGCCGGGTGCGCGGCGAGAAGGTCGACGCGATCGCGGCCGAAGTGCCGCAGGCCATCCGCGACCGGGGCACGCTCATTGTCACCGGCACCGGGAATGCCAGTCCGCCGCTGCGCTTCTACGCCAGCGACGACCGCACCTCCATCGGCTCCGACGTCGATTTCGCCTCGTTGATCGCCGACACCCTCGGCCTGAAACTCGAACTGCGCGCGGCGGATTGGGCGCAAAACTTCGTGTCCGTGGACTCCGGCGCGGTGGACGCGTTCATCTCCAATGTGACCGTGACCGAGGAGCGCAAGCAGAAGTACGACTTCGCCACCTACCGGCTCGACACCATCGCGCTGGAGGTCCCGAAGGATTCGACCTGGACCTACACCGATCGAAAGTCGCTGGCGGGTAAGCGAATCGGCGTCGGCAGCGGCACCAACCAGGAGCAGCTGCTGGTGCGCTGGAACGAGCAGAACGCGGCCGAGGGCCTGCCGAAGATCGATATCGCCTACTACCAGCAGACCACCGACTACTACCTGGCGCTGGCCGCGCACCGCATCGACGGCTTCCTCGGCCCGAATCCGGTGGCCGTCTACCACGTCGCCACCGCGGGCCAGTCGAAGATCGTCGCCACCTTCTCCGGCGCGGGCGACGCGTTGCAGGCCGAGATCGCGGTGCTGACCCGCAAGGACAACGGGCTCGTCGGCCCGCTGCACGACGCGCTGCAATACACCATCGAGCACGGCACCTATCGAAAGGTACTGGAGCGCTGGGGATTACAGAGCGAGGCCGTCGAGCGATCGCGGATCAACCCGCCCGGTCTGCCGAAGCAGGCGTGAGCATGAAACGATCCGTGGCCCTGTTCGGTGCGGTGACCGCCGCCCTGACCCTCGCGGCCTGCGGCGCCGATGCCGGTTCCGGCGACGCCGCCGGGCCGCCGCGCCCGGGCGGCACGCTGCGCTACGGGCTCTCGATCGCCCCCACCTGTTCGGATCCGGCCCAGGCGGGCACCAACCAAACCCTGTACGTCACACGGCAGATCGTCGATTCGCTGACCGATCAGGACCCGGCGACGGGCGCGATCGTGCCGTGGCTGGCGCAGAGCTGGCAGGTGAGCCCGGACGCGAAGACCTTCACCTTCCGGCTGCGGCCGGGCGTGAGCTTCAGCGACGGCACCCCGCTCACCGCGACCTCGGTGCAGAAGAACTTCGACGCCATCGTGCACACCCTCACCGGGGCGAAGGCGCCGCTGGCGGCCAGCTACCTGGCCGGGTACACCGGCACCACCGTGCTGGACCCGCTCACCGCGCGGGTGGACTTCGATCGGCCCAATGCCCAGTTCCTGCAGGCCGTTTCGACGCCGCAGCTGGGTCTGCTGGCGGATGCGACCACCGCGAAACCGGCCGATCGGCGCTGCCTCGGCGACGACATCGGCAGCGGCCCGTTCACCTACGCCGAGTACCGGCAGGGGGCCTCGGTCACGCTCGCCAAGCGGCCCGGATATGCCTGGGGCTCCGCGGCTTTCGGCCATCACGGCGAGGCGTATCTGGACCGCATCGACTTCCGGGTGGTGCCCGAGTCGGGCGTGCGGGCGGGCAGCCTCGGCTCGGGCCAGCTGGATGCCGTCAGTGATGCGCTGCCGCAGGACATTCCGCAGATCGAGGCCGCGGGCGGCAAGGTCGCGACCACCTCGAATCCCGGTGTGCCGTTCGGGATTCAGCCGAATCTGACCCGGGGTCCGCTGCGCGATCCGGCGGTGCGGGCCGCACTGCTGCCCGCTATCGACCGCAGGGAGCTCGTGGATACCGTGCTCGGCCCGCAGTTCCGGGCCGCCACCGGCTCACTTGCCTCGAAAACACCTGCCTACGTGGATCTTTCGGCGAGTCTGGGCTACGACGCCGATGCCGCGCGCCGACAGCTCGACCGGGCGGGCTGGGTGCCCGGCGGCGACGGCATCCGGGTGAAGGACGGCGCCCGGCTGTCGTTCGGCCTGACCTTCAACCACGCCTTCGCGGGTAATCAGGCCATCCTGGAGCTGGTGCAGCAGCAGCTGCGCAAGGTCGGCGTCGACCTGCGGCTGGACCCGGTCCCCGACGCCGAATACACCGCCCGGGAGAACAGCCACGACTACGACGCCCTCTACTACAACATCACCCGCGCCGACGGCGACATCCTCCGCACCACCTTCGGCCTCGAGGGCCGCAACGGCAATGTCCGCGGCCCGATCCCGGACCTGGACGAGGCCCTGGCCGGTGAGCTGCGCACCGTCGACCCGGCGGCCCGCGCGCGGCTCCTCGACCGCGCCCAGCGCCTGGTCCTCGACAACGGCCTGTGGATCCCGACCATCGAGCTGTCACAGGCCATCGGTGTGGCCCCGACGGTGTCGGACATCAAGTTCGAGGCATCGGCGAGGCTACAGTTCTTCGATACGTGGTTGCACCGGAGCTGAGCCACGGTCCTGGAACAGACAGGGGGAGTTGGTCCGAATGCCGAACGCCACCGCCGCGGGGTCCCGGCCGGGCATGAAGGCCCGCAACGTCGTGCTGGTGGTCGCCACCGCGGCCGTCGCGGTGAACCTGCGCCCCGGCATCACCACCGTCGGCCCCGAACTCGACACGGTCACACGGCATTTCGGTGCGGGTTCGGCGGCGGGTGGGGTCATCACCGCGCTGCCGGTGATCGCCTTCGCCGTGGTGAGTCTGGCGACACCGGCGCTGCTGGCGCGAATCTCGGTGCGCGCGGGGTTGTATGCCGCGCTGGCGATCATCGCGGTGAGCCTGGCGGTGCGGCCGTGGGGTGGCCTGCCGCTGTTCGTGCTCGCCACCTTCGTCTCCGCGATCGGCATCGGACTGCTGTCGGCGCTGCTGCCGGTGGTGGTCCGCTCCTCCGGTAGTACCGGGGTGCTGGTCACCACCTTCACCACGGCCCTACAGGCCGGGGCCGCACTGGGATTCGCCGCGATCGTCCCGCTGTCGAATGCCGTGCACAGCTGGCAGTGGGGGCTGACGTTCTGGGCTCTCCTTGCGCCGATCGGGATGTTCGCGCTATGGGCGGCTCCGGGGGCAGCGACCGCGCAGTCGCCATCGGCCCTGCCCGAACGCGCGACCGTCAACCCCTTCACCATCCTGCGCCGCACCCGAACCATCTGGCTCGCAGTGTTTTTCGGACTGCAGGCACTGGTCGCCTTCGTGGTGATCGGCTGGCTGCCCTCGATCCTCGTGGACGACGCCGGTGTCGGCCCGCAGTCCGCGGGCGGCTATCTCGGCCTCATGACCTGCCTGGGCGTCCCGATCAGCCTGATCGTGCCGCCGTTCGTGGCACGCTCGGCTCACCCGGCGCGCTGGCTGGCGGGTTTCAGCGCGTGCACCGTGCTCGGCGTGCTCGCCCTCCTGGTGGCGCCCCGGGCCGCGCCGCTGCTGTGGGTGCTCGTCCTCGGCGTCGGCCTGTCGGTGTTCTCGCTGGTGCTCACCGTGCTCACGGTGCGGGCGAGCACGGCGGAACAGGCTGCGGGACTGTCGAGTTCGGTCCAGGGCGTCGGCTACCTCGTCGCCGCCGTCGGCCCGTATGCGATCGGCCTGTTCCGGCACCTCGGCGCCGGATGGGCGCTACCGCTGGGCGCGCTGCTCGCCATCGCGGTTCTCCAGCTCGTGGCCGCCTTCGCCATCGGCCGCGGCCGGGGCGCGTAATCCGGCCAGCGCCACCGCGATCAGGCGTTCGGCGGCGTCGGGCGCGGTCTCGCAGGCGACGCCGATGCCGTGCCCCATCCGCAGCACATCGCGCGGCACCAGGTCGGCGCGGATCTCCCCGGCCTCCTGGGCCGCCGTGACCAGCGCGGTGACGGCATCGCCGATCAGCTTCGAGCACAGCGTGAAGGTCTCGGACTCGCGATCGATCACGGCCTTCAGGGTGATCGCGAGACTTCGCTTGTCCATGGCGTAGTCGACCTGCGCGCGGAACCACTGCTCCAATGCCGCACCGGGAGGCAGGGTTTCGAGGAGATCGTAGGCGTGCTGTGCCAGCTTCTCGAGATTGGCGCGGTACACCGCCTCGATCAGCGCGTCGCGCTGCGGGAAGTGTCGGTACAGCGTGCCGGGGCCGACGCAGGCGCGGCGCGCGATGTCGTCCAACGGCGCGCCCGGGCCGTGCTCGGCGAACGCCTCCCGGGCGCACTCGATGATGCGCTCGTAGTTTCGGCGCGCGTCGGCGCGCATCGGCCGTCCCGTAGGCGGTGCGTCCACGAACCCTCCACTGGAAAACGGATGGACTCTCCGATTACTCTTGCGTAAACGGAGATCTTCTCCATATGCTAGCTCCCATCGAAGCGGAGAGTGTCTCCGTTTGGTTCCGATTCGATGGAGCGTTCTTGACTACCACCACGCTTACCGCACCACCGCGGGTCGGCACGGGCTCGCGTCCCTTTCGGCCCGGCGTCGTCCTGACGACCCTGCTGACCTGCCAGTTGATGATCATCCTCGACGTCACGGTGATGAATGTGGCGCTGCCGCACATCCGCACCGACCTGCACTTCAGCGCCACCGGCCTGTCCTGGGTGATGAACGCCTACACCCTGGTGTTCGGCGGATTGCTGCTGCTCGGCGGGCGTGCCGGTGACCTGTTCGGTCGGCGGCGGATGTTCATCGCGGGCATTGCCCTGTTCACGCTGGCCTCGCTGGCCGGTGGCCTCGCCACCTCGGCGGCCTGGCTGCTCGCCGCGCGGGTGCTGCAGGGTATCGGCGGCGCCATGGCCGGTCCGAACACCCTGGCCCTGCTGACCACGACGTTCGGCGACCCCAAGGCCCGGTTGCGGGTGCTGGCGCTGTTCTCCGGCATGTCCAGCGCCGGTTTCGCGATCGGCCTGATCGTCGGCGGGCTGCTCACCCAGTGGCTGAGCTGGCGCTCGGTGCTGTGGATCAATGTGCCGTTCGGCGTCGTGGCGGCCACGCTGGCGCTGCGGTACCTGCCGAATCCCGAGCGGCGCCCGGCGCGGCTGGATCTGCCGGGCGCGGTGACCGCGACGGCCGCCGTCGCCAGCCTGGTGTACGGCTTCATCAGCGCCGGCGCGAACGGCTGGGGCACCGAGACGACGGTGCTCTCGCTGGCCGCGGGAGTCCTGCTGCTGGCGGGCTTTCTGGCGATCGAGCTGCGCGCCGATCAGCCCCTGTTGCCGCTGCACCTGTTCACCGACCGCAATCGCGCCGCCGCCTACGCCAATATGTTCCTGGGCCCGATGGCAGGCATGTCGATGTTCTTCTTCCTCACCCTGTACCTACAGGAGGTGCGCGGAATGAGCGCACTGGCAACGGGTTTCGCCTTCCTGCCGACCGCCGTGCTGATGTTCGCCATGGTGCGGCTGATTCCCCGGCTGCTGCCGCGCCTGGGGCCCAAGCCGGTGACGGTCACCGGCACGCTGGCGATGGTCGCGGGGCTGACGCTGCTGACCCGATTGTCCACCGACAGCGGCTATTTCCCGCTGCTGTTCGTGGCCATGGTGCTCATGGGCTTCGGTATCGGGCTGGCGTTCTCGCCCCTCAACGTGATCATCATGCAGAACGTGGAGGCGAGCGAGGCGGGCGCGGCGGGCGGCGCGCTGCAGACCGTGCAGCAGACCGGCGGGGCCCTGGGCCTGGCCGTCCTGATGACGATCTTCGGCACGGCCACCCGCTCGGCGGTCGGTTCCGCCCAGCACGTCCTGGTCTCCGGCATCACCAGCGCGCTGGCGGCGGCCGCAGGCATCGCACTGCTCGCCTTCCTGGTCGCCCTCACCTTCCGCAGCCGCCGGATCGCCTGAGCGCCTGTCCGGCACGGGAATTCGGCGAATCAGGCCACCTCGAGGCCCGGAGTCAATGCGATCGCCTCGAGTTGGGCGAACGACAGCGCTACGGCCTCGCCGGTGGAACTGATCCGGATCCACGAACCCGAGGCGTGGGTAACCGTCACTTCCCGTTCGGTCTCCGTGGTCGTGGACTCCTTTTCCCGGACGGATACCCCACCCGGCAGTTGCCGGGTGGGTCCGTGTTGCCACTCCGAATCGTCGTCCGCGCCCGGCTCGTTCGTGCCGACCGTGATCGCCAGACGTGAGCGACCCTGCGCACCGGTCGCCCGGACCACCTCACACAGCCCACCACCACCGCTGCCGCCGGGGCGCAGGCTGCCGAGTGATCGGTCGAGCGTGAGTCCGTCGAGCGGGACCTGCGCCAGTACCGCGTTCAGCCGGGCGGCCGTGTCCTGGTCGTGGTTCTTGCTCTTCTTCTTGCCGAATTCGAGCGTCGCGAACAGGCAGGATTCGGGTGGCTCCGGCGTCATGGGCGGAACCGGCGTGGTGACCCGCAGCCCCGGTGTCGCGGTAGCCATGGTGACCAGCTCATCGATGGTGAACGGCACCGCGCTGCTGTGGCCGCGATCCACGGCGTCATTGGCGTCGACATCGACGACGGTGCCGTCGGGCAGGTACGCGCGGACGCTGCGGGTACGGGTACGCACCTTGTGGAATTCGTACCAGCTGTCCCGGGTGTCGGCGAGACCGCCGTCGGCGAGGTGTCGACGTTCGTCCAGCGCTCCGGCCACACACGGTGGAACGGGGTCGCTCGACTGCCGCACGGTGACCCGTAGCGAACCCGAACGATCGCCGCGGATCACGGTTCCTTCCGCAGTGGTAAGACCGTCGAGCGGGGTCGGCTTGCCCGGATCCGTCTTCGGTATGGGCTGGAACACCAAGGATTGCTCTACCGAGGCGAAGCCGATCTCGACGCCGCCCGGTAGGGCATCCCGCAGTGCCTGTGTCATCGCCCCGGCTTTGGCGCCGGAAAACCAGGGATAGGCCGGATTGTCGTAGGAGAACGAACGAAGAGTGACCACGCCGGTCAATCCCCCCTTGCGAGGCGGTTCGACCGTGGCACACCCCGGAATCGCCACGGGGTAGCTCACCGGCGGTTCGACATAGGCGTAGCCGGAAGACGGCTCCGGCTCCGATTTGTGCACAAACCAGGCGCCGAGCACCCCGGCCGCCACAATCGCCACACAGATCAACCCGACGGTCCACCCGCCGCCCACCCGCGACGCCCCCCGCCCCGTACCGGCGTCCTGCGCCTCCGGCTTCTCATCACCTGCACCCACAACATCCACCCCGTCGACCCGAACAATAGTAATGACCATACAGCGCAGGCTGGTTCGGCACCTTCGGCCGCGAGTACGGCGTCAGCGCTGACGCCGACAATCCGCTGCTCGCCGTCGATCTCTGGCGGCCCTAGCTCGCGCCGACATGCGATGCGGTTCGGGACTTTTCGGCGGAGTCGGCCATGGCGGGGGTCGGCGCGTGCGATGCTGAGGTGGGTGGGGCTACCGCGTGTCGCACCGTCGCGCGAGTCGTCGGCTCGAGCGGGTGGGAAGGAGTCCGTTATGCCGCAGAGCGGTGGTTCGAGCGAATCTCGGTACAGGCGTGGAGGATTGGCGGTCGTCCTGGCCGGGCTGCTGGTGGCCGCCGTGTCGATGACGGCCCCGCGGGCTCGCGCGGAGTGGACGCCGGAGCAGCTGGCGGGGCAGCGGGTGGTGTACTCGTACAGGGGACTGACGCCGCCGCCGTCGCTGCTGGACGCCATCCGGGGCGGGCGGGCCGCCGGGGTGATCTTCTTCGGGGAGAACATCTCCGACCCCGAGCAGATCGCCGGGGTGGTCGCGCAGCTGCGAGAAGCGCAGGCGCAGAGCCCGATTCGCCAGCCGCTGCTGCTGATGACCGACCAGGAGGGCGGGCTGGTGCGGCGGCTGCCGGGGGAGCCGACGCTGTCGGAGAAACAGGTCGGCAGCGCGCCCGATCCGGTGGCCGCGGCGGTCGCCGCGGGCGTCGGCGCGGGCAACAACCTGCGCGGGGTGGGGATGAACGTGAATCTCGCTCCGGTACTGGACGTTTTCGACACACCCGGGAACTTCATCGACGGCCCGCAGCGCTCCTACAGCAGCGACCCCGCCGAGGCCGCCGCGCTGGGCGCGTCGTTCATCGTCGCCCAGCAGACCACCGGCGTCGCCGCCACCGCCAAACACTTTCCGGGACTGGGCAAGGCGCCCGCCGGTCAGAACACCGACCTGGGCCCGGTCACCCTCCCGGTGAGCCTCCCGACCCTGCGCGCGGTCGACGAGCTGCCCTACCCGGCGGCCGTGACCGCCGGGGTGAAGCTGATCATGGTCTCCTGGGCCACCTATCCCGCGCTCGACCCGGACCATCCCGCGGGCCTGTCACCCACGATCGTCGGACAGGAACTGCGGGGCCACAACGGTTTCCAGGGCGTCACCATCACCGACGCCCTCGAGGCCGGATCACTCGACGCCTTCGGCACCACGGGCCAGCGCGCCGTTGCCGCGGCGGCCGCGGGCATGGACCTCATCCTGTGTTCCGCGCGCGACACCACCCAGGGTGACGACGCCACCGCGGCCCTCGCCGCCGCCTACACCGACGGCCGACTCGACCGAGCCGCATTCTCCACCGCCGTCGACCGCATCACCGCCCTGCGCGCCGGACTGTCCTGAGCGGGCACCGCGAGAACCGCCACGAGCCCGCGATGGTCGGCCCCGGGGGTGCGGATCGTCGCGGAGGAGACGGGAGCGAGACCGCGGGTCAGGATGTGATCGGGTCCCACCACGGGAAGGGCTGCGGGCCAGGTGAATTGCGCTCCCGAGGTGCGAATGTCCCGATAACCCGGGGCGAATCCGGCCCAGTGGCGGTCGGTGCCGGTGGTATTGAAGTCGCCGAGAACGACAATGCGGCGGGCCGGATCGGACGCGAGTTCGCGAGACAGGGTACGCAGGCCACCGTTACGGTCGGCGGTGTCGCCGAGGCGAATCGATGGCAGATGCACCACGTAGACGACCAGATCGCCGGTGGGAGTGGCGACATGGGTGCGCAGGCCGCGCCGCCACCCGGCACCGACATCGGCGACGCTGGTGCCGGAGAGCGGATAGCGGCTCCACAGCGCGACGGTGCCCTCGGCGGCGTGGTACGGATGCGTGACGGACATAATTTCGGCGGCCGACTCCCGGTTGCCCGACGAACATTCCTGGAGCGCAATGAGATCGGCCCCGGTAGCGACCAGCGAGCGGACGGCGGCGGAGGGTGAGTCGTTGCCCGCGTACATGTTCTGCGTCACCACCGTGAGCCGGTCGGCCGCCGCGACATTCGAACCCGTTCCGGCCCACCAGGACCCGAACAGATACGCCCACGCCAGCAGCGGAATCACGGCCGCGACGGCACCGATACGGGAGCGGCAGGCGAACGCCGCCAGGACCAGCACGGGTATCCCGACGCCCAACCAGGGTGCCGCGCAGTCGAGTACGGTGCCCAAGCCGAGGATATCGGGCACCCGGTCATGCTCGAGCAGCAGCAGCGTGAGCAGCAGCGCCGCGCCCGGCAGCGCCAGATCCGCGCCGGTCGCGCGGCGGGTACGCACGATCACCGGGCCGCCCCGGGGCACAGGCGGCGAGGCGCATGGTCGCCCGGCAGCGTGGCATCCACGCACCCCGCGGGCAGATCCCCATAGGGCCGGGAGCCGAAATTCGCCGTCACGGTGAGCGTATGATCGCCGAAGACGGTGCGCTGCACCAGATGATCGTCGGTGAGCCACTCGAATCCGGTCATCGGCAGCGTGCCCGCCGCCTGGTGCAGCGGCGCGAAGAACCGTTGCAGCCGGGCGATCTCGCCGCCCCGCTCGGCAATGGTGGCGCGATCGAGCACGAAATTCAGCGGCGTATTGTTCAGGATCGCGGTGAGCGCCCGCATGGTCTGCTGCTCGGGCAGCTTGCCGTAGGACAGCTCCCAGCGGTCCGCCGAGATCATCGAATCGTGTAATGCCGTCTCCAGCAGCGGAATTCGATACGCAGGATCGAACATCGCCCGGGCGAGGTTCGCCGGGAGCCGCACCGGCTGGAAGAATATCTTCGGCGCCGCCTGCGGCGCGTACCCGCCCCAGGCGGCCTTGTCGCGCTCCAGCGGCCACAGCGCGCCGCTCACCGGCGTCTGCGACCCGTGACTGAACGCCAGCACCGAAGCCGCCCACGCCCCGGCCGATTCCGATCCGAGCACCAGGCGCCGGTCCTGCGCGATCCACCGCATGCGGTCGAGCCGGTTCCGCCGGTCCTGCTCCTGGTTCATGGGGTGGGCCGGGCTGTAGTCGTCGAAGAATTCGCCCGCCGCATCGACATCGAGGAAATAGCTGTCGGCCCCGTTCGCGGTCACGGCCGCCAGCCGATCCCGATACAGCGCCGGATTCCGTGCCAGCACTTGCGAACTCAGGTAGCAGCCGCGCCCGTGGAATCCGGACTCCGGCGAGCCGTCCTGCCGCTGCACGCACCCCCGCGGCCACACATCGCCCGGCCAGCGCGAGGACGGATTGTCGGCCGTGGCCGGATCCTGCGCGTTGTCGTACGAATCATACGGTCCCACAAGGTAACCGGCATCGTGCGCGGCCGAGACCGCCGCCGCGGACATGGGGTGGTCGTCGGAGTCGTAGCCCAGCCACATCCGGCTCACCCCCGACTCGCGCAGCTGCCGCACGGCCTGCTCCGACCGCCCGTCGCCGAACAGATAGGCGTGAAAAGCCCCGAGCAGCGTCCCGATTCGCGGATTCTCCCGAATCTTGTCCGCCAGCGACCGCAGCGCGCCGTGCTCGAGCAGCCACCGGCGGTAGTCCCGGGCGGGCGCCACCGGCGAGGCGTCGGTGAGCGCGAACAGCACCGTGTACAGCCGGGTGCCCGCCCGGGCGTCGAAGCGATGTTCCGCCCGCGCCCGCAGCCTGCCCGCCGCGGACGACACCGTCAGCGTGCCGCCGATATCGGTCGGCACCAGGTAGCTCACGCCCCGATCGCCGAGTTGATAACCCCACAGCGGCATGGTCAGCCCGGAGGTCAGCCCCATCGGGTTGTCCACCAGCGCGGCATCGGCGGAGTTCCAGAACGGATCGGTCACCGGAAGCGACAGGCCCTCGCCGCGGGGGAGCTCCAGCGCCCGCGCCGCCGGATCGCCACCGGTCACCGGCCACACCATCGAGCCGTCCCGCAGGCTGCGCACCTCGATTTGTAGCCGCCCGCGCACCTGCGCCGCCGTCACGGTCCACTGCCGGTCGGGATAGCTCCAGGTCGCCGCCCCGCCCTCGACCCGGATCGGCCCGGCCGGACCCAGCGCGGTCGCCGCCGGGGCCGACAGCTCCGATCCGGCCGCGGTCACCCGCAGGGTCGTGGCGTCCACCTCGGCCGTGCCGCCATCGATCGGGATCGCCACCCGATTGCCCGTGACCCGGACGGCGGCGGCCCGGCTCCGATGCGTGCTCAGTATCGCGGACACGCCCACGGCCAGACACACCACGAGCGCCACGACCACGGGACCGATGCGGCGAAATCTCATACGCCACAGATTTGCGGCCGCCGATGAGAATCGGATGAAAAACGTATCATCGGCGATCGTGCGGGTATTGGTGGTCGACGACGAAGCCGCGGTCCGCGATGCGCTGGTGCGCGCCATGGACAGCGAGGGATACCAGACCCGCGCGGTCGGCGACGGGGCCGCCGCGCTGGCCGAGATCGGGCGCTGGCAGCCCGAGGTGGTGGTGCTGGACGTGCTCATGCCGTTCATGGACGGCCTCACGGCCTGCCGCCACCTCCGTGCCCGCGGCGACCGCACCCCCATCCTCATGCTCACCGCCCGAGACGCCGTCGCCGACCGGGTGGACGGGCTCGACGCGGGCGCCGACGACTATCTGGTCAAGCCGTTCGACCTGGACGAACTGCTCGCCCGGGTGCGCGCCCTGGTGCGCCGCACCTATCCCGACGACGGGGCGCCGCTGTCCAGCGCGGACCTGACCATGGACACCGCCGCCCACCGGGTGTACCGCGGCGATCGCGAGATCGAGCTCACCCGAACGGAATTCGCGCTCCTCGAGATCCTGCTGCGCAACGGCGGCCAGGCCCTGCCGCGCGAACTGCTGATCGAACGGGTGTGGGGCCGTGAGCTCGGGCCGTCGTCGAATTCGCTGGAGGTCTACGTCCGCTACCTGCGCCGCAAACTGGAAACCGGCGACGAGCCACGGCTGATCCACACCGTGCGCGGCGTCGGCTACCGGCTCGGGCCGTCGTGAGGCCGCGCACGCTGCGCGCCCGGATCGCCCTCGCCTTCATCGCCGCCATGGTGCTGGCGCTGGCCGGAATGGGCCTGGCCGCCTACGTCGTGGTGTCGCATCAGCTGAGCAGCGCCCTCGATACCGGCCTGCGCCGGGAGGCGACCCGAATAGCCCGCCAGTTCGACGTACAGCCCGACGTGGCAACGATTTCCGGCCCCTGCCGCTACCTGGCCGCGCCCAGCTGCGTGCAGGTGGTCGACACCGACGGCCGCATCGAATCCGAGCGCGATCCGCGCGACACCCTGCCGGTGGACGCCGAAACCCGCGCGGTGGCAACGGGATCGCACGCCTCCTACTTCAGCGACGCCAGCCTCGACGGCCTCCGGATGCGGATCTACACCACCCAGCTGCGGCCGGGCGCCGCGGTGCAGGTCGGGCAGCGCGCCGATCAGGTCGACACCGGTATCCGGCGAACGGGTTTCGCGCTGCTGGCCGCCGCCATCGCGGGCACCGCGCTGGCCGTCGGCGTCGGGCTGCTGGTGGCGCGCCGCGCGCTCGCCCCCGTCACCGCCCTGACCCGCGCCGCCGAACAGGTTGCGGGCACCCGTGATCCGCGCCGCCACATCGCGGTGACCGGCTCGGCCGAACTGGCGGGACTGGCCCGCAGCTTCAACGCCATGCTCGACGAGCTCGACCAGGCGCTCACGGCCGAGCGCGATTCCCGTGCGGCGCAACAGCGCCTGGTCGCCGACGCCTCCCACGAGCTGCGCACGCCGCTCACCGTGCTGCGCACCAATCTCGATCTGCTGGGCCGCGCCGATCGCCTCACCCCCGAGCAGCTGGCCGCCACCTCCGACGCCCTGAAGGTCCCGGTCGAGGAGCTGTCCGGCCTGGTCTCGGACCTGATCGAGCTGGCCCGGGCCGACGATCCGCAGGCCACGGGCGAACCGTTCGAGGACGTGCGCCTGGACGCGGTGGTGACCGACCGGGTGGCCGTCGCCCGAAAGCATTGGCCCGCAGCAGCATTCGTGACCAACCTGGAGGCCACCACCGTATCCGGGGCGCCCGGCCGCCTGTCCCGGGCCGTCACCAACCTCCTCGACAACGCCGCCAAATTCAGCCCGCCCGGCGCGATCGTCCGCGTCGACCTGCACAACCGCGTCCTGACCGTCCGCGACCACGGCCCCGGCATCGCCCCCGCCGACCTCCCGCACGTCTTCGACCGCTTCTACCGCGCCACCACCGCCCGCGGCAAGCCCGGCCACGGGCTGGGCCTCGCCATCGTCGCCCAGGTGGCGGCGCTGCACCACGCCCGCGTCACGGTCGAATCCGTGCCCGGCAGGGGTGCGGTGTTCCGGCTGGAGTTCCCCGCCGGCGAATGAACGACAGAGCGGGGGCAACCTCGGAAGAGATTGCCCCCGTTCGCATTTACGCCGTGGCGGGTCAGGCCGAGGCGACCAGCCGGGCCGCGTTCGCGGTCTCGTCGTCGAGCGCCTCGTTGGCGGCCAGCTCGGCCGCCACACGGTCGCGGTAGCGGGTGACCTCGCGCTCGGTGGTGGCCTCGTCCCAGCCCAGATGCGGCGCGATCAGGCGGGCGATCTCCGGGGCCGCCGCCACGCCGCGGTCGGCCAGTTCGATGGACATCCGGGTGCGGCGGGTCAGGATGTCGTCGAGGTGCAGCGCGCCCTCGTGGGTGACCGCGTAGACGACCTCGGCGGCGAGGGTGTCCGCCGCGCCCGGCAGCGCGGCCCGCAGCTCCGGGTTGCGCGCGATCAGCTCGAACAGGTCGTGGATGGCCGAGCCGTAGCGGCCCAGCAGGCGCTGCACCGTCGCGACCGGCAGATCGGCGTCCTTGGCCACCGCGGCCGCATCGGCCAGCAGCTCGTGGTAGCCGACCGCGCCCAGCAGCGGCAGGTGCTCGGTCACCGACGGGGCGACCGCGCGGCCCAGCCCCTGCACCGCGGCGTCCACCACGTCCGCCGCCATCACGCGGTAGGTGGTGTACTTACCGCCCGCGATCACGAACAGGCCCGGAACCGGTTCGGCCACGGCGTGTTCGCGCGACAGCTTGGTGGTGTCGCTCGAGGACGCGCCCGACAGCAGCGGCCGCAGGCCCGCGTAGGTGCCGACGATGTCGGCCTCGGTGAGCGGCTCGCGCAGCAGCGCGTTCACGTGATCGAGGATGTAGCGGATATCGGCGGCGCTGGCCGACGGGTGATCCTTGTCCAGCGACCAGTCGGTGTCGGTGGTGCCGATGATCCAGTGCCGCCCCCACGGGATCACGAACAGCACACTCTTCTCGGTGCGCATCATCAGACCGGTGTCCAGGTCCAGCCGCTCGCGCG
Source organism: Nocardia terpenica (assembly GCF_013186535.1). NCBI lineage: Bacteria > Bacillati > Actinomycetota > Actinomycetes > Mycobacteriales > Nocardiaceae > Nocardia > Nocardia terpenica. Next base: position 1,570,939 of record NZ_JABMCZ010000003.1, read on the forward strand.
GCACCAGGATGTGCACGCCCTTGGAAGTCCGCACGTGGAACGGGAATTCGACGCCGGTCAGCTTGTTCATCTCGTCGGTCCACACGCCGGTCGCGCTGATCACCCGGCGGGCGCGCACGGTGTACTCGCGGCCGGTCTCCAGATCGGTGACGTAGGCGCCGATCACGCGCTGTCCCGCGCGCAGCAGCCCGGTCACCTTGGTCCGGGTCAGCACGGTGGCGCCGTGCTGGGCGGCGGTGCGGGCGATCGTCATGGTGTGGCGGGCGTCGTCGACCTGCCCGTCGAACAGGCGGATGGCGCCGGTCATCGCGTCCGGACGCAGCGCGGGCGCCAATTCCAGTGCGCGCGTGCGGGACAGGTGCCGGTGCATCGGCACCGCGCCCGCGCCGCCCATGGTGTCGTAGAGGGCGACGCCGGCGCCGATGTAGGGGCGCTCCCAGCGGTGCTGCAGCGGGAACAGGAACGAGATGGGGTGCACCAGATGCGGGGCCAGCTTGCGCAGCAGCAGCTTTCGCTCCTTGAGCGCCTCGCGCACCAGCCAGAAGTCGAGCTGCTCGAGGTAGCGCAGCCCGCCGTGGATCAGCTTGCTGGAGCGGCTCGAGGTGCCGGCCGCGAAATCCCGTGCCTCGACCAGGGTTACCGACAGGCCGCGGGCGGCGGCGTCGAGCGCGGATCCCGCGCCGACCACGCCGCCACCGATGACCAGAACATCGATCTCGGTGTCACCCAACGAGTTCAGTGCAGCCGCCCGGTAGGCGGCATCCAGACGTGCGGTCACAGCGAATTCTCCTTGATATCAGTGAAACTCAGTCGTCGTCTTCATCGATCCAGTCGAGGGTGCGCGCGACCGCCTTCTTCCAGCGGGCGTAGCCGCGCTCGCGCTGCCGCTCGGCCAGAGCCGGCTCCCAGCGCTTGTCCTCGGCCCAGTTCGCCTCGAGTTCATCGGTACTCGCCCAGAACCCGACGGCCAGGCCCGCGGCGTAGGCGGCGCCGAGCGCGGTGGTCTCCGAGACCACCGGCCGCGACACCGGAACGCCGAGGAAATCGGCCTGCAGCTGCATACACAGCTCGTTGGCGGTCACCCCGCCGTCCACGCGCAGCACGTCGAGCTTCACGCCCGAATCGGCCTGCATGGCCTCGACCACGTCGCGGGTCTGGTAGCAGATCGATTCGAGGGTGGCCCGCGCCAGATGCGCGTTGGTGCTGTAGCGCGACAGGCCCACGATCACCCCGCGCGCATCCGAACGCCAGTACGGCGCGAACAATCCCGAGAACGCGGGCACGAAGTACACCCCGCCGTTGTCGGAAGCCTGCCGTGCCAGCGACTCGCTCTGTGCCGCACCGGAAATGATGCCGAGCTGGTCGCGCAGCCACTGCACGGCCGACCCGGTCACCGCGATGGAACCCTCCAGCGCGTACACCGGCGCGTCGTCGCCGAACTTGTAGGCGACGGTGGTCAGCAGGCCGTGCTGTGAGCGCACGATCTCGGTACCGGTGTTGAGCAGCAGGAAGTTTCCGGTGCCGTAGGTGTTCTTGGCCGCGCCGGGCCGGAAGCACACCTGGCCGACCGTCGCGGCCTGCTGATCGCCCAGCACACCGGCCAGCGGCACCTCGCCGCCGAACGGTCCGTCGACGCGGGTCGTGCCGAACAGTCCCGGATTCGACGAGGGTGCGATGGTGGGCAGCATCGCGCGCGGAATCCCGAACAGCGACAGCAGCTCGTCGTCCCAGTCGCAGGTCTCCAGGTTCATCAGCATGGTGCGGCTGGCGTTGGTCGGATCGGTGACGTGCACGCCGCCGTCCGCCCCGCCGGTCAGATTCCACAGCAGCCAGGTGTCGGTGGTACCGAAGATGGCATCGCCGCGCGCGGCGTCCTCGGCGACACCGGGCACGTTGTCCAGGATCCAGCGCAGCTTGCCGCCGGAGAAGTAGGTGGCCGGGGGCAGACCGGCCTTGCGCCGGATGATCTCACCGTGCCCGGCGCGCTCCAGCTCCGCGGCGATGCGGTCGGTGCGGGTGTCCTGCCAGACGATGGCGTTGCAGTACGGCCGCCCGGTGTGGCGGTTCCACACCACGGTGGTCTCGCGCTGGTTGGTGACGCCGACCGCGACCAGATCCTCGGCGCTCAGATTCGCCTTGGTGAGGGTGGTCTGCACGACCGAGCGGGTGCGCTCCCAGATCTCGGTCGGGTTGTGCTCCACCCAGCCCGCGCGCGGCAGGATCTGCTCGTGCTCGAGCTGGTGGCGGGCGATCTCGGCGCCGTTGTGGTCGAACACCATGAAGCGCGTGCTGGTGGTGCCCTGGTCGATGGCTCCGACGTAGCGAGTCATCGGACATCCTTTCGGAGTTCTGAAAATTATTGGGGGAAAAAGTAATTCAGAAGACGAACTGGGAGACCAGACCGGCCAGCGCGCCGCCGGCCAGCGGACCGAGCACGGGCACCCAGGAATAGGACCAGTCGGAGTTCTTACCGGCGCCCATCGGCAGCAGCGCGTGCGCGATGCGCGGACCCAGGTCGCGGGCGGGGTTGATGGCATAGCCGGTCGGCCCGCCCAGCGAGGCGCCGATGCCGAGCACCAGCAGCGCCGCGGCGACCGGGCCCAGCCCGGTCGGGGTGTGGCCGAAGCTCACGATCACGAACACCAGCACGAACGTCGCGGCCACCTCGGTCAGGAAATTCCAACCGTAGGAACGGATCTCGGGGCCGGTGGAGAAGACCCCCAGCTTCTTTCCGGCATCGCTCTCCGCGGCGAAGTGCTGCCGATAGGCGAGGAAGGCGATCGCCGCGCCGAGGATCGCGCCGACCATCTGGCCGCCGATATAGGCCACCGTGTTGCCGAATGTGACCGGGATGCCGGGCGCGTACTCGTGCGCGCCGCTGGTCCAGATGCCGATCGTGACCGCGGGATTGAGGTGGCCGCCGGTCTTGTAGGCGACATACACACCGGACATCACGCCGATGCCCCATCCGAAATTGATCAGGAGCCAGCCGCCGTCGAAACCCTTGGTCTTAGCCAGCAACACGTTAGCGACCACGCCGACGCCGAGCAGGATCAGCACTCCCGTGCCGAATGCCTCGCTCACGAAGATCGAGCCGAAGTTCACCGTTGAGCCTCCGTCTACCTTTGACGACCATCGAACCAGTCGTCCTCCCGCCGACGTTACGAGCAGGATGCACAACCGGACATAGGACGCGTTCGACATTGTCGAACGTACGGAGTGGAGCGGGACCGCGCGCACCGCTACTGTCCCATGTCCGAGAAGGTAGTGTGATGTGCGTCATAGCGTGTTGCCGGGTGGTCGCCCGAAGTTCGACATTGTCGAATGAATGGCCGGTAGGTTGTTTCCCATGCCGGGCCCGATCCAATCCATCGAACGCGCGGCGGCGGTGCTGCGGCTGCTCGCCCGCGGCCCGGGTCGCCTCGGCGTCGCCGAGATCGCCGGTGCGCTCGGCCTGCCCAAACCCACCGTGCACGGCATCCTGCGGACGCTGCACGGGGTCGGCTTCGTGGACCAGGACCCGGCCACCGGCAAGTACCGGCTCGGCACCGCGCTGCTGGACCTGGGCGCGGGCTACGTCGACACCAACGAGCTGCGGTCGCGGGCGATCAACTGGGCCGACGCGCTCGCCGCGCGAACCGGGGAATCGGTGCGGATCGCGGCCCGGGTGGACGAGCATGTGGTGGTGATCCACCACGTGTTCCGGCCCGACAACAGCGAACAGGAACTCGCGGTGGGCGAGCAGCTGCCGCCGCACGCGACGGCGCTGGGCAAGGTGCTGCTCGCCTACGACACCGATCTGGCGGCCCGGGTGCGCGCCCGCGAACCGGCCCCGCTGACCCGCCGCACCATCACCGACCGGGCCGTGCTCGGCCGGGTCCTGGCCGAGGTGCGCCAGCACGGATGGGCCGGGGACGCGGGCGAATTCCGGCCCGGCGAGGCCGGGATCGCGGCGCCGATCCGCGCGCACGGCGGCCTGGTCGTCGGCGCCCTCGGCATCACCGGCCCGCTCGACCGGCTCTGCGACACCCAGCTGCGGCCGCGGCCCGTGCTGGTCGGCCGGGTGCGCGACGCCGCCCGCGCGGTATCGCGGGATCTCGGTGCCGGGCAGCGGCTTTCGACCGGCCACTGGACAGAAAGCGATCGGGGATGACGCAACGCTACGTGTTGGCCATCGATCAGGGCACCACGTCGACGCGGTGCATCCTGTTCGATCAGCGGGCCCGCCTGGCCGGTGTGGCCCAGCGCGAACACCACCAGTACTACCCGCGGCCCGGCTGGGTCGAACAGGACGCCGCCGAGATCTGGCGCAATCTGGAACGGATCCTGCCGCGGGCGCTCAACGAATCGGGGATCACCGCGGACGAGGTCGCGGCCCTGGGCATCGCGAATCAGCGCGAGACCACCGTGGTGTGGGACCGGCGCACCGGCGTGCCGATCGGGCGGGCGATCGTCTGGCAGGACACCCGCACCGAGGATCTGGTGCGCGAGTTCGAGTCCGCCCCGGGCGCGGACCGCATCCGGCAGCTGTGCGGCCTGCCGCTGGCCACCTACTTCGCCGCCCCGCGGCTGCGCTGGCTGCTCGACGCCAACCCCGGGCTGCGCGAGCGCGCCGAACGCGGCGAGGTGCTGTTCGGCACCATGGAGACCTGGCTGATCTGGAACCTCACCGGCGGCGTCGACGGCGGCCTGCACGTCACCGACGTCACCAATGCCAGCCGCACGCTGCTGATGAACCTGGCGACGCTGTCCTGGGACGGGGAACTGTTGCGGTTCTTCGGAATTCCCGCGGCCATGCTGCCCCGCATCCAGCCCTCCACCGCCTCCTACGGCGCCACCACCCGGGTGGTGCCGGGGATGCGGATCGCCGCCGCCCTCGGCGATCAGCACGCCGCGCTGTTCGGCCAGACCTGTTTCGCGCGCGGGGAAACCAAGTGCACCTACGGCACCGGCGGCTTCCTCATGATGAACACCGGGAGTGAGCTGGTGCAGTCCGAGCACGGCCTGCTGACCACCATCGGCTATCAGATCGACCGGGAGCCGGTCTACGCGCTGGAGGGGCCGATCGCGGTCACCGGCTCGCTGGTGCAGTGGATCCGGGACAACATCGGCCTGGTGGCCAGCGCCCCCGAGATCGAAACCCTCGCGCGCACAGTGGAAGACAACGGCGGCTGCTATATCGTTCCGGCCTTCTCCGGCTTGTACGCGCCGCACTGGCGCAGCGACGCGCGTGGCGTGGTGGTCGGGCTGACCTCCTACATCACCAAGGGGCATCTGGCCCGCGCCGTGCTCGAGGCCACCGCGTGGCAGACCCGCGACGTGGTCGACGCGATGAACGCGGACTCCGGCCTGCAGGCCCGCTCGCTGCGCGTCGACGGCGGGATGACCTCGGACAACCTGCTGATGCAGATCGTGTCCGACGTGCTCGACATCCCGGTGCTGCGGCCGTTCGTCTCCGAGACCGTCTCCCTCGGCGCCGCCTACGCGGCCGGGCTGGCGGTCGGTTACTGGCCGGATCTGGAAGGGCTGCGCCGCAATTGGCGCGTGGCGGCGCAGTGGTTACCGCGGATGGATCCGGGGTATCGCGCCGACGAGTACGAGAACTGGTCGCGGGCGGTGCAATTGAGCTTCGGCTGGCTCCGGGCGCGCCGGGGGTCCGGCGCTCAGACGCGGGCGTAGCTGCGGAACAGGTAGGTGTTCTCGCCGTTGTCGGACTGTTTGACGCCGGTGGTGAAGGCCATCACGAAATCGCCGGAGATCTCGGGCGCGTAGACGTCGCCGTCGGTGGGCGGGCCGATCTCGGTCGTCGCGATCACCGTCGCGAATTCCATTGCCTCGCGGAAGATCTCGGCGCCGCCGATGACCCACACCTCGTCGGGGTCGGTGATCGACAGGGCCTCGGCGACCGAGCCCGCGCGCTCGGCGCCCGGCGCGAACCACTCCGGATCGTGGGTGACGACGACGGTGCGGCGGCCGGGCAGCGCCCGCGCCTGCTCGTCGAGCGCGTCCCAGGTGCCGCGGCCCATCACCACGGTGTGGCCGCCGGTGACGGTATCGAAATGCGCCAGGTCCTCCGGTACTCGCCAGGGGATCCGGCCGTGCGCGGCGATCACACGATCGGATGTCTGCGACCAGACCAACCCGATCGTCCGCTTCCTCGTTTCGGTCGTGGACGAGTTCACCAGGCCCAGGGTAGTAGATAGATAGCTGCGCTAACTATCTCGGTGAGCGGTGTCACAGGTAATAACTCACCGTGTGCGGGGTCATAGCCGGTCGTCGCGCGCATGCCCCGAAATTCGGTGGCGCGGGGATGTCGCCCCCGTCTGTCATTGTTTCGGTGGCAGGCAGTGCGGGTTCGGAGGACAGATGACGCGGCGGGGTTGGGTGCTGTTTCTGGCGATGGGCGTCATCTGGGGGGTGCCGTACGCCATGATCCGGATCGCGGTGCGCGACTTCGATCCCGTGGTGGTGGCGTTCGGGCGCACGGCGATCGGCTCGCTGCTGCTGTTGCCGGTCGCGCTGTTCACCCGGGCCCTGCTGCCGGTGCTGCGGCGGTGGTGGTGGCTGCTGGCCTACACGCTCGTCGAGATCTCCGGGCCGTGGCTGCTGCTCGGGCACGCCGAGACCAGGCTGAACAGCTCCACCACCGGTCTGCTGCTGGCCGCGGTCCCGCTGGTGGCCCTGGTGCTGGTGACCGCGCTCGGGCACGACCGGTTCGACGCGCGCCGGGTGCTCGGCCTGGTCGTCGGGCTGATCGGCGTCGGCACGCTGGTCGGCCTGGACATCGATGTGTCCGATCTCGGCGCGCTGGGCGCGGTCGGCCTCACGGTGATCGGCTACGCCACCGGCCCGATCATCATCAACCGCAAGCTGGCCGACCTGCCCTCGATGGGCGTGGTCACCGGGTCGCTGGTGTTCGCCACGATCATCTACGCGCCCTTCGCGGCCTGGCGCTGGCCGGAGCGGTTCACCGCGCCCGCGAGCTGGTCGGTGCTGGGCCTGGCGGTGATCTGCACGGCGACGGCGTTCCTGGTGTTCTTCGCGCTGATCGGCGAGGTCGGCCCGGCCCGGGCCACGGTCATCACCTACATCAACCCGGTGGTGGCCCTGCTGATCGGCGTGAGCCTGCTCGGCGAACCGCTGACCGCCGGCATGGCGATCGGCTTCCCGCTGGTGATCGCCGGGTCGATCGTGGGGACCGTCCGCGCTCGCGCTGCCCGCGAACCCGAGCCCGCCGGTTCCGCGGGCTGACCGGCCGAATCCGAGGCTTCCTCATATTTGCCGAACCGCGCCAAAGGGTGAAATCGGACGTCGGTGAGCAAGGTCACGGAAATAACTCGGGACGGCGAATTCCCGGCCCCGTTTTTCCGAATGGAAGCATGTCGAACTGGGGATTTACCGCTCGTTTACGAGCACCGTCAGACCGTAGTCAACCCATCAATAGCTACCGTTTCGCCGGGGGCTCGCTCGAAAAATCGCCGAACCCGACCTAGCGTCTGAAACGCGACAGGTTCAACGCGGAGTCGTCGCTGATCGGCAGTTTTCCCGAACACCCTGGAGGCCCCGCGCATGCGTGTGCCAACGAACACCGCGGTTGCCGAGCAGGCAGCCGAATCTCCGATAATTCCCCGGAATCGCATTGTTCCCCGGCTTTCCGCGGACATTCTTCCCCGCCTGCCCGAATCGGTTGCCCGACCCCGGTTTTTGCCGCGCAGCCTGGCCACCGGGATCGTTCATCTGGGCTGCGGATCGTTTCACCGAGCCCATCAGGCGCTGGTGACCCAGCACGCCATCGACGCCGACCGCGATCCCCGCTGGGGCATCGCCGCCGTCGCCATGTCCCGCCCGTCGGTGGTGAACGCGCTGCGTGCGCAGGACAACCTGTACACCACGCTGCTGCACGACGGCGGCAAGGTGAACGCCGAGGTGGTGGGTACCATCACCGAGGCCGTGCACGCGCCGTCGGACCGCGTCGGCGTCGCCCGCCGCATCGCCGATCCGGGGGTCCGCATCGTGACGCTGACCGTCACGGCGAGCGGATATTGCATCTCGCCCGCCACCGGCCGCCTCGATGCCGACTGCGATCCGGTGCAGCACGATCTGCACTGCCGCACCAGGCCGTCCACTTCGATCGGCATGCTTGTCGGCGGCCTGGATGTGGTCCGCCGCCGCGGCGGCGCCCCGCCGGTGGTGATCAGCTGCGACAACATGACCGCCAACGGCCGCCAATTGCGCAGGGCCGTCATCGATTTCGCGTCCCTGCGGGATCAGCGGCTGGCCGACTGGATCGACCGCAACGTCCAGTTCCCGTCCAGCGTGGTCGACCGGATCGTGCAGCCCGCCACCGCCGCCGATTCCGCGGTGGCACGCAACTGGCTGGGCGGCATCGAGGATCTGAGCCCGGTCTCGGCCGAGCCGTTCCTGACCTGGACCATCGAGGATTTCGAGGGCGAGCGCCCGCGCTGGGAGCTGGGCGGCGCCCGGTTCGTGGCCGACGTGACCGACTACGAGCTGGCAAAACTGCGGCTGCTCAACGGAACCCACATGCTGCTGGCCTACCTGGGCGCGCTCGACGGGCACGGCACCATCGCCGAGGCCAGCGCGGATCCGGCGCTGGGCGCGCTCGCCCGCCAGTTCATGCTGCGCGAGCAGGGCACCACCCTGACGCTGCCGGACACCGAATTGCACCGCACCGTCGACGATCTGATGGTCCGGTTCCGCAACCCGGCCATCCGCCACGACATGACGCGGGTGGGCCGCAACGGCTCGGACAAGATGATCCCGCGCGTGGTCGACGCCATGGCCGAGAACATCCGCGCCGGGCGCCCCACCCCGGGCGCGGCGCTGCTGATCGCGGCCTGGATCCGCTGGTTCGACGCCAGCCGCGCCCCCGGCGCGGTCATGGAACTGGTCGACCCGAAGGCCGATACGCTGGACGAGTTGTCCGCCATCGCGGATCCGCACCGGCGGGCCGGTGCGTTCCTGCACCGCACCGACATCTTCGGCACCCTGCCGGAGCCCGAGCGCGTGCATCGCGAGGTGGGCGACGCGCTGGCCGAACTGGCCCGCGACGGCGTCGGGGCGGCGGTGCGACGACGCCTGCTGCCGGAATTCGAAAGGAGCAACGGATGACTGTCGTCAAACCCGTGGCCGCGGTGGTGTTCGACATGGACGGGTTGCTGCTCGACTCCGAGCGGCTGGCCCTGGAGTCCCTGGCCAGCGCCGGTACCGCGCTGGGCTACGACCTGACCCTGGAGTTCCGCCGCTCCATGATCGGCATGCCGGCCGATCGCTGCCGCGAACTGGCCGTCGAGTCCTTCGGCGCCGAATTCCCGCTCGAGGACTTCTTCGCCCTGCACGAGACGCACCTGAGCGAACTCGTCGCGGGCGGACGGCTGGTGACCAAGACCGGCGTGGCCGAGCTGCTGGACTGGCTGGAGAGCAACGCGATTCCCAAGGCCATCGCCACCTCCTCCGGCCGCGCCCGCACCGAGCACCACCTGCGGGCCGCGGGCATCGCCGACCGCTTCGACGCGATCGTGACCCGCCAGGACGTCGAGCGCGGCAAGCCGCACCCCGAGCCGTACCTGACGGCCATGGCCGCGCTCGGCGCCGACCCGGAATACACGCTGGCGCTGGAGGATTCGCCGAACGGCCTGCGCGCCGCGCACGCCGCCGGGCTGCGGTGCCTGCTGATCCCGGACCTGGTGTCCCCGACGCCGGAAACCCGCGGGCTCGCCCACCGGGTGCTGCCGGACCTGCACGCGGCGATCGAGTACATCGCCGCGGTGAACGTGCCCGCGGCAGCGAACTAGGCGCGCTCGAGGCGGCGCTTGATCTCGGCCAAATGGGCGTCGTGGCAAGCCGTTTCGCCGAAGAGGTCGGTCAGGGCGCGGGGTATGCGGCCGTCGGTGGCGACGGCGGTGAGCATGGAGCGGCGCAGCCGCGGCGCGCCCGATTCCGCCGGGGCGACGCAGTAGCTCACCGTCATGGTCGCGGCGAAGTCGGCGATCGGCGGCGCGATGACGGTGCGGGAGCTGATGATCCACCGGGTCGGGCGGCGGCAGGTGTCCACCCGCCACCCGACCCGGATCGTGTCCCGCTCGACCGCGACCACCTCGGTGAAGGTGTCGTTGACCCGCGCCGGTCCGGCCGTGCCGCGCTCGACGGCGACACACGCCGGATAGGTGTGCCGCCACAGGCAGGGGTCGGTGGCCGCGTCGAAGATGGCGTCCGGGGCGGCGGCGATGATGATCTCGGATTGGGTCTGGAAGATCCGCGTCATTGTCAGCTCTCACAAGGGGTCCGGCAAAGCTACAGCATCGGGCCACGCCGTGGCGTGGTGCGGTCACTTCCCGCCGTGATCGCCTGCCCGAAACCGCAAGAAAGTGTGGAGCAACGGCACTCTTACACAGATCCGCCCGCGCGGCAACCTCTTCCAGTCGGAATTGTTATCGTCCGAGGATGGACGCAATGGCAATGTTCTGGTGAACAGCGCCTTTTCACTCGGAGTACGGGAAGACCAGCAGCGAACTCGACGCCGTGGCAAGCAGTTTGCCCCCGGAGTCGCGAATGTCGCCCTCCGCGAAGGCGATTCGCCGCCCGGGCTTGGTCACCCAGCCGCGGGCGTGGACCGGCCCGGTGCTCGCGTGGATCGGCCGCAGATAGCTGACCTTCAACTCCACCGAGCTGTAGCCGATGCCCGGCGGTAACAGGGTGTGCACCGCGCAGCCGACCGCCGAGTCCAGCAGCGTGCACACCACCCCGCCGTGCACCGTCCCGATCGGGTTGTACACCGATTCGTCCGGCACGCAGGTGAACGCGACCTCGCCCTCGGACACGGTGAACGCCGTCATGCCGCCGAGCGTGGCGGCGATGGGCGGGTTCGGCAGTTCGCCCTCGGCCACCGCCCGCAGATACTCCAGCCCGGACATGGTCGCCCCGATCCGGGCGGTAGCCACCGGGTCGTACCAGGTGACGGTCTTGTTGCGCGGGGCGCCCCAGGTGGGCGGCGCCGCGGTCGTCTCGGTCGTCATATCCTCGTCCTTTCCGGGAAACGGATTACTATCTAGAAGATAGTTACTATCGAGAGAAAAGTTAGCGGAGAGTGAGCCATGACACAGCGCGAGCCGGATGCCGGCGCGATCCTGCCGTACTGCCCGTACTTCGACGCGGCCACGCGGATGCTGGGGCGGCGGTGGGCGGCCACCGTGCTGCGGGTCCTGGTCGTCGGCCCGGCGCGGTTCAGCGATATCGCGGCCGCGATTCCGGGCATGACCGACAAGTTGCTGTCGCAGCGACTCAAGGACCTCGAGGTCGAGGGGATGGTCGAGCGCCGGGTCGATCCGGGCCCGCCGGTGCGCGTCGACTACCGGCTCACCGAGAAGGGGGCCGCCCTGAGCAAGGTGCTGCTCGCGCTCAATCGCTGGGCGCTGCGCTGGGTCGAGCCCGTCGCGCACTGACCATGCTGTGACGAAGATCGCATCGGCGTTTTCGCCGTCGTGCGGAGTTACCGCGGTGCGGTGAAACGACATTCGAGCCGCGAAAAGATATGCCCCGAATTACGGGGGCGGCACCGGTACTGTCCAGCGCGATCATTTCGGTGACATATCATGCGGCGCATTGCATTCCGGACGTACGACCGAATGAGGGGGTCCGGGGCCCGGTGAATCATGGTTGCCGGGGGTGGGGGGCGCTGCTAGTCTCGCGTCCGAGAAAACGAAAATCTGCTCGGGGGAGCGCGTCACGCCGATGGGCGGCGATGTTTGAAATCAGCGATTTTCAAAAGGAAGACCACATGTGGATACGGAACGGGGGGCGTTTCGTCTCGTGGAACGAGCGACGAAACGGATTCCGATCATGACACTTTCACCGCACCTTTCCGCGCCGGAACTCGAATCGAGCACGCGGACAACGGAATACGCGCGCGGGCCGCTGCGATCCCGGTTGCTGGGCGTGGCCACCGCCAACCCGCCGACGCGATACCGTCAGCGCGAACTCGTCGATCTGCTCGGGATCACCGACCCCAAAATTCGGGGCGTATTCCTCAACGGCGGAATCGAACACCGATTCCTGACCCTGCCGCCGCGCGCCGCCGACGGCGGTTTCCGCAGCGAGACCCAGGGCGAGCTGCTGGCCAAGCATCGCCGCCACGGCGTGCGCACCGGGGCCGAGGCCATTCGCGCCTGCCTGCGCGAGATCGGCCGGGAGCCCGACGATATCGCCTACCTGGTCGCCGTCACCACCACCGGTTTCCTGACGCCGGGATTCAGCGCGCTGCTGATCAACGAGCTGGGCATGTCGCCGCACACCGCCCGGCTGGACGTGGTCGGCATGGGCTGCAACGCCGGGCTCAACGGCCTGACCGCGGCGGCCGCCTGGTCGACGGCGCATCCGGGCGAGCTGGCCATGCTGGTCTGCTCGGAGGCGTGCTCGGCCGCCTATGTTTTCGACGGCACCATGCGCACGGCGGTGGTCAACAGCCTGTTCGGCGACGGCGCGGCCGCCCTGGCCGTCGGGGCGGGCGCGCCCGCCACCCTGGGCTGCGAGCCGGGCCGGACTCCGGAGGTGATCGCCCAGCGCAGCTACATGATTCGGCACGCCGTCGACGCCATGCGCTACGACTGGGATTCCGACGCCGGAAAGTTCAATTTCTATCTGGACCGGGAAGTCCCGTACGAGGTCGGCGCCCACGTGGAGATCGTGGTCGACCGGCTGCTGTCGGAAAACGGCCTGCGGCGCAAGGACATCGCGCACTGGGTCGTGCATTCCGGCGGCAAGAAGGTGATCGACGCGGTGAAGGTCAACCTCGGGCTGACCACACACGATCTCCGGCACACCGTCGGGGTCATGCGCGACTACGGAAATATGTCGAGCGGATCGTTCCTGTTCTCCTATCGGCGATTGCTCGCCGAGGGCACGACCCGGCCCGGCGATTACGGCGTCTTCATGACGATGGGGCCCGGTTCGCAGATCGAAACCGCCCTCCTCGAATTCTGAATTCACCGTGCGAAGAAAGCCGACGAGGTTGATTCGATGAATACCGAACACATTTCACGCCCGCATGCCGTCGTCGACGGTTCCGGGACCGACATCATCGCCGCGGCCGTGCCCGCGCACGGCCCGCTGCGGGCCGAACTGATCGACGCGGTGACCGCCGTCGCCCGCCGCGCGGAGGACGCGGCGGACGGGTCGCACTGCGTCGTGCTCCGCATCCAGGGCGCGCGATCCGGGGAGTATCGCGCGTGGCCCGGCGAGGCGACCGTGGGCGAGGTGAGCAAGTGGGAAGGGGCGCTGCGCCGCCTCGAGCAGGTGCCCCTGCCGATCGTCGCCGCCGTCGACGGCGACGCCTACGGCCCCGCCGCCGAACTGCTGCTCGTCGCCGACTACCGCATCCTGCGGGTGGCCGCCGAATTCCGGTTCGCCAGCACCGAAGCCGGGGTGTGGCCCGCCATGGCGGTGTACCGGCTGGTGGCCGAGGTCGGGGTCGCCCGCGCCCGCGATCTGGTGATCCAGGGCCGGGCCCTGTCCGCGCGGCAGGCGCTGGAACGCGGCCTCGTCGACATGGTGGTCACCGATTCGGCCGCCGAGACCGACGCCCTGCGCGCCGGAGCGGCGCTGTTCGACTCGGCCGTCGGCACCGAGCTCGCGATCCGCCGCCGCCTGCTGCTGGACGCGGCGACAACGCGATTCGAGGACGCGCTGGGCGCGCACCTGGCCGCCTCGGACCGCGCGCTGCGCCGGGATCGAGCGGCGTCGTGACCGCCGGGACGGCCACCGTCGCCGCCCCCGGCGACCTGGACCGCGATCGCATCGAATTGCGCAGTGCGGCAGCCGCACACGCCATGCTGCTGCGATCGCTGGGGCCGGTGCGCGACCGCAGCGAGGCGAGCCGCGACCGGGCGGCGCGGGCGCATCGGGCGCTGCGGGAGCGCCGCCGCGGATTCCTGGAACGGCACGCGCGCACGGTGTACCGGGCGGCGACCGAGGACTTCCGGCGGCCGCTGCGGCTGGCCGCCCTCGCCGAGGCCGCCACCCTGCGGTTCCCCGGGCTGCTGCCCGACGCCGACCAGCTCGCCGCCGACGCGGACCTGCCGCAGGCGCACAAGGAGGGCTGGGAGCTCGACCAGGGCCTGTTCTTCCACGCGATGCTCGCCGATCCCGTTGCGGGCAACCATCTTCTGGACGCCATGCGCGCGCCGACCGATCGGGCCGCCGGGCTGCTGGCGCGGTTCGAGGCCACCGGCACGGTGATGCTGCCCGCGGTCACCGTGACCCGGATCGGCCACACCGCGACGCTCACCATCACCAATACCCACTGCCTCAACGCCGAGGACAACGGGCACGTCGCCGACATGGAGACGGCGGTGGATCTGGTGCTGCTGGACGAGCAGTCGCACGTCGGCGTGGTCCGCGGCGGGGTGATGGACCATCCCCGCTACCGCGGGCGGCGGGTGTTCAGCGCGGGCATCAACCTGGTGGACCTGCACGCGGGCCGGATCTCGTTCGTCGACTTCATCCTCGGCCGCGAGACCGGATACATCGCGAAGATCCTGCGCGGCACGGCATCCGGGCCCGCGGGACCGGTGCTCAAGCCGTGGGTCGCGGCGGTCGACAGCTTCGCCATCGGCGGCGGGATGCAGCTGCTGTTGGTCTTCGATCGCGTGATCGCCGCGTCCGACAGCTATCTCAGCCTGCCCGCCGCGCAGGAGGGCATCGTCCCGGGCGTGGCGAACCTGCGCCTCGGGCGCGCCGCCCACCACCGGCTCTCCCGCGATGTCATCCTGTGGGGCAGGCGGATTCGGGCCACCGAGCCCGACGCCCGCTACGTGATCGACACCGTGGTCGAGCCCGCCTCGATGGACGAGGCCGTCGAGGACGCCGCCGCCCGGCTCGACTCGCCCGCGGTGGTGGCCAACAAGCGCATGCTGGTCGCCGCCGAGGAGCCGCAGGACGTATTCCGTTGCTATCTGGCCGAATTCGCCCGCGTGCAGGCGGAGCGGCTGTACGGCGCGGACGTCCTGGCGAAGGTGCACCGCTTCAGCGACGGGGCGAGCCGATGACCGAGTTCACCACCGTCGCCTACCGGCGGGACGGGCATGTCGCGCACGTCGAGCTGGCCCGGCCCGAGGTGCTCAACGCCATGAATCTGCGCATGCACGCCGAACTCGGGCAGATCTGGGACGACGTCGAGGCCGACAACGGCATCCGGCTGGTGGTGCTGAGCGGCCGTGGGGGACGGGCCTTCTCGGTCGGCCAGGACCTGAAGGAACTCGCGGAACGCGACGGCAGGGGCGCCGGGCGGTCGTCGTTCGGCAGCGCGGGCAGGCTCGGCTATCCGCGCATTACCGAGCGATTCTCCTTCCCCACACCGATTCTCGCGAAGGTGTCGGGCTACGCGCTCGGCGGCGGCTTCGAACTGGCCCTCGCCGCCGACATCGTGATCGCGTCCAGCGACGCCGAATTCGGCCTCACCGAGGCGCGGCTCGGCCTGATCCCGGGCGCGGGCGGCGTGTTCCGCCTGCCCCGGCAGGCGCCGTACCGGATCGCGATGGGCCACCTGCTGACCGGCCGGCGGATGTCGGCGCGGCGGGCGGCCGAACTGGGCCTGGTCAACGAGGTGGTCGAGCCGCAGGACCTGGACGGGTGCGTGGACGGCTGGATCGCCGACGTGCTGGCGTGCGCGCCGCTGTCGCTGCGCGCCATCAAGGAGGCGGCCGCCGCCTCGCTCACCGACCCGCTGCCGGTGGCCTTCGCCCGCACCTATCACTGGGAAAGCCTGCGCATGCGGTCCGCCGACGCCGAGGAAGGTCCCCGGGCGTTCGCGCAGCGGCGCGCGCCGATCTGGACCGGCCGCTGACGGCGGCCACCGATTCACCCGAGAGACACCATCATGACCACATCCATCACCCGCCATCGCAAGCTCGGCCGCGACCTGGTCTTCGACTACCTGCGCGAGGCCGGGGTCGAATACGCCTTCGGCGTGCCGGGCACACACGAGATTCCGCTCATCGACGGAACCACCGTGCCCGCCAACGGGGTGTCCTACATTCCGTGCCTGCACGAGAACATCGCGGTCGGCGCCGCCATGGGCTATGCCCGCATGTCCGGGCGGCCGGGCGCGGCGATCGTGCACGTCACCCCGGGCACCGCGAACATCATCGACAACCTGTTCAACGCCTACCGTTCCAATATCCCGCTGATCGTGTTCTGCGGTCAGCAGCACAGCGACCTGCTGAGCCAGGAACCGATCCTGGGGTCGGACCTGGTGCGCACCGCCGGTCAATACGCCAAGTGGGCGCACGAGGTGCGCACCATCGACGAACTGCCGCTGGTGTTGCAGCGGGCCTTCAAGGAGCTGTCGGTGCCGCCGCTGCGGCCGGTGTTCCTGGCCATCCCGTGGAACTTCCTGGTGGAGAGCCCGACCACGCCGGACCACGGGCGGTTCACCCGCATCGCGCACCGCTCCACCGGCGACCCGGCCGGAATCTCCGCCGTCGCCGACCGATTGGCCCGCGCGAGCAATCCGGCGCTGCTGGTCGGCGACGGCGTCGGCGAGGCGGGCGCCTGGCCGGAGATCGAGCAGCTGGCGAATCTGCTCGGCGCGGCGGTGTATTCGGAGAACCAGGCCAGCCGGATGAACTATCCGAACGACCTGCCGCACTGGCAGGGGGAGCTCATGCCGACCCAGGACGGCGTGCACAAGCAGCTGGGGGACTTCGACGTCCTGTTCCAGATCGGGGTGAACTCGCAGGCGCAGGTCCTGGTGTTCCGCTGGGCGGACGGGCCGATCATTCCCGACCGGCTCACCCAGGTGACCTTGCACAACGATCCGTGGGAGATCGGCAAGAACCACTTCGCCGACGTCGGGGTGCTCGGCGATATCAAGATGACGCTGCCGCTGATCATCGACGCCGTCGTCGAGCATCCCGGCTACGACGAAACCGTGGCCGGTACCCGCAATCAGCGCATCCTGATGCTGGACGCACAGCGCGCCACGGCCTTCTCGACCGCGGCGCAAGCCTTTCCGGGCGACGACGAGGCCCCGATCCCGGACTTCCAGGTGCCGATGGTCCTCGCCGAATTGCAGCAGACGCTGCGCCGGCCGCTGACCATCGTCAACGAGGACTTCGCGGTGTCGCCGACGATTCAGCAGGTGCTGCACTACGACCATCCCGACGCCTACTTCTGCACATCCGGTGGCGCGCTGGGCTTTTCGCTGCCCGCCTCGATCGGCATCGCCCTCGCGGTGGGGCAGGAGCGGCTGGTGGTCGACATCGTGGGCGACGGCTCGGCGCTGTTCCACACCAATTCCTGGTGGACCACCCGGAAGTTCCACCTGCCCGTGCTGTATCTGGTGATGAACAACCACGAGTACAAGTCGCTGATCAACGGGCTGCAATCCATCGAGGCGCTGTACGGCTGGCGGCCCGCGCACGACGCCTGGTATCTGCGACTCGGCCAGCCGGTGCAGGACTTCGCGCAGATCGCGGCCACCTTCGGCATCGACGGCGAGGTGGTCTCCGACGGGCGCAAGCTGCGCGACGCCATCGAACACGGGCTCAAGGTGGTCTCCGACGGCGAGCCGTACGTGATCGACATCCGGGTCGATCCCTCGGTGGGCGCCGCCCCGCCGACGGACATGCTGCTGGTCGGCAAGCCCGGCATCGATGTGGACGAGGTGCGGCGGCTGCGCGCGATGGGCCCGCCGTGACACCGGAGAACCGAACGAGGGGAGAGCAATGACCGACAGGTCGGGGGTACCGCTGAATCGCCGCACCCTGCTGGGGGCCGCCGCCGTGCTCGGCGTCGGCCTCGCCGGGATCGGCGGATTCCTGGTCAGCGAGGACATCGTGGGGCCGTGGCGGCTGACGGCGTGGCGCATGGTCGATCGCCTGGAGGCCGCCGCCGGGGGGCACTTCCCCGGATACCGCCGCAACCACGCCAAAGGCGTTGCGGTGTCGGGGTATTTCGACAGCAACGGCAGCGGCGCGGAGCTGTCGAAGGCGTCGGCGTTCCGGCCGGGCCGCTACCGGCTCGCCGGGCGGTTCTCCCTCGGCGGCGGTAACCCACACATGCCGGACGATCCGACCGCGCCGCGCGGGCTCGGGCTGCAACTGTTCCTGCCCGGCGGCGAGCAGTGGCGGATGGCGATGGTGAACGTGCCGGTGTTCCTCGACGCCACGCCGGAGGACTTCTACACGCGCACAACGGCATTCGCGCCCGACCCGGCCACCGGCAAGCCCGATCCGGAGAAGATGAAGCAGCACCTGGCGACCCATCCCGAGACGGCGGCGGCCTTGGACATCATCGGCCGCACCCCGCCCGCGCCCGGGTTCGTCGGCTCGACCTTCTACGGGCTCAATGCCTTCGAGTGCATCGCGCACGACGGGCGGCGGGTCCCGGTGCGCTGGCATCTGGAGCCGGAGACCGCGCCCTCGGCGGAAAACAATGGCGGGGCAGGGCTTTTCGCGCCGCTGATCCGGCGGATCGCGGCGGGGCCGCTGCGGTGGACGCTGGTGCTGGTGGTCGGGGTGCCCGGGGTCGACCCGACCCACGACGCCACCAAGCCGTGGCCCGACGACCGCCGCCGGATCGCGGTCGGCACCGTCGTGGTGGACCGGGTGCACACCGAGGCGGTGGGCAATGTCGAGGCGGTCGCCTTCGATCCGCTGGTGCTGCCCGACGGCCTGGCGCCCTCGGACGATCCGTTGCTCGCGGCGCGCTCGGCCGCCTACGCCGAATCGTTCCGCCGCCGCAGCGCTGAGCCCACCGCGCCGGGCGCGGTCGTCGCGGAGGAGGCGTGATGACGGCGGTGCGCGACGAGGTCGCCCGCCCCGAGCGCTTCGGCGTGACGGCGCGAATCCTGCACTGGCTCATGGCGATAGCGATCGTGGCCATGATCTTCGTGGGCGGCGCGCTGGTCGGCTCGTACGGCGACTACGGGCGGCTGCTCACCGTCCACAAGACCCTCGGCCTGGTGATCCTGGTGCTGGCGGTGATCCGGATCGGGAATCGGGTCCTGCATCGGCCGCCGCGGCGGCACGATCCGCTGAGCAGGCCGGAACGCTTGGTGGCCAACGGTTCCGAACTGCTCATGTACGCGCTGTTTCTGGCGCAGCCGATCGTGGGCTGGTGCCTGGTGTCGTCCTCGGGGATTCCGATCCACGTGCTGGGCGGGCTGCGGATTCCGGCCATCGTGCCCGTCGACGCCCAGCTGTACGCCACACTGCGGACCGTGCACGAGTTCCTGGCCTACGCGCTGCTGGCCGCCTTCACCGCGCACATCTGCGCGGTGGTGTTCCACGCGCTGGTGCTGCGCGACACCCTGATTCGGCGCATGACCTTCGGCGGCGAGCGTCGGGTCGCGGCCCATCGGCGATGAGCGTTCCGGCGCTCGTGCGCGACCGCGCCCCCACCGTCGGGTTCGTGGTCGCGATCGTGTGCGTCGGGGTGACGCTGCGCAGCGGCCTGACCGGCGTCGGGTCGCTGCTGCCCGCCATCGCGGCCGGGACCGGGCTGTCGGCCGCGTGGTGCGGGGTGTTGACGGCGCTGCCGCTGCTGACCTTCGCCGCGGTCTCCCCGCTGGCCGCCCGCGCGGTGCGGGTCGGCCCGGGGCGGCTGCTGGGACCGGCCCTGGCCGGGGTGGCCGCCGGGCTGCTGCTGCGCTCGGTGCCCGGCGTGCCGCTGCTGTTCGCCGGGACCGTGATCGCGTCCGCCGCCATCGCCTTCGCCAATGTGCTGCTTCCGGCGCTGGTGCGGGCCCAGGTGCCGGGGCCGCGGATCGTGACGGCGACCGCGCGCTATGTCACGGCCATGACGGCGGCCGCGGCGACGGCCTCCGGGATCGCGGTGCCGCTGGCGGCGGTGCTGCCCGGCGGCTGGCGAACCTCGTTGGCGTGCTGGGCGATTCCGGCCGTGCTGGCGGCGCTGATCTGGTCGCGGCATCGGCGGCGCGAACCACCGGCCGCCGCCGCACCGGTCCGCGCGCCGCTGCCGTGGCGCTCGGCCCTGGCCTGGCGGGTGTCGCTGTTCACCGGACTGCAGATGCTGGGCTTCTACGCCACCATCGCCTGGCTGCCGAGCATCCTGCACGACCAGGGAATCTCCGCTCGGGATTCGGGATTCGCACTGTTCGCCTTCCAGATCCTCGGCCTGCTCGCCGTGAACGCGGTGCCCCTGCTGCGCACCCGCGCCACCCCCCGGGCATTGGCGGTATCCGCGTCCCTCCTGAACGCCGGAGGCTTCCTCCTACTCGCCTGCGCCCCGAAACTAGCCGCCGTCTCCGTCCTCACCATCGGCATAGGCGCCGGAATCTGCCTGGTCCTCTCCCTGTCCTTCCAATCCGAACACGCCCCCGACGCCCCCCACGCCGCCGCCCTGGCCGCCATGTCCCAATCCATCGGCTACCTCATAGCCGCCACCGGCCCCGCCCTCCTGGGCCTCCTCCACACCCTCACCACCACCTGGCCCCCCGCCCTCCTCCTACTAACCACCGCCACCACCCTCCAAGCCACCACCGTCCCCCGCAACCGATAACCCCGGCCCCCTCCGACCCCAGCGCGCAGCTCCGTCCCATCCCGGCCCACGGCTCCTTCGTCCTGGTCTGCGGCTTCCTCGTCCTGGTCTGCGGCTTCCTCGTCCTGGTCTGCGGCTTCCTCGTCCTGGTCCGCGGTTCCTTCGTCCCGGTCCGCGGCTTCCTCGTCCCGGTCCGCGGCTCCTTCGTCCCGACGTGCGGCTCCCTTGTCCCAGCGCGCGGCTACTCCTTGGTCCCGGCACGCGATTACTTCTTGGTCCTGCGCGCGACTACTTCTTGGTCCCGGCGCGCGGCTACTCCTTGGTCCCGGCGCGCGATTACTCCTTGGTCCCGGCGTGCTTTTGGCCGGGACCCCGCGGCGACCTTCGGCCCACCGCACCGTCATCGGCGGCGATAGGGTGCGATCATGACCGAAGTTGTTCGTCGCCATGATCCCGCTGCCCGTAGTTTTGCCAGCGACAACTGGGCCGGAATTCATCCGGAGGTGTTGGCGGCGCTGGCCGTTGCCAATGGCGGGCATCAAAGTGCCTACGGTGCCGACGATTACACGGTCGCGCTGGGGCAGACCTTTGCCCGGCACTTCGGGGAGGGAGCGCGGGTGTACCCGGTGTGCACCGGCACCGGCGCGAATGTCGTTGCGCTGCAGGCATTGCTGCCGCGCTGGGGTGCGGTGATCAGCGCCGAGACCGCGCACGTCAACAGCGACGAATGCGGCGCCGCGGAGAAGGTGGGCGGCATCAAGATCTACCCGGTGCCGACGCCCGACGGGAAGCTCACCCCGGAACTGATCGATCGACAGGCGTGGGGCCGCGGGGACGCGCACCGCGCCCAGCCGCTGGCCGTCTCGATCACGCAGAGCACCGAACTCGGCACCTGCTACACCGTCGAGGAGATCCGCGCGCTCTGCCGGCACGCCCACGACCTCGGCATGCTGGTGCACCTGGACGGCGCCCGCATCGCCAATGCCGCGGCGCACCTGGGCGTTTCGCTCCGCGCGTGCACCACCGACGCGGGCGTGGACATCGTGTCCTTCGGCGGCACCAAGAACGGGCTGATGCTCGGCGAGGCCGTCGTGGCGCTCACCGACCGCATCCACGACATCGAATACCTGCGCATGTCGTCCACCCAGCTGGCCTCGAAGATGCGCTTCGTCTCGGTGCAGCTCGAGGCCCTGCTCGGCGGGGATCTGTGGCTGCGCAACGCCACCCGGGCCAACGCCATGGCGACCCGGCTGGCCGTGGCCGCGGGCCGGGTCGACGGCGTGCGGATCGCCTACCCGGTGCAGGCCAACGAGGTCTTCGCGGCGCTGCCGCCCGAGGTCACCGACCGGCTGCGCAAGCGCTACTTCTTCCACGTCTGGGACGAGGACACCGGCGTCGTGCGCTGGGTGTGCTCCTTCGACACCACCCCGGACGACGTGGACGCCTTCGTCGCCGCACTGGCCGAGGAGGCGAGCGCCGCGCGACCGTTGACGCAATGATAGAAAGCGGCCTACATTATTTCATAACCCCGCTCGAAGGAGAGCCGCGATGAATCCCACGGTTGCGTCCCCGGCCATTCCCCGCAGGCACCCCGATTCTCCGCGCAAGGTCCCGGGCCTGCGTCCGTTCGCCCTGCTGATGGGCATCGGCAAGCCCTCTCCGCGGCAGTGGCGGGTCCTCGGGGAGGCGCTGCTGGTCGGTGACGAGCCGATGGATCGCCTCGTGGACTGGATGTGCGCCGAGGGCTCCGACCGGACCCGCCCGCTGTTCGAGCGCGCGCTGCACGCGGGCATCGCCTCCGTACCCGAGGCGCCGGAACCGTTGCGGGAGTTCTTCGTTCGCTACGAGACGGTGCCGGAGTGGGTGGACTGGGCCAAGATTCGCCGGGCCGAGCGGGTGTTCCGGGCCGGCGGCGCCGACGGACTGTACATCGCCCGCGACGTCGCGCTGCTGGGCGGATACCTGGCCTCGGGCTTCAACAAGACCCTGGTGCGCACCGGCGCGCTGGAGAAGGGCCCGGCGAAGCGCTTCGCCGAGACGTTGCAGTGGGCGCTGGACGTCAGCTCCGAGGAGGGCATGCGGCCGCTCGGGCCGGGCTACCGTTCCACCATCCGGGTGCGGCTCATCCACGCCTTCGTGCGGCGGCACGTCGCGGCGCTGCCGGACTGGGACACCGCCGAGTGGGGCGTGCCGATCAACCAGACGGATATGGCGGCAACGCTGGTGGGCGCGCTGATCTCGCCGTTCGTCGGCGCCATGCCGATGGGCATCGTGCCCACCCGGGCCGATCTGGACGCGGCCGCGCACCTGACCCGGTACGTGGGCTGGCTGATCGGGGTGCGGGACGAATGGCTGCCCAACGGTTTTCGCGATGCGGTGCGGCTGCTGTACCACTGCATGACCGCGATCACCAACCCCGACGAGACCACCCTGCAGCTGGCGATGCCGATGGGCGACGACCCGCTCGGCTGGCACTTCCGCAGCATGCCCGGATTGCGCGGGCGCATCGCACGCGCCCAGCACCTGTCCATCGCGAGCGCCTTCCTCGGCCCGCAGGCCATGCGGCGGCTCGGGCTGCCCGCCTATATGCCGCCGTGGTATCCGCTGCTGCGCATCCCGGTGAATCTGGCCCACAGCGGCGCGGCATTGTTGCTGCCGGGCGGCGCCGATCGGGCCGCCGCGCGCGGGCGGCGCGAACAGGAGGAGTTCCTGCGCCTGCTCGTCGGCGACGAACAGGCCGTGATCGGCGAATCCGTGCGGCATGTGAGCGACGCGGCCTGAGTCGCGCCGCGCCCGCGCCGTCGTCGCGGGCACACGCCGAGTGTTGCTGGAGCGATGCGAAATCGGCGTGTCTGCATCCGTTCCGGTCCGCTACCAGCCTCGGACGCCCGCGCGGCCGAGGCTGTTTCACGCAACCCATCGCACGCCACCTCGTCAACGCCTACGATTCACCGAGGCGATCGAGAACCGCGAGCAGGACCGAACATTGATGTAGCCCAATATTTGCCAACGCGGATGGTGGGATCGGTGCGAACCGGGCGATGTGGACTTGTCGGTGCGATGGGGCATGCTCTTGACACGCAGATGTCAACGAGCCCGCCCGGAGTGCACCCATGTCGTCCCGTCGAACGAAGCCACAACCGCTGTCCGACACCGAGATTCGGCAGATCGCCGCGGATATTGCGGGCGGCCGCCCACCCATGGTGTGGTTCACCGCCGCCGCCGTCGGCATCCCGGAGGGCCGTTCCGGGAAGGTGGTCGCGCTCGGTGAGCCCTCCGAGGGAGACTTCCTCCAGGTGCGGCCGACCGGATCCAAAGACGTGCTGTCGTTCTCGCCCACCGAAGTCACGCTGACCAAACCGGCCCGGCGCCAGCCCGCCGCGGCCGCGAAATCGAGCACCGCGAAAAAGACAACGGCAACCAGGAAGGACACCGCAGTGACCATGCCGCCGACCGTCCACACGCCCGCGCCCACCCCGGAACCGGCGAAACCCGCCGCCGCCGAACCGAATTCGCCCGCCAAACCGGCGGACGCCGCCCCCAAGCCCGCCGCCAAGCCGAGCGGCGCCGCCCCCAAGCCCGCGAAGTCCGCCGCGGCCCGCAAGCCCAAGGCCCCCGAGGTCACCGTCACCCTCTCCGGCACCACCGAGGGCGAGTGGACCGTCGACGTCGTCAACGGCAAGAAGCGCACGGTCCGCGGCCTGCCCGTCTCCGGCGCCGCGGTCGCCCAGGCCGCCAAGCTCCTGCACCCGGAGGTCGCCGAGGTCGTCGACTCGATCCTGGAGTCGGTCCGCACCAGCCAGCGCGCCAAGGTCGAACAGCTCCAAGCCGAACTCGAACAGGCCCGCAAACTACTCGACGAGCTGACCGACTGAGGATTCCGCGCCGGAATGACAAGAGCTCTTCGTGATCCCGGTGCGCGAGCTCTTCGTGATCCCGGTGCGCGAGCTCTTCGTGATCCCGGTGCGCGAGCTCTTCGTGATCCCGGTGCGCGAGCTCTTCGTGATCCCGGTGCGCGAGCTCTTCGTGATCCCGGTGCGCGAGCTCTTCGTGATCCCGGTGCGCGAGCTCTTCGTGATCCCGGTGCGCGAGCTCTTCGTGATCCCGGTGCGCGAGCCCTTCGTGATCCCGGTGCGCGAGCCCTTCGTGATCCCGGTGCGCGAGCCCTTCGTGATCCCGGTGCGCGAGCCCTTCGTCATTCCGGTGCGCGAGCTCTCCGTCATTCCGGCGCGTTGGCCCTCCGTCATCCCGGCGCGCTTTTGGCCATCCCGGCGCGCTTTTGGCCGGGACCTAGACCGCCTGTTCGCGGGGCCAGCGGCAGTGGGACAGGTCGGTGTGCCCGCGGTGGCGGACGTCTTCGTGGAAGGCGTAGCCCAGCGAGTACTCCTTGGCGTGGTACATCGCCGAATCGGCCTCGCGGAGCAGGTCGTAGACGGTCGCGTCGGCGCTGCGCGGGCCGCTGCACGCGATGCCCAGGCTGGCCGCGATCCGCACCTCGCCGACGCTGAGCTCGAAGGGCTTGGTGAAGGTGGCCAGCAGGCGTTCGGCCAGCTGCTCGGCCTCCTGCCGCCCGCCGTCCGCCAGCACCACGAATTCGTCGCCGCCGTAGCGGGCCGCCATGTCGTCGCGGCGGATGATGCGGCGGATCCGGGCGGCGGCATTGGCGATGAGCTCGTCGCCGACCGCGTGTCCGTAGCTGTCGTTGATCGTCTTGAACCCGTCGAGGTCGATGAACAGCAGGCAGACCGGCCGCCCGGTCCAGCGCTCCTGGTCGCGGGCCGGTGCGCGCAGCAGCGCCGACCGGTTCAGCAGGCCGGTGAGCATGTCGTGGTCGGCCTGGTACTGGGCGCGGCGTTCGCTGCGCGCGCTGCGCACGATGGCCCGCTCGCTGCGCGCGAGCACCCCGATCAGCAGGCACGCCAGCAGCGCCGACACCACGATCCGGTCGAGGGCGCTCAACCGCGTGCCGACGGCGGGCACCAGCGACGCCACGACCAGCGCCACCGCGATCACATTCGCCCGCTGCCGGGACCGATGCGGATGGATCTGCCGCGGCCCGCCCAGGGCCGTCATGGTCGGCTGCAGCGCCGCCAGACCCATGGCCAGATAGGCGAACAGCGTCGGCGCCAGCAGCACCCGGTGGTCGATGTGGATGGTTCCGGCCGTGGCCAGATTGTGCAGCACATCGGTGACCACGACCGCCAGCGCGCTCACGTGCACCAGGCGCAGCGAGACCTCCGAGCGGTTGGCCGTCACCATCGAATGGGTGACCAACGTCAGCAGCCCCGCGTCCAGCAGCGGGAAGACGATCGCCAGCGCCGTCGCCCGGTCCGGCGTGTGCGTGGCGTGCAGCACCGGCGAGATGAGGAACATCCACGACGCCAGCAGCGAGCCCAGCCCGATCAGCGCCGAGTCGAGCATGACGTCCGGTGGGTAGCTGGCCCGCCGGGGACACAGCCACAGATACGCCGCCACGCCCACCCCGACGTAGCCGGCCAGCGTCGCCGCATCGTCCAGCGGATGCGCGTGATCGCTGGTGACGATGCGCATCGCCGTGCCCACGGCGAACAGGATCGACGAGGCGCCCAGCAGATACCAGGACGCCGGCGCGGGCGGGCGGTGCCGCCGCACGCCGATGCCGATCATGATCAGTGTCGCCGTCGCGACCGTGCCCAGCGCGAGTAGCGCCGCCGAGCGCGAGCCGACGAACAACGGTGTCGCGACGATTGTCGCGGCGGCCACCGACAATGCGGTGTGCCACCAGTTTCCGAGCGGTCGCCCGAACAGATGCCGGACGCCGATCGCGTGCTGTTCGAGTGCCATCAGCCCCCCTTGTCCGCTCCGTCCCCTATGAACTCGGCCGCGCCGCGGATCCGTGAACGCCGCGCGACCCCCACGCTCACCCGATGCTCGGGGTGTGTCGCGCCGACCGAGTACCGGGAGATGTTGCACGAACAGATGTCCCGGCCGGGGCCCACGGGTACGGCCCCGAGACCTGGACAACCGACTTGATCATGGCACGAAGACGGGGTCCTTGTCGCGTACTCGAGGCCGCGAAGGGGAATCTTGCATCGTAGATCGTGGTGCGCCGCGCGTGTTGCGGAAAGCGTGCTGCAAACTTTTCCGCTCCGGGGTCCGGGTCGATGGCGGGATCCCGCCGGGCGGTACGGGCCCGCGCAATTCGGGGCTTGCCCTCCGGTTCCTGCACCATGCGGTCGGCGGAGAGGTTGCGGCCCCGGCGAATTCGGCCATCGGTAATACTTGCCGGGTGATTGCTTGCACCCCTGACAACCCGTCTCCCGGGATCGGGCGGGTGGCCCCGAAACCGGACACGCTCTCCGCGCGTGTCGTCTCGGCGTGTTCATGTCGGGGTCCTTTCCGTGGCGACCCAGTGTCGCATTTCGGAGGAGTGTCGTGCGCCAAAACGCCGCTGCGACAGGGGAATTCGTTCCGGACGGAACGAATCACGCCCTCCCGCGCCGCCTCTGCGCGCTCCCGTATGGGTAGACTCCGCGCGCCGCGCTCGGCGAGCGGTTCGCTGGTCGATATCGGGCCTTTCACCGGGACGCGGCAAAACGGACCGGTCGAACCACTCCTGTGAGCGCTAACAAGCCGCTAGTATCCCGACCGGTCATCCGATGATGTTTCTCGACAGGAGAGCTGAATGCCGCCCGCTGCTGAGCCCCCAGGACTGATCGATTCGGTGTTGGCAGGGGGTACGCCGCACGTGTTAGCCGAAGGCACCACTTTGCGGCTGGACGCCGCACCCGTCGATTACGTCCTCGTCGCACTGTATTTCGTCTTCGTCCTGGGCATCGGCCTGCTGGCCCGGCAGCGGGTGTCGTCGAGTATCGACTTCTTCCTGTCGGGCCGTTCGCTCCCGGCGTGGGTGACGGGCCTGGCCTTCATCTCCGCCAACCTGGGCGCGGTGGAGATCATGGGCATGTCCGCCAACGGCGCCCAGTACGGCATGCCGACCATGCACTACTTCTGGATCGGCGCGGTCCCGGCCATGCTGTTCCTCGGCGTGGTGATGATGCCGTTCTACTACGGCTCCAAGGTGCGCAGCGTGCCGGAATTCATGCGGCGGCGCTTCGGCACCGGGGCACACCTGGTGAACGCGATCAGCTTCGCGCTCGCCCAGGTGCTCATCGCCGGCGTGAATCTGTATCTGCTGGGCAGCATTCTGAACGTGCTGCTGGGCTGGCCGCTGTGGGTGTCGGTGATCGTCGCCGCGGTGATCGTGCTCTCCTACATCACGCTCGGTGGTCTGTCGGCGGCGATCTACAACGAGGTGCTGCAGTTCTTCGTCATCGTCGCCGCGCTGCTGCCGCTGACCCTGGTCGGCCTGCACCGCGTGGGCGGCATCGGCGGACTGAAGGACAAGCTGCACACGATGCCGGACGGCGCGCAGCAGCTGCACTCCTGGCCCGGCAACGAGCTCAGCGGCTTCGGCAGCAATGTGCTGTCGGTGATCGGCATCGTGTTCGGCCTGGGCTTCGTGCTGTCGTTCGGGTACTGGACCACGAACTTCGTGGAGGTGCAGCGCGCGCTGGCCACGCACTCCATCTCCGCGGCCCGCCGCACGCCGATCATCGGCGCCTTCCCGAAGATGTTCATTCCGTTCATCGTCGTGATCCCGGGCATGATCAGCGCGCTGATCGTGCCGCAGGTCGCCGAGTACAAGGCCACCGGCAAGGGCGATGTCACCTACAACCAGGCGCTGCTGTACCTGATGAAGGACGTGCTGCCCAACGGCCTGCTCGGCGTGGCGCTGGCGGGTCTGCTGGCCGCGTTCATGGCCGGTATGGCCGCGAACATCTCCGCGTTCAACACCGTGTTCAGCTTCGATCTGTGGCAGCAGTACGTGGCCAAGGACAAGCCGGACCACTACTACCTGACCGTGGGCCGCCTGGCCACCGTCGGCGCGACCGTGATCGCGATCGGCACCGCGTTCATCGCCGGGAACTTCTCGAACATGATGGACTACCTGCAGACGCTGTTCTCGTTCTTCAACGCGCCGCTGTTCGCCACGTTCATCCTCGGCATGTTCTGGAAGCGGATGACGGCGACGGCCGGGTGGGTCGGCCTGGTGTTCGGCACGCTGTCGGCGGTGGTCGTCTTCATCCTCGACAAGGCGGGCGCGTTCCACCTGTCCGGGCAGGGCTCGAGCTTCGTCGCCGCCGGTGTGGCGTTCGTGGTCGACATCGTGCTCAGCGTCGTGGTCAGTCAGTTCACCGCACCCAAGCCCGCGGCCGAACTGGTGGGCCTGGTCTACTCGGAGACGCCGAAGGCACAGCTCAACGATCCCGACGCCGCCTCGCTGCCCTGGTACCAGCGCCCGGTGCTGCTGGCCGGGATCGGGCTGGTCATCGTGATCGCGCTCAACGTCCTCGTCGGATAAGGAAGTAACGCAATGCTTTTCGACATCCGCACCATCGTCGGCTCGCTGCTCGGCCTGTACGGCGTGATCCTGGTCGTCACCGGCCTGGTGCACAACGTCGCCGCCGAGCGCGCCCGCGCCGGCGGCTGGAACACCAACCTGTGGGCGGGCATCGGCATGCTCGTCGTCGCCGCCGCCTTCCTCGCCTGGGTCGTCTTGCGCCCGGTCAAACCGCCGCAGGCGGCAGAAGCGGCGGAGACTCCGGCGGAGTAACCACCACGGCCGCTACTCCGGGCTGAACGGCTCGTTGATCGTCGAGAAATACTGCGCCACGGCGGCGATCGTGAAGGGCGCGGTGATGAAGATCTGACCGGCGAGGGTGCCGAGCGCGCCGAGGGCGGCCGCACCGGCGAGGCAGCCGACGACCGCGCCGGGTAGGAACGAGAACAGCCCGCCGATAATGCCGGTCGCCAGCGTCGCGCCCGCACCGACCGCGAGCCCGCCGAGCACGCAGCCGACCGCGCCGCCGCCGATGCCGCCCACCAGGGTGCCGATGGTGGCGCCCAGGCCGATCGTGCTGTTCATCCGGTCCCAGGCGGCCTGCTCGCGGTCCTCGCGGGTCTTCCAGCGCGAGACGGGCCGGACGGGCAGGTCCACCGGCTTGTAGACCGCGTGCGCGCGATCGAACCGCGGGGTGAGAGTGGCGGTGCGGTCGTGGATTTCGGCCTGGATCGGGAAGGCGAAGTCGTCGACGCGAAATTCCAGCGGAATCCCGGCCACCGCGCGCCCGTCGGGGGCATTGATGGTGAAGATCCCGTTGTCCGCGGTCATCGACCCGGCGTCGGTGCGAATGACCGCGGACTGGTCGATGACTGTTGCCTGGTAATCGATCCCGGGATGACGGGGAAGGGCAGGCGCGGCGGTGGCGGTCCCCGCGGTGGCGGCGATGGCCGTGGCGGCGAGGATGCCGGTGGCGGCGAGTTTGTCGAACCTCATCGGGAGTCTTCTTTCGTATGGGACAGTGGGTATTTGCTGGATAGGTGCTGTGTGCGCTGAAATGGGTAGCGCAAGGGGGCTTTCGGCTCCGGTCACCGAATTCGCGTGATCGCGACCGGATTTCGCGAGTGCCCGCACCCGATGGGTAATCCGAAGTCCGTCATCGGCGACGGGCCGGACTCAGGCGGTGGCGCGCCTGCGCTGGAACAGGCCGACGAGCACGTCCACGATCAGGAAGCCGACCAGGCTGATCCCGATCAGCGGGGCGAACCAGCCGACCAGCACGGTCACCGCGATCAGCGGCGCCAGCACGGCCACCGGGGTCCGCCGCAGCACACCGCGGCGCGGGCCCCTGGCGAGCGCGAACGAGCCGTCGGCCCGGGTGGGCCTGCGCCGCCACCACATCAGGTAGCCGCGCGCGATCACGGTGATCAGCGCGACCATCGTCAGCAACAGCAGCAGCTGATTGGCCACCCCGAACATCAGGCCCATGTGCAACTGGATGCCCCAGTTGCTGAGCTTGGCCATGAGCGGCCAGTCCGCGTAGCGGAGCAGGTCCACCACGTCGCCGGTGCGGCCGTCGACGGCGATCGAATCCTGGGTGAGCACGCCCGGCAGGCGGCGCTCCTTCACCACGAACGCGGTGCCGTCCGCCGCCGGGACGGCGATCTCCACCGGACCGTCGATGCCGTGGCCGCGCGCGTCCGCGAACGCCTTGTCCGCCTGGGCCGCTCGGTCGGCGGACACCGGCATGCTCATCGCGGGGCCGCCGCCGTGGTGGTCGTGCTCGCCACCGGCGGGCACGGCGGGACCGGTCGCGTCCGGCAGCCTGGTGTCGACCGTCGGCGTGGTCCAGCTGAGCTCCTGGCGCAGCCGATC
This sequence comes from Nocardia terpenica, assembly GCF_013186535.1. Lineage (NCBI taxonomy): Bacteria > Bacillati > Actinomycetota > Actinomycetes > Mycobacteriales > Nocardiaceae > Nocardia > Nocardia terpenica. The sequence continues at coordinate 1,601,714 of NZ_JABMCZ010000003.1, forward strand.
GATGTGCCCGCCCGCGTGGGTCGACCACGTCATGCCGGTCGCGGACAGGAACAGCAGCGGCAGCAGAATCCAGATGCCCACGGCCGCATGCCAGTTCAGCGCCCGGCTGCGCCCGGTGCGGGACCGATCCGGCCACGCCAGCCAGCGCGCCCCGCGGCGTTCCCGGCGCGAGCGCACCCGGCGCACCCAGATCACCAGCCCCGCCAGCGCGACGATCCACAGCCACGACGCGGCCAGCTCGCTGTAGAGGCGACCGGCCTGGCCGAGGTGAAGATCCTTGTGCAGCACGTCGATCCAGGTGCGCAGGGGCAGCGAGCCGGAACTGCCGTACACCACGCTGGTGCCGACGGACCGCGCGGTCACGGGGTCGACGAAGACCGCGCGCCGCTCGGACTCCCCGAGGGACGGATCGGCGAACAGGACCCGGGTGGTGTCACCCGCGTGCTGCGCGGGCGCGACCGCCACCAGCGACAGATTCGGCTCCGCGGCCACACCGGCCGCGATCTGATCGGCCAGTGGCCGCGCCGGACCGTTCGAATCCACATGCAGCAGGTCGCGATTCACCACCGACTCCAGCGTCGGCGAGATCGCGTACAGCGCGCCGGTGACGGCGGCGACGAGAATGAACGGCGCCACGAAGACACCCGCATAGAAATGCAGGCGCATGGCCAGCGCCTGCCAGGAAGTGCGTGCGGCGGATCGCCGCGCCCCGGACGACTCCGGGACCGGTTGCGGCACAGGGGCGCCCGCAACCGGGATATCGGTCATGCTCAAATCGGTGGTGCTCCTGGTTCGAGAGACACCCGGGGCGCACACGAAAACCCTTCGTGCGCCCGGGTGTTGGAAGAATTCAGACTCGAACGAGAGCGGGCGGGCCGCGGGTGCGGAGCGTGTCGGCGGCGAGGACGCGCAGAATGACCCGGTCGCGGTGGGTGATTCGGAGCAGCGGCCCGGCGATGGCCGGGGTGCCGCGCAGCACCGGGAGCGCCCGGGCCAGCACCGCGGTCCCGATCCGATAGGCGGCCTCGGCGCCGAGGATGACGACGGCGGCGCAGACGGCCGCCACCAGGTGGGCCGCCAGCATGGCGGGTGTCCACATCGACTTGCCGTGCTGCATGTGCATCATGCCGACGGACATGGTGGTGTGCCCGAGCAACTGGCCGCCGACCAGCGCGGTGATCAGCCCGCACACGGTGCTGCGCAGCGGGCCGACGCCGGACACCAGCGCGCCCACCACGGTGCACGCGGCCACCAGCAGCGCCAGCGTGCCGGATTCCAGCGGCATGCCGCCCGAGGCCCAGCCGTGCGCGGCAATGGACAGCGCACCCGAAACCGATCCGGCCGACCCCCCGCGGAACCGCGCGACCGCCGCCCGGCGCGACCGCGCCTGCGCGGCGGTGCGGCCCGGGGACCGGCCGGAATCGATCATCACGCGCCGATGATAGCCGATGATTTACGGCGTATTTTCAGGCGATCTCAGCAATTTGCCAGGGAATCACTGATCGTCGATATTCATCTCCACCAGCGGTTTCCGTAGGAGTTTGCCGGTGGCGTTGCGGGGGAGCTCGTCGAGGAAGACGACGTCGCGGGGGACTTTGTAGCGGGCGAGGTTGGCTTTGACGTAGTCCTTGATTTCCTGGGCGTCGCGGGGGGAGTCGGGGCCGGGGACGACGAAGGCGCGCAGGCGTTTGCCGTAGTCGTGGTCGTCGACGCCGATGACGGCGGCTTCGAGGATGTCGGGGCGGTCGGCGAGGAGGTGTTCGACTTCCTGGGGGAAGACGTTCTCGCCGCCGGAGACGATCATGTCGTCGTCGCGGCCGTCGATGTAGAGCAGGCCGTGTTCGTCGAAGTGGCCGACGTCGCCGGAGGACATCATGCCGTCGACGGTCTCCTTGGTGCGACCGTCGGTGTAGGCCTTGAACGAGTGCGCGTTCTCGATGAAGATCGTGCCGGTCACGTGGGGTGTGGTGATTCGCTGCCGCTTCTCGTCGAGCAGTGCCAGCCGAATGCCGACCGGGGGGCGGCCCGCGGTGTTCGGCGCGATGCGCAGTTCCTCGGGACCGGCGACCGAGATCACCGCGCACTCGGTCGACCCGTACACGTTGTAGAGGACGTCGCCGAAGTAGTCGAGGCTGCGGGACACCACGTCCGGCGGAATGGCCGAACCGGCGGCGAAGATCATCCGCAGCGACGACATGTCGTACTTCTTCAGCGTCTCGGGCGGCAGATCCAGCATGCGCTGCAACATGGTCGGCACCACGACCAGCGAGGACGCCTGGTACCGCTCGATATTGGCGAGCGTGCGCTCCGGGTCGAAACGCCGCTGCTGGAAGATCATCCGATTGCCCAGCGCCAGTCCCAGGGTGAACTGCGACAGCCCGGTGGCGTGGAAGATCGGCGCGGCGACCACCATGGACCCGTTGCGCGGCAACGGAATTCGATCCAGCAGCTGCGCCGAGATGAACGGGCTCACCTTCTCCCGCGGCGCGCCCTTCGGGGTGCCGGTGGTGCCGCTGGTGAGAATGACCATGCCGCCCGGCTTCTCGGGCGCGGCGACCGCGTCGGGGGATCGGCCCTCGCGCAGCGAGTCCAGTGTGGGGATCGACGGATCCACCCCGTCCTTCTCGTCGACCCAGGTGAGGATGCGCGGAATGTCGGCCGGGATGGCGCTCATCAGCTCGACGAATTCGCTGTCGTGCAGTACCGCCTTCACACCCTCGCGGGCGGCCACGTCGGCCAGCTGCGGCTTGGCGAAGCCGGTGTTCATCAGCACCGCCCGCACGCCGAGCTTGCCGGTGGCGGTCAGGCTCAGCACCATGCCGCGATGATCGCGGGCCAGCACCGCCACCACATCGCCCTGCCGCAGCCCCTGCGCGGCCAGGCCGCGGGCCAGCTGATTGGACTGCGCGTTGATCTCGCCGAAGGTCAGCTCCCCGCGCTCGTCGACGATGGCGGCGGCGTTCGGGGAGGTCTGCGCGGCATGCATGATGACGCCCGCGAAGGGCCCGAACTTGCCGACATTGAGCGCCGAGCGCACCGCGTGATCGGGGCGCAGCGGATTGATCAGCCCGCGCTTGCGCATGGCATTGACGCCCAGAGCCATATCTCCGGCCTTGCGGAGGACGGCGCTCGCTGAAGACGGAAGGACAGCTGACATAGGTACAACCTTCCGCGATCCCGCCGGCGGGGGCTGGCGGACCGCAACGTCGAGATCCAGTGCGCTGCTAACCCTAGCAAGCAGTGCAGGTGAGGTGTGGTTCGAGTCTCTGTAACCGACGGTACCTCTATAACCGGCCGGTCGTCCTACGGGGTGATCTCGAATTCCACGAGCTGCCTACGCAGCAGTTTCCCGGTGGCGTTGCGAGGCAGCTCGTCGATGAAGATCACATCGCGGGGCACCTTGTAGCGGGCCAGGTTGGCCTTCACGTGGGCGCGGATCTCCTCGGCGTCGGGGACGGCGGTGCCCGGTTCGGGCACGACGAAGGCGCGCAGGCGCTTGCCGAACTCGGCGTCGTCCACGCCGACCACCGCGGCGTCGAAGACGTCGGGGCGCTCCAGCAGCAGATTCTCCACCTCCTGCGGGAAGACGTTCTCACCGCCGGACACGATCATGTCGTCGTCGCGGCCGTCGACGAACAGCAGGCCGTGCTCATCGAAGTGGCCGACATCGCCGGAGGACATGTAGCCGTCGATGATCTGCTTGGTGCGGCCGTCGGTATAGCCCTCGAACTGCCCGCCCGCGCGAACGAAGATGCGCCCGGTGACATTTCGGCCGCGGACGCGGTGGCCCCGATCGTCGAACAGCGCCACCTCGCAGGTGACGGGCGAGCGGCCCGCGGTGCCCGGCGCGAGCGCCAGATCCCGCGGCGTGGCGACGGTCGCGACCGCGCATTCGGTGGATCCGTACAGGTTGTGCAGCACCGGCCCGAACGCCTCGGTGGCGCGCACGGTGAGCTCGGGGGAGAGGGCGGAACCGGCCACCAGGATGGTGCGCAGCGACGAAAGGTCATGGCGCGCACGGACATCCGGATCGAGTTCGACCATGCGGTGCAGCATGGTCGGCACCGCGACCAGCATCTCGATGCGGTGTTGTGCGATGAGAGCCAGGGTTCGCCCGGCATCGAAGCGGCGGGTGAGCACGGTGGTGTTGCCGAGGCCGGTGGCGACCATCCAGCTGGCCAGGCCGGTGCTGTGGAACAGGGGCGACACGATCATGACCGTGCCCCGCGCCGGGAACGGGATGCGGTCGACGATCTGGGCGGTGCCCAGCGGGGTCGCCCGATTGCGCGCCGCCCCCTTGGGCAGGCCGGTGGTGCCGCTGGTGAGGATGACGAATCCGCCCGGCCGCTCGGGCAGCGCCAACGGGGTCGTGGGGTTCGAGGCGATGAGCGCATCGAGGGTCGTTGCCCCGCTGGGCAATTCGGCGCCCTCGTCGACCCAGGTGAGCACCCGCGGCAACTCCGGCGCCACCGCGTCGAGCAGTCCGACGAATTCGCTGTCGTGCAGCACCGCCCTGACCTGCTCGCGCTGGCACACCTCGGCGAACTGCGGTTTGGCGAAACCGGTATTCATCAGCGCGAGGCGGGCGCCGAGCTTTCCGGCCGCCACCATCGCCAGCAGCAGCCCGCGATGGTCGCGGGCGAGAATGCCCACGACGGTCCCCGGGCCGACGCCCAAGCCCCGCAGGCCGTGCGCGACCGCGGTGGACTGCTCGTCGAGCTGCCGGAAGCTGAGCGCGCCGCGCTCATCGATCACCGCCGTCCGCTCCGGCCACACCCGCGCCGCATGCCGCACCGCCGACGCCTGCGGCCCGAGCACCCTGACCTCCTGCGCCGTCCGCACCGTCTCCAGCGGACTACCCAGATCGACCACCCGACGCTCCCGCAAAACCTTGAGCCCCTGGACGATCTCCGCCGTATGAATCACCCTGCGCTGCAACCCCTGTAGGACCGAGCCCGCCATGGCCCACCTCCGTGCCCCGAGCGTGAACCGCCGCCGATCGACGGCGTATACCGGACGGTAGCAGCGCGAGTGTGACCCGGGATACAGAAATCCGGCCAAACCGGCGACCGCCGTGTCGACCCTGACACGCCGCAGAACTCGCACAAATTTGCGATTATGCGCGAAAACCGAAGCGCGCCTGCTTATCCTGGCGGCACTTCCTTCCGAGGGGCGGTGAACGTGGTCCAAACGCCGCGCCCAGGAAGGAGGTGGGTGGGAATGGCGAAACATCGCCGACCAAAGAGCAAGGCCCCGGTCGATTACGGCATCGTGCTTGCAATCGCTGCCGTCATCGCCGGGGCGCTCATAACCCTGGTCCGCTGGTTGCGGGCTAGGTAGCCCACCCGGTGGGGGGTCGTAGCAGCGGCGTCCCACCACCAACATCACTCTCGTGACTCCGCCATTGTAGCCGGACGCCGCCCACCCAGCGCCCTTTTACCCGATCTACTTCAGCTTGTCGCTCGACAGCCCCAGCACCCGCCGGGCCACGATCAGCTGCTGGATCTGCTGTGTCCCTTCGAAGATGTCCAGGATCTTCGAGTCTCGGCCCCACTTCTCCAGCAGTGTGCGCTGGGAGTAGCCGAGCGGGCCTGCCAGTTCTACGGCCTTGAGGGTGACGTCGGTGCCCATGCGGCCCGCCTTGGCCTTGGACATGGAGGCTTCCAGGGAGTTGGGCTTCTTGTTGTCGGCCATCCAGCCGGCGCGGAGGGACAGCAGGTAGGCCGCTTCCCAATCCGCTTCCAGGCGAAGGAATTCCGCGGCGGCGGCGTGCTGGTTGTTGGCGGGGGTGTCGTAGGAGATTTCGACGCCCGCGTCGGTGAGGATGGTGCGGAGTTCCTCGAGGGCGGCGCGGCCTACGCCGACCGCCATGGCGGCCACCAGGGGGCGGGTGTTGTCGAAGGTCTGCATGACCCCGGCAAAACCCTTCTCCACGTTGACTTCCGGGCTGCCGAGGATGTTGTCCTTCGGGATGCGGCAGTCCTCGAGGCGGAGTTCGGCGGTGTCGGACGCCTTGATGCCGAGCTTGTGCTCGAGGCGAGCGACGGTGAGGCCCTTGGCATCTCGCGGCACTACGAACGACTTGATGGCGGCGCGGCCCTTGGTCTTGTCGACCGACGCCCACACCACGATGTGCGTGGCCCGCGACCCCGCGGTCACGAAGATCTTGGTGCCGTTGAGAACCCACTCGTCGCCGTCGAGCACGGCGGTGGTGGACACCGCGGCGGAGTCGGAGCCGAACGACGGCTCGGTGATCGCCATGGCGGCCCACACCTTGCCGAACCGCTCCAGCTGCTCGTCGGTGGCGACCGCGGCGATGGCGGCGTTGCCGAGGCCCTGGTAGGGGATCGACAGCATCAGGCCGACGTCGCCCCACGAGGTCTCCAGGGCGTTCATCAGCGCGGACATATTGCCGCCGTTGGAGTTTCCGAGCAGCTCGGTGGCGTGTGCGTCCGGCTCGGCGGCGCCCTCCTTGGCCTTGCGGCCGCCGGTGGCGCCGGAGATGTCCTGCGCGCCCGAGTCGGCCAGGCCCTCCACCATGGCGGCCATGGTGTCCAGCTCGACCGGGTACTCGTGCTCGCCGAGGTCGTACTTGCGCGAGATCGGCCGGAAGATCTCCGAGGCGACCTGGTGGGCCTGATTGGCGCTGGCCCGCAGCTTCTTGGGGAGTTCGAGATTGATCATGGAAGTTCTCCGTTACGAAGTCGGGCCGGATCAGACGAGGACGACACCTTCGGCGACGCCGATGGCACGCAGATCGCGGTACCAGCGCTCGACCGGGTGTTCCTTGGTGAAGCCGTGACCGCCGAGCAACTGCACACCGTCCAGGCCGATCTGCATGCCCTTGTCGGCGGCCAGCTTTCGAGCCAGCTGCGCCTCGCGGGCGAACGACAGTCCCTGCTCCGCGCGTGACGCACCCCGCAGGGTCACGAGCCGCAGGCCGTCGAGCTCGATGGCGATATTGGCGACCATGAACGCGACCGCCTGCCGGTGGGCGATCGGCTCGCCGAACGCCTCGCGCTCCTTCACGTACGGAATCACGTAGTCCAGCACGGCCTGTCCGGTGCCGACGGCCAGCGAGGCCCAGCCCAGCCGGGCCAGCCGCACCGCGTCGGCGTACTCCTCGGCGCGCTGGACGGCGTCGCCGTCGCCCAGGACCGCGTCGGCGGAGACCGCGACATTGTCCAGGATCAACCGGCCCAGGCCCGCGGCCCGCAGGCCCATGGCCGGGTCGGCCTCGATGACCACGCCCGGGGTGTCGGACTCGACGATGAACAGCGCCGGGCGGCCGTCGAGTTCGGCGCCGACGAGGAACAGCTCGGCGTCGGCGGCGGCCGGGACCAGGCTCTTCACCCCGTTGAGGCGGTAGCCGCTGGGCGAGCGGGTGGCCTTGGTCTGCAGCGCGAACGGGTCGAACAGCGCCCGCGGCTCGCTGATCACGACCGACGCCTGCGGCACGTTCTCACCCGTGAACGCGCCCAGGTAGGTCTGCTGCTGGGCGTCGGTGCCCCACTGCGACAGCGCTACCGCGACGCCCGAGGGCGCCAGGATCGGCAGCGCCAGGCCCATATCGCCGTGCGCCAGGGCCTCGGCCACAAGGGAATTGGTGACCGCGCCACGCTCGGCGGCCGCGCCCTCCAGCTCCTCGGGCACATTGATCAGGGTGATGCCCAGCTCGGCGGCGCGCTCGAGCAGGTCGCGCGGGGCCTTGGCCGCGCCGTCGGCCTCGTAGGCGGCCGGGCGCAGGATCTCGGCGGCGAACTCGCGGACCGTCTCGACGATCATCTTCTGATCGTCGGTGGGGGTCAGGTCGAAGTAGTCCTTGGTGCGGGATTCGTTGGCGGGCAGGCGCTTCGGCTTGCCGCCGCCGGACACCCGGTTGAACGCGCGGGTGGCCGCGCCCAGTGTGCGGAACCCGGTCTTGGTGCCCTCGTAGGTGAGCCGTTCGATGGGCTTGCGCAGCTTGTACTTCTCGGCGAGCTCCGACCCCGTGATGGTCGTCATGACCCGCATGGCCGCGCCCATCCAATCGCGCTTCTGCGGATTCAGCCCGACGGCGGAATCCGGACGTCGCTTCGTTGCGGTGTCTCGAGTGCTCATAATCACCAGTCTTCTCGGGTGGTGGGTGATCCGTCCCAGCATCTTACTTTCGAGTAACACTATCTTACTCCAGAGTAAGAACGCCGTCGAGCGGCAGCATACACACGGCGAACGTGGCGGTGCCACATCCCGGGTGAACATGCCGTTCACCGTGGTATTGCCGCGTGCGGAGAATGCGTAACGACTTGTCGGACGCCTACCGGCCGACGGGGCCGAGCGATCCGTAATCCATTGGGTGCGTTGAACGCTGTCTGTGTCGTTCGGAGTCGAGTACCATCGAGTGGTCACGTGAGTGATGCTGGCGGTGGGACGCCGGGTCTGTTCCGACGCCCCACCTTTGATGGGTCAGCTAGCCCGTTGGATAAACCAGCGGACCAGTATGAGCGCCCCGGCGATCACGGCAGTGCCTGCCAAGACCATGCCGTAGTCGACCGGGGCCTTGCTCTTCGGTCGGCGATGTTTCGCCATTCCCCATCACCTCCCTCCTGGGCGCGGTGTGTGGACCAAGTCCACCGCCCCTCGGCCGGAGGTGTGCCCACCTTACGTCAGCGCACCGACCGAAACCGTTGAAACGCAGACGATTCCGAGGCGCGCCGGGGCACGGCGTGTCGGGTCAGGCGCGCAGGCGAGCCAGGACCGCATCGTGCAGCAGCCCATTGGTGCCCACGGCGCTCCCGCCGTGCGGCCCCGCCGCACCGTCCAATGCGGTGAATGTCCCACCGGCCTCGCGAATCAGGATGTCGAGCGGCGCCAGGTCCCACAGCGACACCTCGGGTTCGGTGACGATGTCGACCGCGCCCTCGGCGAGCAGGCAGTAGCCGAAGAAGTCGCCGTAGCCGCGGGTGCGCCACACCTCGTCGGTGAGCGCGATCAGCTGGTCGCGACGGCCCAGGTCGCGCCAGCCGGACAGGCTGGAAATGGCCAGGCTGGCCGCGCCCGGCTCGCGCACCGCCGAGACGCCGATCCGCCGCGGCTCCGCGGTCTCGAACCGGGTCCAGGCGCCCGCACCGGCCGCCGCCCACCAGCGCCGCGCCAGCGCCGGGGCGCTCACCACACCCACCACCGGCACGCCGTCCTCGAGCAGCGCGATCAGCGACGCCCACACCGGCACCCCGCGCACGAAGTTCTTGGTGCCATCGATCGGATCGATCACCCATTGGCGGCCGGTGAACTCGGCCGCGCCGCCGAACTCCTCGCCGAGCACCGCGTCGCCGGACCGCTCCTGTTCCAGCAGCGCGCGCAGCGCCTGCTCCACCGCCAGATCCGCGTCCGACACCGGAGTGAGGTCCGGCTTGCTGTCCACCCGCAGGTCCAGCGCCCCGAACCGGGCGCGGGTGATCGCGTCGGCCGCGTCGGCCAACCGGTGGGCGAGGGCGAGGTCGCTGGGGTACTCGGTCACGCGGACAGTCAACACCAGCGGTACCCTGCCGCGCGAATCCCGCTGACCTCGGCATATTTCGCCGGATCGGCCCCGACCGGTAGATTGGACCATCGTGCATCCTGACGTTTCCGCCGATCTCGCCGAACTCGACACCACCCTGAAGACGGTCGAGTCGGTGCTCGATATCGACGAGCTGCGCCGCCGCATCGACGAACTCGAGCAGCAGGCCGCCGACCCGGACCTGTGGAACGACCAGGAGCACGCGCAGGGGGTCACCAGCGAACTGTCGCACGCGCAGAACGAACTACGCCGCGTCACCGAGCTGCGCCAGCGCCTCGACGACCTGCCGGTGCTGTACGAGCTGGCCGAGGACGAGGAGGGCGAGGCCCGCACCGCCGCCCTGGCCGACGCCGACGCCGAACGCGCCGCCCTGCACGCCGATGTGGAGGCGATGGAGGTGCGCACCCTGCTGTCGGGCGAGTACGACAAGCGCGAGGCGCTGGTCAACATCCGCTCCGGCGCGGGCGGCGTGGACGCCGCCGACTGGGCCGAGATGCTCATGCGCATGTACCTGCGCTGGGCCGACCGGCACAAGTACGCGGTCGAGGTCTACGACACCTCCTATGCCGAAGAGGCGGGCATCAAGAGCGCCACCTTCGCGGTGAAAACCCCCTACGCCTACGGCACCCTGTCGGTGGAGATGGGCACGCACCGGCTGGTGCGCATCAGCCCGTTCGACAACCAGGGCCGCCGCCAGACCTCCTTCGCCGAGGTCGAGGTGCTGCCCGTCGTAGAGACCACCGACCATATCGACGTGCCCGAATCGGAGATCCGCGTCGACGTGTACCGCTCCTCGGGTCCGGGTGGCCAGAGCGTCAACACCACCGACTCCGCGGTCCGCATCACCCACATTCCGACCGGCATCGTGGTCACCTGCCAGAACGAGAAATCGCAGCTGCAGAACAAGATTTCGGCCATGCGCGTGCTGCAGGCCAAACTGCTCGAGCGCAAGCGTCAGGAGGAGCGCGCCCAGATGGATGCGCTCAAGACCACCGAGGGCGCGTCCTGGGGCAACCAGATGCGCTCCTATGTGCTGCACCCCTACCAGATGGTGAAGGATCTGCGCACCAACTACGAGGTCAACAACCCCACATCCGTCCTCGACGGCGATATCGACGCCTTCATCGAGGAGGGCATCCGGTGGCGGATGCGCCAGGGCGACGAGTAGCGATTCCTTCCGCCTGGCGTAGTAGCCTGGCTGGCGTGTATTCGGTCGGCGGAATCAATTGCGGTGGTACCCGGTTCACACCGGGAAAGGTGTGCCGGTGATCACGACGCTCGCCTCCGCCGCAATGACCGAGGACCTCGCCTGGTTACGCTCCGGCGGCCTGGAAATCGTGCTGTATGTGATCGGCGCGGTGCTGTTCGGTCGCGTCGTTCAGTTCGTGCGCGATCGGATCACCCGCAGGATCGACGCCGGATTCCAGAGCAGCGATTCGCTTGTGCGGTCGGAGGCGGCCAAGCACCGGCACGCCCTGGCTCAGGTCATCACCTGGGTGGTGCTGAGCCTCGGCTACTTCCTGGTGGCGCTGGAGGTCTTGAAGCGTCTGGGATTCGAGCTCGGCGGGTTGGTCGCCCCCGCCGCGGTGCTCGGTGCCGCGATCGGTTTCGGCGCCCAGCGCGTGGTGCAGGACCTGCTGGCGGGCTTCTTCCTGATCACCGAGCGGCAGTACGGATTCGGCGACGTGGTGCGCATCGCCGTCACCGGGCAGTCCGAGCCCGCCGAGGGCACCGTCGAGGACGTCACGCTGCGGATCACCACCCTGCGCAATGCCGACGGCGAGGTGATCACGGTGCCCAACGGCCAGATCGTGAAAGTCACCAATCTGTCCAAGGATTGGGCGCGCGCCGCGATCGATGTGCCGGTCAAGGCGACTGCCGATATCAACAAGATCAACGAAATCCTGCACGACGTGGGGGCCAAGGCGTTCCAGGATCGCACGCTCAAATCGCTGCTGCTGGACGAGCCCACGGTGATGGGTCTCGAGGATCTGACGGTCGACCAGATGAATATCCGTATGGTTGCCCGCACATTGCCGGGCAAGCAGTTCGAAGTGGGGCGCGAGTTGCGGGTGCGGGTGGCCGCGGCCCTGCGCCGGGAGGGCATGAGTGAAAACGCGTAGATCGACCGCGATCCTGCTCACGGTCTGGATCGCGACATTCGTTGTGTACCTGTTCGTCCGGCCCACCACACCCGCGGGGCAGCACGCTCCCGCATTCAGCCCGGTCGCGAATATCATTCCGAAATCGCAGCATACGCCCGCGCCCGCCAAATGAGCCGCGCGCGATGACCCGAATGAGACACTTCGCCCGCGCCGGTGCGGGCGGGCGGGGTGCCGGTTCGTCGCTGGCTACACTGGCTGCTCGTGATAACCCTGCGGAACGTCACCAAGTCCTACAAGACCTCGACGCGGCCCGCGCTGGACGGTGTTTCGGTCGAGATCGAGAAGGGCGAGTTCGTCTTCATCATCGGACCGTCCGGGTCGGGCAAGTCGACGTTCATGCGGCTGCTGCTGAAGGAGGAGCGGCCCACCGCCGGTGAGGTGCACGTCGCCGATTACCGGGTGGACCGGCTGCCCGGCCGCCGCGTGCCCAAGCTGCGCCAGCGCATCGGCTGTGTCTTCCAGGACTTCCGGCTGCTGCAGCAGAAGACGGTGGAGCAGAACGTGGCGTTCGCGCTCGAGGTGATCGGCAAGAACCGCAAGTTCATCGCCCGCGCGGTGCCCGAGGCGCTGGATCTGGTGGGCCTGTCCGGCAAGGCCGATCGGTTACCGAGCGAGCTGTCCGGCGGTGAGCAGCAGCGCGTCGCGATCGCGCGCGCCTTCGTGAACCGGCCGCTGGTGCTGCTGGCCGACGAACCCACCGGCAATCTCGATCCCGATACCAGTCAGGACATCATGGCGCTGCTGGAACGGGTCAATCGCACCGGCACGACGGTGCTGATGGCCACCCACGACAACCACATCGTCGACGCCATGCGGCGGCGGGTGATCGAGCTCGACCGCGGGCGGGTGCTGCGCGACGAGGCCATGGGCGTGTACGGGGTGGGCCGGTAATGCGCGCGAGCTTCCTGATCGGCGAGGTCCTCACCGGCCTGCGCCGCAATGTCACCATGACCCTGGCGATGATCCTGACCACCGCGGTCTCGCTCGCCATGCTCGGCGGCGGTCTGCTCGCGGTGCAGATCACCAAGAAGACCGAGGACATGTTCCTGGGGCGGCTGGAGATCCGGCTGTTCCTGACGCCCGACATCTCGGCCACCGACACCGACTGCACGCAGGATGCGTGCAAGGCGCTGCTGTCGGATCTGAAGCAGCACGACGGCGTGGTGAGCGTGCAGTTCACCAACAGCGCCGACGCCAAGAAGGAGGCCACCGAGGTCACCTTCAAGGATCAGCCGGAGATGGTGCAGATGATCCAGAACACGACGCTGCCCGCGTCGTTCCGGGTCAAGATGAGCGATCCCGGGCGGTATCCGCAGATCATGAAGGACTATCAGACCCGGCCCGGCGTCCAATCCGTGCACAGCGACCGCGATTTCGTGGACCGGCTGGTGGGATTGTTCGACGGCCTGCGCAACGCGGCCTTCGGGCTGGCGGCGCTGCAGGCGGTGGCGGCCCTGCTGCTGATCGCGAACATGGTGCAGATCGCGGCGTTCACCCGCCGCGAGGAGGTCGGCATCATGCGCATGGTCGGCGCCTCCCGCTGGTACACCCAGCTGCCGTTCCTGCTGGAGGCGGTGATCGCGGCCCTGATCGGCTCGGCCCTGGCCGTGGGCAGCCTGTTCATCGCCCGCCCGCTGGTGATCAACCACGCCCTCGGCGCCTTCACCGACAGCGGCGTCGTCCCCCGCCTCACCGACAACGACATCGCCCTGGCCGCCATCTACATCATCCCGGTCGGCATAATCTTCGCCGCCGCAACGGCTTACGGGACGCTGCGGTATTACGTGCGGAATTGATTGGTTCCCACGCAAAGGGTGCGAGTGCCGGGAGAAGGCGGCGCAGGCCCCGGGGACATCCGTAGGATGGCGGGCGTGAGTTCCCCGGAGATGCTTGCTACGGCGACCGACCAGTCTGCGTCCGGCGCGAAAACCGATGCGGCGCACCAGGTTCTACGGCGCGTCTTCGGGTACGACAGTTTCCGCGGCTTACAGCGCGAGATCGTCGAACAGGTGGTCTCGGGCGGCGACGCGCTGGTGCTCATGCCCACCGGCGGCGGCAAATCGCTGTGCTACCAGATCCCCGCGCTGGTGCGGCCGGGCGTGGGTGTGGTCGTATCGCCGCTCATCGCCCTCATGCAGGACCAGGTCGACGCGCTCACCGCCCTGGGCGTGCGCGCCGGGTTCCTCAACTCCACCCAGTTCCCCGACCAGCGCCGCGCGGTCGAGGCGCAACTGCTGTCCGGCGAGCTGGACATCCTCTACCTGGCCCCGGAGCGCCTGCGGCTGGAATCGACGGTGCAGCTGCTGGATAGGGCGAAGGTGTCGGTGTTCGCCATCGACGAGGCGCACTGCGTCTCACAGTGGGGCCACGACTTCCGGCCCGACTATCTGGCGCTGTCCATGCTGCACGAGCGCTGGCCCGACGTGCCGCGCATCGCGCTCACCGCCACCGCCACCGAGAACACCCGCAGGGAAATCGCCGAGCGCCTCGACCTCACCGGCGCAAGGCATTTCGTCGCGGGCTTCGACCGCCCCAACATCCAGTACCGCATCGAGCCCAAGAACCGGCCCGACCAGCAGCTGCTGTCGTTCATCAACACCGAGCACCCCGGCGACGCGGGCATCGTCTACTGCCTGTCGCGCAATTCGGTGGAGAAGACGGCGGAGTTCCTCAGCCGCAACGGCGTCGAGGCGCTGCCGTATCACGCCGGGCTCGACGCCCGCACCCGTGCCGCCAACCAGGCGCGCTTCCTGCGCGAGGACGGTCTGGTGGTGGTCGCGACCATCGCCTTCGGCATGGGCATCGACAAACCCGACGTGCGCTTCGTCGCCCACCTCGACCTGCCGAAATCGGTGGAGGGCTACTACCAGGAGACCGGCCGCGCGGGCCGCGACGGACTCCCGTCCACGGCCTGGATGGTGTACGGCCTCAACGACGTCGTGCAGCAGCGCCGCCTGATCGACAACTCCGAGGGCGACGCCGCGCACCGCCGCCAGCTGCAGCTGCACCTGGACGCCATGCTCGCGCTGTGCGAGACCGTGCAGTGCCGCCGCACCCAACTGCTGAACTACTTCGGCCAGCCCGGCGAGCCCTGCGGCAACTGCGACACCTGCATGAATCCGCCGGAGTCCTGGGACGGCACCGTCGCCGCGCAGAAGGTGCTCTCCACCGTGCTGCGGCTCAAGCGCGAGCGCGGGCAGAGCTTCGGCGCGGGCCACATCGTCGACATCCTGATCGGCAAGTCCAATCCGAAGGTGCTGCAGCACAAGCACAACGAGCTGAAGGTATTCGGCATCGGCACCGAGCTGCGCGATGTCGAATGGCGCGGCACGATCCGCCAGCTGCTCGCCCAGGGCCTGCTCGCGGTGCACGGCGAGTACGGCGTGCTGGTACTGACCGAGGCCAGCAACGAGGTCCTGTTCTCCGGCCGCACCGTCGCCCTGCGCCGCGAGCCCGAACGCGCCAAGGTCGCAAAGGCCCCGCGCGCCAAGACCTCCCGCCTCGCCGCCGCCGACCTCGCCCCCGGCGACACCGACCTGTTCGAGCGCCTGCGCGCCTGGCGCGCCGCGACCGCCAAGGAACAGGGCGTCCCCGCCTACGTCGTCTTCCACGACGCCACCCTCCGCGAAATCGCCACCCGCAAACCCACCACCCTCACCGAACTCGGCACCATCAGCGGCATCGGCGAAAGCAAACGCGGCAAATACGGCGAGGGCGTGCTCGAGGTGGTCGCGGCCAATAGCTCCGCCCCACAAACCACCTCACCCCCACCCCCGCGCTCCTCCCGATTCGACCGCTCCACCCCCACCCAACCCCGCCCCACCTCACCCCGCGCATCCACCACCCCCGATCCCGCCCCAACCGATTGGAGTCACGAACCCCCACCGGACTGGGACTACGAGCCCCCACCGGACGACGGGTACTGATCGGCCCTGGCCAAAAGAACGCCAGGACCAATGGGCTTTCTGAACGCCAGGACCAAAGGGGTTTCTGAACGCCAGGACCAAAGGGCTATCAGAACGTCAGGACCAGAGGATCTGCCAGAACGCCAGGGACCACGGAAGCTGCCAGAACGCCAGAACCAAAGGGGGTCAGCAGAACGGCAGGACCACAGGAGGTAACAGAACGCCAGGGCCAAAGGAGCCGGACGCCGAGGCTAGGGTGCCAGAACGATAGCGAGTTGCCGCCCCGCCAGGTTCGTCTCTGTCTCCGGCATGCCGGTTCACCCGGTGCGCGGGTTCACCCTGTCTCGGGCGTGCCGATCCTCCTGTCCCGGGCGTGCCGGTTCTCCCTGCCCTCTGCGTGCCGGTTCTCCCTGGCCTCTGCGTGCCGGTTCTCCCTGGCCTCTGCGTGCCGGTTCTCCCTGGCCTCTGCGTGCAGATTCTCCCTGGCCCCGGCGTGCTTTTGGCCGGGGCCTACCGACTCCCTTGAGTAACAAGTGGTCTGAACTGCGTTTATCGAGGCGATCGATGTGGGTACCGTGTCGATATGGTCGGCGACGACGAACTGATCCCGGGGGACGGTCTGCCCGCGCGCGGGGGCGGCTCGATGCCTGCGGATGCGGTCATCGATCGGACCGCCGAGCTACCGGCATCAAAGAGACGGTGGCGCGGCTCGCTGGGGCGGCCGCGACTGTCCACGGTGCTGCTGCTGTCGGGGTGGGTGGCGCTATTCGTGCTTTATCTCGAGGTGCGGCCGGGGGGATAGGCCCGTGACCCATCATCACGACTCGCAGCGCGGCGACGGCGGCAGCGATCAGTCGGATCCCGGATCCGGCGACACCCCGGATGTCGAGGCATTCGTCGGGCGGGTCACCGAGGGCTCGGTCGATGCGGGCTGGTTGCGCCCGCACACCCGGCGCGCGCTCGGGCGGCCGCGGGTGTCGACCGTGGTGCTGACGATCGTGTGGATCGCGGTCTTCGTCCTCTACCTCGAGATCCGCCCGGCCTAGCTGCCGACCGGCAACGCGCGGAATAATCCATTGCTCCCGGCAATTATCCTTGACCGTTATGAAGGAGACCGGGCGCAAGGCCATCGCCACCAACCGCAGGGCGCGGCACAACTACACGATCCTGGAGACCTATGAGGCCGGGGTCGCGCTGGTCGGTACCGAGGTGAAGAGCCTGCGCGAGGGGAAAGCGTCCCTGGTCGACGCCTTCGCCACCATCGACGACGGCGAGGTCTGGCTGCGCGGGCTGCACATCCCCGAGTACGGGCACGGCACCTGGACCAACCACTCGCCGCGACGTACCCGCAAACTATTGCTGCACCGCCGCGAGATCGACAAGCTCACCGGCAAGACGAAGGAGAGCAGCCAGACGCTGGTGCCGCTGTCGATGTACTTCTCCGACGGCAAGGTCAAGGTCGAACTGGCGCTGGCCAAGGGCAAGCAGGACTACGACAAACGCCAGGATCTGGCCCGCCGCACCGCGGAGCGGGAGGTGACGCGCGAGCTCGGCCGGCGGGTGAAGGGCATGCGGTGACGGCGATCGTCCTGGCGCTGATCGCGGCCCTCGGCTACGGGGTGAGCGATTTCGTCGGCGGTGTCGCCTCGCGCCGGGTCGCGGCCCTGCGCATCGTCATCGTCTCCTATCCGCTGTCCGTCCTGCTCATTCTGCTGCTCGTGCCCCTGGTCCGCGGGCATCCCGACCCGGCCGCGCTGGGCTGGGGCGCCGCCGCGGGCGTGGCCAGCGGCCTGGCGGTGTGGTGGTTCTACGCGGCGCTGGCGACCGGTCCGATGGCGGTGGTGTCACCGCTGACCGCGGTGCTGGTGGCCGGAATCCCGGTCATCATCGGGCTGGTCACCGGCGAGCGCGCCAACCCGGCGGCCTACGTCGGCATCGTGTGCGCGCTGATCGCGGTCGTGCTGGTCAGCAAGGAATCGCCGGACGACGTGACCGAGGAGATCACCGGCGGCCGCGAACTGCGCTTCGACCGGCGGGTGGCGCTGCTCACGGTCGGCTCCGGCATCGCGTTCGGGTTCGCGTTCGTCTTCCTGCACTCCTCGGCCGGTTCGGGCGGGCTGTGGCCGCTGGTGTCGTCGCGTCTGGCCGCGACCGTCGTGGTGTGGGTGGCGGCGCTGGCGACCGGGCATTTCCGTGCCCCGACCGGCAAGCCACTGCGCCTGGCCGTGTACGTGAGCGTGCTGGACGTGATCGCCAACGTGGCCATGCTCTACGCCTTCCACGGCTCGATGCTGTCGCTGGTGAGCGTGATCGGCTCGCTGTACCCGGCGGCCACCGTGCTACTGGCCATGGTGCTGCTCGGCGAGCGCGTCGGCCCGCTGCAGCAGATCGGCATGGTCCTGGCCCTCGGCTCGGTCGCCCTCATCGCGACCGCCTGAAAGCCGGTGCGCCCGAACACTTGTCGGCGGCACCCCGCCGCGCCGGTGCCGGACCCGGTGAAATAATCGAGTGACGGATGATGTTAAGATGAATAGCCCGGTCACAAGCCGGGGTCATCTGAATCGGTGACGAGACGGGGCTGAACGGTTTCGACTGCGTACGTCGATTCAGGGGAAGCGTGTCGGTGCAGGCAGGAGACCACCGTGAGCGTCGCTGCAACCTAATAAGCGCCGATTCTCATCAGCGCGACTACGCTCTCGCTGCCTAAGCAGTAGAGCGTGTCTGTCAGCCCGGGTTCGCCCTCGACCCGGTCCCTGGCATCAGCTAGAGGGCTCTACCGTCCGCCTCGGTCGCGGAGTCGGACGGGACACCAAACAGCGACTGGGATCGTCATCTCGGCTTGTTCGCGTGACCGAGAGATCCGAGCAGAGACACAGCGAACTGCACACGGAGAAGCCCTGAAGAAGCGGCGGAGGACCCGGGTTCGATTCCCGGCAGCTCCACCAAGGCGGTCTTACTCGAACCGGGGTCCGAAAGGACCTCGGAGACGGTAGGACCGCCTTTCTCGTTCTACAGCCCTCATGGCACTACTCCTTGTCATAGTCCTTACGGAGACCCCCTGCTCACCCAAGGCGGCCGACGAATAGGCGTCGCCCGCGTAGGAGGCACAATATCCTGTATCCGCGGTAGAACCGCCGTGTCCTCATCATCGCTCCACCATCGAACAGCTCTGGCTTCGGCCGGCGGAGAATCCATCCCCGCTACAGCGTCACCGATGTTCTGTTCGTGATCCTGATCGGCGTAGGGTAGTTCGTCCGTGGTCGCCTCAGTGTCCATCCAACCCTCCGGCGCAGAGGCCGGCTGTCGCATCATCCAAGCAGCGTCATCATCCAAGTCGTCCTGGTATGCCTCCGACTCGTCACCGTGACACTGGCCAGGAGTGAATTCATGCCTGCCGTGTTGGTAGATTCCCTTCCACCACATACCACCCCGGAAGCTCAGCATTGCGATGAAGAACACCGAGGCGGGCCAGAGGATGAGAACCAGGGACGAGGGCATGCTGGCCTAGAAATCACCTTCGCTCAGCAGCAAGAGATACGTCGCCGCCAAATGGACCAAACATTCGTCCGGGTGATGGAAACGGTGGATATGCCGCAGTTCCCGTGCTCGCTCGATGGTCAGGTCCATCAAGTACACCTGACACATGAACTCCGCCAGCTTGCCGTCGGCATGGACATAGTTCTTGTAGGGCAAGGGATCTGACTGGGACACAATCACTCCCACAGCTCGCCACACGGCAGGGGTGGCAGATCCACGGCCACATTGTCGTCGATGGTCACCGTGAGCCCCAGTGCCGTGTAATCACGGCGAGCCAGTTCCTCCGCGACATTCTTGGCTTGTTCGGCCGATGCCTGGTAGTCGAGCCTAAGTTCACCGCTCTCGATGTGAATGTGGCGTGGTTGCATTTCCCTTGCCTCCCTTGGCATTTGGCCACTTTCGGCGGGTCAACGTGGCATTACAGCGGCTGAATTCGTGTTGTCGCTGGGCTTGACGGCCGTGGCTGGTGGGTGGGGTACATCTGGTGGGTGCGGTATCCGCAAGGCGGTGGGCTGACCGCCGAGCGACGGATGTTGCGGGAGCGGTTGCGGCTGGAAGCCGCGGACGCTTTCGCCCGGGGCGAGGACAATGCGGTGATCGCCCACCGGCTGCGAGTCAGCGTGCGGTCGGTGCAACGGTGGCGCCAGGCGTGGGGATCGGCGGGGCGGGAAGCGTTGCGGTCCAAGGGCCCCGCGTCGCTGCCGTTGCTGTCCGACGAACAGTTCCAGGTACTCGAACACGAGCTGGCCAAGGGCCCGGCCGAGCACGGCTGGCCGGACCAGAAATGGACTCTGGCCAGGATCAAGACCGTGATCGGGCGCCGGTTCCACATCTCCTACACGATCAAGGGGGTGTCGTTGTTGTTGCACCGGCACGGGTGGAGCCGTCAGCAACCTGCCCGCCGGGCGGTCGAACGCGACGACGCGGCGGTCGCGACGTGGGTGAAGGACGTGTGGCCGCACGTAAAACCGCCGCGGCGGCGCTCGGAGCCTGGGTCGTGTTCGAAGACGAAGCCGGGTTCACGATGACGCCGCCGACCGCACGGACCTGGGCGCCACGCGGGCACACCCCGATCGTGCGGGTCCGGGGCCGAACCACCCGCCGGATATCGATCGCCGCGCTGACCTGCTACAAGCCCGGCCATCGGTCCCGGCTGATCTGGCGACCGTATCGGCACGACCGAAATAGTTCGGGCAGGAAGAGCTTCGCCTGGACCGACTACCGGGACCTGCTCATCGCCGCCCACCGGCAACTCGGCGGGCCGATCGTGGTCTGCTGGGACAACCTCAACACCCACCTCACCGCCGGCATGCGCCGATTCGTCACCGGCCACGACTGGCTCACTGTCTACCAACTGCCCGCCTACGCGCCCGATCTGAATCCGACCGAAGGCATCTGGTCACTACTGCGGCGAGGCCGGCTGGCCAACCGCATCATCACCGACCCCGACCACCTCATGCGCATCGTGCGCAGCGACCTGCACCGCATCGGCTACCACCCCAACCTGATCGACGGCTGCCTCACCGCAACCGGACTCACACCCACCCCGAAACGATCATGACGACAACACGAAATCAGCCTCTGTAGACAGGGAGATCAACGTAAGAGCCGATACCAAAATCTCTTCCCTGATGACCTTCGGCTCGACATCTATGTGGGTGGCACTACTTTTGAAGCCGAGCTATTTTCGCAAGTGCACAATGAGTCACTCCTGCGCGATGCATATGTGAGGATGCACCCTTTGTCTGGGGGCAAGTGGGACGAGCTTTTCGCTGGACTGGGAGCCGATTCAGGAGTTCGTGCTGCTACTTTCGCGAAGGCAATCAAGAAGAAGGAAGGCGACATCGACCTCGGGAAAGGCGATTTTGCGCAGATAGTCTGCGAAGCGCTTGCAGAGCAGAGTGATGGCAGCGCACCAGCCGTGTCACTGCCGTCGTACCTTGAGGAGGCCATCGACTCACTCTTCTCCGATGTGACTTCGTTGCCGTCCCCGCCAGACAGCGGAGGCGATCGAGAGGCCGGGGTGGGTAGTGGAAACTGAACTCAGTCAAGCTCAGCAAGCGGCACTGCGGCCGGAGATTCGTTTGATCGAGGCTTGCCCCGGGGCCGGGAAGACTCGAGCAATCGTTGCCAGATATCAGTCCGTTGCTGAACAGAGTCTACGCGGCGTCGCGCTGGTGTCCTTCACAAATGCGGCTATCAGCGAAGCGAATACTCGGTGCGGGAACCGTCCGCATTTGGCGCAAGCACCGAACTTCATCGGTACGTTGGATGAGTTTATCCGGCGCTACTTGGTGACTCCGGTAGTTATGCGAGAACTGGGGAGAAGCCCGCGCTATGTCGATTCCTGGGATGAGCTTCCGGATGATCTGAAATTCGTTCGACACAAGGACGTGGGTGGCGCTGGCCTTTCGTTGGGAAGCTTTCACGTCAATTCCACTGGAGTGCTTGCATACCCGGAAAGTGCTCCGTTGGTGGATAAGCGATATGTGAGCGAGCTGGCGAAGAAAGGGCTGTCGCCCAGCAGTTTAGTCCAGTTTGCTAGTAGGAGAATTGTCGAATATGTGACCAGCGGGATCTATGATCCGGATCAATCGCGTATCAAAGCGCGCTCTGTGCTTCGCGATGACCGTCACGCCTGGCTTCGTTCTCGACTAGCATCGAGGTTCGAGGAAATAATTGTTGACGAGTTTCAGGACTGTTCAATAGTAGACCATCAAATCATTGGTTCCCTAGAGTCCCTCGGTATACGAGTAGTTGTTGTATCTGATCCCGACCAGGCAATCTATGAGTTCCGTCATGCCTCTCCGTCTTCCTACGTGGAGTACAGGTCCCGACTGTTGGCAGATCAGACAGTAACGCTGAGCGAGAATTACAGGTCATCTCCGGCTATTTGCGGCCTGGTCTCAAGCCTGCGATCGATAAGTAGGGACCCTATAATCTCCATGCGCAGCTCATCTCCAGACAATCGACATGCAGAGTCGGTCTATGTTGTCGCCGGGGACCACGAGTTCGCGCGCCGTAATTTCGAACGGCTAGCAGGTGAACTGGCCATAGAGGAAACAGAAAGACTTGTTCTAGCTGCGACTCGCAAAGGGGCAAGAGAGCTTTCTGGACAGTTCAGCATGGAGAACTATGCGACCAAGTGTTCATCCAGATTAGTTAGAAACATCGCGATCCTTCGCAGTGGAAAGAGTGCGAGCATGCGAAGTGATGCGATTGCGAGCACTGAACAGATCGTCCTCGATTCACTGAGGTTTCCGGGTAACACCAAAGCCGCTACCAGGAAAGAGAGAATCGAGTTAGCTGGCCTGGAGCCGGGTCAACTTCGAATGATTGTCGCCGCGCTGGTCTCGGCTTCCCGCGACTGGGATAACTCTGAGGCGGCGGTCGCTTCGGTCAGGGAGGTTATTGGCTCTGAACTTTCTAATGCGACGATTCCAGTTAAGCAACTTTCTACTCGGTTTAGGGCGTTAGAGACTTCTGACTGGAGTTTCTGGAAGAAAGCCCTCACCTGTGCGGAGAATGTTACGAGCCTTCCTGCCTCTCATATTCATGCAGTGAAGGGCGGCGAGTACGACGCGGTGCTTCTTGAGATCGAGGATTCTCCAAAAGGGAATCGTGAACACATCCTCGACCTGTGGCGTTCGCCCGATACGAGCGAAGCGAAGCGTGTGCTGTACGTGGGCGCAAGTAGGGCCCGTCGGCTTTTAGTCCTCGCAACGCCGCTGCGGCATCTTGAGACTCTGCGAGCGATCCTTGAGGGTGCCCAGCTCCCCGTTGAGTACATCGAAGTCGATACGTATGCCCTAATCAACTAGCGGATCTCCTATGCTGGCCACCCCTCGGCCGAACCACCACTCCGGCCTCCCGCAGCACCTTCGCCACGGTTCGCTTGGCCATGTGGTGCTCCATCTTCAGCTGAGCCATCGACGCGCCGGCTTCGTACTTGGCGACGATCGTCGCTGCCTCGTCGGAGGCCAGTTGCTTCTTCGGCCCGCCCGACGATCTCGGCGCTGGCGACGGCTTCGACTGGCGCGGTCCGCTTGCTTGGAGGCGTCTCCGCAGCTCAGCGAAGTCATCGAGCAGATCGGTCCGGTTCGAGTAAATTCCCGCCATGTCCACCAAGCCCTTGGCCTGAAATCCCAGGTCAGGGTCCTTTTTTTCTTGCCCAGATTCGACCCCCTCGGGGGTTGGTGAGCACATTTTGAGCACACTTCTACGCAGACAGGCCCAGAGCAGCACCCATCGCGGGCCCGATCTTGTCGAGGTCATCCCCGTACAGGTCGCCAGAGACGAGAGTAGGGGCCGCTCCGTGAGCGGCCCTACTTCTTTCCACGGTTGCTATAGACGGAGGTACAGCCTCGTCGCCCGCTCCAAACGGCCCATCTCCTCCTGAGATAGATACCCGACCAGATCATGCACGTATTTGGTGTCCAGCGAACGGATTTGATCCACTAGTAGCCGTGTGGTCTTCCCCATCAACTCGATCTCGGGACGAAACCGCGAAGGCTGAGCGTTCGTGGACGTGGGAACCACGGTTACCATGGACCAATCGATTTCGGACAACACGATGCCGTAGCGTCGGCCGCGCTGTTCGCGCCCCCGATCATTGTTGCCAAGATCGATTTGATGAATCGCTGCACGGATCACCAGGCATCGCTTTCGTCGTTCAAATCCTCACCACTGGCATCGATGCGTTCCGCATCCTCCTGCGCAGCTAGCACCCATTCGCGACGTTCCAACTCGTGCAAGGCACGACGGATCACATCGGCCTTGGTTTCCCCCGGGTGCGTCAGCTTCGCCAGCAGGGCCTGATCTGAGGGACTCAAACGGATGCCTGTGGTGCTTCTGGGTGTGGTGGCTCCGATGGGGGCGGTGATCGGGTTCGTGGGCTTCTTTCTGGGCTTGGCGGGTTGCTTGCGGGTCTTGGTGGTCACGGGGTCCAGTGTAGTTAGTGTGTGCAACATGTGTGCAACGCTGTCGTGTACAGCGGTCCGAGGCTCCACGAGGCTGACCCGTGAGCGCATTTTGAGCACAAATCGCGCATGAACCGAATGGATGTTCGGATATGGGAGTGGAGGAAAACCGGGGTCTGCCAGCGCATTTGCTAAACATCCCCGGTCGTGCTAGAGATTCGAAAAGGGTTCGATTCACCGGCGGCTCCACTGAGAAGGCCCGGTCCCGAGGGGCTGGGCCTTTTTTCATATCAAGGCCTCGATTCCGCGCGCTATTTCTCCGGGATTTGTCATCGAAATGAAAGTGTGTGGACACGCGGTCTGGTCGCGTGATGCTGTCGATTGTCGAATCTATGCTGGCCGGGAATCTCAGGTGGGGGCTGACGAGAGGTGCTGATGGGTGGCTTGGGATGGGTTCGGAGAATTGTGGGATTCGGGGTGGGGGTTGTGGTTTGGGTTGGGGCCGGGGTGGTGGGTGGGGTGTCGGTGACTGCTGCGCCGGGGGTTTCGCCGTCGGGGGCTGTTCCGCAGGGGAAGGAGGCGTTGCGGATGGTGGGGGAGGCTGAGGTGGCGGTGGGGCGGGATGCTCGGTATAGCGGGCGGGTGGCGGCGGTGTGGGCGGCGGCTTGTGGGGGGCCGGAGTTTTCGGATGGGGGGATTGGGAAGTGGTGGAAGATATTCGAGGCGTCGGTGGTCGTGTTTGCGGGGAATCCTTATGAGGACGCGAAGCGGATTGTCTTTTCCGAGGGGGAGGCCGCGCCGGAGGGGGGTGCGGATGCGGGGCGGTATTCGCTGAAGAAGTTGTGTGGGGACGAGAAGATTCGGCGGGACTGGGCCGCGGTGGTGAAGGTGCTGGAATTGAAGGATGTGGGTGGGCTGATGGCGGGGTGTGGGGGTGAGGGCGATCTCGAGCGCTTCTATGTGCGGAAGCTGGAGATCGAGGAGGCGGTGTTGCGGGCGGAGAAAAAGCTGGCGGGAGCTGCGGGAACGGGTGGGGCGGGGCAGGGGTCGGGCTGCGTGCCCGATTCCGTGTAGAAGTACCGCTCGCTCGTCTCGCCCGCTCGTGATCGCCCTGCTACATTGTTGACAATGGTTTCCAGTTTCAAGATCTGAGGGTTCGCACGATGGCTCGACCGGGGTACAGCAAGAGGTTGATGGGGGCCGTGGCGGGGGTGGGGGTGCTCGTTGCGATGGCGACCGGGTGTAGCACGTCGTCGCCGAACTCGTCCGCGGCCGGTGGGAAGCTTCAGGTGGTGGCGACGATCAATGCGTGGGGGAGCATCGCGGCGCAGCTCGGTGGGGACCGGGTGCACGAGACGAGCATCATCACCAATCCGGATACCGATCCGCACTCCTACGAACCGTCTCCGGCCGATGCGCGCGCGGTGGCGGGCGCGAAGGTGGTGCTGGCCAACGGGATCGGGTACGACGCCTGGATCGACAAGGTGGTCGCCGCCAATCCGAGCGGCGATCGCACCGTGCTGACGGTCGGCAAGCAGCTCGGCATCCCCGACGACGGCAACCCGCACCAGTGGTACTCGCCGGACTCGGTGGCCAAGGTCGTGGACGCGATCACCGACAGCTACAAGAAGGCCGACCCGGCCGACGCCGCATACTTCGACCAGCAGCGGACCAAGTTGAACACCGTGAGCCTGGCCAGGTATCGCGGCCTGATCTCCGAGATCAAGACCAGGTACGCGGGCACGCCGGTCGGCGCGAGCGAGTCCATCGTCAGCCCGCTGTCGGACGCGTTGGGGCTCCAGCTCTTGACGCCGCCGGAGTTTCTGAAGGCGATCAGCGAGGGCACCGACCCCTCGCCCGCCGACAAGGCGACGATCGACCAGCAGATCGCCACCAAGGCGCTGAAGGTCTACATCTACAACAGCCAGAACAGCACCCCCGACGTGCAGGCGCAGGTCGACGCGGCCAAGAAGCAGGGCATCGCGGTGTCGACCGTGACCGAGACCCTGACCCCGGCCGACGCCACCTTCGAGGACTGGCAGTCCACGCAATTGCAGGCCCTCGAAGACGCCCTGCATCAGGCGACCGGCAAGTAGATGACCGGCACGGACACCCGCGCGAGCGCCGGACTCGCGGCCGATGCACAGGCACTGCTCGATGTGCAGCCGATCGTTGCGCTGCAGGATGTTTCGGCCGCGGTCGGTGGGCGGCGGATCTGGTCGGACGTGGCGCTCGAGGTGCGGCCCGGTCAATTCGTGGCCGTGCTCGGACCCAACGGCGCGGGAAAATCCACGCTGCTCACCGTGATTCTGGGGATGACGCCGACCATCGCGGGAACGGTCGAGGTGCTCGGCGCGCGGCCCGGGCGGCGCAATGCCGCCGTCGGCTATCTCCCGCAGCGGCGCGCGTTCGATGCCAGCGTGCGCATTCGCGGCATCGATATCGTGCGGCTCGGCCTGGACGGCGCGCGATGGGGCACCTCGCTGCCGTGGCTGTCGAAAATCCTGTCGCCCGAACGGTTTCGGGCGCGGGAGGAGCGGTTGCGCGAGGTGATCGAGCTGGTCGGCGCGAGCGGGTACGCGCATCGGCCGATCGGGCAGTGCTCGGGCGGTGAGCAGCAGCGGCTGCTCATCGCGCAGGCGCTGGTGCGGCGGCCGCGGCTGCTGCTGCTCGACGAACCGCTCGACAGCCTGGACGTGCCGAGCCAGGCGGGGATCAGCGCGCTGGTGCGCGACATCTGCCGGCGGGAGCAGGTCGCGGTGGTGATGGTCGCCCACGACGTGAATCCGATTCTGCCGTACCTGGATCGGCTGGTGTACGTCGCGCGGGGCACGGCGGTCAGCGGTGCGCCCGAGGAGGTGATCACCGGCGAAAAGCTCAGCGCCCTCTACGGAATCCCGATCGAGGTGCTGCGCGACAGCGCCGGGCGGCTGGTCGTCGTCGGCCAGCCCGATGTGCCCGCCGAGCACGCCGTCGCGAATCCGGTTGCGGGGCAGGGGCGATGAACCCGATCGCGACCTGGAATCTGGTCGAGGACGTGCGGGCGATGCTGGCCTACCCGTTCATGGTCAATGCCGTGCGCGCGGGCACCATCGTCGCGGTGGTGGCCGGTGCGGTGGGCTGGGTGATGGTGTTGCGGCGGGAGAGCTTCGCCGGGCACACGCTGGCGGTGGTCGGCTTTCCGGGCGCGGCGGCGGCCACCTGGCTCGGAATGGCCTCGGGCTACGGGTATTTCGCGGCCTGCATCGGTGCGGCACTGGTGATCGCGGTGCTGCCGACCTCGGCGCGATCGCGGGGCACGGGTGAGCAGTCGGCGGTGATCGGCACGGTGCAGGCGTTCGCCCTGGCCGCCGGGATGCTGTTCGTCGGCCTCTACAAGGGGTTTCTGTCCGGGCTGACGAATCTGCTGTTCGGGACCATCACCGGGGTGACCGATCGTCAGGTGACGGTGCTGCTGGTCGCGGCGGTGGTGTGCCTGCTGATGCTGCTGGCGATCGGGCGGCCGCTGCTGTGGGCGTCGATCGATGCGAAAACCGCCGCCGCGCACGGTGTTCCGGTGCCACTGGTCGGGGCGCTGTTCGTGCTGCTGCTCGGTATCGCCGCTGCGGGCACCAGCCAGGTCACGGGAAGTCTGCTGGTCTTCGCGCTGCTGGTCGCCCCGGCCGCCGCGGCCCATCGGCTCACCAGCCGCACCGGCCTCGGGGTGGCGCTGTCGGTGCTCATCGCGCTCGTCGTCACCTGGGTGGGAATGGGATTCGCGTTCTTCTCGCCGTATCCGATCGGATTCTGGGTCAGTAGTTTCGCTTTCGCGATCTATCTGCTCGCGATCGGTGGCCGGGCCTGGTCCGACCGGCGATCGCGCAGGCATGCGCCGCCCGTCGCCGAGGCGGAGGTGATCGTCGCGTGAATGCGTTGTCCACCATGCTGTCTCACCAGTTCATCGTGCACGCCCTGATCGCCGGGACGGCCGTCGCCGTATTGTGCGGCCTGGCCGGATATTTCGTGGTGCTGCGCGGGGAGGTGTTCGCCGGTGATGCGCTGGGGCACGTCGCGTATACCGGTGCCATGGCCGCCCTCGCCGCCGGAATCAACCCGTGGCTCGGCCTTTTCGCCGCGACGGTGGTCGCCGGGTTCGCGCTCGGGTTCGGCGGGGGTGGCGGCTCCGACGATGTGGCGATCGGATCGTTCTTCTCCTGGGTCCTCGGGCTCGGCGTGCTGTTTCTGACCTTCTACACCACCCATCGCAGCACCGCGAACGGCAGCGCCAACGTGAACGTGTTGTTCGGCAGCATCTTCGGGATCGGTGCCGCCGGGGCGTGGACGGCCGCGCTGGTGTGCGCGGGCGCGGTGATCGTGCTGGTGATCGTGTCGCGGCCGCTGTTGTTCGCCACCATCGATCCCGCGGTCGCCCGGGCGGTGGGCGTGCCGGTCCGGATGGTGGGCGCGGTGTTCCTGGCCGTCGTCGGCGTCACCGTCGCCGAGGCCACCCAGATCGTCGGCGCCGTCGTGGTGCTGGGGCTGCTCGCCGCCCCGGCCGCCACCGCCGCCCGGCTCACCGCACGGCCGTGGGCCGCGTTCTGGCTGTCCGCCGGGCTGGCGGTCGCCGCGGTGTGGGCGGGCATCGTGCTGTCCTACGCCATCCCCAAGGCCCCGGCCAGTTTCACCATCATGGCCGTCGCCGCGGGCGGCTATCTGCTCGCCGCCCTGCTGACCCGCTTCCGCCGCAATCGAATTCGCACCCATGCCGGATCCGAAGCAGTCCACGCCTGAGCGCACCCGCGTCGTCGCGCGACCACGGTGGCCAGCGCGGGGGCGGCCTGCAAGAAGGTCAGGAATAGAGCTCGACGAACCGATGCAGCGACCGGTCGATATCCCCCCTGAGCGCCCGCGCGACACCCGCGCCGATGGGTCCGAACAGCGGCCGCCCACCGAGGTCGATATCGACGGTGACCTCCGCGCCGGGACCCTTGGCCGCGACCAGCAGTTCCAGGCCGAACTTGGTGCCGCCCTTGCCGGATCCGCTGAGCACCAGTCGTTTCGGTGGCTCGGCGGTGCGCACCGTCCAGCGCACCCGATTGCGCAGGCCCTTCACCGAGGCGACGCCGACCAGTTCGGTCCCGACCGTGAGGTCCGCCGGAACCTCACCCCGCCACGCCTCGTGCATGATCAGCCAGCGGTCCAGCTCACGCAGATTCGATGCGTGCGACCATGCCCGATCGGGGGAGATCGGCACGTCGACGGAGACCTTCAGTTTCGCCACGGGTGCATGATACCGACCGTTCAGGCGGTGAGGCGGCCGCGGAGCACCGCGACCCCGGCGGTCAGCGCCGCGCCGCCCGTGCCCCAGTCCACCCCGGCGGGCTGGGCGCTGAGCACCACCACCGCATAGTGCAGGGGCGCAGCGGCATTCGCGCCGACCAGGCCCGTGGTGTCCAGGGTGGTCGACGAATCCAGCGACATCCAACCGGGTTTCACCGCCCACCCCGCGGTGGGTAGCGCATCGGGGATGCCGAAATACTGGTCGGTCCCGTCCGCGGCCACCGGCGTGACATCGACCAGGGCGTTCACGATCAGATCGCGCGCGGGCTGCGGCACCGAGGTGGTGAGATACCGGTACACCGCCACGACATCCTGTGCGGTGGTCAACGTTTCGCCCCACTGCGCGGGATCGTCCGGCGGTTGCGTACCGGTCAGCCCGATCCGGGAGATCATGCGGTCCACGATCGCGTTGCCGCCGTTGATGTCCCAGAGCTCGTCGGCGATGTCGTCGTCGCTGGCCGAGAGCATGCGCTGCACCTGGTCCGTGGTCAGCGAATCCGGCTGCCAGCCCTGCCCTTCGAACGCATCGATCCCGATCAGCAGCTTCACCACCGACGCGGTGTAGAACTGCTGGTCGGCGTCGACGCTGGCGAGTACCGCGCCGGTATTCGTGTCGACCACGTCGATTCCCACCCGCGTTCCCGGCGAGGCGGCGTCGATGGCCGCCACCATCTGCTGAGCCAGGTCGGTGGCCGAGAGCCGCGGCGGCGCAGCCGGTTTCAGCGTCGGACCGAACGGTATCTGTACCTGCGGAGGGGGCGCGGCGGGCATGACCGCCAGCGAGGGCGGTGCATCCGTGGCGGATGCCGGGGCGTCCTGAGCATGCACAACATGCACTTTCGCCATCGCGACCGGTGCGGCGACCAGCGCCGAAACAGTTGTGGCGCCAAGGCAACATGCCAGGACCGGCCACCAACGAAGGGCGGGAATCGTACTCACTCCTTATAGAAAGCCTGCAGCCCTGAGTAAACCTCGAGAACGAGCTACTAGATAGCTGACAGCTGCTGCGCCGCTTTCGTCCCCCTCGTCCGGAGCCCGCGGGAACAACGGGCCCCGAAATCCGGTTGGTCCGAATATCCTGAAAGGTAACTGGCCGAAGGTTGTATCGAGGTCGTCGTGGCGCACATCCATCCACTGTCCACGCAACGCGACCTGATCAGGGGGTTCGCGGCAGAACTCGGCGCTGCCGGATTCGCCGACGCCGTCGAGATCGGGAGCGGGGGCTTCGGAGTCGTATACCGCTGTGCCCAGCCCGCTCTCGACCGTATCGTTGCCGTCAAGGTGCTCACCGCGGACCTGGATTCGGAGAACACGGAGCGCTTCGTCCGCGAGCAGCTGGCGATGGGCAAGCTGTGCGGTCACCCGAACATCGTGAGCGTCTTCGAGATCGGGTCCACGCCCACCGGGCGGCCGTACATCGTCATGCAGCACCACCCGCACGGCTCGCTGGAGGCGCGGGTGCACAACTTCGGGCCCCTCGGCTGGCAGGACACGCTGCACATCGGTGTCAAGATCGCCGGGGCGCTGGAGACCGCGCACCGCCGCGGCATGCTGCACCGGGATGTGAAGCCCGGCAACATCCTGCTCGACGAGTACGGTGAGCCGCAGCTGACCGACTTCGGAATCGCCCGCCTGACAGGCGGTTTCGTCACCACCGCCGGGACCGTCGCCGGCTCCCCGGCCTTCACCGCGCCCGAGGTGCTCCAAGGCCACCCCCCGGACCCGACCGCCGACGTCTACGGTCTCGCCGCCACGCTGTTCTGCGCGGCCACCGGCCACGCGGTCTTCGAGCGCCGCAGCGGCGAACAACTGGTGGCGCAGTTCCTGCGCATCACCAAGCTGCCCACCCCGGACCTGGGCGGGGCCGGGCTCCCGGAGGACATGACGACCGCGATCGAGCGGGCCATGTCGCGCGACCGGCGCGACCGGCCGACCTCGGCGGCGGAATTCGGACAGGCGCTGCGCGAGATCCAGGTTCGGCACGGCCTGGCGCCCACCGAGCTCCCCGTCCCGCATCCGGTGTCCGAACCGGTCATCGCGCACTCGGCGCCCACCCCCGGCGGGCCGGAGCGCCGCTCGACGGCCGATCTGCTCGCGACCCAGCCGACCCGCACCCCGCCCGTGCCCGCCACCCGATTCCGGCCGCCGCCCCCGACTCCGACGCTGGTCGATCGCGTCCGGCTGCTCGACACGCTGCGCCGCGGTCGCGAGCGCCGACTCGCTGTCCTGCACGGCCCCACCGGATTCGGCAAGAGCACCGTGGCGGCGCAGTGGTTTCGCGAGCTCACCGCCGAGGGAGTCGCGGTGGCGTGGCTGACCGTGGACGACGACGACAACACCGTGATCTGGTTCCTGTCGCACCTGATCGAGGCGGTGCGCGTGGTACGCCCGGCGCTGGCGCGCGAGCTCGGCGCGGTACTCGAGGAGCACGGCGACGAGGCCGAACGGTACGTGCTGACCTCGCTGATCAACGATATCGACCGGCGCGGTGAGGAATTGGTGGTGATCATCGACGACTGGCACCGGATCGGCTCCGACGCGACCGTCGCCGCGCTGCGCTACCTGGTCGAGAGCTGCAGTCCCGCAGTGCATGTGGTGGTCACCAGCCGCAGTCGCACCGGGCTGCCGATGAGTTCGATGCGGGCGCGCGACGAGCTGGTCGAGATCGACGCCACGGCACTGCGTTTCGACGCCGAGGAGGCGCACACCTTCCTGGTGGGCCGGACCGGGCTGCCGCTGGACGACGACGATGTCGCCGAGCTCACCGAATCCACCGAGGGCTGGATCGCCGCGCTGCAACTGGCCGCACTGACCCTGCGCGAGAGCGAGAGTCCGGAGGAGCTGATCGGCCAGCTCACCGGGCGCCATCACGTGATCGGCGAGTTCCTGGCCGAAAACGTGCTCGCCACACTGGAACCGGAGCTGCTGGACTTCCTGCTCGCCACCTCGATCACCGAACGCCTCTGCGGCGACCTGGCTTCCGCGCTGGCCGGGGTCGCGGACGGACAGGCCGTGCTGGAGCGGATCGAGCGGCGCGATCTGTTCCTGCGCCGCCTCGACGATGAGCACTGGTTCCGCTACCAGCACCTGTTCGCGGAGTTCCTGCGGCAGCGGCTCGAGCGCGAACAGCCCGAACGCATTGCCGGACTGCACCGTACGGCCGCGCGCTGGTTCGCCGACCATCACGATGTGAGCGAGGCGGTCGACCACGCGCTGCGCGCCGGGGACGACGCGCACGCCGTCGAGGTCGTCGAGCGCGACGGCATGTCGCTGCTGGAACACGGGCAGGCGGCGACCCTGCTCGGCCTGGTCGGCAAGCTGCCGGCGCCGGTCGTGGAGTCCCGCCCGCGGCTGCAACTGACGCTGGCCTGGGCCGACATCCTGCTCAATCGGATCGAACGGGGCGGGCGCGCACTGCGATTGGCCGAATCGCTGCTGCGGGCCGAGACCGCGGACACCACCATCCTGCGCGTGGAGGCGGCCGCGGCCCGGGGTGTGGTGAGCCTGCGCGCGGACGTGCTGGCGGGCATCGACGATCTGCTCGCGCCCTGTTTCGCGCACGCCGACGAACTGCCGCCCTACGTGGTGGGCATCGCGGCGAATGTCGCCGTCTACGCCGCCGCCTACCGCTACGACATGGCCGAGGCGCTGCGCCGATACGAGTGGGCCGCGCCGTATCTGCGGCGAAACACCGGCTCCTACAACGAGATCAACGCGCTGTGCTTCCTGGGCATCGCGGCGAACCTGCGGATGGATGTCCCGCAGGCCGAGCAGTACTTTCGCAAGGCGCTGAAACTGGCCAAGCACTCCGGGTTTTCGCACTCCTACGCCGGGCGGCTGGCCGGGGCGCTGCTCGGGGAACTGCTGTACGAGCGCGGGGAGGTCGCCGCGGCCGAACGACTGCTGGACGCCGGGTACACGCTGGGCCCGGAGGCCGGGATCGTCGATTTCAAGCTGGCCCGGTATGTGGTCGGGGCGCGCATCAAGGCGCTGCGCGGCGACCGATCGGCGGCGGTGCGCAGGCTGAACGAGGGCGCCCGGGTGGCGCGGGCGATGTCGTTGCCGCGCTTGCGGATCGAGATCGAGAACGAGCGGTTGCGGCTGGGCCTGCCGCCGCATCCGGAGTACGGGCCGCTGCCGGTGCTCGATTACGCCGATCGCCGCATTCCCCTGGACGCCGCCGACGAATTCACGGTGCTGTCCGAGGAATTCACCGCCATCCGCCTGCTGCTGGCCGAACACCGACCGGAACGGACCGCCCTGGCCTGCACGTGGGCGCAGGAGTGGGTCGACCTGCTCGAAATGGTGGACCGGCCGCGCGAACTGCTCGAGGCCCGCCGCCTGTTCATCGCCTGCCTGACCGCCGCCGGGCGGACCGCGCAGGCGAAGGCCGTCGCCGCCGGGGTCGCCGCGCGGTGCGCCGAATTCGGTTTGGTCCGTTACCTTCTCGACGGCGGTCCGGATGTGGTGCGGACCCTGGCCGCGCTGCGTGCCGATCGGTTGTCGGGTCGATGGCGGCCCGAATGGCCGGATGTTCCCGAGGATTTCCTGGCCGCGCTCGTCGAGGCCGACGCGGTCCGGGCGGTCTGAGCACGCCGGAATCGAGGTGGAAGCGGAGGCGGCCTAAACCATTGCGGGCCAATGCCTGTGGTCACCATCGATCACGTAGGCGTGGGCATGCCGGTAACCGGTCCCCACACTCACCGCATCGCGAACGTGTGCGGGATCGACCGCCCCGCGGTGCACATGCTCCAGGATTTCCGGATCGCGGCCGGGCCAGCAGCGTACTGCGGTCGCGAATCCGGCCAGGCCCAGGGCGGCGAGGACGACCCAGGCGGCGGTGAATCCCATTGCGGTGGCCAGCCATCCGGCGATGGGGTAGGCGATCAGCCAGCACAGGTGCGATAGCGAGAACTGGGCGGCGAACAGGGCGGGGCGGTCCGAGGGTTGCGCGGATCGGCGCAGCACCCGGCCGATCGGGGTGAGCGCGAGGCCGGTACCGATCCCGATGATCGCCCACACCGCCAGCGCAGCCGCCCACTGCCGATCGCCGATCGTGAAGTGCGACAGGGTGATCGCGGCCGCCAGGCCGACGAGGAGCGTGCCCGCACCGGACAGCAGTATCGGCCGCTCGCCGACCCGGCCGAGTATCCGGGGCAGCGCCAGCGCCACCACCATGGTCCCGAAACCATTGGCGGCCAACAGCACCGCCACATCCGCCTGCGACCCGCCGAGCCGATCGCGCACGTAGTTCACGGTATTGACCATGACCACCGAACCGGCCGCGGCCACCACCAGATTCACGCCCAGCACCCCGCGCAGCCGCGGCGTGGCCCGGAAGATCCGCAGCCCGGCGAGCGTGCGGTCCCGGGCGCGGGTGCGAACGGTGCGGGTGGCGTTGGGAATTCGCGTCGTCACCACCAGCGCCGCGGAGGCCAGGAAGCCGATCGAGGTGCCGACGAACAGCCAGCCGAAGCCGACGACGCCGAGCAGCAGCGCGGCCAGCATCGGGCTGAGCAGGCTCTCCATGGTGGCCGCCAGCTGCGAGGCCGACAGCGCCGCGGTGTAGTCGCGCTCGCCGGGCAGAATGTCGGGCAGGACGGCCTGGAAGGTGGGCGTGAACGCCGCCGAGGCCGACTGCAACACCGCGATCAGCACATAGATCTGCCACACCTGATCGACGAACGGCAGCGCCAGCACCACCGCGGCCCGTACGACATCCAGCGTCACCATCATCAACCGGCGCGGCACCCGGCCCGCGTGCGCGGCCGCCAGCGGCGCGACGGTCACGTACGCGACCATCTTGACCGTCAGGGCCGTACCGAGCACCGCGCCCGCGTCGGCACCGGCCAGCCGATAGGACAGCAGCCCCAGCGCGACCGTGGTCAGCCCGGTCCCGAACAGGGCCGACAGCTGCGCCGTGAACAAGTGCCGGTAGTCGCGGTTGCCGAACAGGGACACCGGAGGCTCCTTCGTCTCGGGGCGAGCGCATAATTGGTGCTTATGTACGCACATGATAGTAGTGCGCAGTGGTCGGAGCTGCCGCCGGTCGAACTGGTCGAGGCCGCGTCGACCGCGCTGCGGATGCTGGCCGATCCCACCCGGCTGCGGCTGCTGTGGCTGCTCAGCGGCGAGGAACTGGATGTGGGCACGGTCGCCGAGCGGGTCGCGCTGGCCCGGCCCGCGGTGTCCCAGCACCTGGCGAAGCTGGAGCTCGCCGGGTTGGTGGCCCGCCGCCGCGACGGCCGCCGCATGCGCTACCGCACCCGCGGCGGTCACGTGCGGCGGCTGCTGGTGGAGGCGCTCAATGCCGCCGAGCATCACGTGCGCGATCTGCCCGAGCACGACTGAGAAGGAGGCGTCATGGACCGTCCTGATGCGCCGCCGCCCGATCTGCGGCAGGGTGGGGCCGTGCACAGCATCGTTCTGGACCGGGTCGCGGTGAGTCACGGCACGGGTCCGGTACTCGTCGACGTGGACGCCGTCTTCCCGAGCGGCCGCTGCACGGCCGTGGTGGGGCCCAGCGGGGCCGGGAAGACCACGCTGCTGCGGCTGCTGAATCGGTTGGGAGAGCCCGATTCCGGCCGGATTCTGCTCGACGACGTGCCGATCGCCGACCTCGACGTGCTGGAGTTGCGTCGCCGGGTCGGGCTGGTGCCGCAGCGGCCGGTGCTGGTGGCCGACACCGTCGCCGAGGAGGTCCGGGTGGGCCGCCCCGGGCTCGGCGTGGAGCAGGTCACCGCGCTGCTGGCCCGCGCCGGACTGCCGGACACCTTCCTGCATCGCCGCTGCGGCGAGCTGTCCGGCGGTGAGGCACAACGGGTTTGCCTCGCCCGCGGGCTCGCGGTGGAACCGGAGATCCTGCTGCTGGACGAGCCGACCTCCGCCCTGGACGAGGAGTCGGCGGCGGCGATCGTCGCCCTGATCCGTGCCCACACCGCGGCAGGCGGCGGCGTCGTACTGGTCAGCCACGACAGCGGTTTCGTGGGCGCGGCGGCCGACGACATTCTGCTGATGGAGCGCGGCAGGCTGTCGCGCCTGGGCGCCTCCGACGACCGCGAGCAGTCCTCGAACGAACGGAAGTCGCAATGACGCAAGGTCTTTCGGTGCCCGACTGGAGCGGGGTGGCGGCCTCGCTGGTGCTCGTGGCGGTCGCGGCCCTGATCGCCTACCGCCAGCACCTGCACCTGACCCGGGAACTGGTGATCGCGGCCGCGCGGGCCGGGGTCCAGCTGGTCGCCGTCGGCGCGGTGCTGCTGGTCCTGTTCCGCCACACCGGATTACCGGGCGCGCTGGGCTGGGTGGTGCTGATGATCGTCATCGCCGGTCAGGTGGCCGGGCGGCGCGGAGCCGGTCTGCCGCACGCGATTCGGGCCGCCACCATCGGCGTCGCCTTCGGCTCGGTGCTCACCCTGGGCGGGCTCATGCTGCTCGGCGTCATCTCCGCCCAGTCCCGGGTGGTGGTGCCGGTCGGCGGCATGATCGTCTCCGGCGCCATGCAGGCCACCGGAGTCGCGTTGCGGCGCCTGCGCGAAGACGCCCGCGAGGCCCGGCCCGCGGTGGAGGCGCGGCTGTGCCTCGGGCTCCCGGCGAGCCAGGCCTTCCTGCCGTATCGGCGGTCGGCGCTGCGCACCGCACTGCTGCCCTCGATCGACGCCACCAAGGTGGTGGGCCTGATCAGCCTGCCCGGCGCGATGACCGGTCTGATCCTGGCCGGGGTCGACCCCCTCACCGCCATCCGCTACCAGATCGTCGTGATGTACATGCTGCTCGCCGCCGCCGCGCTCGCTGCCCTGGCCTCCGCCCGGGTCGCCGAACGCTACCTGTTCGACGACGCGCAGCGGCTGGTTGTGCTGCCGGTCTGACGGCACACGGCCACAATGGGTTTCGGAGGTGACCATGACCGGGACACGACTACACGCGTTCACCGACGACGCGCTGGGCACACACGACGCCGGCGCGCTCGCCGAACTGGTGGCGACCGGCGCGGTGAGCGCCGAGGAACTGGCCGAGGCGGCGATAGCGCGGGCGCGGCGGGTGGACCCCGTGCTGCGGGCCGTCGCCTACGACGTCTTCGACGCCCCCCGCTATTGCGCGGACAAAGGCGCTGCCCTGTACGGAATTCCGACCTTCATCAAGGATCACAGCGACCTGGTCGGGATGCCGACCTCGCAGGGCAGCCGCGCGGTGCCGCGCTATGCCGCCACGCGGGACGACGCCTACGCCCGGCAGGCGCTGAGCAGCGGGGTGACCGTGCTGGGCAAGTCCCGGCTGCCGGAGTTCGGGCTCAATGCCAGCACCGAGTTCGCCGAGGACGAGCCCGCCCGCAACCCCTGGCACACCGACTATTCCGTGGGCGGCTCCACCGGCGGCGGCGCGGCGTTGGTGGCGGCCGGGGTGGTGCCGATCGCGCACGCCACCGACGGCGGCGGCTCGATCCGCATTCCCGCCGCGGCCGCCGGGCTGGTCGGGCTCAAACCGACCCGGGGACGCCACGTCGTCGGCGCGATCGGGCGGACCATGCCGCTGAACATCGTGTCGGAGAACGTGGTGACCCGCACCGTGCGCGATACCGCGCACTATCTGGCGGCCATCGAAAACCACTGGCGCAACCCGAAACTGCCGCCGATCGGCCTGGTGCTCGGGCCCGCCCGGCGGCGGCTGCGCGTCGCGCTGCTGATCGATACGCCGATCGGGACGGTCGACGAGCCCACGCGCGCGGCCGTCGAGCGGGCGGCCGCGCTGCTGGAGGACGCCGGGCACGTGGTGGAGCCCATCGCGCCGCCGGTCGGCGCGGGGTTCGTCGACGACTTCCTGCAGTACTGGACGTTTCTCGCGGACCTGCTCGTCACCACCGGAAAGTCGGCCTTCGGCAAGGGATTCGATCCGCGGCGGGTCGACCCGTTCACCCGGGGCCTGCGAAACCGGCACCGCGCCCGATTGATTCGCACGCCGGGGGCGCTGCGGCGGCTGTTCGCGACGTCGGCGATCTACGCCCGCGCCTTCGACCGGCACGAGGTGATTCTCTCGCCGGTGGTTGCCCACACCACGCCGAAACTGGGATATCTCTCGCCCACACAGCCTTTCGACACCACGCTGGACCGGCTCATGGGGTATGCGGGATTCACGCCGGTGAACAATGCGACCGGGACGCCGTCGGTATCGCTGCCGATGGGCCGCACCGCCGAGGGCCTGCCGATCGGTGTGATGCTGTCGGCCGCTCGCGGTGACGAGCGCACGCTGCTCGAATCGGCCTACACCCTCGAGGCCGCGCAGCCGTTCCCGTCGATCACCGCGGAGTAGCCCTCACCTGCGCGAATGTGAGTCGCGTCACCGCCCGGTGGCAACCGTGACAGGCGCATGGAATCCGTAAGTATTCCGTGCGCCGGGCGCGGGTGAATTCCTCGGCGGCAAAACGTGGCACGACACCGGCAAAACGGGCATGCGCTGGGCATGCCGGAAATTTCTTCCCGTCATCGATGCTTCCGGCACCGAATAGTTCCATGTCGTAAACGTTGCGTCATAACAGTTTCGGGGCCGGTCGTTTCCGCTCTAACGTGCCGGTCGTATCGCTAGCGCATGGAGGCTTTGTGTTGCAGCAGAACTCGGTGGCCACGGCGGAGTTGCGTGGACGCGTCGAGCACCGGAGCTTTCCCGAGGGACTGCCGGGATTGATCCGGGCCATCTCGCGGCGTCGACCCGACGCCGTGGCGGCCACCGACGATGCCGGGACGCTGACCTATCGCGACCTGGAACTGCGGTCGGACCGGCTGGCCCGGATGCTGCGCCGCACCGCGCCGCCGGACCGGCCGGTGGCCGTCGCGGTGCCGCGCGGCTTCGGGCTGCAGGTCGCGCTGCTCGGCGTGCTCAAGGCCGGGGTGCCGTATCTGCCGGTGGATCCGGAGGATTCGTCGGTGCGCACCCGGGAGATGGTCCGCGGCGCCGACTGCGCGGTGGCGGTGGTGGCCGGGGGCGGGCGCGCGATCGCCGAGCTGTGCGGGCTGCGGACCGTGGATGTGCCCGCCGCGCCCGATGCCGAGCGGGTCGATCCGCTGCCCGCGGTGGCGGCCGACGATCCGGTGCAGGTGCTGTTCACCTCCGGCTCCACCGGCACCCCGAAGGCCGTCGCGGTGCCGTCCGCGGCGCTGTGCAACCGGCTGGTGTGGATGCGTGACACGTACGGGATCGGCGCGGACGACCGGGTGCTGCAGCGGACGCCGATCACCTTCGACGTCTCGGGCTGGGAACTGTTCCTGCCGTTGATCTCCGGCGCGCGCTGCGTATTCCTGGCCCCCGACCACCATCGCGACCAGGTGGCGGTGGCGGCGGCCATTGCCGCGCACGGGATCACCGTGTGCCACTTCGTGCCGTCCGCGCTGCGGGAGTTCCTGCGCTGGCCGGACGCGGCCCGCTGCACAACGCTGCGCCACGTGTTCTGCAGCGGCGACGCGCTGCCCGCCGGGGTGGCGCGCAACTTCGTCGCCACGCTGCCCGCCGCCCTGCACAATCTGTACGGCCCCACCGAGGCCGCGATCGACGTCACGGCCTGGACCTGCCCGCCCACCCCCGGCGAGGTCGACCGCGTCTACATCGGCCGCCCGATCGACAACTGCGTGCTGACCATCCTCGGCGACGACGGCCTGCCGGTACCGCCCGGCGCGGAGGGCGAACTCCACATCGGCGGCATTCCCCTGTCCCGCGGCTACCTAGGCCGCCCCGAACTGACCTCCCGCGCCTTCGTCGACGCCCTGCCCGGATCCTCGGTGGACCGGTTGTACCGCACCGGAGATCGGGTGCGAATGGTCGACGGCGAACTGGAATTCCTGGGCCGCATCGACGACCAGGTCCAGATCTCGGGCCAGCGCGTCGAGCCGGGCGAGATCGAACATCACCTGCTGGCCTCCCCCGACGTGGTCGCGGCCGTGGTGGTGGCCGTCGACGACGGGGCCGACATCAGCCTCGTCGCATGGATTCAGCCTGCCACCGAAGGAAATCCGGATGCCCTGTGCAAACGCCTGCGCGCGCACCTGTCCGCCCGACTCCCGGAGCCTTATGTCCCAGGGCGATTCGTCCGCCTGCGACGAATCCCGCTGAACCGCAACGGAAAGCAAGATCGCGCACTACTGAAGCGCCGAGCCTTGGAGCAATTGCACGCCCGCCCCGCCGCCTCCGCCTGCTACTCGTCCTGAGCCAATCATGTGATTCCGGCGTGCTTTTGGCCGGAATCTGTCGGGAGATCCCGGCCAAAAGCACGCCGGGATCATGGGTGGTAGCGCGCCGGGATGGTGGGTGGTAGTACGCCGGGGTGGTGGTCAGAGGGCGGTCAGGATGCATAGGGCGAGGTAGAGGGTTTGTTCTAGGGTGCGGAGGGGGAGGGTGGTGTGGTGCATGCCTGTCTGGGCGCGGGCGGCGTGGATGTTGGCGGGGAACATGGTGAGTAGGAGGAGTGCCAGGCAGGTGGCCGCTGTGGGGGCGGTTGGGGGGATGAGAAGTCCTGCGGCTCCGGCGAATTCGAGGATGCCGGTCAGGGTGACGAGGGCCGCGGGGGAGGGGAGGCGGGGTGGCACCATGGCGATGAGCTGGTTGCGCAGCGGTGGTGCGAAGTGGGCGGTGGCGGTCAGGGTGAACATGGCGGCCAGGCCCAGGCGGGCGGCGTGGGGCCACGAATCGAGCCAGTCGGCGAGGTGTAACCATCCGGCCAGCCGGGTCAGTCCGGTGACGGCGACGAGAACGACGAGGGGTGCCATCGGGGGCTCCTGGAGGGGCAGCGCGAATCTTGACGATGGCTAGATTAGGTCTGAGCAGGTAACTTGTCAACGTCTAGATTCTGCGGGACGATCGAGGCGTGACCAAGAGCGCCTACCATCACGGTGACCTGCGCGCGGTGCTGCTGCGGGCGGCGGCCGAGCA
This sequence comes from Nocardia terpenica, assembly GCF_013186535.1. NCBI lineage: Bacteria > Bacillati > Actinomycetota > Actinomycetes > Mycobacteriales > Nocardiaceae > Nocardia > Nocardia terpenica. The sequence goes on from NZ_JABMCZ010000003.1 coordinate 1,643,010, forward strand.
GATCGCCGCCGACGGTGTGGACGCCGTCTCGCTGCGCGCCCTCGCCCAGCGGGCCGGTGTCTCGCATGCCGCCCCCGCGCACCACTTCGGCAACCGCCAGGGCCTGCTGACCGAGCTGGCCATCGAGGGCTTCGACCTGCTGGCCGCCGAACTACGCTCCGCCGCAGGCGATTTCCGCGAGATGGCGGTGTCCTACATCCGCTTCGCCCGCGACCACCCGGGCCATTTCGACGTCATGTTCCGGCACGATCTGCTGCGCTCGGACGACGAGCGACTGCGCGCCGCCAACGAGCGATCGGGCACCGAATTGCGTTCGGGGGTGGCGAGTTTGGGTGTCAGCGAGCACGACCGCCCGGCCACCGAACTCGCCGCATGGTCGCTGGTGCACGGGTTCGCGTCGCTGTGGCGGGAGGGAGCGCTCGCCGATTCGGGTCTGGGGGGCGGTGATCCGGAGGTTCTGGCCCGCCGGATGGTCGCCGCTATCGACTTCGTCGGTGCTGTGCCCGAGGCCGGACGGGCCGGCTACTGAGATCGGCGCTGTGATGTCGCCCTGTCATCCCGGCGTGCGTTTGGCCGGGATCCATCGCAACCTACTGCGTACCAGTGGATTCCGGCCAAAAGCACGCCGGAATGACGAGGGGAACTTGCTTAGGGCCGTACGCCGAGTAGGTGCTCGAGGGCCAGTTGGTCCAAGCGTTCGAAGGCCATGGATCGTTGCCCTGCCGCGTCGGCGTCGAACTTCTCATAGGCGGTCGCATCGGCGAGGAGCCCGCTCAGCCCGTCGGGCGCGGTTGGCTCGGCCAGATCCGGCAGTCGCGAATCACGCAGCGCCCGTTGGACTTCCGGATCGGCGCGGAAGGCGATGGCGCGCTCCTTCAGGATGAGGTAGTTGCGCATGCAGTTGCGGGCGGATTCCCAGACGCCGTCGATGCCGTCGGTGCGCAGCGGCTTGAAATCGAAATGGCGTGGCCCGTCGTATCCTTCGCGTTCGAGCAGATCCACCAGCCAGAATGCCTGCCGCAGATCGCCTGCGCCGAAACGGAAGTCCTGGTCGTACTTGATGCCCGCCTGGCCGTTGAGGTCGATGTGGAACAGCTTGCCCGCCCACAGCGCCTGGGCGATACCGTGCGCGACATTGAGCCCGGCCATCTGCTCGTGGCCGACCTCGGGGTTGAGCCCCACCAGGTCCGGGCGCTCCAGCTCCGCGATGAAGGCCAAGGCATGGCCGATGGTGGGCAGCAGGATATCGCCGCGCGGCTCGTTCGGCTTGGGCTCGATCGCGAAGCGCAGCTCGTAGCCCTGCCGTACCACGTATTCGGTGAGCAGATCGAACGCCTCCCGCAGCCGATCCAGGGCGAGCCGAACATCCTTGGCCGCACCGGTTTCCGCGCCCTCGCGCCCGCCCCACGCGACATAGGTCCGCGCGCCCAGCTCGGCCGCGAGATCGATATTGCGGATCGTCTTGCGCAGCGCGAAACGACGCACGTCGCGGTCGTTGGCGGTGAACGCGCCGTCCTTGAACATTGGATGGGTGAACAGATTCGTCGTCGCCATCGGCACCGCCAGCCCGGTCCACGCCAGCGCGTCCCGGAACCGAGCGATCAGCCGCGCACGCTCGGTATCGGTGGCGCCGAACGGGATCAGGTCGTCGTCGTGCAGGCTGACCCCGTGCGCGCCGAGCTCGGCCAGCCGTTCCACCGCCGCCACCGGGTCCAGTGGCGGCCGGGTCGGATCGCCGAACGGATCGCGACCCACCCAGCCGACCGTCCACAGGCCGAAGGTGAATTTGTCCGCGGGCGTGGGGGTGTAGCGGTCGGGCATGGGTCCACTATGACTTAGCCGACCACCGCGACGTTGCGGTTTGGTTCGCTACCCGGTGGGTCCCGGCCAAAAGCATGCCGGGAACAAGGTGGTGAGCATGCCGGGAACAAGGTGGTGAGCATGCCGGGAACGTGGTTGGTGAGCATGCCGGGACCAAGGTTGGTGAGCATGCCGGGAGCCGTTGTCAGCGGGGCATCAGCGTCAATGCTGCTTGCCGCTCGGCGTCGATGCCGCGCGGGCCCCAGAAGCTCAGGTGGTTGGCCGAATGGCGCAGGGCGGTTGTGCCCGGGATTATTTCGCGCACGCCGTATTTGTCGTGCGGGAAGTTCTGCAGGAAGGCCGCGAGGGTCGCGGCGGTGGTGGCCACCTTGGGCACCAGATGGGCCGGGTCCTCGGCGAGTTCGGCGATCGCGTCGCGTAATCGCCCGCGCAGCAGGCTGTCCGCGGCGGTGGCGAACACCGTGAACGGATCGACCAGCGACAGCTCCGTCGCCAGGTCGTAGGACATCCGCAGATACGTCTCCGGCAGGTCCGCGTCGCCGTACAGGTCGCCCGGCAGGCAGTAGTCGAACCAGTCGATGCCGCCGGTGTCGAGGATCGGATCACCGGAAACACCCTGTCCGGCAAGGCGATTGCCGAGCGGGAAGGTGTGCCCCGGCGCGCGGTGCGGCGAGGCGAAGGTGTGTATCCAGCGGCAGTCGCCGACCCGGTCGGTCAGGCTGCCGGATACCAGCTCGCGGCCCACCAGCGACGCGATCGCCCCGCCCTGGCTGTAGCCGAGAATGCCGAAACTGCCCTCGTGGGCGTGGATCAGCCGGATCAGCTCGGCGACGCCGCTGTCGCGCGAGTCCCGATAGGACGGCTGGCCGAGCGCCGCCAGCAGCCCCTCGCCGCCACCCGGCACCGGGCCGACACTGCCCGGATAGTTGACGTAGACGACGTCGAACACCCGCCGGTCGAGCAGGTCGGTGACACCGGTCAGCATGCCGATCTCGGTGCCCGGCTCGATTCGCCCCAGCTTGTCGGCCGCGGCGACGGCTTCCCAGGTGCCCGGAACGCAGAAGAGAGTATGTTGAGCCACCCGTCGAGCGTGCGCCGTCACCGATGTCGCGGCGCGAGTAGGGCGGTACTCGAATCAGGTTCGATCCGAGTGCTGTTCGATGCATGCTCCGGTCCGGAAGCTTTCACTTCTCGCGCCGCCGCCCGCCCAGCGTGGCCGTCAGCGCGGCGGCGGTGCCGCGCACCTGCGCCGCGAGATCCGGCCAGGTCTGTCCGCATTCGATCGACTCGTCCGGACAGTGGTGGCGCACGGTCACACCCACCGCGGCGATCGGGCGGCCGCCGTGGTCGAACACCGCCTCGGCCACCGTCGCGAAACCCGGTGTGACATACCCGTCCTCGACCGCCCAGCCGCGTTCGGCCTCGGCGCGCAACAGTTTCCGCAACTGCACGAGATTGCGCGGGCCGCGCGCGGTGCGCATCGGGAAGGCGACCGGACCCGGGAACAGCGCCCGCACGTGCGGCCGGGTCAGATGCGCCAGGACGGCGCGCCCGGTGGCGGTCAGGTGCGCGGGCAGCCGCACACCCACATCGGTGACGAGCGTGTGCGGCCGGGGCGGGCGCTGCTCGAGCAGATACAGCGACTCGTTGCCGTGCAGGATGCCCAGGTGCGCCGTCGCCCCCACGGCATCCACCAGGCCGCGCAGCAGCGGGAGGGCAACCCGCTCCAGGGGGTCGTGCCGCAGATACGCCGACCCCAGCTCGAAGGCCGCGATGCCGAGCCCGTACTTGCGCTCGGCCGGGAGGTGGGTCACGTAACCGGCCGTCAGCAGCTCGTTGAGCAGGTGATACGTCGTCGACCGGGGTAGGCCGAGCTCGCGCGCCACGACCGCGGCCGGAACCGGTCCGGCGCGCCGGGCGAGCAGGCCCAGCACCTGCAGGCCGCGACGCAGTCCCGGTACGTCACTGCTGGTGCCCACGGGCACAACGGTAGCAACTGTCTGATATTTCAGACACATTCCCGCGGGGGTCGCTCGATCCGGGGGCCGCGACCGGATGGAATAGCTGCATGACTCGAATCGGAATCGACCGGGTGCTGGTCGGGGCGACCCCGCCGACCGCGCAGCAGGTCCTGGCCGTCGCCCGCGATGGTGTCGAGGTGACCCTCGCCGACGACGCCCTGGATCGGTTGGCCGCGGTGCGCCGTCACATCGACGACCTGGCGCACAGCAGCGCGCCGGCGTACGGGGTGTCGACCGGGTTCGGCGCGCTGGCGCTGCGGCACATTCCGCCCGAGCGCCGCATCGACCTGCAGCGGTCGCTGATCCGCTCGCACGCCGCGGGCGCGGGCACGCCGGTCGAGCCGGAGGTGGTGCGCGCGATGATGCTGCTGCGCCTGCGCACCCTGATGAGCGGTCACACCGGCGTGCGGCCGGAGACCGCCGTGACCCTGGCCCGGCTGCTCAACAGCGGACTGGTGCCGATCGTGCCCGAGTACGGATCGCTCGGCTGCTCCGGCGATCTCGCGCCGCTGGCCGCGGTGGCGCTGGCGATGATGGGCGAGGGCTCGGTCTTCGGCGCGGGCGGTGTGCCGATACCGGCGGCCGCCGCGCTGGCCACGGCCGGGATCGAGCCGCTGGTGCTGGCCGAGAAGGAGGGCCTGGCGCTGACCAACGGCACCGACGGCATGCTCGGCATGCTGCTGCTGGCCGTCGCGGATCTGCGGCGGCTGTTCGACATCGCCGATCTGACCGCCGCGATGAGCGTGGAGGCGCTGCTCGGCACCGATCGGGTGTTCGCCGCGGACCTGCACGCGCTGCGCCCGCATCCGGGGCAGGCGTATTCGGCGGCGCGCATGCGGGCGGCGCTGGCCGGTTCGGCGATCGTGGCCAGCCACCGCGGCGAGGACTGCCCGCGGGTGCAGGACGCGTACTCGCTGCGCTGCGCGCCGCAGGTGCACGGCGCGGCCCGCGACACCCTGACCCACGCCGAGTCCGTCGCCGAGCGCGAATTGGCTTCGGCCATCGACAATCCCGTGGTGCTCGACGACGGCCGGGTGGAATCCAACGGCAATTTCCACGGCGCCCCCGTCGGTTACGTGCTGGACTTCCTCGCGATCGCGGTCGCGGACATGGCCAGCATCGCCGAGCGCCGCACCGACCGGATGCTGGATGTGCATCGCTCCCACGGTCTTCCGGCGTTCCTGGCCGCCGATCCCGGCGTGGACTCCGGCTACATGATCGCCCAGTACACCCAGGCGGGCATCGTCTCCGAGCTGAAGCGGCTCGCGGTGCCCGCCTCGGTGGATTCCATTCCCTCCAGCGCCATGCAGGAGGACCATGTGTCCATGGGATGGTCGGCCGCCCGCAAGCTGCGCCGAGCCGTCGACGGCCTGACCACCGTTCTGGCCGTCGAATTGCTCACCGCCGCACGGGCTCTCGACTTCCGTGCCCCGCTGGAGCCGTCGCCGGTGACCGGCGCGGTGCGGGATCTGGTGCGCGGGCGGGTGCCCGGGCCGGAGCCGGACCGCCACCTGGCCCCCGACATCGCCGCGGTGGTCGACCTGATCCGTTCCGGCGCAGTCAATTCCGTACTCGATCGCGAGGTGTCGCTGTGATCACTCCCTCCGTGCGTGCCGCCCGCGGCACGACCCTGACCGCCCGCAGCTGGCAGACCGAGGCGCCGCTGCGCATGCTGCACAACAACCTCGATCCGGAGGTGGCCGAGCGGCCGGAGGATCTGGTCGTCTACGGCGGCACCGGGAAGGCGGCCCGCGACTGGCCCAGCTTCGAGGCCATCAGCCGCACCCTCACCGACCTGAAGACCGACGAGACGCTGCTGGTGCAGTCGGGCAAGCCGGTCGGCGTGCTGCGCACCCACGAGTGGGCGCCGCGGGTGCTGATCGCCAACTCCAATCTCGTTCCGGACTGGGCGAATTGGCCCGAGTTCCGGCGGCTCGAGGCGGCCGGGCTGACCATGTACGGGCAGATGACCGCGGGGTCCTGGATCTACATCGGCACCCAGGGCATTCTGCAGGGTACCTACGAGACGTTCGCGGCGGTGGCGGCCAAGCGATTCGGGGGCAGCCTGGCCGGAACCCTCACCGTCACCGCGGGACTCGGGGGCATGGGTGGCGCGCAGCCGCTGGCCGTCACCATGAACGGCGGTGCGGTGCTGTGTATCGAGTGCAATCCGGCGCGGGCGCGGCGGCGGGTGGAGACCCGGTATCTCGACGAGGTCGCCGACGATCTGGATGACGCGCTGCGGCGGGTGCTTTCGGCCAAGCGGGAGCGGCGGGCGCTGTCGGTCGGGGTGATCGGCAATGCCGCGGAACTGCTTCCGGAGCTGCTGCGCCGCGAGGTACCGGTCGACATCGTCACCGACCAGACCTCCGCGCACGATCCGCTGGCCTATCTGCCGGTCGGCATCGGTCTCGACGACTGGGACGACTACGCCCGCCGCAAGCCCGACGAATTCACCCGGCGCGCACGGGAATCCATGGCCGAGCACGTCGCCGCGATGGTGGGCTTCCAGGACCGCGGCGCGGAGGTGTTCGACTACGGCAACTCGATTCGCGGCGAGGCGCAGCTCGGCGGCTACGAAAGGGCCTTCGACTTCCCGGGTTTCGTGCCCGCCTACATCCGGCCGCTGTTCTGCGAGGGCAAGGGGCCGTTCCGGTGGGCGGCGCTGTCGGGCGATCCGGCCGATATCGCGGCCACCGATCGCGCCATCCTGGACCTGTTCCCGGAGAACGAATCCCTGGCCCGCTGGATCCGCCTGGCCGGTGAGCGAGTCGCCTTCCAGGGCCTGCCCGCCCGCATCTGCTGGCTCGGCTACGGCGAGCGCCACCGCGCCGGTCTCCGCTTCAACGAGATGGTGGCCAGCGGCGAACTGTCGGCTCCCATCGTGATCGGCCGCGACCACCTCGACTGCGGCTCGGTCGCCTCCCCCTACCGCGAAACCGAGGCCATGGCCGACGGCTCCGACGCCATCGCCGACTGGCCCCTGCTGAACGCCCTGGTCAACACCGCCTCCGGCGCCACCTGGGTCTCGATCCACCACGGCGGCGGCGTCGGCATCGGCCGCTCCATCCACGCGGGCCAGGTCACGGTGGCCGACGGCACCGACCTGGCGGCCCAGAAGATCGAGCGGGTATTGAGCAACGACCCCGGCATGGGCGTGCTGCGGCACGTGGACGCGGGCTACCCGGAGGCGGAAACCGTGGCCCGCGACCGTGGGGTCCGGATCCCGCTGTGGGACAAGTGATGAGCGGAGAACGGTGATGTGCGAGCGTGCGTTCTTCTCGCGTGGCTCGATGGGCGTGGTGGGGGCACGTGTCCCGGTGGCCGTGGTGGGGGCACGTGTCCCGGTGGCCGTGCCGGAGCCGTTTATCCCATTGGTCATGCCGGAGCCGAGCGCTAGCGAGGTGGAGGCATGAGCGCGAACCAGATGTTGGCCGCGATCGAGCGGGTGGGGGCCGATTCGGTTCGGGGCGGGTATTCGCGGCATGTCTTCGCGTCGGCGGAACTCGAGCTGCGGGAGTGGTTCATGGCCGCGGCGAGCGAGCGCGGGCTGCGGGTGGAGGTCGATCGCAACGGCAACATGTGGGCCTGGCTGGGGGAGCCGGGGCCGGATGCGGTGGTGACCGGGAGTCATCTGGATTCGGTGCCGGGCGGGGGCGCGTTCGACGGGCCGCTGGGCGTGGTGAGTGCGCTGGCGGCGGTGGATATTCTGCGCGCGCAAGGCTTTTCGCCGCGGCGGCCGCTGGCGGTGGTGGTTTTCGCCGAGGAGGAGGGTGGTCGATTCGGGGTGCCGTGCCTGGGCTCACGGCTGCTGACCGGCACGCTGGCGCCCGAGCGGGCGCTGACCTTGCGCGACGCCGACGGCACCACCCTCGCCGAGGCCGCTCGCGCCGCCGGATTCGAGCCGGGGCACTTCGGCCGGGACAGCGAAACCCTCGGCCGGATCGGCACTTTCGTGGAGCTTCATGTGGAGCAGGGCAGAGGACTGGTTCACCTGGATGCGCCGATCGCGGTGGGCAGCAATATCATTGCGCACGGTCGCTGGCGGTTCAGCTTCACCGGCCAGGGTAATCACGCCGGTACCACGCTGATGGACGACCGCCGCGACCCCATGCTGCCCGCCGCCGAGATGATCACGGCGGTGCGCCGCCTGGCCGCCGCCACCCCGCAGGCCCGGGCGACGGTGGGCCGCCTGGTGCCGACGCCGGGCGGCACCAATGTGATCGCCTCCCGCGTCGACGTGTGGCTCGATGCCCGCGTACCCGAACCCGGCAGCGTCCACGGCCTGGTCGCCGAGATCACCGAGAAGGCGAGGGCGGCAGCCGAACTGGAGGGCTGCGCGGTGGAGGTCCGCGAGGAGTCCTACGAGGGCACCGCCGCCTTCGATCCGGTCCTGCGCGACCGCCTCACCGAGCTGCTGGGCGGCGCTCCCGTCCTTCCCACCGGCGCGGGCCACGACGCGGCCGTCCTCGCCCCGTACGTCCCGACCGCCATGCTCTACGTCCGCAATCCCTCGGGGATCAGCCATTCGCCCGAGGAATTCGCCGAGCCCGCCGATATCGACCATGGGGCACAGGAATTGGCGCGGGTGCTGGAGAGGCTTGCCGGATGACGGCGACCTATTGGTGCAGGCGGGCGTGGTTGCCCGGAGGCGTTGCCGAAGGCGTGCGGATCGATATCGAGGGCGGGGTCATCGATTCGGTCGAGATCGGCGTGAAACCCAGCGGCACGGTGCTTTCCGGGATGGTCGTGCCCGGATTCGCCAATACCCATTCGCACGCCTTCCACCGTGCGCTGCGGGGGCGGACGCACGATGACCGGGGGAGCTTCTGGACCTGGCGGGAGCGAATGTATGCCGTCGCGGGGAAGCTGGAGCCGGACTCGTATTATCGGCTCGCGCGGGCGGTATACGCCGAGATGGTGGGCGCCGGGTACACCAGCGTGGCCGAGTTCCACTACCTGCACCATCCGGGGCGAGGGCGGCGGTACGCGGATCCCAACGAATTCTCCCACGCCCTGGTCGCGGCGGCCGAGGAGGTCGGGATTCGGCTGACGCTGCTCGATGTCTGTTATGTGGCAGGCGGTTTCGGGAAGCCGACCGAGGTCGTGCAGGAGCGGTTCGACGACGGCGATGCCGAGGCATGGGCGCAACGATTCGAATCATTCCGCCCCACCGGCGATCTCGTGCGCACCGGGGCCGCGATCCACTCGGTGCGGGCGGTCCCGGCCGAGCAGCTACCGATCGTGGTGCGCGCCGCGGCCGATCGGCCGCTGCACGTGCACCTGTCCGAGCAGCCGCGCGAGAACGAGGAGTGCCTGGCCTACTACGGCTGCACGCCCACCGGATTGCTCTCCGCCGCAGAGGCTTTGACGCCGCAGACGGTCGCCGTGCACGCCACGCACCTCACCCCCGAGGACATTGCCGCGCTGCGCGGCTGCTGGGCCGCACTGTGCCCGAGCACCGAGGCGGACCTGGCCGACGGCATCGGCCCCGGCCGCGCCCTCGCCGACGCCGGGGTCCGCCTGTGCCTCGGCAGCGACGGCCACTCGATCGTCGACCCCTGGTTCGAGGCCCGCGCCCTGGAACTACACGAACGGCTGGCCAGCGGGCGGCGTGGCCGCTTCGATGTCGCCGAATTGCACACCGCCGCAACCGCGCACGAGGCATCCGGCTGGCCCGAGGTCGGCGCCCTCGCCGTGGGCGCGGCCGCCGACCTGGTGCACGTCGATACCGCCTCGCCGCGCACCGCCGGTTCCGACGGACCTGGGATCTTGTACGCGGCAACGGCTTCCGATATCACCGATGTGATGATCGCGGGCCGCTGGGTGGTTCGCGACCGCGTACACCGGACCGTTCCCGACGTAGCCGAAGCACTGGACCGCGAGATCGGAGCACTGTGGCACTGACCGACGGCAGCACCGCGCCGGTGACAACCGTCATCACCGGCATCGGCGAACTCACCACCAACACCGAGGAATGGGGCACCCTGCGCGATGCCGCGCTGATCCTCGAGGGCGACGTGGTGCGCTGGATCGGCCCGGCCGCGCAAGCGCCCGCCGCGGACCGGCGCGTGGACGCCGAGGGCCGGGCGGCGCTCCCGGGCTGGGTGGACAGCCATACCCACCTGGTCTTCGCGGGCGACCGCACCGCGGAATTCGGCGCCCGCATGGCGGGTGAACCGTATTCCGCGGGCGGCATTCTCACCACGGTCGAGGCCACCCGCGCGGCCTCGGACACGGACCTGGCCACCACACTGCGGCGGCTCCGGTACGAGGCGCTGCGGCAGGGCACCACGTATCTGGAGACCAAGACCGGCTACGGGCTTACGGTGGCCGACGAGAAGCGTTGTGCCGCATTGGCGTCCGAGGTCGCCGACGAGGTCACATTCCTGGGCGCGCACGTGGTGCCGCCCGAGCTGTCCGCCGACGAGTACGTGGATCTGGTGTGCGGGCCGATGCTGGACGCCGTCGCCGGTCACGTCCGCTGGATCGATGTGTTCTGCGAGACAGGCGCTTTCGACGAGCAACAGTCCGCCCGCGTCCTCGCCGCCGGACGGGCGCGGGGGCTGGGGCTGCGCGTGCACGGCAACCAACTCGGCAGCGGCCCCGGCGTGCGGCTGGCCGTGCGGCACGGAGCCGCCAGCGTCGACCACTGCACCTACCTGACCGATACCGATATCGAGGCCCTGGCCGCGTCCACGACGGTGGCGACCCTGCTGCCCGCCTGCGACCTGTCGACCCGCCAGCCGCTGGCCCCCGCCCGCCGCCTCCTCGACGCGGGCGCGCGAATCGCCCTGGCCACCAATGCCAATCCCGGCAGCTCCTACACCACCTCGATGGCGTACTGCATAGCCACCGCGGTCCTGCAAATGAAACTGTCGGTCTCCGAGGCGATCTGGGCGGCCACCGCGGGCGGCGCACTGGCCCTGGGTCGAGACCTGAACGCCGAGGGCGCGGTTGGCGTGCTCCGCCCCGACGCCCGCGCCGACGTCCACATCCTCGACGCCCCCTCCACCGTCCACCTGGCCTACCGCCCCGGCATCCCACTCACCTGGGCGGTCTGGCAGCGCGGCGAACAGGTGGTCTGACCGGGCCGCCGGCGAGGCCCCGGTCCCCGACATAAACAGCTGGAACGACCGGATCATCGCGGAGGTGCGGGCCAATGCCGGGTACGCGGCGTGGAGCAGCGACGCCGATTTCGCTGCGGGCCGCCCGATTCCGCCCCGGATGCCCGGCTTCGGCGAGCGGGGCATGCCGCTCATCCTGGTGCACCACTATGGCGGCAGCCCGCAGCACCCGGCGTGGTGTCGCAATCTTATGGCGAATCCTCGGGTTACGGTCGAGGTGGGCACGCAGACGGTGCAGGCCGTGGCCCGGCTCACCGAAGGCGCTGAGCGCGAGCGGATTTGGGCGAAAGAGATAGCGCTCGTCCCGAAGTTCGCCGAATTCGAAGCCGCCGCAGGCAGACAGATCCCGGTCGTCGTACTGGAGCGCATCCGCGAATAAGCGGCTCGGCGAGCCCGAGAGAGTATTTCCATATGGAAACCCCTACTGACGCTCGATACGACCGTGGGTGTTATGCACGGTTTCTATATTTTTGTTATGAACGTACAACAACCTCGGTCGAACAGACGACGAGTTCTCGGAGTGATTGGTACCGCGGGGATCTCCGCGGTCGCCGCGTCGGTGATGGGTAGGGCCTCCTCTACCGCCCGGACCGCCGAGTCGACCTGTTCGACAATACTTTCGCCGGAAGAAATCGAAGGTCCGTACTTCGTCGACAACGAACCGGTGCGGAGCGACATCGCCGAGGGCAAGCCGGGTCTTCCGCTGAACCTGCGGATGACATTGATCGACGTCGGGTCGTGCTTGCCGATGGTCAATGCCATGGTGGCGGTCTGGCACTGCGACGCCATGGGCTTCTACTCCAATTTCACCGATCAGTCGCCCAACGGTCCGGACGGACCGCCGCTCCCGCCGCCCCCGGACGACGGAACCTTCATGCGCGGCGTGCAATTCACCGGCAACGACGGCACGGTGAGTTTTCGCACCGTGTTCCCCGGCTGGTATTACGGCCGTGCCGTCCACATCCATATCAAGGTAAAAGCCAACGGAGGCAGCAACTATCTCCACACCGGCCAGCTGTACTTCAGCGAGCCGCTCACCGAACAGGTCACCACCCTCGCCCCGTACAACCAGCACAACTACCGGCGCTGGCACAACGAGGAAGACGACGTCTACACCCAACAGGACGGCGCCGACTCAATCCTGACCGTCTCCCAGATAAACCCGAACTCCCTCCCCACCGGCCTCAACGCCACAATCAACCTCGGCATCCAGCCCATGTAACCGCAACCCTCGCCACCGGCCGAAGATGAAGGACAGATCCTCGGTTCCCAAGAGGGTCTGGCGACCGGTAGGGGCAAGCGCCACAGGCGGATTCGATAGTCGTGGTGTCCTCGGTGAGTCCGAGACCGGGAAGCCGGTCGAGGGAATCACGTCCTTGGACTCCAAACAGTTCTTCGCGAAGAAGTCTTTGCGAAGAACTGTTTGTGGTCTACAGTGCTCGGTATGACTGATAGGGGCGTGGGTCCGGATGATCCGAAATCCGAAGCGGCAGCGGTTGTTCTGGATGCCAAGGGGTTGCGCGCGTTGGCGCATCCGGTCCGCGTGCAGGCGGTGGGGTTGCTGCGGAAGTACGGTCCTTCGACGGCTACCCGCCTCGCCGAACGGCTCGGCGTCAATTCCGGTACGGCCAGCTACCACCTACGTCAGCTCGGCGCGGCGGGTTTCGTCGAGGAGGACACCGAGCGCGGCAATGCGCGTGAGCGCTGGTGGCGTCCGGTTTATCAGAGGACGCAGCTCGACGCCGCCGAGATGGCCGAGCGAGATCCCGAGGCCGTCCTCGCCTTCCTCCAAACCATCGCCGCCATCCACAACCTCAGCGCTCAACGCACGCTGAACGAGTTCCAGACCATGCCCCGCGAATGGCGGGACAGCTTCGATATGAGCGACTATGTCCTGTGGCTCACACCCACGGAAACCATCGCTCTGCGTGCGGAACTGGGGGAAGTCATCGCCCGCTACCGGCAGGAGTCGCTCGAAACGGCGGCCGACACCCCGGAGGGAGCCGAGCGAGTCAGCCTCGTCGTGCACATCCTCCCCGAACTCGATGTCCGCGCCGCCTCGGAGGCCGGTCCTCGGAAAGCGTCAGGGCTGATGGGCCAGGAGGATTGAAGTGGGCGTACGGCGCTGGGCAGGGTGGCCATCACGTCTACGCCGACTGCGAAGATCTGGCGCGAGTTCTGTTGGTGATTCTGCGAATACGGCTCTCGATGAGCGCCGCAGCGCGGTGTGCCCTCAATCCTGTTGCCCGATCAGCGATTTGCCTTGTGCCGGAAGGCCGACGGGACTCGCATACCCACCGATCTTCGTGGCTACACCTACACTGACGGCCATGTTCTAGCGGCTGCGCACTTCCACACAAGGCGACGGGGTGCTATCGGTATCGGCCCGGATGGGGTTCGGCTCGTAGCTGAACTTATCGATCCGGTGAGGGTGTGGTGCTCTGATCGAGCAATGACACATGCCGCGTATGACGAGATCGCTGAATGGTATGAGCGCACGTTTCTTGCTGGTCGACGGGTGCAGCGGGATGGTGGGGACCCGCTGGGAATTGTGCGTGCGCTCGAGGAGTGGTTGGGGGGTGGGGTTGGGCCGTGTCTGGATATCGGTTGTGGCACTGGGGTTTTTGCCGCACGGATACGTGAGTTGGGGTGGGAGCCTGTCGGGGTTGATCTGTCCGGTGGGATGTTGCGGTATGCGGTGAATCGTCTGCCCGTGGTTCGGAAGGTGCGGGCTACCCATCTGCCCTTGCCCCGGCTGCTCCGGATCTTCGTCGACAATGGGCTTGTACTCGACGATTTCGTCGAAGGTGGCGTCCCGATTCCCACCATGCTGGCCGTGCAGGCTCACCGCAGCTGTTCGATCACCTTTGCGACCGATGACATGTCGGTTTCGTTGATGGAGTAGTGGGTGACGTTGTAGGTGTGGCGGTAGTGCTGGAGAGTGTCGGCGATGGTGGTGGGGGAGCCGTGTAGGACGCCGGGGAGGTAGCGGAGTTGGTGGTCGGAGAGGTCTGGGTTGAATTTGCGGGGGAGGGTGAGGTTGGCGTTGTGGCCCAGGTCTATTGCTTGGATTGTCAGGCCCAGTTCGAGGTTGGGGAAATGGGAGCCTGCGGCGGCGCGGACGAAATCGATGCGGCGGGCCAGGGCGGCGGTGCCCTCGTCTTCGGAGGCGATATCGGAATCGACGGGGACACCGGCGAGGGCGAGGGTGTCGACGTGTCCGGCGGTCGCTCGCACCAGGCGGTCTCCGCGTCCGGCCACCAGGAGTGGGATGTGGCGGTGGACCGGTGGTTGATGGTCGCTCGTGAGCAGGGCTCGGATCTCGGCGATGGTGGTGCTCAGGTAGTCGATGCGCTGCCGGGCGCCGAGGAAGGGCAGGCCCGCGGCCTCGAACTCGGGCTTCGCGAAATCCGGTCCGGCGCCCAGGCCGAATTCGAATCGGCCGTCGGTGAGTTGGTCCACGGTGGCGACGTCGCGGGCCAGCAGGGCGGGCCGGTAGAAGCCCGCGTTCAGGACCATGGTTCCGACCTGCACGCGGTTCGTCGCCTCCGCCATGGCGACCACCGTGGGGAAGGGGGAGGTCAGGCCCAGGTGGTCGGGAACCTGGACCACGTCGAAGCCCAGGTCTTCGGCCCGTCGTGCCTTGTCCCGCCACTCGGCGCGCGAGGCCGCGGCGGAGAACCCGACGGCGAACCGAAAAGGACGCGGTGTCAGCGCATTTCGATCTTCCACACCGTGCACGGTAGCCGATCGACTGCGCGGACCATAGATATTTATCCGTCGACAACGCGCGTCGTCGAGACGCGATGGAGTTTTTGACAGATCAGTAAAATACTCGCTACAGTCGGAACATGGCGCGTCCGAAGAAGGTTCAGCCCGATGACGCGGTCGAGGCGGCCATGCAGACGTTCTGGAGCAAGGGGTATGCCGCGACCTCGACCGCCGATCTCATCGACAGCACGGGGCTCGGGCGGGGCAGTCTCTATCACGCGTTCACCAGCAAGCATCATCTGTTCGAGCAGGCGCTCGAGCGGTATCACGCGCGGGGCGAGAACGGGCAGATCCGGCGGCTCGACGGGGAAGGGACTGCGCCGCAGAAGATTCGGCGTCTGATGCTGGAGGGCGTCGGACGGATCGCCGAGGACCCCGAGCGGCGCGGATGCCTGGCCTGCAATACCGTCGTCGAGCTGGCCGGGAGCGATCCGGCGGCGGTGGCGCTGGCGCGGCGCTCGTTCACCCGGCTCGAGAACGCCCTCACAGATGTGCTCACCGCGGGACAGCGGGCCGGGGAAATCCGCACCGATCGGCCCGCGCGGGTCCTGGCGACCGCGGTGATGAGCGGCTACTACGGGCTGCTCGTGCTGGCCAAGGCGGCTCCCGATCCGCGCGCCCTGGAGGACACGGTGGACGCGCTCATCGCCGGACTCTGCTGATTTCCCACCCCGCGGTCGCGGGGTTTTCTTTCGCCCATGTTTTGTACCGATCTGTCAAATTGGAGGGGATTCCCATGACATCGACGGCCACGGCGCGCCGCGGCGGTGTGCTGATACTGCTGGCGATTGCCCAGTTGATCATTACCGTCGACTACAACATCGTGTTCGTCGCGCTGCCCGCCATCGCCCGCGACCTGCACTTCTCCGGGGCGTCCGGGCAGTGGGTGATCAGCGCGTTCGTGGTGGCCTACGGCGGTTTCGTGCTGCTGGGCGGCCGCCTGGCCGATCTGTTGGGGCGGCGGCGCATGTTCGTGGCCGGTATGGCGGGGTTCGCGGCGTCCTCGCTGGTCGGTGCGCTGGCGGTGGCGCCGTGGATGCTGATCGCGGCCCGGGCCGCGCAGGGGGTGAGTGCGGCGGTGCTGTTTCCGGCGGCGCAGGCGTTGATCAACACGCTGTTCGAGCCTGGGCCGCAACGGAATCGGGCACAGGCGATCAATGGTGGCGTCGGGGCGGCCGGGCTGTCGCTCGGGGCGCTGCTGGGCGGGGTGCTCACCAGCCTGTTCGGCTGGTCGGCGGTCTTCGCGGTCACCGTGCCGATCGCTGGTATTGCCGCGGTGGTCGCCGCATTCCGCCTGCCGCCGGATGTCCCGTCCGCCGCGCGGCGCGGATTGGATGTTCCCGGTGCGGTATTCGTGACGTCGGCCGTGCTGCTGCTGGTCGGCGCGCTGGTGCAGGGACCGGATGCCGGATGGGGCTCGATGTCTGTAATAGCCTGTGCCGCAGTGGGATCGGTGCTGCTCGCGGTTTTCGTGGTAGTCGAAATGCGCACTGCCGCACCCCTGATGCGATTTGGCATGCTCCGCAACAGGTTTCTGTCGACCGCCGCGGTGGTGATGTTCCTGTCGCAGGGATTGCTGAGTGGACTGCTCTACCTGCTCACGATCGATCTACAGGATCGGCACGGATACTCCGCTCTGGCAACGGGATTGGCGTTCCTGCCGTTCACCGTGATCACCATGGTCAGCACCCGCGGTGCGGGGCGGATCGTGTCGCGGCTCGGGGTCCGGCGCACCTTGCTCGTCGGCCTGGCGTTGTATGCGCTCGGTACCGCCGTGCTGGCGGCGGGCCTGATGCCGAATGCGGGGTACGCGGCGGTGCTGCCCGGCCTGGCCCTCGCCGCGCTCGGCAGCGGGCTCACCTGGGTGGGCCAATTCGCCGCCGCCGCAACCGATATCGACGGCAGTGAGCAGGGTATCGCCGCCGGAACGGCCAATACCGCCCGCAATGTGGGCAGTGCCGTCGGGCTGGCGGTTCTCACCGCGATCGCGGCGGCCGCCCACGACATCCAGGCCGCGATGTATGTGGCCGCCGTGCTGCCACTGCTCGGAATTCCGGCCGTTGCGATCGGCCTCCGCAAATCCTCGGCTCGGCCCGCTCCGCTGCTCGCGCCATCGGGCTCGCGACCGTAGGGTCTCCGACCTCCTCGAGCGCGGCTGAGCGATCGATCACCCGCCGGGCCGACTCTGCTCGGGAATGGCCAGGGGTGCGGACGCGCTGTCATCCGATGACATCGATCGCACCGATACCGAAAGGCAGCGTCGGCATGCCCTTGGCGCTTTCCATCCTCGACCTGGCGACCATCGCCCCCGGACAGACCGCGCGGGACAGCTTCGCCAACAGCGTGGCCTTGGCGCAGACCGCCGAGCGCACCGGTTATCGCCGGGTCTGGTATGCCGAGCACCACAACATGGGGACCATCGCCTCCAGCGCCACCAGCGTGCTGATCGGGCATGTGGCCGAGCACACCGCGAGCATCCGGCTGGGCGCGGGCGGCATCATGTTGCCCAACCATTCGCCGCTGGTGATCGCCGAGCAGTTCGGGACGCTGGAGACGCTGTTCCCGGGCCGGATCGACCTCGGGCTGGGTCGTGCACCCGGCAGCGATCAGAAGACCATGTACGCGCTGCGGCGCGATCACACCTCCGCCGACCGGTTCCCGCAGGATGTGCTGGAACTGCACGGGTACCTGAGCGGGGACTCGAGGGTGCCCGGGGTGCGGGCGGTGCCGCGGGCGGAAGGCGTTGTGCCGCTGTATATTCTCGGCTCGTCGCTGTTCGGTGCGCAGCTGGCCGCGCAACTGGGCCTGCCGTACGCGTTCGCCTCGCACTTCGCGCCCGACGCGCTGCACGACGCGGTCGCGGTCTACCGCGAAACGTTCCGCCCCTCCGAGCAATTGGCGGAGCCCTATGTCATGGCCGGTGTGAACGTCTTCGCGGCGACCGAGCACGATGTGGCGCACGAGCAGCGCGCGGTCGCCTACCGGGAACGGGCCCGCCGCATGATCCAGCGCGGCCCCGCGCGGCCCGAACTCACCGACGCCGAGGTCGACGCCCTGCTCGCCTCCCCACAGGGGCAGCAGCTGGCCGCCATGACCAGGTACACCGCGGTCGGCACCCCCGACGAAATCCGTTCCTACCTCACCGATTTCGCCGACTCGATCGGCGCCGACGAACTGATCACCGCCCACCACGCCACCGCCATCGACGACCGCATCCGCTCGGTAGAGCTGACCGCGTCCGCGCTCGACCTCACCGCGGAACCGATTGCTGGAGAGTCGGTTTCCGCACAGTGATCGGTATCCCTGCTGAGTCGAAAAGCCCCCTTGATCCCGGCGTGCTTTTGGCCGGAATCCACACTGCTGCAGGAGATCCCGGCCAAAAGCACGCCGGGATGACGAGTAGGGGCCACCTTGTGGGCGATCGGCTCGGCGCTCACCGGCATCGACCCGATCGGCCGACTGTCGACCTAGCAGGCCGGTCCCACCTCGGCGATGACCTCGTTGAGTGGGGCGGCCGGGCGCGCGTTCTCGTTGTAGCCCGGATTGTCGTCCGCCCACGCGATTTTCGAGCAGTGCCCGGCGTCTTTCGATTCGCCGTCCTTCCAGGTATGCAGGGTCGGCGCGCAATGGGCGGCGTCGATATCGCCGACGCGGAGCGCCGAATCCGGCTGTCCCGGCTGTTTGCGCCAGATCAGCAGCGTGCGCTCGGTCCGCAACGGGCACGGCTGCGCGGGCGCGGCCGATACGGTGGACGGCTGGGGGCTCGCCGGAGCGTTCTCCTTCGGCGACGAACCACACGCGGCCACTACGACCGCGGCGGCGGAAACGATCGAGGTTACGGCGATGCGGCGCATGGATTCCCTCTGTAGGTTTGACGTCGCAGACGTCATAGGGACGTGTCCCGGCGGTGTTACGGCACGAGGGGAACATCCGGCGTGTCAGCGTCCGTGTCGCCGAGTCGAGCCGTCAACCTCTCGTCGGCCCGCGAGGGTAACCCACCCGCGTGGGCGCGGGTGCAGGTTCGACCGGTGGATACGGGTCAGTCGGCGCGCTTGGCGTTCGGCTCGCTGGTCTGCGCCGCGAGCAGGTCTCGAATCTCGGCCAGGAGTTCGGTCTGGGTGGGCTCGGCGATCTTCTTGCCGCCGAAGCGGCGCTTGACCGTGTTCATGGGAAGGATGAGCACGAAGTACAGCACGGCCGCCACCATGACGAAGTCGATCGCGGCGCTGATGATGGGGCCGAGGGCGACGAAGGTGGCCGGTTTGCCCGGAACCAGCTGAAAACCCAAGCCCAACTGGCTGTTTCCGCCCAGGACGGCCAGCAGCGGTTCCACGATTCCCTTGGTGACCGACTTCACCACCGCCGTGAACGCCGTGCCCATGACCACCGCCACGGCCAGGTCGATGACGTTCCCGCGCATCAGGAATTCCTTGAAACCTTTGAGCATGCCGTGCCACCTCGTTGAATCGTGTTCGCTTACCTCCGGCGGAGTCTAGCCATGGCGAATACCTAGCTACCACTCCGGCTTGTGGTCGGGACACGTAGTCTCGGGCCATGGAGTCCATGCCGCAGCCCTACCGGGAGCGCCCCGCGCGCCTGGTGGACGGCGCGGTGGTGTGGAGCCGCGCGGTGGGGCCCGACGAGGACGCGATGGTACTCCCCGACGGGTGCATGGACCTGCTGTGGGTCGGTGGTCGGCTGCTGGTGGCGGGACCCGATACCCGGGGCTATCGGGCTGCGGCCGTCGACGGCCCGATAGCGGGCATTCGCTTGTTTCCCGGCACCGCGCCCGCGCTGCTCGGCGTCCCGGCGCACGAACTGCTGGATCGCAGAATCGAACTCGCGGAGCTGTGGCCCGCCGCCCGGGTGCGCGCCCTGAGCGCGCTGGTCGCGGCCGCGCCGGACCCGCGCACCGGTCTGGAGCGGCTCGCGTTCCGCCGCGTCGCCGAGACCGAGCCGCCGGACCCCGTGCTGCGGCCGCTGGTGCGGCGGCTGCGCGCGGGCGCCTCGGTGGCGGCCACCGCCGACGAACTCGGGCTCGGTGTCCGCCGCTTGCACCGACTCTCGCTGTCCGCCTTCGGATACGGACCCAAGATGCTGATGCGGGTGCTGCGCCTACAGCGGGCGCTGGCCCACGTCCACGCCGGAATCCCCTTCGCCGAGGCCGCCTTTCGCGCCGGTTACGCCGATCAGGCGCACCTGTCCCGCGAGGTGCGGGAGCTGGCCGGAAAACCGTTGCGGCAGTTGGTCGGTCGCGCCGGTCAGGACAGCGCCGCGTAGAGGTCGATACCGTTGCCGTCCGGATCGTGCACGGTCGCGTAGCGCTGCCCCCACACCGCGTCGAACGGCTTCAACTCCCCGTGGTACCCGGCGCCGGTCAACTCCTCGTACAGCGCGTCCACCGCGGCCGGGTCGTCGCAGCCGAAGGCCAGCCCGATCCGGCCCGCCCCACCCTGCCACCCCGGATGGAATCCGCGCACATTGTCCTCGGTGTCGAGAGCGAGCCGGAACCCGCCGGGCAGCGTGGCCTCCACGTGCCCGCCGAAGTCCCGGCCGAACTCGAGCCCGAGGCGTTCATAGAAGGTGCGGGAGGCCGCCAGGTCGGCGACCACCAGGCCGATCACATCCAATCGTGCAGTCATGCTTCGAACCTAGGCCCGGGCCGGGCGGCGGTCTTGAAGGAATCGGACACCGTGCCTAGAACCTGATGTGCGCCGCCGCGATGTTCCAGAAGGTGCTGCGGTCTATCGAGCGGAAGTCCCAGCTCTCGGCGATCGCCCTGGTGGTCGCCACGATGGCGTGCACATCGAAGTCCTCGCGGGTGGCGGTGCCCTTGGCTTCCAATTCGGCGATCACGTATTCGGTAGCGCTTTCGAGGGTGTCCAGCACGGCATTCTCCTATCGGTCGTAGTGACACAGACGGTGGATCCGGGCATACACGGGGTCGATCCGCCCTCAGGCGGTCGGCGGAATCACATCCTCATACCGGTATTCGGTGTGGAGGGGGTCCCCGGACGCGTGCGCCCGCTCCTCCCGGCGGCGCAATTCGACGCGGCGGATCTTGCCGGAGATGGTCTTCGGCAGCTCGGCGAACTCCACCCGCCGCACCCGCAGGTAGGGCGCGAGATGGTCGCGCGCGTATTCCAGGATGGCGCGGGCGGTCTCGCGATCGGGTTCCCAGCCCGCGGCCAGCGTGACGTACGCCTTCGGCACCGCCAGCCGGGTGGCGTCGGGCTGCGGGACCACGGCCGCCTCCACCACCGCCGGATGCTCGATGAGCACGCTCTCCACCTCGAACGGCGACACCTTGTAGTCGGAGGATTTGAACACGTCGTCGGTGCGGCCGATGTAGGTGATGTAGCCGTCCGCGTCGCGGGTCGCCACGTCGCCGGAGTGGTAGTAGCCGCCCGCCAGCACCGCCGCATTGCGTTCGGGGTCCTGCAGATAGCCGGTCATGAGGTTGACCGGACGCTCGCTCAGGTCCAGGCAGATCTCGCCCTCGTCGGCGCGTTCGCCGGTGATCGGATCCACCAGCACCACGGGCACGCCCGGCGCGGGACGGCCCATCGAGCCGGGCTTCACCGGCTGCCCCGGGGTGTTGCCGACCTGTAGCGTGGTCTCGGTCTGCCCGAAACCGTCCCGGATCGTGAGCCCCCAACCCTTTTCGACCCGCGCGATCACATCGGGGTTGAGCGGCTCACCGGCGCCGAGGATTTCGCGCAGCTCCGGCGGGCGGGTGCCGAGATCGGCCTGAATCAGCATGCGCCACACCGTGGGTGGGGCGCAGAAGGTGTTCACCCGCGCCCGGTGCAGCTGGGTCAGCAGCGCCGCGGCGTCGAATCGGGTGTAGTTGTAGACGAAAATGGTCGCCTCGGCGAGCCACGGCGCGAACAGGCAGCTCCACGCGTGCTTGGCCCAGCCGGGCGCGCTGATCGCCAGGTGCACGTCGCCGGGGCGCACGCCGATCCAGTACATGGTGGTGAGGTGCCCGACCGGATAGCTGATCTGGGTGTGCTGCACCATCTTCGGGCGGCTGGTGGTGCCGGAGGTGAAGTACACCAGCAGCGGATCGTCGACGTCGGTGACCGCGGTGAACGGGCCGGGATCGGCGACCGCGTCCGCCTCGGCGTAGCGGTGCCAGCCGTCGACCGGGCCGCCCACCGCGATCCGGGTGTACTCGCCGCCGACATCGGCGAACTTCGCGGTGTCGGCGGCGTTGGCGATCACGAAACACACTGCGCCCCTGTCGATCCGGTCGGTCAGATCGGCCGGGCCGAGCGCGGCGGTGGTCGGCATGATGACCGCGCCGAGCTTGGCGATCGCCAGCATCGACTCCCACAGCTCGACCTGGTTGCCGAGCATCAGCAGCACCCGATCGCCTTTGCGCACACCGAGTTCGGCGAGCCAGGCCGCGACAAGGTCGGAGCGCCGGGCCATCTCGTCGAAGCTCACCCGCCGCTCGCGCCCGTCCTCCTCCACGATCCACAGCGCGGTGCGCTCGTTGCCGCGCGCGATCGCGTCGAACCAGTCGGTGGCCCAATTGAATACGCCGGTGAGCCGGGGCCACTCGAAGCTCGCGCGCGCGGAGTCGTAGTCGGTGGCCAGCGCGATCAGCCGATCGCGCGCCGCCCGGTAGCGGTCGGTATTGGTGGTCATGCGGACTCTCCCGTCTGGCTCGCGCCGAACAGCCGCACCGAGATCTCGCGCATCTCGACCTTGCGGATCTTGCCGGTCACCGTCATCGGGAACTCCTCGACGATGTGGACGTAGCGCGGAATCTTGAAGTGCGCGAGGCGGCCGTCGCAGTAGTCGCGCAGGGTGGCGGCGTCCAGGGGCGTCGCGCCCTCGCGCATGCGGATCCACGCCACCAGTTCCTCGCCGTACTTGGCGTCGGGCACCCCGACCACCTGCGCGTCCAGGATATCGGGGTGGGTGTAGAGGAACTCCTCGATCTCGCGCGGGTAGATGTTCTCGCCGCCGCGGATCACCATGTCCTTGATGCGGCCGGTGATCGCGACATAGCCGTCGTCGTCCATGGTGGCCAGGTCGCCGGTGTGCATCCAGCGCCCGGCGTCGACGGCCTCGGCGGTCCGGGCCGGATCGTCCCAGTAGCCGAGCATGACCGAGTATCCGCGCGTGCACAGCTCGCCCTGCGCGCCGCGGGGCACGGTCAATCCGGTCGCCGGGTCGACGATCTTGATCTCCAGGTGCGGGCCCACCCGCCCGACGGTGGCGGTGCGCTGGGTGAGGGAGTCGTCGCGGCGGGTCTGGGTGGACACCGGCGAGGTCTCGGTCATGCCGTAGCAGATGGACACCTCGCGCATGCCCATGCGCTCGATCACCTGCTTCATCACCTCGATCGGGCACGGCGAGCCCGCCATGATCCCGGTGCGCAGGCAGGACAGGTCGTAGGAGTCGAAATCCGGGTCGGCCAACTCGGCGATGAACATGGTCGGCACCCCGTACAGCGACGTACAGCGTTCCACCGCAACGGTTTCCAGGGTGGCGCGCGGGTCGAACGCGGCGGCCGGGATGACCATCGCCGCCCCGTGGCTGGTGGCGGCCAGATTACCCATCACCATGCCGAAGCAGTGGTAGAAGGGGACCGGGATGCAGATCCGGTCGGCCTCGGTGTATCCGCACAGTTCGCCGACGAAATAGCCGTTGTTGAGGATATTGTGATGCGAGAGCGTGGCGCCCTTCGGGAAACCCGTTGTGCCGGAGGTGTATTGGATGTTTATCGGATCGTCCGGGGACAGCGCGCGCTGCGCCGCGGCCAGTCGCCGCGCGTCGCCCGCGCGGCCGTCGGCCACCAGGGCGGTCCACTCGTCGCTGTCGAGCAGGACAACCCGTTGCAGCGCAGGGCATTCCGGACGCACCTGCTCGATCATCGCCGCGTAGTCCGAGGTCTTGAACCGCCGCGCCGCGACCAATAATCGAATCCCGGCCTGCTGCAACACATATCGTAGTTCGTGGGCGCGGTAGGCCGGGTTGATGTTGACCAGGATCGCGCCGATCTTGGCGGTCGCGTACTGCACCAGCGTCCACTCCGCCCGATTGGGCGCCCAGATGCCGACCCGGTCGCCCTTGCCGATGCCGCCCGCGAGCAGCCCCAGCGCCACCGCGTCCACCTCGGCCCCGAACTCGCGGTAACTCCACCGCACGCCGGTGACCCGATCGATGAGCGCGTCCCGCTCGCCGTGCGCGGCCACCGCGCGATCGAGATCGTCTCCGATCGTGGCCCCCAGCAGCGGCACATCCCAGAGCCCATGCGAATAGCTGGCCGGTCGAGCCCGGCCCGTCGTGGAATTCACTCCGATAGGATCCACGTCACATTCGCCGACCCACCACCCCCGGAAAGGGGTAGCGACATGAGCACCGCAGACCTGCTCCGGCCGCGCGACAGCGATGCGCTGCGGGCCGAATTACGGCAGGTCGCGGCGGCGTCGGGGATGCCGGTGGTGTTCGGCGGGCAGGTGCACGCGGGCACGCTGGTGCTGAATCAATTCCTCGGCACCCGGACCAATGCCATGCGCGGGCTTGTGGTTCCGCCCAACTCCGGACTCGGCGGCGCGGCGGTTGCCGCCGGGCGGCCCGCGTCGGTGTCGGACTATCGGCTGGACTCGACGATCACGCACGACTACGACGCGCCGGTGCTCAGCGAGGGCCTGCGCGCGGTGGTCGCGGTGCCGGTGCTGGTGCGCGGCGAATCGCGCGCGGTGCTGTACGTGGCCGACCGCGATGCCGGTCCGGTCGGCGACCGCGCGGCCGATCTGGTGGTGCAGGCCGGGCGGCGGCTGGCGGTGGAACTGGCCATCCGCGACGAGGTCGACCGCCGCATCCGGCTCCGGGAGACCGCCACCGCGCCCGCCGCCGTCCCCGACGCGGTGCTGACCGAGGAACTGCGCGACATCCACGCCGAGGTGCGCGCGATCGCGCAGACCGTCACCGACGCCCGCGCCCGGCTGCGCCTGCGCGACCTGTCCGACCGACTGGCCCGCCTGATGTCCGGCCCGACCACGTCCGACGAGGCGCCCGCCCTCGCCCCGCGAGAGCTGGACGTCCTCGCCCACATAGCCCTCGGCTGCACCAACGCCGAAGCGGCGCAACGACTCTCGCTGCGCCCGGAAACGGTGAAGAGCTACCTGCGCAGCGCCATGACCAAGCTCGGCGCGCACACCCGCCACGAGGCCGTCGTGCGCGCCCGCCGCTTGGGTCTGCTGCCCTGAGGGGCGCCGTCCCTGGAGCGTGCGCGGCCGCCGCCATTCCGGCGTGCTTTCGGCGGAATCCCAAAGGTCCCGGCCAAAAGCATGCCGGGACAACGGGGCGCACGCCGGGACGACGGGGCGCACGCCGGGACGACGGGGCGCACGCCGGGACAACGGGGCGCACGCCGGGACAACGGGGCGCACGCCGGGACAACGGGGGGGCACGCCGGGATGGCTGGTTGCCCGCGGGGATGACCGGGGTGGCCCGCCGGGCCTACTTGGGCTCGATGAGTTGGATGTCGAGTTCGATGGCGATCTTGTCGCTGAGCATGGCGGCAGGGATGGCGGTGCCGATGCCGAAGTCGGTGCGCTTGAGGGTGCTGGTGGCGGTGAAGCCGATGTGGCGGTCGCCGGTGGCGGGGAACTCCTGGATGCCGCCCCACTCCACGTCGAGGGTGACGGGGTGGGTCTGGTCGCCGATCGTGACGTGGCCGGTGACCTGGAAGTCTTCGGCGATGCGCACCGGCTCGGTGGCGGTGAAGGTCAGGGTCGGGCGCTGCTCGACGTGCAGCAGATCCGCGCTGCGCACGTGGGCGTCGCGGTCCGCGTTGCCGGTGTCGAACGAGTCGAGGTGCACGGTGGCCGACACGGTGGCCGCACCCGACTCGTCCACGACGAAGGTGGTCTCGAAGCGGTTGAACCGCCCGCGCACCTTGGAGATGCCCAGGTGGCGAACGGTGAAGTTGACCGCGGAGTGGGCGGTGTCCAGGGGCCAGGAGCCCGTCTTCAGGGTGGACTGTTCGGAAGTGGTCATGTCGTCCAGTATTACCGGACCATGGTCCGGTTATCCACACCGCCCTTATCCTGGCACTGACAGGGCGCGGATAACAGGGCCGGGAATGCGGCAGGATGGCGATGTGTCGTCCCGCTCCGAATTCGCCGAGTTCCTCATCGCCCGCCGCGGGCAGCTACAGCCCGAGGACGTGGGGCTTCCGGCCGGGCGTCGGCGGCGCACCCCGGGGCTGCGGCGCGAGGAGGTCGCCGCGCTGGCCGGCGTCAGCGTCGACTATCTGGCCCGGCTCGAGCAGGGCCGCGACACCAATCCCTCCCTGGCGGTGCTGGGCGCGCTCGCGGACGCCTTGCGGCTCAACGATGTCGAACGCCATCACTTCGGCAAGCTGGCGCTGGGCCTGGAGCACGCGACCGGTTGCCCGTCGTCCGGCCAAGCGCGCGAACAGGTTTCCGAGACCACCCGGGCGGTGCTCGACGCGCTGCACCCCACGCCCGCCTTCGTGGCCGGACGCTGGCTGAACGTGCTGGCCTGGAATCCGGCCTGGCGCGACTTCGCCGAGCCGCTGGGCCTTTTCGCGCTCGAGCCCGGCGGCAATCTGGCCCGCTACTTCTTCGCCCACCCCGAGGCGCACCGCTGGCACGATTGGTCCGTGATCGCCGACATGATCGTCTCCACGCTGCGGGTGGCGCGCTCGCAGTGGCCCGAGGACGCCGAACTCGGGGAGCTGGTCGCGGATCTGGATCGGTTCCCGGAGTTCGCCCACCGCTGGCGCGCGCACCGGATGACCGAATTACTGTCCGGCGCCGTGCACATCGACCATCCGGTGCGCGGCGAGGTCGAGGTGGAGATCGAAACCCTCAATCCCGCCGCCGATCAGAGCGTTCAGGTCTGGCTGGTCGACCGCCGCCGCGTTCATGCGCCCGGGCTGCGTCTGGTCAACGAATAATGTGACAAACGTCGAGGTTTCGGCGTGTCGTTGGAATCGACGGCGGCATCTCCAGTAGGTTCCTCCGCGTTTGCCGATACCGTAGCCGAGGAGAGCTGGCGCATTTGAGCACCGTGATCGATGACGCACCTTTCACGGGATTCCACCAGCGGCTCACGATCGCCTGCTCGGGCGGACCGCTGCTGGACGGCTACATTCTGAGCATCGTCGGCACCGCCCTCATCGGCATGACGGCCGAGCTGAACCTGTCCACCACCGACACCCAATTGATCGGCGCCGCAGCACTGATCGGGATGTTCGTCGGCGGCGCGCTGTTCGGCGTGCTGACCGACAAGATCGGCCGCGAGGTGATGTACACGGCGGACCTGGTGGTGATGGCGGCCTGCTCGGTGCTGTCGTTCTGGGTCGAGTCCACCTGGCTGATCGTGGTGCTGCGCTTCGTGCTCGGCATGGCGGTGGCCGCGGACTATCCGATCGCCACCTCATTGCTGGCCGAGTGGCTACCGCTGAAGCAGCGCGGCAGGCTGCTCGGGTTCCAGATCGTGGCCTGGTATGCGGGTTCGGTCCTGGCGTATGTGGTGGGCTATCTGTTCCTGACCTTCGGCGGCAACGGGAGCTGGCGCTGGCAGCTGGCGAGTTCGGCGGTGCTGTGCGTGTTCTTCCTGATCTTCCGGCAGAGCACGGCCCCGGAATCGCCGCGCTGGCTGGCCCAGCACGGCCGGTCCGACAAGGCCGCGGGCATGGTCGAGAAGTATCTCGGCGTGCGGATCCGGCCGCAGGACCTGGTCGAGGACGTCGACCACGAGGTTCGGCACGGGTCGATCCGGGAGCTGCTGAATCCGATCTACCTGAAGCGCATCGCGTTCTGCTGCGGATTCTTCCTGTGCCAGGTGGCCGTGCTGTTCGCGATGCTCACCTTCGGCCCGCAGATCCTGGCCGCCTTCGGCCTGCCGTCGGGCACCTGGATGGACACCCTGGGCACCGCGCTGATCAGCATGGTCTTCCTGATCGGCTGCCTGCCCGCGATGCGGCTGATCGACACCATCGGCCGCCGCCCCACGATCATCTGGTCGTTCGGCCTGATGGTCGTTCCGCCGCTGTTCATCGGCGTCTGGCCGACCATGCCGTCGATGCTGGCCTTCACCATGCTCTGCGTCTACGCGTTCTTCTGCGGCGGCCCCAACGTGCTGGACTGGACCTATCCGAACGAGCTGTTCCCCACCCACATCCGCGCCACCGCGGTCGGCGTCGCCACCTCGGTGAGCCGGATCGGCGCGGCGCTGGGCACCTACCTGCTGCCGTGGTCGCTGCACCACCAGGGCCTGGGCGCCACCATGCTCTACGCCGCCGCCCTCACCGCGATCGGCTTCCTGATCTGCCTGTGGGGCGCGCCGGAGACCATGGGGCGGCAGTTGCAGTCGGCGTCCTCGCAGGCGTGACCGGCCGATACGCGTCGGCCCGCGGATCGCTGTCGATCCGCGGGCCGCGTCGTCAGGGTCAGTGGTGCTGCTTCTCCCTCATTTCCTTGTTCTTCATGTCCGCGTCCATGTTCTGCATATCCGACCGGGCCTGCTGGCCTTCGCGCCTCATGCCGCCGCCGAGCCGGTCCATATCACGCCGTGCGTCGTCGGAGTCGCGGTCCATGCGCTGGCCCTGGTCTTTCATGCCCTGCTTGGCCTTGTTGGCCATCTGGCCGGGTTTTCGGCCCTGATTGCGGTCAGACATCCGAACCTCCGTGTCGGTAGGTCACGTCCGAACTGCGTGTGGGACGGGAATGCGCATCCGTCCGTCGTATCGTGGAGCGCTGCCGGTGTCCCGGCCTTCGCCGAGAGGCTTCGGCAACCAATTCCGTGACGACCGTCGAGTCAACGATCGCGCTCACCCATCCTGTGATTCCGGCTCGCCGATGTCAACCGGCATCCCTCGATTCAGGGCCCGGAGCAGGCATGATGTGTCGCGCTATCACCCGGGGGTATCCGCCGCACCGATCCGGAGGAGGCTCGATGACCAGTACCGTGACCGCCCTCGCGCCCGCCCCGCCGCTGCCCGACTCGCCGGCCGCCGCCGACGCCGAGGCCGCGGGCCGGATCGCGGCCGATGCCGCCCGGGAGATCACCGGCGTGGCCGCGGGCGTGCGGGCCCGGGTGAAGGTCACCGGCGGTGCGGCCACGGTGACGCTGCACCTGCCGATCCGCTACCCCATGCCGATCTGGCAGGTCGTCACGGTCTGCCGCGAGCAGGTGCTGGCGCGGCTGCGGGACCGCCTCGCGCTGCCGGTCCGCCGCCTGCACATCGAGGTGTCCGACCTACCGCGGCGGGCGCGATGAGACGCCGCCCGCAGCGCGCGATACCCGCGGTCGTGCTGGCGCTCACGCTGGTCGCGCTGTGCACGGCGGTCATCATGGTGCTGGTCCAACGCCTCACCGGCGCACTGGAATTCGTCTCCTCCGCCGATATCGCCCGGCGCCTGCGCGCGACCACCTGGGACGGCCCGTGGCCGGTCGGCGCGGGTGCGGCCGCCGTCGTGACCGGGGTGCTGCTGCTGGCGCTGGCCGTGCTGCCGGGGCGGCCGACCGTGGTGCCGCTGGCCGACCACGACGCGATCGCCGCCGGGGTGACCCGCCGCGGCCTGCATCGGGCGCTGCGCGAGGCCGCGCAGTCGGTCGACGGCGTGCGTTCGGCACGAATCCGGCTGCACCGCAGGCATATTCGGGTCGTCGCCCGCATCGGTCGGGTGCATTCGGCCGACCTGGCCGAGACGGTGCGGGCCGCCGTGGACGAGCGGGTCACCCGGATCGGGCCGCACCCGGCCCCGCGGGTGTCCGCCCGGCTGCGCCGGACCAGGAGCCTGCGATGACGGTGCGGCCCCGCCCGTCCCGGCTCAATCGCGCCCTGCTCGCCGTCGCCGGGCTGCTGCTGATCGTGGCGGGCGGGCTGGCGCTGGCCGCCCACTACGGCCGGTTGACCTGGGTGAATCCCCGATCGCCGCTGCTGCCCGGCGAGGTGCGCGCGCCCGGCTGGGCGCTGTGGGTCATCGTCGCCCTGGCCGCCGTGCTCGGGCTGGCCTGCCTGCGCTGGGCGAGCGCCCAGGTGACCCGGATGCCGCCGCCGGCGCGCTGGCGCGCCCGCCCCGAGGAGTGCGCCGATACCGTCGTGCTCCATTCGCCCACCGTCGCCGGTCCCGTCGCCGCGGACATCGGCGACTACGCCGGGGTCTGCTCGGCCGAGGCGTGGCTGTCGGGCCCGGGTCGCGCGCCCGTGCTGCACCTGGTGGTCACCGCCGTGCCCGACGCCGACATTCGCGCGCTGCGCCGCCGCATCCTCGCCCACGCCGTGCCGCGGCTGCGACAGGCGCTGGAGGTGGACGCCATTCCGGTCACGCTGGAAGTGCGCCTGGCGCAACGGCGTTGAGATCAGCCCACCGGGCCGAGGACGCGATCGAGATAGGCATTGGCGAAGCGCCCCTTGGGATCCAGGCGTCGGCGCACCTCCTGGAAGCGCTCCCAGTCCGGGTAGCGGGTGTGCAGCGTCTCCGCCGTCTGGAAGTGCCGCTTCCCCCAGTGCGGGCGGCCGTGGTACTTGTCGAAGATCGCCTCGCAGGCACGGAAATACGGCTCGTAGTCCATGCCGCGGTACTGGTGCACGGCGATGTAGCAGGTGTCGCGGCCGCTCGCGGGGGACAGGAACGCGTCGTCGGGGGCCACCCAGCGCACCTCGATCGGCATCGGGGTGTCGAATCCGGCGGCCGCCTCCTTGATCTCCCGGATGGCGGCCACCGAATGTTCCCGCGGCAGTGCGTATTCCATCTCGGTGAACCGAAGCAGCCTGGGGGAGGCGAACACTCGGTAGGAGCGGTCCACCTGACGGCGGTAGCTGCCCGCGTAGGCCGCGCCGCGGTGCACCCACGGAATCACTTGCGGCCGTAGTCGACTGAGTCGGCACAGCACGTCGAAGGTGTAGTTCGACATGAGGATGTCGGCGAACCAGTCCACCGCCCGGCCGCGCGGCTGCTCCGGCAGCTCGACCCGGTTGTTGCGCTTGGTCATCGCCAGCGGGCTGTGGGCGAACATGTAGAACTCGAAATGCTCGTTGCCGTCGACGTATTCGTCCAGGTCGGCGAGCAGCTCCTCGACCGGCACCGGGCGCTCGACGCCCTCCAGCACGAACGACGGCACCAACTGCAGCGTGACCGCGGTGACCACCCCGAGCGCGCCCAGGCCCACCCGCGCCGCGCGCCAGCCGTCCGGGTCCGATGCCTCGTTCAGCTCCACCCGGCTGCCGTCGGCCAGCATCAGCTCCACCGAATGCAGTGCGGCGGAAAGATTCTGGAAGGTGGCCCCGGTGCCGTGGGTGCCCGTGGCCGTCGCGCCCGCGACGGTCTGCACGTCGATGTCGCCCAGGTTCGGGAAGGCCAGGCCGATCGGGTGCAGGGCATTGCTGAGCGCGTTGAGCGTGGCCCCGGCCTCCACCCGGACCAGTCCGCTGGCCCGGTCCACCCGCTGGATGTGATCGAGCTCCGACAGCCGCAGCAGCAGACCGTCGGTGAGCACGGTGTCGGTGAAGGAATGACCGGCACCGGCGACCCGGACCGTGCGACCGGTGGCCTCGGCGCCCGCGAGCAGGGCGGCCACCTCCTCGACCGTGCGCGGCACGGCGATCTCGGCCGGTGTGCACTGCTGATCTCCGGCCCAGTTCCGCCACGAGTTGGTCATGTGTCCAACATAGGCGATGCCTGTGACCCGCGCTACCGAACGTGCGCGTTGAAAATCACGAAATGCGCACTGTGAGTAGCGTCTCGCGCATCGAATGAGCACCGATCGCGCGATTCGGCCACATGGGTGGCGCGGCGGGGCATGTCAGAGGGATTGACGCGCCGATCGCTCGGTCGCGGGCTATCGCTTGCGCGCGGCGAACACGGCGGCCTTCGCGCAGTCCACGTCGTCATCCGCCATGGGCGGGACCGTAAGCGCTTGTCGCGGAATGCTGTCGGAGCGGACGCCGTCCAGCACGATGGCCATGTAGCGCCGCCACACCTCGGGGTTCACCGGCCGGGCGAAGGCGGCGATGGACTCGACCATGTTGACCATGGAGAAGAAGTCGGTGGCCGTGATGCCCTCGCGCAGCACCCCGGCCGCATGCGCGCGGTTCATGAGCGCGGCCATCGACGGCTGGATTCGGCTGCGCACCGAGGCGAAGCGCTCCATCGGATCGGGCAGCTCCAGCAGGACCTCGCTGAAGCCGCGGTTGGCGGACATGTGGGTGCAGCAGTAGTCGAACAGCTCGCTGAACCCGGCCCAGACGTCGGGATTGCGGCAGGCCGCCTCCGTCGCCTCGGCCATCTCGGCGACGCTGCGGTCGAAGACCTCGACGATCAACTCCTGCTTGTTCGCGAAGCGGCGATACACCGTCCCCACGCCCACCCCGGCGGCCTCGGCGACATCGTCGAGGGTGACCTCCAGCCCGCGTTCGGCGAACAGATCGCGTGCGGCCTCGATGATGCGGCGTTGGTTGCGTGCGGCGTCGGCGCGCAAACGGCGAGGTCGCGACACTGTCGTGGCGTGATTCACACCCCCATGCTAACAAGCATCGGGATTAACCGGAGGCGTTATCTCCGTTATGGTGGTAGCTTCTTGATCAAGCGGAGAAACCTCCTCCGTTTACGTACCCGTAACGAGCCTCCGGATTAGGGGACCCATGACTACCGCGATCGACCTCGAAAAGAAGACGGCGAAACCG
Source organism: Nocardia terpenica (assembly GCF_013186535.1). Taxonomy (NCBI): domain Bacteria; kingdom Bacillati; phylum Actinomycetota; class Actinomycetes; order Mycobacteriales; family Nocardiaceae; genus Nocardia; species Nocardia terpenica. The sequence continues at coordinate 1,675,433 of NZ_JABMCZ010000003.1, forward strand.
CCGTCATCAGCGGGCCGGCGTGGCTCGCATGCCCTGCGCTGGTGGGTGCTCGCCGTCCTCGGCGTGGCCCAGCTGATGGTCGTGCTCGATGCGACCGTTGTGAATATCGCACTGCCGCAGGCACAACACGCCCTCGGCTTCTCCAACGCCGACCGCCAGTGGGTGGTCACCGGTTACGCGCTCGCCTTCGGCAGCCTGCTGCTGCTGGGCGGGCGCCTGAGCGACCTGTTCGGGCGACGTAACACGTTCATCATCGGCCTGGTCGGCTTCGCCGCCGCCTCCGCCGTGGGCGGCGCCGCCAACGGCTTCGAAATGCTCGTCGCCGCGCGTGTCGCGCAGGGTGTCTTCGGTGCGCTGCTGGCCCCGGCCGCGCTGTCGCTGCTGACGGTCACCTTCACCCAGCCGTCCGAGCGGGCCAAGGCGTTCGGCATCTTCGGTGCGGTCGCCGGTACCGGTGGCGCGCTCGGCCTGCTGCTGGGCGGTGCGCTCACCGAGTGGGCCTCGTGGCGCTGGGTAATGTATGTCAACCTGGTCTTCGCCGCCGTCGCGCTGGTGGGCGCGGTGCTGCTGCTGGCCAAGCACACCACGACCGTGCGGCCCAGGCTCGACATCCCCGGCACCATCACGGTCAGCGCCGCGCTGTTCGGGATCGTGTACGGCTTCTCGCACGCCGAATCGCACGGCTGGTCCAACGGGGTCACCCTGGCCTTCCTGATCGGCGGCGCGGTGCTGCTCGCGGTGTTCGCGTGGCTGGAGACCCGGGTCGCGCACCCGCTGCTGCCGCTGCGCGTGGTGCTGGACCGCACCCGCGGCGCCTCCTACATGACCGTCTTCGTGATGGGCATCGGGATGTTCGCGATCTTCCTGTTCCTCACCTACTACATGCAGCTGACGCTCGGGTACTCGCCGATCCGCACCGGCGTGGCGTTCCTGCCGATGGTCGCGGCCATGATCCTGTCCTCGACCACCGTGCCGTCGTTCCTGCTGCCGAAGGTCGGCCCGAAGGTGACCGTGGCCGCGGGCTTCCTGGTCGGCGCGGCCGGTATGGCCTGGCTGACCCGGATCGGCCTGGACACCGGCTACGCCACCCACATCCTGCCCGCGCTGATCCTGCTGGGCCTGGGCCTCGGTGGCGCGATGTCGACCGCCTTCCAGGGCTCGACCGCCGGTGTGCACCACGACGACGCGGGCGTCGCCTCGGCGATGGTCAACACCAGCCAGCAGGTCGGCGGCTCGATCGGCACCGCCCTACTGAGCACCATCGCCTCCTCGGCCGCGACGAACTACCTGTCCACCCGGCAGCCGATCCCGATCGCCATCGCGCAGTCGGCAATCGAGAGCTACACCACCAGCTTCTGGTGGGCCACCGCGATCTTCGTGATCGGCGCCGCCCTCGCCGCAATACTCATGCCCAACACGGTCCCGGCCCCCGCCGAGGGCGAGCCGGTACTGGCCCACTGAGTCTGGTTGGTAAACAAGCGAATACGAGGTGCGCCCCCTTCCTTTCGGGGAAGGGGGCGCACCTTTGTCATCCCGGCGCGTTTCTCTCTGTCGTCCGGGCGTGTGCTTCTCTCTGTTGTCCGGGCGTGTGCTTCTCTCTGTTGTCCCGGCGTGCGTTTCCCTCTGTCGTCTCGGTGCGCGTTTCTCTCTGTCGTCTCGGTGCGTGCTTCTCTCCGTCGCCCCGGCGCGCCTCTCTCCTAGATCCCGGCGTGCTTTTGGCCGGGATCAGCAGTTGCTAGGGGCCGGGAGTCCGGCGAAGCGGTCGGCGAGGTAGCCGTAGGCGTTGGCGGCGCCGGGGGCGATGGCGGTGCCGTGGTCTGCGCCGGGGATGAGATCGAAGAGGACTCGGTCGCCCGCGGCGCAGTAGCGGCCCGCGACGTCGCGGGCCAGCCAGGGGTTGACCTGGTCGGCGGTGCCCGCCCACTGGTAGAGGGGAGCGCGGGGGACGCCGGGGTAGGTTTCCAGGCTGTTCTCGTGCAGGACCTGGATCTGCGCGTCGGTGACGTCATCGATGCTGCCGGTGAGGAAGTCGAAGAAGCTGTGGTTGGCACCGGCACTGATGATCTCGCTGGTGCACGCGTTGGCGAGCCGGGCGCGCAGCTCCTGACCGGCCGGAGTCAGCTGGTGGTCCAGCGACATGACCGACGGGTACTCGCGCTCGAGTCCGACCGCGGCGGCGAAGCCGAGGCCGAACAGCGGGCTGGGGGCGCGGCCCACGTCCAGGGCCAGCTTGCCGATGTTCACCGGGACCCCGCCCATGGCCACGCCGACGATCGGCAGCTCCGGCGCGTACTCCGGGGCCAGCGCGGCCGCGAACCCGGTCGCCATGCCGCCGCCGGAGTAACCGGCCATGCCCACGGGGCTGTCGCCCAGTCCGGCCGGGCCGAATCGCTTCACCGCGCGGATCCCGTCCAGGGTCAATCGGCCGCCGAGCCGGGCCGCGCCGTACGCGCTGGTCGGCCCGAGATGGTCGGGCACCGCCACCGCCCATCCGCGCGCCAGCAGCAGATTCAGCGCCGGCGCCTCCTGCAGCGAGCCGTCGAACAGGCTGTGCGACGGCGCACATTGCAGCCCAAGGGAATTCACGAATGGCTGATACGACACCAGGGGGCGGTTCGCGCCGACACCGCCGGGCACCAGCAGCGTCGTCACGGCCGCGATGGGCTGGTCGGCGGAATTACTCGACCGAAACAGCAATTGCCAGGCGACCGCCCCCGGATAGCCACCCGCGGGCACTTGGCGGCTGCGCACCACATCGCCGGGTTGGTAGTCGCCGATATTGGGCGGGGCCGCGTAGAACCCATCCGGATCGGGCAGCGGATATATCGCCGCATGGGCGGGCGCCCCGCCGAGCCCGGATGTCAGAATCGCGGTCGTCGCGGCTGCCACAACTATTGCGATACGGCGTAATTCGCATTGTTTCCGCCGCTCACCGTGCCGAGATCTGCAGAGAACCCGAGGTAGGGTCATCGTCACTCCTGTGTTCCCGCCGGTACCGCGAGGTGCCGTGCTTGATGTGGGGTGAAGCCGGATGTCCTGTTGTCCCATCGGGTTTCGGCACCGGGTCCGGGTGCGCCGGTGGGGCCCTCCGCCGCGGTGGCCCCGCCTCGAGCGGACGCTCGCCGATACGGCCGCAGCTGTCTGTCGCGGTATCAAATACTACGCTCGAGCAAATTTCGAGCAAAAGATATTGGGTCGAGTAATTACACCAGCATCGGCGGCGCGCACCCGAGCACCGCGCCGCAATGCCGACCCCGCCGCCCGCTGACACGGCGCAGGACAGGGGGCGGTTCCGCCCGGAACCGCCGGTAGGGGTCGCTGGCGGTTAGCATGACCGGATGGGTTTCGCTCTCGGCACGAGGTTGAGCAGGTGAGTCCGCGAGCCGGCGCCCGGGCGACGGAGCCCTCGGCGCCGCCGATCGCCGCGCCCGGCGACGGACGCGGCACGCCGCTGCGCTCCGGCGTGAGTATATGGCTGCCGCAAGCGAATCCGATTCTCCGGACCACCGTCGTCACCAATGCCTCCGGCGGTTCGGCGATCGGCGTCCCGATGGTTCGCGGCGCGGGGTCGCGGGTCGCGCACCGGCTGCTGCGGTCGTTTCCCGGCGCGAGTGTGCTGGATGGTTTCGCGACCTTCTCCGCGCGGTCCGCGAAGGTTCGTAAACTGCTCGAATCGGATGCGAAACGTACCGCACGCGGATATTTCGGGGGACGGTGGACACCAGGGACGGCACGACGATTGGGGGCAGGTGATGAGTGAGGAAGCGGCGGATCCCGTCGTTCGTATCGTCACGGAAGCCGATGCGTGGCAGCCCGATCCGCGGTGGCGGACGGCGGCACGGCTGACCGTGCTGCTGGGCGAGGACGACCACTGGAAGCACCGTCCGCGCTATCACGAGATCGTGCGGCGGGCCCGGGACTGCGGACTGGCCGGAGCGAGCGTGTGGCGCGGCGTCGAGGGCTACGGCGTGTCCTCGCGTATCCATACCACCCGGATGCTCGACCTGGCCGAGAACTTACCGGTCATGGTCATGATCATCGACGATGCCGAGCTGCTACGCGATTTCGTCGCCCGCAACGCCGAACTCTTCGACACCGGGACCGTGGCGTTATCGCCGGTGCAGGTGTGGCACCCGCAGGCCGGGGAGAACCGATGACGCCTCCGGCGGATCGTGCGATGTCGGTGCGATTCGATACGGTATTCCCCCTGGGCACCTTCGTGGTCGGCGTCGCGACGGGCATGACCGCGGCCTACGCCGGTGCGTGCGGTGTGCAGTGGGTGTGGCCGTGATCCTGATGACGAGCCGGACGCAGTCGATACGGAAAGGAGGCCCGAGCATGGCCCACGATCGAGCCGGAAGACCGGCCCGGGCCACCGACCTGGAGGACCTTCCCCACCTGGTGACGGCCTACTACAGCCGGATCCCGGATCCGTCCGATCCGGCGCAGCTGGTGGCCTTCGGCACCTCCGGGCATCGCGGGTCGAGCCTGGACTGCGCCTTCAACGAGGCCCACATTCTGGCCGTCACGCAGGCCATCGTGGAGTACCGCGCCACCCGCGGCATCACCGGCCCGGTGTATCTGGCGCGCGATACGCACGCACTGTCGGAACCGGCATGGACCACCGCGCTCGAGGTGCTGGCCGCCAACGAGGTCACCGCCATTGTCGACGCCCGCGACCGCTATACCCCCACGCCGGTGCTGAGTCACGCTGTGCTGCGCCACAATCGGGGCGGCACCCGGCATCAGGCCGACGGCATCGTCGTCACCCCTTCGCACAACCCGCCCCGCGACGGCGGCTTCAAATACAATCCGCCGCACGGCGGCCCGGCCGATACGGTGGCCACCGACGCCATCGCCACCCGCGCCAACGAACTGCTGCGCGGCGGCCTGTCCGGCGTCCGGCGCACCACCCTGCAGCACGCGCTGGCCACCAGCGTCGAACGGTACGACTACCTCGACCACTACATCTCCGATCTGCCGAACGTGTTGAACCTGGACGCGATTCGCGGTGCGGGCATCCGCCTGGGCGCCGACCCGATGGGCGGCGCCAGCGTCGACTACTGGGAGGAGATCGGCCAGCGCTACGACCTCGAGCTCGAGGTGGTCAATCCGTTCGTCGACCCCACCTGGCGGTTCATGACCCTCGACGGCGACGGCAAGATCCGCATGGACCCCTCCTCGCGCTACGCCATGGCCTCCCTGGTCGCCATCCGCGACGACTACGACATCTCCACCGGCAACGACGCGGACGCCGACCGCCACGGCGTGGTGACTCCCGATGCGGGACTGATGAATCCGAACCACTACCTCGCGGTGGCGATCGAATACCTGATCGCCAACCGGATGGGCTGGGACGCGCTCACCAAGATCGGCAAGACCGCGGTCACCTCGTCCATGATCGACCGCGTGGTGAGCGTGCTGGGCCGCCAGGTGCACGAGGTGCCGGTCGGCTTCAAGTGGTTCGTGCCCGGATTGTTCTCCGGCTCGCTGGCTTTCGGCGGCGAGGAGAGCGCCGGAGCCTCCTTCCTGCGGATGGACGGCACCGTCTGGACCACCGACAAGGACGGCATCCTGCTGGCCCTGCTGGCCGCGGAGATCACCGCCGTCACCGGCCAGAGCCCGTCGGCCCGCTACGCCGAACTCGAAAAGCGTTACGGCAGCCCCGCGTACGCGCGCATCGACGCCAGCGCCACCACCGAGCAAAAGGCACGCCTCGCGGCTCTCACCCCCGACGACATCGTGGCCACCGAGGTAGCGGGCGAGCCCATCACCTCCGTCCAATCCCGCGCCCGCGGCAACGGCGCAGCCCTCGGCGGCGTAAAAGTCAGCACCGAGAACGCCTGGTTCGCCGCCCGCCCCTCCGGCACCGAGGACAAATACAAGATCTACGCCGAATCCTTCCACGGGCCTGAACATCTGGCACAGGTACAGGCCGTGGCGGAAGAGGTCGTGGGGCGCGCGCTGGGGCGGTAGGGCTTCGGGTGGGTGGTGCTGTCCGGGGTGCGGTCTCGGTGCCGGGTTCAGGTGCAACTGCGGTGTGAGCGAGCGGCTTTGTTGCGTGCTGTCGATGGGTCGAGTGTCTGGTGTAGGTGCGGGCGGTGGGGTTTGTGGGCGTGCGCTGGGGCGGTAGGGCTTCGGGTGGGTGGCTCTGTTCGAGTGCGGTCTCGGTGCCGGGTTCGGGCGCAACTGCGGTGTGAGCGAGCGGCTTTGTTGCGTGCTGTCGATGGGTCGAGTGTCTGGTGTAGATGCGGGCGGTGGGGAGGTTGTAGGGCGTGCGCTGGGGCAGTGGTGCTGCGTGTGAGCGACCGGCTTGGTTGCGTGCTGTCGACGGGCTCGAGTATCTGCCAGTGGGTGCTGGCTCTGACGGTGGAGGTCGTGGGCACGTTGGGGCGGTAGCGTTGCGTGTGGGTGGTGCTGTCCGAGGCGCGTTCTCGATGTCTGGCCGGGTGCACCGGCGATGTGAGCGAACCGCCTGGCTGCGTGCCGCCGATGGGCTCGAGTATTTGGTGTAGGTGCGGGTCGTGGCAGAGGAGGCCGTAGGGCTCGGGCGGTGGCGTTGCGGGTGGGTGGCACTGTCCGAGTTGCATTTTCGAGGTCGGGCGCGACGCCTCTGTGAGCGAACGGTTTGGCTGTGTGCTGTTGATGGGCTCGAGTACCTGGTGTAGGTGCGGGCGGTGGAGGTCGCGGGGCGCGGGCTCGAGCAGTAGCGCTGTGCGTGGGCGGCGCCCTTCGAGGTGCATTCTTGTTGCCCGGTTCGGGCGGACCGGCGGTGTGAGCGGACAGTCTGGCTGCGTGTCGGCGATGCGGGGGTGAGGGCCGAGCGGGTGGGTGTGCTGCGGTGGGTGGGTGGTCGTCTTTATGCCGAGCAAGCAGGTCTCGGTGTGCGGGAAAACGACTCCGGTTGCTGGGTGGGGCGGAAATACTTGCGGGTGGTATGGGTTGTGGTCAGGTGTGAGTGAACGGCGTGCGGGATGAGTGGACGCAGACCCGGGCAATTGCCCGTCGAGATCTGGATGTTGCTGGGGGCGGAGTTTCTGATCGCCGTCGGGTTCGGGTTGGTGGCGCCGGTGCTGCCGCAGTACGCGCGCAGCTTCGGGGTGGGGGTGGCGGCGGCCTCGGCGATCGTCAGCGCGTTCGCGCTCATGCGCCTGGTGTTCGCCCCCGTCAGCGGGCGGTTGGTGCAGAGGCTGGGGGAGCGGCCGGTGTATCTGAGCGGTGTGCTCGTCGTGGCGCTGTCCACCGGGGCGAGTGCGCTGGCGCAGAGCTACTGGGAGCTGATCGTGCTGCGGTCGCTCGGCGGGATCGGGTCGACCATGTTCACCGTGTCGTCGCTGGGGCTGGTGATTCGGCTGTCGCCGCCTGGGCAGCGCGGCCGGGTGTCCGGGCTGTGGGCGACGAACTTTCTCATCGGCTCGCTGGCCGGTCCGCTGATCGGCGGAGTGCTGGCCGGATTCGGGCTGCGGGTGCCGTTCGTCATCTACGCGCTGGCGCTGCTGGCCGCGACCGCCGTCGTCTATTGGAGCCTGCGGAACTCGACGCTGGCCGCGCCCGAGAAACCCGGCACGCTGCGGGTGATGACATTCCGCCAGGCGCTGAACCGCTCGGCGTACCGCGCCGTGCTGTGGTCCAACTTCGCCAACGGCGCCGCGGTGTACGGGGTGCGCATGGCGCTGGTGCCGCTGCTGGTGGTGGACGTGCTCGGGCAGTCGCGCGGCGAGGCGGGAGTGGCGCTGACGGTGTTCGCCGCCGGTAACGCCGCGGTGTTGTTCGCCTCGGGACGATGGTCGGATCGGTTGGGGCGCAAGCCGTTTCTGATCACGGGCACGCTGGTGTGCGCGGTCGGCACGGTCGCGCTGGGGGCCGCGCCGAACCTGGGCTGGCTGCTGGCGGCGTCGTTCGTGGCCGGGCTGGGCTCGGGCATGTTCACCCCGGCCCAGCAGGCCACGGTGGCCGACGTGATCGGGCCCGACGCGCGCGGCGGACCGGTGCTGGCCGGATTCCAGATGGCCGCCGACCTGGGTACGGTGCTCGGGCCGATCGTGGTCGGCATGCTGGCACAGCGGGTGTCGTTCGGTGTGGCGTTGACGGTGACCGGCGCCCTGCTGGCGATCGCCGCCGTGTGCTGGCTGGTGGTGCCCGAGCCGCTGCGGCGGCACGCGCCCGTCGACGCCGGTGCGCGCGCGGCCGACGCCTGACGCCGCGCCGCATTCCCGGCCGGTACGCCCGTGTCGAATCGCGGTGGTGGCCGGTGCTTTGGCAGAGTGGGGGCCGTGAATTCCTCGGGATCGAAGTACACACCGCGACCGATGTCCAGCCGCACCACCTACGCCCTCGGTGGTGTGGCCCTGGCGGTGATCGTACTGATCGTGGTCTTCGTCGTGCGTTGGAACAGCAACCACGACCTCAAGGTGCAGGGCGAAGGATACGGCCCGGTGCACGACCCGGCTGTGAGCGCGCTGCTGGATTCGGACGGCGCGATCGTGCTGGGTAAGCCGAACGCGCCCAAGACGATCGACATGTACGAGGATCCGATGTGCCCGGCATGCGGGTCGCTGGAACACCTCTACGGCCAGCAGCTGGCCCAGCAGGTCGACGCCGGCAAGCTGGCGGTGCGGTACCGGCTGGTGAATTTCCTCGACCCGAAGTCGGGGAGCAAGGACTACTCCACGCGCGCCGTCGCCGCCAACGAGTGCGTCGCCGACAATGGCGACGGGCCGGTGTACTCGAAGTTTCATACGGCGCTGTTCACCACCAAACAGCCCAGCGAGAGCGGTGGCGACCTGAGCAACGACCAGCTGTCCGCGATCGCCAAGGACGCGGGCGCGCCGGCGGAGGTGCTGCAGTGCATCGCCAAGGGCGATCGCGTCGATTCGGCGCGCAACCACACCGATGCCTCGCTGAAGGCGCTGCGCGCTGCGCTCGGCGGCAAGGTCCAGACGCCGTCGGTGTTCGACGGCGCCAAGGAGATCGACGTGAACGACTCCGGTTGGGTGGCCAAGGCCGCCTCGTAGGTCGAGGGCGCCTCGTGGTGATGCGCACCCGGGCGGCATCCCCAGCCGTCCGGGTGCGACCCCCTCGATTGCGGGCGTACCCGCAACGCGTGGGCTAACCATCGTCCGGCTCATCGTTGAGCAGCGCCTCGTAGACCCGATTGCGCGCGTCGGCGATGGCGTTGACGGTGTCGCGCAGCTGCCGCACCATGGCCGCGTATCCGCAGCCCGATTCGGCCTTGTCCAGCTCGGACTCCAATCGCCGCCGGATCTTCTCCAGGGCCGCGATCCGCTCGCGCTCCACACCGACGTCGATAACCGTCGGGGGTACGGGACGGTCCGGTTCTTCCATGGCGGTGCCGTGTCCTCGTGGTCGCTGGTGGACATGGGGGTTCACGAATGGTGTTCGGCGATCGGGGTTTTCGAGCCGGAAGCGAGCGGGAGATCGTCCTCCGGCGTCATGGTCGCAACCCGGGAGAGCACGGGGCGATCCAGTGGGTACGCCGGATCGATCGTGGCGGGTTCCGGTGGTGCCGGGGAGGTCGTGGGGGAGGGCCATTGCGGCTCCGGTGCGTCGATGTCGGTGTGGGGGAACAGATAACGCGCGCCTTCGCGGACGGTGAGGTGCTCGTCGCCGGTGGGGCTGGTCCACTGCATTCGGTCGGCATCGAGCCGATGCACTCGCCAACGCAGTTTTCGCTTGTCCGCCAATGCCTTCAAGCGGTAGTGCCTGGGGCAAAGGATCGCGAGGTCCGTCCTCGGCGATGCGCTGCCCCGTGTGTTCTCGATCGGCCGGATGGATACCGGATCGCCTGCCGCTGCGGGCATCGTGCATCCGGGGAATCGGCATTGGCCGTCTATCGCGCGTATCTCGCGCTCCAGGCGGGTGTGCGACTCGTCCTCCTGGTCGGTCTGCTTCTTCTCCGTGGCTTCGGCGGGCTCGTTCGGCTCTTCCGTGTGTTCCGGAATCACTTGGAGCCGAGCATGTTCGGCGACTCGGCGAGCGAGGACGGGGTCGACGGGGCCGTATCCGGCGAGGAAGGCGGGGTCGTTGCGGAGGCCGAGCAGCGTGGCGGCCGAGATGCCGATCTGGACCAAGGGGCGGCGGATCTCGAAAGTGGCGTCGGGGGCGGTGCATTCGCTGCCGCGGCCACACCGGCAGCGCAGCTGCCCCGAGCCGTCGGCCAGCGCCACGAGAGCGTCCGCGCGCCGCTGCGGCATCGTCCGCGGATCGGCTTCACACACCCCCGAACTCAACTCCCGCAAGCGCATGGCAACCGTCTGGGCGTCGACCGCGGGCAGCAGGCCGTCGAAGACCGCCATGCCGTCCTGCACCGCCCGGATCCGCACATCCCGATCCCCCTCGCGCTGCTCACGCCGCCGCTGTTCGGCCTCCGGATCCAGCCGGGTGACCCATCGCCGCGCAATCTGCCGCAGCCGCGCCGGATCAGACCGAGCCGCCGCCTCGACAAGCCTCGGCTCGACCTCCCGCCGCGCCTCGTCCGACAGCCCCCGAACGCCGTCCACGATCGCCTGCGCCCGAGCGAGATCGATCCGCCCCGCACCGAACGCCTCCCGCGTCGCAGGCAGCCCATCGAGACCCAGTCCTATATCGATGAGCGCGGCCGCCACCACCTCGGAGATCTGCACCGCCACCGCAGCCTCGGCCGCCGCGAACTCCCCGACCCGCTGGCCCCCCTCCTCCGCAGTCGCGCCCCGCCGCCGATGCAACTCCCGCACGGCCCGCACCTCCGCCGCCTGCGCAAATGCCGCCGCCCCATGCGCCCGCCGCAGCGCGTCGATCAGCCCCTCATCGCTCATCGCCTGAAGCTCTCCGCCGTCGAACATGTGTTCGATACTACTCTTCGAACACATGTTCCACCACCCCACTGTCCAGGCGATTTGGCCGCGAAACCGGGCATGGTGTAACTTCATTCAAGCCAACGGGGAGCACCCCGAAGGTAGAAAACAGAACACGGGGCTATGGCGCAGCTGGTAGCGCACCACACTGGCAGTGTGGGGGTCAGGGGTTCGAGTCCCCTTAGCTCCACCAGGGAGAACAGCAGTTCTCCACCTCTTCGAGTCGGCCGTTTGACGACACATCTGACGACAATTCACAGCGCGGTGTCGTCGGCCGACGAGTCGAACAGCATGCCCATCGAATCCAGTGCATCACGCTTCACGGACTCGATCACCTCCATGTAGATGTCCGTCGTCACCGTGATCGAGGAATGCCGCAGGATGCGCTGTACGGTCGCGGCCTCCACGCGCTGAGTGAACAGCAGCGTCGCGCACGAGTGCCGGAGATCGTGTACCCGGACCTCTGGCACGCCCGCCTTCTTGCACAACGCATGGAACATCCGGTTGACGTTCCTCGGTTCGATCGGCTTGCCGAACTTCGTGGTGAACACAAGGCCGGATTCCTCCCAGCTGCTACCGGCCGCGAATCGTTCCTCCATCTGCTGCTTCCGGTGATTCCGCAGAACCGTCACGAGCGGACGAGGCAGCGGGAGCGTGGCATTGGATCCCTCGGTCTTCACCTCCTCGAGACGCAGCTTGCCGTCAACGCGGTGCAGGGCTTGCCGAACGACCAGCCGCCCGCCGGACAGGTCGACATCGGACCACTTCAGGCCCAACGCCTCTCCGCGACGCAGCCCCATCGACAGTGCAACTGCCCACAGGGCATGGAGCCGATGCGCTTCAGCCGCCCGAAGGAGTTGCTTGGCCTCCACCGCCGTGAACGCCCGGACCTTGTAGTCGCCGCTGCCTCCGACCTTCACGGTTCGTGCGACATTGCGGCTGATCAGCTCCTCATCCACGGCATCCTGGAGGGCCGCTCGGAGCACCCGGAGCACATGTTGAATCGAGCTGATCGACAAGGCATCCTGGCAGCACTCGGCGGGCGACTTCGCACAGCAGCGGGGCTTGATTCGGCCGGCGTCCTTGCCCTGGGAACAGCACTGGCACTTGGCGCGCAGTCCGGTGATGAACGTCCGGACGTGTCGGCTGTTCAGCGCCTTGAGCTTGTGGCGGCCCAGGCCCGGCACGATGTGCAGGCGGACATCACCCTCGTAGGTCGCGAAGGTGGTCCGCCGGATCTTGGGTTCGGCGATCTCGCGCAGCCAGTACTCCATGTACTGGCGAACCGTCATGGTGGTCACATCGACGGGAATTCCCTTGCGCTGCAACTCCTTCAACCGGGTACGTTCGGCGTCTGCCTCATCCCACGTGCGGCCGTACACACTGACCCGCTTGCGCTTGCCGTCCGGAGTGTCCACGAACAACTTCAGCTCGACACGACCGTCCTTCCGGGTGCTGATCGTGCCCGAGCCGTTCGGGTTGCGCTTGCGCGGTTTCTTCTCGGCCATCACGCAGCGCTCTCGATCAGCCCGGACACGTAGGCATCGAAGGACTGCCGCACGATCCGGCGACACCGACCGACCTTGATCGACTGGACCTGTCCGTCCCACAGCAGCCGGTACACCGACCACGTGCTGACCTTCAGTTCGTCGGCCGCCTCCTGCACGGTCATGAACTTGCTCATGATCACCTCCTATGCCGCATCCACTTCAGGCGAATCTTGTTGTGGCACAACGGTTTCACGTGGAACCTGATCTTGTGCCTGAGCCATGCGGGCGACGTCGTACTCCGAGCGTTGCCGCATCTTCTCCGTGACCATGGACATGATCAGGAACTCCCGGGGTGGCACGTCCGGGTCACCCGGCTCACACGGTGCGATCCGGTAGCGGCTGATGTCCTCCTTCGAGATGCCCGCCTCCGCGAGCCGCTGCCGAACGAACTCGACTCGGTCCGCCTTGTAGTCGGTCAGGTTCTTGCCAGTCCACTTGCGTGAGACCAGGACTCGGCGACCGCGCAGGCCCAGGGTCTCGCGGCGATGGGCCTTGCCCTTGCAGCGGCCCGGCTGAGTCTTCGCGGTTGCGCCCTTGGGGACCACGCCGTACCGGAACCACACCGCGCACGTGGGCGAGCAGGGTGTCTTGCACAGTTCCTGGTGCAACCGGTCGTAGTGCCGGGCAGCACGATCGGACTGGGGTTCGATGACGTCGCCGATGGACTTGGTCAGATACTTGGTCAGGTAGCCGATATGCCGGTTGGCCTCCTCCGTCCCGCCGAGGATGCCCTTCACGTCCACCTGCTTGCCGAACCGGATTACGTGCGCGGGTTCCAGCTCATCGACCGAGTCCATCAGGTCCATGACTTCGTCCCATGTCGGCACCGGTACCGGCTCACCGGTCTCAGGGTTCACCTGGTCGGGATCGACCCAGCGTTGCATGGTGTAGTTCCAGACAGGCATGTGCCCGGGGGTGTAGACCTCCTGGTCGAAGTGGGGCCACCACACCTGGTGGTACGTGGCCTCGGTGAGTTGCCGGATCATCGCCCTCGGGTCCGTGCCCCGGATGCCCATGTGGATGTGCGGGGCTCCGCGGCGCTGGGGCTCCACGGTGGCGAAGTACTGCATGTCCCGACCGGAGGCCCGCCGGTAGTTCTGGACGAACCGGTCGAACAACCGGGCGAAGTGGATGATGTCCCGGGCGGCCTGGCGGTAGTCGTAGGTGTCCGGATTCACCGCTGCCCCGTCCGGGTGGACGCGGCCGTAGGAGGGCAGGGTCAAGGTCACGAACAGCGACGGCCGATACTTGCCCGCGTACTCACGCCCCAGGGTGGTCGGGGCGATCTTCTGGCGGGGCAGGTCTTCGGCCTCCTGACGCCGCCTGGTCGAACGCTTGCGGGCAGTCGGTGGTTCGGTGTCCAGCGGCGGGAACGGGCCTCTCACGCCATGCTCACGCAGCTCGGCATACAGGTCTTGGACCACCTCCCGAATGCCGTCCATCTCCTGTTCGTCGCCCGCCTCCTTCGCCTGGTCGTACTGGACTTGCAGGGCCGCGCGGGCCTCGAAGATCTCGATCTCCTCACGGGTGGGTTCGCGCTTGTCGTCCACGGGTTCCTCCTGGATGTGCCATCCCTCACGGGCCTGGTGCTGCCGCAAGGCGAGAGCGCGCCGAGCACACGCCGGACACACACATTCGAGTGTCGACTTGCACGGCACGCCAACGTATTTCATGAGCCCGGTGACCTGATCGAAGGACCGCATCGGAAGGGGACGCCCGCACACGCCATGCTGTTCGGCCATGCTCTGGGCGATCTCGGGCATGTTCGGGATAGCCCGCTGTTCCGCTGCCGTCCTACGGCGCGAATCCAGTTCTGTCACAAGCGATGCACTCATGCAACCACCTCGAAAAGGGAAATCTGGCCACGGGACTCCCAGTGCCGGGGCCGCAGGCCGCGACGCGCAGGGAGCGGGGAGAACAGCTGATCAGCGGTGTAGCCGGGGAACATGACCTCCAGCACCCGACGACGCGCAGCCGCAGGAGCCACCAGGCCCCCGGACTTCCAGCGCCGGAAGGTCCGCTCAGCCGGAGCCGGTAACGCTGGCTTTACTGTCGCAGCGGCCTTGTTCCACTCCATCCGGAACGCCTCGTAGGACTGCCAATGCCGTTGCGCGAGAAATAGTTTCAGGACAGTGCGAGCCGGGGTGATCATGCCGCCATCTCCCACGCCTTGCGCCCCAGGCTCATCGACTCGCGAGTACGGATCAGGATTTCCCGGTCCGGAGACAGCCAGCTAGCGGGCATCACTACGTCAGTCATGATCAACGCACCACCGACAGCGGAGCGGAAGTCATCTCGATCACGCCACCCATGCAGTGGCACCGAGTTGAGGTAGCGATATCGCTGAACTCGCAGCCGTCGCAGTCCGGGCACACCGCCCAGGCTGAACACTCATGCAGCTCAATGCAGCGGGCCTTGAGGCAACCCAGCTCCAAGCACCACATGCACCACCCCGCCGCATTGAGCCGACTCGGACGAAGCTCCACCTCTGTCCACTGAAGTTGCTGAAATGCCTGCATGATGACCCTCCGGGCTCTGGGCTCTTTCTCCGATGAGACTATACTAGCACACTCAGACTCGGTGAGCTAGTACACTCGTTCATTTTCTGGAAACCCGCAGGTGATACACTTTTATGTCAGCTAGCACGCTAATGCTTAGGAGGCCCCTCCGATGTCACCGAGCCTGGATCGGCCCGCCCCTCCGTACCTGCAAATCGCCGACCACTTTCGAGTGATGATCAAGAACGGCGAGCTGTCCGAAGGAGCCAAGCTCCCATCGGTCGCCGAGATCGCAGCCGGATGGAATATCGCCACAGCAACAGCCGCCAAGGCGCTCAATCAACTACGGACCGAAGGGTATGTACGCAGTACGCCACGGGGTACATTCGTATCCATCTCGCATAAGCAGACCACCGGACCGGACCGGTTGCAGATGCTTCGAGCGACTGGCAACGGCTATCGCCCTGGCGAATCAGTCGAGGTTGTTAGCTCCGAACTAACCGACGCCTCGAACGACGTCACCGAGTCCCTTGGCATTCCCGAAGGCACACAGGTTGTTCGCCGACGACGTGTGTACCGCGATGACCTTGGAATCGTCACGATCTCCACGTCGTGGCTACCAGGCGAATTCGCCAAGTCTGCGCCCGAGCTACTGTCCACGGACCCGCTTCCCAAGATGACCTTCGGTCTGATCGAAGATCGAACCGGACGCAGGGCTGTAGCCCGCCGTGATGTCGTCTCGCTTCGGGAAGCGCCGACCGATATCGCCGAAACCCTTGGCGTTGAACCGAATTCCCAGTGCCTGACCATGACCAATCTCTACTGGGACCAGAACGGCGACCCGACCGAGTACGCCATTGACTACCTCGGACCAGGGCGCGAACTCAGCGCTGAATACTCGCTCGACTAACCGGCCCCCATCTACAGCCGAACGGCTGGGACCTCCGTCGCATCATCCGCCGGACGGAAGTCCCAGCCGTTCTTGTATCTTCGCAGCCCCGCACATCGTGTGCAGTCTGTTTGCCGAATTGAGCTATATGTGATCAAGGGCGGCGCTGGCGCGCCGCCAGGCGCAGCCGCGCTGCGCCCGCGCACCGGACTGGCCTCCGCAAGCTCCGGCCGCCCGGCGCGTCGGCGCGTCCGCGCCCGCGAAGGCGGCCCAACGCTCGCCGTGGCCTCTCTGCCCACTTCTGGCAACAACCGCACAGTGCTGGGCACGAGAGAGCCGTTCCCGGCTGACCTCCGCAGTCGAATCCGAGCCGTCGATTCCCGCCGTGGTCGACTGGCCGTGGTCCGGTCTAATCGCCCGAGTATCACCGAGAACCGTCACTGTCCCGAGGTTGGCCCCATCGAGGCGGAGTTGGTGTTCCCCACCTTCCTCATACTCAGATTGTCTCGCTCCGGCCGACCGCATCAAGGGCGCTCCTTCGTCGCGTCGCACGCGATGCCTTCGGCACCCTTGACCCGCCCGTCCTCCACTGAGGGCGGCAAGTATGAGGAAGATGGGCAAAGAGCAGTCAGGGCGGATAGACGACCTATCCGCGAAGGGCATGACGACACCCCCGACGACAACGACGACGACAGTCGAGCATCGGGGGCACTTCGACATCATGCAATTTGGCGATGCGTTTGCCCTGGTCACGGCTTCCGCGCACTCCTGGCAGTGTGGGGGTCAGGGGTTCGAGTCCCCTTAGCTCCACTCATTAATCTCCAGCTCAGGGCAATGATCTGGTCTCGGTCGCAGTTCTTGTGTGACCACTGTGTGACCATGGCTGGATTCGGTCACCCGATGTGTGTGACGATGATGCGACTGTAGCGACAGATTCGCACTGCTCATGGCGCTTCCCGAATGGAGGCTGCCTATGCTCACTCCCCAAGCGCGAACCCGCACAACGGATGGCACGGTCGCGTGGCAAGTGCCGTTCTACTATCGCGACGAGAACAACAAGCGTCGGCACACGTCGGAAACCTTCGACGAATATGCGGAGGCGCAACGCTTCTGCGACCTCGTGGACTCGATCGGCATCAACGAAGCATTGAAGGTCCTCGAGTTCCAGCGTGGTGCACGGTCACAAGTCGTATTGCTGAGCGACTGGCTGACCCATTACGTCGATGAGATCTGCCGTGCTGGTGAGTACATGCAGCGCAAGTATCGCAGCTACATCCGCAACGACATCACACCCTTCTTCGGACAGGGCTTCCCGCTCGAAGCGCTCACCCCGGAGATGGATGCCGCCTGGGTGGTGCATCTGAGCGAGGAGCAGGGCAATGCGCCGAAAACGGTGCACAACAAGCACGGATTCCTCAGCGGTGCGATGAACTCGGCCGCAGGGCGGCGGCCGGTGCCGTTGATCGGGTACAACCCGTGTGCGACAACGCGGTTGCCGGCCTGGCGTATGCAGGAGGCCGATATCTTCGAGGAGCGGGAATGGGAGTTGTTCGACCTGCTCGTCGGTGAGCGCTGGCGGCCTCAGTGCGAGTTCGCGCTGATGTCGATGGCGCGTCCTGGTGAGGTGAGCGCGCTGCGGGTCGGCGATATCGACCGCTGCACCGGTGATGTGAGCATCACCAAGGCGTGGAAGGATTTTGGGAGTCGCCGGAAGCTGGGTGAACCCAAGACGGCGCACGGGTTTCGGGTGGTCAACGTGCCGTTGGAGACACTGGCGCTCATCGATTTGAACCGGGCCTCGAGCGAGTTGCTGTTCCAGACCAAGATCGGAACCCCGGTGACGGCTTCAGTGTTGTACGAGCGCGCCTTTCAGCCTGCCCTGCGCCGATTGGATGGGCTGGCCAAGGGCCACTTCGGTCCGTTCGGTCGGCATGCGCGCTGGGAGGGGGCCGACCCGGAGTTCCTTCTGGCCACGTACCGGAAGGCAGTGCACTCGCTGCTGGCGAAGCGGATCACTCCGTATACGTTGCGGCACACCATGATCTCGTGGAAGCTGCAGCGCGGCGACGACCTGATCGTCGTTTCTCGTGACGCCGGACACGAATCGACCAGGGTCACCGAGCTTCACTACAGTCACGTCTTGAGGTCTGCCAGCCGAGCTTCGACGGCGAAGGCCCGCCTGTGGGTGCCGCGGGTGCGCGCGGTGGCGGAAGGAGATGCCCATGTCGCATGAGCTGTGCACTGCCCCGCCAACCACTGTTTCCGGAGGCCATTTCGTTTCATACCTGTTGCTGGAACGGAATGAAATGCAATGGAATGAAACGGAATTCGCATGCTGAAGGCTGTCGACACGGCTGGCGACGGAAGCAGCCGATCCCAATGCAAGTTCCCAGGTTGCACTGCTCCCACCGCTTCCCGCACGAAGGGGAGCCGGGGACGCCCGACAGAGTTCTGCGAGAATCCCGATCACAATCCGCAGACCGCGTTTCGCCGCAGAGCCGACCACGCCGAATCCCAGGGCGACAGGGCGGCTCGACCTCCGCTGCGACCGGTCACCGACGGTGTCGTTACGGTGGCGAGTCTCGTCGAGCGCCTGGAGCGACTACGGGGCGAGTTTGCCTCCACAGCAGTGGAGGCAGCGACTGCGCTGGCCGACGTCATCGATCCTGCCAGTATCGATCGCCACATCGAGCAGGTCGAACTCGACACAACTCGTCGGATCACGCTCGAACAACAGGCGCGACTAGACGCGCAGAAAGCCCTGGCCACAGTCGAGGCTCAGCTGGCCGAAGCGCTCGAGTTGAGAGATCTGGCGACGGCGGCACTCGAGGACGCGGCAGAACAAGCCGCGGAGGCCATCGCACGGCTGGAGGAGGTCGAGTCCCGATGCCGAGAGGTCGAGGCCGACGCCGCGCGAAGGATCGCTGCGGTCGAGTCCGACCGAAGTCAGCGCTTGCGAAAGGCTGAGGCGACCTTGCGGCAAATGAGGGCTCACATCGATAGCGCACGGATGGCGCAGTCCCGCGCCGAGGCCGAACGCGACGCTGCCCACCGTCGTGCAGAGCGCCTCGAGTCCGAGAATGCCAGTCTGCGTTCACGGTTGGACGAACAGGTCCAGCAACACCACCACGCGATAGAGGCGCGGGACATCGAATTCGCCCGGGCGATCACAGCGGCCCGCGCGATGGCCGACCGCTCCGAGCGCGAACACCGCGAACAGATCAGCGAGATGCTCGAGGCAATCGTGAGTCCTAGTCGCCGAGAGCGTGGAGAGGCATCTGGATGAAACCACCCCGATAGCCGTAGCTGCGAGGCATGGTTGGGCTCGGCGGGATATTGTGCTGTGCTTGCCGCCTCGCGCGAATGCTCCGTCACGCGAGAGTGACCGGAGCATTCGATCTATATGGCTTGTCTGGAATGCCGAGCAGGATGAGTGCGCCGAAGATGCGTCGTGGAGAGTGCGGATGGCTGAAACTGAGGGTGGCATGGCCCGTCCGCACGCCCATGGCATTTCGCGATCGGTCCGGGCCATGCCGTTCCTGCGGTGCGAGACAACTCGGCACCGCAGGAGTCCGCTAGGTCGATGCACTCTGCGGAGGGATTGGGCGGGCCCGGCGCCGGTTGCGGCGGCGGGCCGGCCGTGTGGGCTGCTGCGGCGGTGTGCGACGCGCGGCCGTGGACGGCACCCGGGTGACGTCGAGGGCGGTGGCGATGTCGGACTCGGTGAGAAACCAGGTCCGTCCCGCTCGATGACCGGGGAGAAACCTGGCAGCGAGCTGACGCCGATACCAGCGCTCGCTCTTGCGGAGAATGCGCGCCCCTTCGGCGACCGAGTACGTCAGCAGCTGCGAGGCATCCGGCGCCGCGGCCGGGCGATCGTGATTGTCAGGGGCTGGGCGGGAGACCATTTCGGACCATGGTCATCCTGCGGCAGTGTTCGGTGAACAAACCCGCCGATGAGGGTACGGCAGGGTGCCGTGAACACTGTGAACTATCGAGCCGGAACGGTGCGTTTGTCATGGCGTCTCCGATTCGTCACGTGCGCTGACGAAAGCCGCGCACAGCAGCACATCTTGGGCGTCGGAGATTTCCGCTCGGTGCATGCTGGCCTCGTATGTTCGGTTGGTGGGCAGGTCGCGCCAGGCGAGGTGGTCGTCGGGGGCGCGGCCGTAGCAGATGCGTGCGCTGCTGATCCACCGCTGCCGGAAGCGCTTGTTGCGGAGCAGGTGGCGCAGAAGCAGCGCGGTCTGCTGCGATTCGCGGTAGCGACCCATCGCGGGCTTCATCGAGGCGGCGACGTAGTCGAGCTCGTCGTCCCACCCGAGAACCAGCTTCTGGGCATCCGGGCTGATCCACCAGCGTGCGATGTTGCCGAACTTCACGATTGAGGGCATGAACGCTCGCATGGCGTCGTTGACTGCCAGGATGTTCCAGAGCGGGTCGATATAGACAGCCGGGACATCGCGGTCGCTGAGGTCAGCGATGACCTGGAGCTGTTGCGAGGTCAGACGGTCACGGATTTCGTCAGGCCAGGGCAATTCGACTGGGGGCGCGAGCAGTTCGCGGACATGTCGAGTCTGCGCGGGGTCCATGTCGTAGCCGGCGATGAACTGCTCGACGATGTCTGCGCTGGGTGTCCGGTGTCCTTGTTCGATCTGCGTGATGTAGGACTCGCTGACGCCGGTGCGCCGGTAGGCCCGTATCCGGGTGAACCCGCGGTCGTTGCGGACCTGCCACAGAAACGTCGACAGTTGCGGGATGTCGACGGGGAGGCGACGAGGGGATCGTCGGGCTCGGTGACGTGCTTTGATGGCGGACTCCCCGTTCATACTTCTCCTCCTCTAGGTTTGCAAGCCTGGATGCTGTGCTCGCTGGACACCGGGCGCGACGCCGGGGAGGGTCTGCATCGGGACACACGGTCGGGAAGGTCACGCCCTCGGAGGCGGTGGAACCGGCTGGGCATCGAAGACTATCGCCTGAACATGCCAAACGCAACAGTTTTGGAAACCTTGTGACGAACCTGGTGTGTTACCGTATGAGAGTGTCCGCAAACCGGTTCGAGGTCGGCGATCGTCGCCGTGTCCGGAACCGGAACACACCATCGGGGCACACGAAACTTGGACACGGACCTGTCCACGTTCAGCCTGCGAGGCATCTATGGTCACACCAGTGCAGACGAAAACAGTGGTCTACGGGCGCATGCTCGAGGAGCGGCGCGCCGCGCGTGGGCTCTCTCAGCGCAAGGCGGCCGAGATGATCGGGTTGTCGCATACGTCGCTGCGGAACATCGAGAGCGGGGAATCGGTTCCCCGGAAGAGAACCTGTTCGAAGCTGGACGATATGTACGGCTACCTGGACGGCTCGGTCTACAACATGTACCGCTACGACCAGGCGCCGATCGAGCGCGAAACGCCGGCACCACCCCCGGCGCCGCGCTTGCCGACCGGAGAGTTTCCGGTTTTGTTCCCCTTGCAATCGATGCTGGAGTTGCTCGAGGCCGATGGAGAGCTGGGTAAGCTCGCCACCGGCAGCGGCGATGAACGGATGCTGGTACTGCGGCAGAAGATCGGACGCAGCGTTGATCGCCTGTTGCGGGCGTGGGTTACCGCCCAGGTGGAGGGCATGCGAACTGCTGGCCACGACGATCAATTCATCAAGACCCTGCTCGCTGTCCATCTTGCGCGAACGCCGCTCGCCGACGATCCGCAGGATCAGGATGAGCTGACGTATCTCCGGTGGTTGCTCGGGTACGCCGGTGAGTTGTCACAAGAACAACAGGCTCGCTATGCGGACTTGTTTGCTACGCGCACAAAGGGGCACGCCGATGCTGTCACTCGAGACGAAACTGAACAGGCTCTTCGAATTACGTCACCTGCGTGATCAGCCTGAACGCAGCACCGACGAGGTCGCCCGCGCGATATCACAACGTGTCGGGAGGGTGGTCAGCCCGCAAATCCTCCTCGATGCGCGAGCGGGGCGATCGGCAGGTCTGGCGGGCGACATCAGCGAGGCCGTGTGCGCCGAATTCGGTGTCGACTCCTGCTATCTGAGAGCCGAAGACAGTCCCGAGATCACAAGGCTGGACCTTGTCATCCAAGTGCTCATTCTCATCCGCGACCGTGGACTGCACCATCTGGCCGGACGGATCCACGATCTGGATCTGGACAGCATCAAAGCCATCATCGCTATCCTCGCCGATTCCGCACCGATCGCACACTCTGACTCGCTGCCATCCGTGCTCTGACCTCGGCTGTGCACCGCGGATTGCGGGGGCGTGCTGGACAGCGGTTTGCGGTGTCGGCATTGTCGCACCTTTTGGGGTGCGAATCAGCGTTCCCTCGGAGCTGTTGCGCCGACCGTCAACGCTGCTATTCAGCGGAAGGTCGGGATGAAACTTGTCCGCACTGAAGCGTGAACGAATCAAGTTTCTGAAGTCTGTGACTGAAATATATGCAGATATCGAGCGAGAGGTTATTTTATTCCGGTCTTACAGTAAGGGCGCGACGCACCCCGGCACGCCAGGGAAGGCTGTGAGTCGTAGGTTGTCGGTGGCGCCCGAGAGCGGTAGCTGGCCGGATTGCGCCCGGCACAGCGAGCGGGCACGGCGACTCATTTCACTTCATTCTTCCCGGTGTCCGAATTCGTCGACTTGTGTACCTGGGTGATCGGATCTCGGAAGCGGCAAGTCCCCACGCGAGTCGTGGAACGGATGAGACGGGTCAGACGCGGACTGGTTGCGGAAGGCGGGTTGCTGCGCGCAAAATGCGTTTTGCAGGCGACCATAGCCGACGCAATACGTCCTCGTCGGGGACAACGATCCCGTGCGGAGCTGGCTGTGTGAAGGGCATGTCGTTGCGGCTGAGACATCGAGCTGCTTCGATCAAGGCGAGGACGTCGCGAGTCTGTTTCCGGTCCTCGGAGCGAACGGTGGCTGTGATCAATTCGTCAATGGCGACTGGCGGCGGTTGCGTGAATCGGGCGATTATCTCCGCGGCGTCGTGTATCTCGATGCGCCGACGTTCCACCCGCTCCGCCGGTGAGGCACCCCACCGATCCGCCCACTTCAGTGACAAGACGACTTCGGGCGCAGCGGCGGTGAGCTCTCGCCACAAGGAACGCAATCGAAACAATCGGATCTGACACATTACTGCTCGGGTGCAGGAAGGGACGATGGAAGCGCCCAATATTGCACAGAACAGCAGCTGCGGCTCGCCCGAAGCCAATCCATCGGATGTGAAGCGATACATCTGCCGAACGATCTCGACGTTGAACCCCACAGTGTTCAGTGTCGCGAAGAGTATGAGTGAGCTCACGGGGAGCACACTCAGAGCTATAACTATGAACAAGATCCGGACCACGACGCGTTCGTGCCGTGTGGTTGCGCGCTGTCGTAGCGCAAGCAGAGTCCGGGACATCAGAGCGGAAACCACTATCGGCAGCACCGATAGAAGCGCGATATAGGCGCCATAACGCCAGCCCCCGTAGTCCGCGATAGATATTCCTCGCGATCGCGCCGGGCTGCTCAAGACCAGCAATACGATGCCGATACCCGCCGAACCTGCCAACACCAGCCTGTATCTGGGGCGGTATCGGACGGGACCGTATTCTCGCAGCAGCCACAACCCGAACGCCGTCGCCCACGAGATCACGGTTGTCCAATGCCATGCGTCGAAAATGGTCGGCAGGCCGCCCGGTGTGAACCTCGCCAACTGACGGGCTACGGCCGGCTCACGCAAAAGTACGCCGACGGCCGCGATTCCCGCCATGATATTGATCAGGTGATCAGCCTGAGATGCACGTCGGACCAACCCGATCCGTATGACGGCGAGAACGAGGATGAACACGAGGGCCGACACAGTGATATAGGACGGGGACTTGTCGGCGGGCCACATCAGAACACCTTGAGCATGCCGTCACGACGCGGACCACCGGACCGAACCCTGGCCCGTACCATCGTCGCGAACAGCTCGGCCTCGTACTCGTCTGGCGTGTCGTAGCTGGATCCGCCGCGGAAGGCCCGGACTTTGGCTGCGCTGTAATTCAGCTCGACCCCCGCCAGCAAGGTCGCCAGCTGCCCCACGACCGGCGAGTCTTGACCATGATCGAGCAGCATGTGCCCGAGTTCGTGGAACGTATCGTGCGGGTCATCCGACTTCCGCAGGAAGAGAAGATCGTAGTCGCGGTAGGCCAGCCACATCCCGCACAGACCGACGGGGGAGCTCGGCGGTAGTGCGATGCGCTCGATACGTCGGCCCCGCAGACGCTCGACCGATGAGAAAAGCTCCTCAGCTGTCCAATCCTCGGGCAAGGCATCGTCGAGGCGATCGACCAGCCTCTGCAACCTGGCGCGCGTGGAAACCTTTCGCCACAGACGCATGTCACTCCTTACCCTGCTCGAGCGAGGGCTTCGGCCTTGTCGCGCACCGCCTATCGGCGAGTGTTGAAACCGAACAGCCCTTTCATATGGATATCCCCTGCGGCAGCATGGTGTGCCCACCGCTGGGCGTGCGAAGACGTCGAGTGCCGTCGGGTAGACGGGACCGAGTGCGACAGGTCAGGGCTGCTATCCAACGGCGGGCGATAGCTGAACGCTACAACGAAGATTAACCGAACCGGCCAACCGGCACCAAGGGATTCTGTTGATACGTCGAGCTTTCGGTGACCTGGCCCGCGACTACAGCCACGCCGCAGCATCTTTCGGTTGCGGTGCCTCGATGAGCCTGGCCCGGAACTGCCCTCATGCTGTGCTGGGTCCGACCGCCGCGCGGTATCGGGTGGCTAGTGCTGGCGCCTACGACACTGGATTTGTGTCGATCATCTTCCAGAAGCGGTGGGCCAGGCTTGGCGCAGGGTGATTTCGGCAGCGAGTTGGTTGCGATCACGTTTTCGGTGGGTCGAGCCGGACACCGAGCAGGGGCTGGAGACGGGAAGCGAGTGCTGGAGCGAGTGTTCCGAGGGTGACGCCCAGCCGTAGGTCGAAGGGGGCGACAACGATCTCGGCGACATCGTCTCGGGTTGCGCGGACCACCGCGGCGGCAACCTGTTCCGGTGACACCGTGCGGAACCACGGCGGCAGGCGCGCACCACTGTCGGCGAACATGCCTGCCTCGCGGACGAATCCGGGTTCGACCAGCGAAACGCCGACCCCACTACCGTGCAAATCTTGACGCATACTCAGGGCGAACCCGCGAAGGCCGAACTTGGTCGCGTTGTAAACGGTCGTGTCGCCCGACGGGACCCGACCGCCGATGGATCCCATGAACACTATGTGGCCACGTCGCCTCGCACGCATGGACTCGGCCACACCTCGCGCCAGCATGATGGGTGCACGCAGATTGACGGCTATGGCTTCATCGAGCTCTGCAACATTGAAATCGAGCACATGACCACCTGCGGGTAGTCCTGCATTGGCGATCAGGACATCGACAGGGCCCGCCACGTCCAGCAGCTTCGTCAGATCGTCGGCGGCGCCGAGATCAGCGACGATCGATCGAGCGTCGAGTTCGGAGGCCAAGCGCTCGAGCACATCGACGCGTCGGCCAGTCAGAATTAGTTCGGCCCCACACTCCTTGAGCGATCTCGCAATTGCATGACCGAGGCCACCCGTAGCACCGGTCAGCAAGACCTTCGACCCCGACAACTGAAACGTTCGGGTCATGCTGTTACCCCCTCGGAGTCCATAGCCACACGGAGCGGCCCGCCAGCGGTAAGGCTATACCTTATGAACGCCCATTGAGGTTGGGAACGGAGATCCTGCAAGTCAGCTGCGAGGCGGCTACGGGTATTGAAAACCGGGTGTAGTCGAGAGGTTGATTCCTCACGCCTGGTAGTGCCCGGTCCGGGCCGGTCGGTTTCGTGTGGCCGGTGAGAACGTTTGGATGTCATGGCGCTACACGTAAGCGCGGACCCGCACGGCTCTCTGCCGCCGAGGTCTATCAGGCGACAGCAAAGGGAAAAACCTTCATTTAGAATGCAGGTGGCTGGAGCCAAATCCCGACAATCTCGACTGATGCGGGCGGCGTGAAATTTAGGGTAAAAGTCCTGCGTGCGCTAGTTTTCGGCGGTTGATGCTGAGTGCATGGCATGCAATCTGTGTGACATCGAGGTCTGGAGTTTCGATCCGGTTGAGTGTTGTGTGGAGGCAGGAAGTTAAAACCGCCTCGAAGGGATGGTCAACAGTGGATCCGAGCGTGATTGTGGGATGGATCAACGACGGCCTCGTATTGCTGTCGAATGGATTGACGGTGGCCGCGCAGGCTCTATCTATCATTTTCTCCTTCCTCTGAGGGATTAAGTCGCTCTCGATGCCCTGGCCTGCGTAAAGCAAGGCCAGGGTGCATTGCTGGAGCATTTATCGATATTTTCCAGCTGTCGAAAACTTCCCAGTAGAGGGGTTATTTGGCATGCCCAAATTGGGATTACCTATTCAGGCCGTAACGGCGTTCGATTCTCTGGGTGGCGGATTTTCCGCGCAGACCAACCGGATATCGGATTGCCGTATCGGTCTGCGCGCGCGATATCACCGTTCGGCGCTGATGCTCACCGCGTCTGCGGTGCCGATTGCACTCGTGCTGTGGTGCGGTGGTGTCGCCGAAGCCGCTATCGCCCAGCCCATTTCGGATCAGCCGGGCGTCACCGGCCCGGCGCAGCCGGGCACTACTGCGCCGCAACCCCCGCCCCCGCCCCCGCCTCCGCCACCTGCGCCTGAGCCTGGACCGCCGCCTCCCACGTACACCGAGCAGCCGCCGGAGGTGCGTAATGGTCCGGCACCGCGACCGGTACCGCCGCCGGATCCCGCGCCGCCGGTGGAAGTGGCGGATCTACATCTGCCCGAGCCGGTTCCACCAGTTGCGCCGGTGAAGCCGCCGGACAACACGATTCGGATCGGACAATTCGAGACCCCGTCGCCGGATTGGTTGCCGCCGCAGGTGCGTGACTGCATCAACAACACCGCCGCTGGCGCGGAGGCGCAGGTGGCGCAGGCGCTGGATTCGATCGGGCTGCCTGCGGGACGGTCGGATCGAGTAAGCGGGGCGACGCTGGCCGGTGCCGGTCTCGGTGGCGCCGCGGGAGCCGCGGTGGCGGGTGTTCCCGCTGCTGGGGTGGGTGCGGTCGTGGGTGGGTTGATCGGCGGCACGATCGGTGGAATCGCCGGTGCGCTAGTGGGAACGGTGATCGCGGTGCCGGTGATCGGCACTGTCACTTCCGGTGTCGCGGGGACCGCGATCGGTGCGGCGGCTGGTGCTGCCGCGGGGGCTGCGGTCGCGGGTGCTCCGGCGGCCGCGGTGGGCGGTGTGATCGGCGGGACGGTGGGTGCCGGATTCGGTGCTGGTGTCGGGGTGGGGCAGCGGTGACCAGTTTTTCGACGTTGGGCCGGGCCGTCGCGCTGGTGTGCGGTGTGGCGTTGGCGCTGTTGGCGGGGACGGCGCCAGCGCAGGCGGTGCCGATCGGTCCTGGCTGTCCGGCGCTGTACATCATCGGCATTCAAGGCACCGGGCAGTCGTCACCCACGGCCGATCCCCGCGCTGATACCGGGGTGGTGGGTGCGTTGATCGGGCCGGTGGTGGCTGCGGTACCTGGTCTGGTGCAGCGCGCCTATATCCCCTACGGGGCCGGATTCGGTGGCGCTGTGCCCGGCGGCGGCACCGCCCCGTACGCCGATTCGGTCGCCGACGCCGCGCGCCTGGCTATGGCGGCGGCGGCCGAGGTGGTGGCGGCGTGCCCGTCGACACTGCTGGCCGGTGTCGGGTATTCCCAAGGCGCGCAAGCGATGTCGGTGTTCGCGCAACAGGTGGGAGCGGGCGGTGGGCCGGTGCCTGCGGATCGGATCGCGGCCATCGTGCTGTACGCCGATCCTGATCGGCCCGCGGACGCCGCCACGATTCCCGGCCGTCCAGGGCAGACGGTTCCGGATCCGGCTCCCGGGACCAGCGGCGCGGCGGTCAGCGGTGTGCAGCTGACGGCGGTGTCGGCTGGGGGGAGCGGGATCGCTGCGGATGGTGCCTCGTACGGTGCCCTGACCGGGCGGGTCGCATCGATCTGCGTCGACGGTGACCTGGCGTGCTCGGCGCCCGACCACGCGGCGCTGCTGCGGGTCGGCGCGCAGATCGCCGCCCAAGCCGATCTGCGCGATCCGCTCGCCGCGCTCGGCTCGCTGTCCGCCGTGCTGTCGCGCGCTCTGGGGGATGCGTGGACCACGGTGGTGCTCAACGATTTTCGCGTCGACGGCGGCTCGGTGGATTACGTGCCCGCCGAGACGCTGGCGCGTCGGCTGATCGACGCTTCCGACCCGCGCATCCCGGCCCCGACCCCTGCGGACACTGCTGCCGCGGCGGCGCGGTGGGGCCAGATCACGGCGGCTGTCGCGAACAACCTTCTCGGCGTGGTGCCGCGGCTGGTGGGGGAGTTGTCGGCGGCGTGGGGGCAGTTACTGGCCGACGACGCTGATCTGACCAATCCGGCGGTGTGGGCGCATTACGCGAACACCATCGCTGTCCACAACGGCTACGCGGTCAGCGGCCAGCTCGCCTCGGGCATCGCCTGGCTGATCGCCGTCGCCCACGACCTCGCCTGGAGGCACCCATGACCGACATCCAGCACCCTGACAACACGCTGCCGTCCGACCCGTCGACCGACACCGACTCCGTTCCCGCCACTACGGACGATCTGTACGAGCAGCGGGTGGTCGAGCACGGCAGGCAGCCGGGGGATCTGCTGCGGCTGCGGAAGGTCGCGACGCCGCAGTTGCGCGATACCGCCGATGCCTGGCTGATCGTGTACGTGTCGAAGGACTCGTTCGACGAACCGATCGCGGTGTCGGGCATCGTCATCGTCCCCGACACGGCCGCCGCCCTCGGCGCGGGCCCGATTCTGGTGTACGACCCACCGTTCCACGGCCTCGGTGGCCGATGTGCGCCCTCGCAGCGGTTGGCCGCCGGAGACGAGCCCGACGCGGGTCGGATCGACGCGGCGCTGGACCGGGGCTGGACGGTCGCAGTCCCCGACGGCGAAGGGTTCGTCGCTCCCGGCCCGCATACGTTCCTCGCCGCCCGTGCCGCCGGGCACACCACGCTGGATATGGCGCGGGCGGTGCGGGCGCTGCCCGATATCGACGCTGACGGCCCGGTGTTGATCTGGGGGTACGCCGACGGGGGCCGCGCGGCGATCACGGCCGCGGAACTACATCCCGTCTATGCCCCCGAGGTCGGGCTGCGAGGGGTCGCGGCCGGGGCCGTGATCGCCGACCCCGCCGCGCTCGCCACCCACATCGAGCACAGCCCGTGGGCGGTGCTGGGCCTGGCGGGCCTGGTCGGACTGTCTCGCGCCTACGCGCATCTGCCGCTGCGGCACGTACTCACCGAGCAAGGCCGCGAGGCCGCGGCGCTGGCCGGGGAACTCGACGCGGCGCGGTTGGCGGAGCGGTTCCCGGAACCGTTGGGCCGCTGGTGCGTTCGTGAGGATCCCTGGAACGACCCGATGTGGCGGTTCGTCCTCGGTGAGGAACGACGCGGCAGGACCGGGCCAGTAGTGCCGGTGCACCTGTACCACGGCCTCGACGACCCCGTCGTACCGGTCGAACACGGCCTGCGCGTCTACGACACCTACGACGCCCTGGACGTCGATGTCAGCTGGCGCACCTACCCCACCGGGCACCGCGGGACCGCCGCGACAGCAGCGAACGAAATCCTCACCCGCCTCGCCGACGACCTGCACCGGCCCCTGTAGAGACCACCGACCAGCCGTGCACACACAACCAGCACACGACCGAAGCGGAGGCCGATGATGTTGTGGCACAACACCAATAGCGTACGCGCGCTGCTGCAGGCCGCCGTCGCGGCGGGCACCGCGGTCATCGTGACGGTGGTAGCGGTGTCGGCGGTCGCGGACCCCGTCGGGGCTCCGCTGGGAGCCTCGTGCCCGGCACTGTACGTGCTGGGTGTGCAAGGCCCCGACGAGACGTCCCCGGACGCCGCACCCACCACCGATACCGGGGCGCTCGGGCAACTGTTCGGACCTCTCGACGCGAACGCGGGAGCGTTGGTGCAGCGCGCCTACGTGCGCTACGGGTACCGCGATGACGGCACCGCACTGCCCTACGACCAGGCCGTCTCCGACGCCGATCAACGTCTGGAAGCGATGGCCCGCGACGTCGAACAGCGGTGCCCGGCCACCAGAATCGCCGCCGCCGGATACGGGCAGGGCGCCGCGGCGGTCGCCGCCTTCGCCCACCGAGTCGGCGGCGGTGCCGACCCGATCCCCGCCGGCGCCGTCGCCGGGATAGCCCTGCTCGCCGACCCCCACCGCGCACCGGGTGCACCCGTCTTTCCCGGACGTCCCGGGCAAGCCACCCCCGACCCGGCGCCCGGCGCGACCGGCACCGCCACCGGCCAGGTCCAGCTGGTCACCACCACCCCCGCCGGGGCGGGGATCGACCAGAACCCCACTCCCACAGGGCAGGACACCAGCTTCGGGTCGTTGACCGGGCGGGTCGCGGACCTGTGTGCGGCCGGGGACATGACCTGCGATACCCCGGCCGGATCGCCACTGGCGCAAACGATTCACAACATCGCCGCCCAATCCGACCTGCGCGATCCGGTCTCGGCCATCGCGACCACCGCGCAAGCCCTCGCCGCCACCGCCTGGAAAACCGCCGCCGGGGTCGTCACCGAGGACCTGTCCGGCGACAGCCTCGACCAGCTCTCCTATCAGCCGACCAAATCACTCGGCCAACGCCTGGCCGAAGCATCAGACCCGAACACCCCGGTGCCGGGGCCGGATCAAGCGCTGGCGGTGCTGTTCCGGCTCGGGACAATCGGGTTCAACACCGTCGTGTCGGTGGCACAGAAGGTGTTCACCCCGGCCACGATCGCCGAACTCGCGACCGTCGGCATGGCGAACCCGGTCGCAGCGATCGCCGATTTGGGCACGAAAGTCGCTGGCGCGGTGGCGGAATTGATACCGCCGCAAACCGCGCTCGGCTGGGTGGATCAAGCCTTCGACGCGATCTCGTCGACCGTCACCGACAACACCCAGCTCTACCAGCTGGCCGCCCGCACGCAGTACAGCGACACCGCCGGCCGCCAGGGCTCCTACACCAGCGTCCCCGCCACCACCAGCGGCGACCCGCCCCTGACCGCGGTCGCGGACTGGTTCACCGCCCTCGCCCACGACCTCGGCGACCGGACCGGCCAGACGAGCACCGCGCCGCTTGCGGCCTCCCCACCACCCGACAGCAGCAGCGCCACCGAGCCGAGCACGACAGACAGTCCATCACCAACAGCCCCCGACTCCTCGGCCGCTCCGATGTCGGGCACCACAGACCCCTTCGGGTGACCAGCCGAGCCTGACATGGCGCCTTCTCTGCGAAGTTGTCCGGCTGCGGAAGAACCCCTCGCGAGAGGTCACCCGGAGGGCCCGGACACACCCAACATCCCACTACCACACCACTTTCCGGAAGGAGGAAGGTTCGATGCCCCATCCCGACACCACCGACACCGAGCAGGGCTGGGGCTGGCTGGACGCCACGGCCACCCCACCAATTCCCCTGCACGCCAGCACCGGTGCCCCCGCCGAGGACCCCAGCCCCGACGACGCCTGGAACTGGCTCACCGCCGCAGCGCCCGAACCGCCGACAGACACCGGCGATGCGCCCCGGAACTCGCGACTGCCGCGGCGCGGCTGGATCGCGCTCAGCGCGGCACTGATCGTCACGGCAACGATGGTCACCGTCGGTGCCCTCATGGTGCACCCGGGCGGGCAGCCGGTGGTCCCGTCAGTCACCGCCGCGCCACCGACCCTCAGCGCTGTACCGGCGGTGGCGGCGGCGTGTGCGGGGTTGTCCGGGACGGTGACCGACGGCGCGGGCTCGACCGACACCCCGGCAGGGGTGATCGCCGCATTCGAGTACGCGTACTACACACAACGCTCCGCCGATGCCGCGATGGCGGTGCTGGCCCCTGAAGCCGGGATCCAGGCGCAGGCGCTCGCGGCGGGCATCGCCTCGATCCCGGCGGGCAGCACCCACTGCGTCGCGATCACGCCCTTGGCCGAGGGCGCGCAATCGGTGCACCTGGTCGAGGTTCATCCGGACCGGACCCGCGTGGACTACCTGCAGATCATCAACACCCGCACCGACAACGGCCGGGTACTGATCACCAACATCCAAAAGCAGCAGGCGTAACCCATGCGACTGCACGCCACCACCGTTCGCCAGCCACTCTCGGCGCCGTCCGCCGCCGAGGGTCCGCGCCCGGTGCGGTTCGAACCGGCGACCATCAGCGCGCCACCACCGCAGCAGCGGGCACCGGTGCGGGTGGAGCCATTGCCGGTGACCGGGCCGCACCCGCCGCTGTTCGCGGTGCTGGCCGCACACGGCGGTGCCGGTGCGTCCACGCTGGCACGGTGGTGGGCCCATGCCGCCGACACCGGACCGGCCTGGCCCGCCTCCCCTCGGACCACGCAGCGCGTCCTGATCGCCGCTCGCCTGTGCATGCCCGGCCTGATCGCCGCCGCGGAGCGGCTGCGCGAATACCACGCCGGACTCGCCCCCGACGGCGTCACCGTGATCGGCCTGGTCTTGTCCGCGGCCCGGCCCGGCCGCCTCCCGGCCCCGGTCTCGCGCTACCGGCGCACCGTGACCGAGCTGGTCGACGACGCGGTCTGGTCGATCCGCTGGCACGACGAACTCGTCCTCCTCGATGTCTGCGAGCTGGCCCGATACACCCCCGGCGACCCGCCACCCCCACGCCGCGCCCGCCTGACCCACGCCGTCCCCGCCGACGTCCACCGGGCCGCTATCGCGATCACCGCCCGCATCGCCGCCACCCGCACCACCCCGCACCCCCGGAGCACCCCATGATCCACTTACTCGACACCGTCGTTCTCGCACAGGAAATCAAGATCACTCCCGAGGTGCCGCCGGGCGCCGGGGGACTCACCAAGATCGTCAACTGGGTGGCGTGGGCGGTGACGCTGGCCGGGATTGCAGCGCTGATCTACGCGGGCGGGAAGTTCGGCTGGGAACGCTGGCACGGCGGAGCCGTCGAATCGCCCAAGATCGTCCTCGGCGCGTTGGCGGGCGGCATCATCGCCACCAGCGCCGGAACGATCATGCAGCAGATCGTGAGTGCCAAATGACCCGTCACGCCACGAAAGCGACTGCACCACACCCGATCACCTCCGTGTCGAATCGACGGCCCGTGTCGTCGGGGCACCGGTGCATTTCTCACCGTGTTTCGCTAGGAGCCTGCTGATGTGCGGCGACCATGTCTGTTTGTCCCTGCCGAGCACTGATGGCGGTCATGTGACCGTCGAGCGCTGGGGGGCGGCCACCGCCCCGGCCACGATCGTGTATGTCGGTGCGCTGCACAGTGATTCGAGCCTCTGGGCCCCCGTGATCACGCATCTGCACGGCCTGCTTGCGGGCGGCATCGCGCAACTGACCTACACCCCGCGCGACCGCGCCACCGGTGCGCCTGCCGCCTGCGTGGCGACACAGATGAGGCACCGGGTGGATGAGCTGGATATAGTGCTGACCTGCGCGGTCGGCGCGGTTGTGCTGGTCACTCACTCGACCGGGTCACTGCTCGCGCACGCCTACGCGCACCGCTACCCGTATCGCGCTGCCGCGCTGGCAGGACTGGTCCTGATCAACGGGGTCACCGACCGATCGTGGCCCGCCAGCCCGGCCACGCCAGTGCTGCGCGGTGTCCCGGCATTCGTCCTCGCCGGGGGTGAGGACAGCAGGTTCTCGCGGGCGCACTCGCATTGGCTGGCCGAAATGGTGTGGGCCGACTACGACCTGGTCCCCGGCGGCGGGCACTGCCTGCCCCGCTCGGCCCCCGAACAGACCGCCGCACCGATCCTGGCGGCCTTGGACCTCGCCTATTGCACCGAGATCACCGGCAGCAGCGACAGCGGAGATCGGCCGTGAGCGCTGGTCCGGTCACTCCGTTGCCGTCGACGGTGCTGGAGCCGCTGGTCCGGCTGCTGGGGTGGCTGGCGTGGCTGGTGCTGCTGTGCTGCATCGCCCGCGCGAT
This sequence comes from Nocardia terpenica, assembly GCF_013186535.1. Classification (NCBI taxonomy): domain Bacteria; kingdom Bacillati; phylum Actinomycetota; class Actinomycetes; order Mycobacteriales; family Nocardiaceae; genus Nocardia; species Nocardia terpenica. Next base: position 1,709,261 of record NZ_JABMCZ010000003.1, read on the forward strand.
CTGGACCGGCGGGCAACTCGCCATCCGCCTCTACCGCGACGAAGCCGTCGAAGGCTTGGCCGGCTCGGCTCTGGCCGCCGTTCTCGTCGGCGCCGCGAGCGGCATCGCCGCGGCACTGTTTCCCCTGCACTGACCCCGAAAACGATTGGACGACACCATGATCAACACGTCAATCCGGCGGCGAACTGCCGTGTCGGTGGCGGCTGTCGGCCTGGTCGCTCTCACGATCCTGACCGGATGCGGCAGGAGCACCCCGCCAACCGGAACGACCGCGCCGGTGGTCCTTCCTGATCTGCACGCCGCGCCGACGAACCTGAGAACGACGGTATTCCACGGGATTACGCTGCCGATCGCGGATCAGGGGCCGCATCACGACGACGGGACCGTCGCTACCGGGTTCGACCACAATCCGGTCGGGGCGGCGTTGGCGGGCATCCACGCCATCGTTCGGATCTCGGTCGCCACCGACGCCGAGTGGCCTCGGATCGGCCAGCACATGCTCGCCCCCGGGGTGGGTGACGCCTGGGCACTCGCCCGCGCGCAACTGTCCGCCATCGCGGTCGTGGGCACTCCGCCGACAGTGCTGGGCTACCGGATTACCCGGTACCGGCCCGACCGCGCCGATCTCGGCATCTACAGCAGGCAATCCGACAAGTCGCTGACCTGCAATACCGCCGTCGTGGGTTGGCAGGACGACGACTGGAAACTGCTGTTCCCCGACCGGCCAGCAACGCCGGTGGTGGCCGCGGTCGCGAGCCCACCGGCCGACATGGTCTCGGTGACGACCTCATGAGCGGGACGACATCATGACCATTCGCCGCCTGATCGTGCTGGCCGTCAGCGTTGTCCTGGTCGTCGCCGCACTCGCTGTGCTGGCCGCCACCCGGCACCCCGACGCGAGAACACCGGACCGGAGCACACCCGAAACAACCACCGGCACACCGATTGTCCCGTCCCTCGATCCCGGCCGGGTGCCTACCGCCGATCTGCTCGGCAACCGGCTCGAGGTGGTCGGCGACGACGCCGGGCAAGCGCTACCGCAGGACCCGAGCCTGCGGCCGAGCCCGAGCCTGCCCGACTACCTGTGGATGCCACCGGCACGGTTGCAGTGGCAACGCGGGTGGGGTGGCGCGGCGCTGCCGGTGTCGGGCAGCGACGGACCCACCCGAATCGACGCCGGGGTCGCCTCCGGCTTCGCCGACACTCCTCAAGGCGCGGCACTGGCCGCTTGCGACGCGATCGCCCGCGTCCTCGCAGCACCAGAGGGTGTGTGGCAGACCGTGATCCGGCAACGGTATCTCGGTGCCGGGCCCGCGTTCGAAGACCGGATCGCTCGCTCGCGCCGGAACACGCCCGATGCCGCGCGGTATGTGACCGTGCCCGACGGGATCCGCATCATGCCGTACCGGCCCGACTTCGCCGTCGTGGAGATCGCGGTCCCCGCGGACCAGGGCTGGGTGTATTCGACCTGGCCGATGGCCTACACCGACGGCGACTGGCACGTCCGCGTCCCCGACGACATCGACACCCTGTGGGAACCCGGCGTCCCGATGACCTCGCTCACTGGATTCGGGTCCTGGAAGGACACCCCATGACCATCGCACTCCTGGCGGTCGATGCCTGGACAGGGGTTCGCACTCAGATACCGTTGCCCAGCCCTTGTGATCTGCTCAACCCCGCGTTGGATGTCTGCAAACACATCGAGGATTTCACGAAGGGCGCGGCCGGTGACGCTGCCGGCTCGGTTCTGCGCGACCTCGTCGACACACTTCTTCGCGGCATCACCTCCTTGATTCGAATGGGTCTCACCTGGTGGGTTCGACTGCCGTCCCCCCAACTGGCCTCGGCCACAGGCGAGCCGGGCCCGATACTCGCGTCGGTCCGGTCCTACACCAGCGGCCTGCAAGTGGTGCTGATGATCGCGGGGATCCTGTTCGCTGCGGCCCGGCTGGCGGTGGCGAAACGCGGCGCGGTCGCCGGTGAAGCGCAGGAGAGTTTCCTGATCTTCAGTCGGGCCGTGATGGCGTCGATGTTGCTCGGCGCGGTCATCACCACCGGCACCAAGTGCGGCGACGCGTTCAGCACCTGGGTGATCGACCACGGCGCCGGAGCGGACGTGCGCGGAGTGACCGATCGGCTGTTCGACGTCGCGGTGCTGACCGCGGGCGGCCTGGGCACCGGCGTCATGCTGGTGCTGGGGTTCCTGGGCACCATCAGCGCACTGATCCAACTGGTGATGCTGGTCGTGCGCGAGGCGTTTTTAATTCTCGTCGTCGCCGCGTTGCCGCTGTCCGCTGCGGCGGCGGGCACCGGGCCGGGGTCGCAGGCGTATCAGCGGATGCTGCAATGGGCGCTCGCGCTGGTGCTGTGGAAACCCGTCGGCGCCTTGGTCTATGCGATCGCGTTCTCCGCAGCCGGGGTGAACGGTGCTGGGCGGCCGCAAGATCCGCAACTGCTCTTACTCGGCATGATCCTGCTGTTGTCGGTGCCGATCGTGCTGCCGGCACTGATGCGGCTGATCGCGCCCGCCGTCGCCGCCCTCGGGGGCGGTGGCGGGGGAGCGGCAGTGCTGGCCGGTGGTGCCCTCGGCGTGGGGTTAGGAGTCGGCGGGCGCGGCAAGGGCTTCTCCGGAGCCCGGAAGGTAACCGAAGGCAGTGAGGCGACCGGGGGCGGGCCGACGTCTCCCTCCGCGGGAGGCGGTGGCTCGGCCCCGACCCCGCCGGGCGGAGGCGGTGTTCGACCGTCCGGCGGTGGTGGGGGAGGTGGCAATCCCCCGGCCCCGACCGGGCAAGGGTCCGGGGCGAGTAATCGACCGAGCCGCAATGGCGCGGCGAGCTCCGGGTCCACCGGCGGGAACCGCGCGAGCGGTAAGGCAGCGGCCGGTGGCGGAGCTGCGGGTGCTGCAGGGGTGGCGGGAGTGGCGATGGCGGCCGGACAGGCCGCCCAGCACGGGGTGCAGGCGCTGAATTCCTCGGTGGAAGGACCGGCCCCGGAGCCCGGGACGTCAGTGCCGGATCCGAGTAGGCCGGGCCCGATGGAGGTGCGGCGATGACGACCCGCATGTACGGAAGGTGGGAAAAGCCCCGCAGCGCAGGGTTTTTCGGCCTCACCTGGGGTGTGTCGATGCTGGGCCTGGGTTTGGTGATCGCGATCATGCTGATTTTCATGGTCACCCACTCGTTGTCGGTGACTGGGATCGCGATCTGTTGTGCGGCAGCGATTTTCGTCCCGATGGCGGTGACGATCGGGGGCCGCACCGGCTGGGAGATCGCGGTCCTGCGGATCCAATTCGCGCTCGCCCGTAGCCGCGGCGAGTTGGAGTATCGCAGCGGTCGCTTCTCCTCGATCCCGGGCACGGCGAGATTGCCGGGGCTGTTGGCGGATTCGTGGCTGACCGAGTACGAGACACCGGGTGGGAAACGGTTCGGGCTGATCCATGTCCGGCGCACCGATCACTACACGGTCGTGTTGCGGGTTATCCCGCGCGGGCGCGAGTTGGTGGATCAGACCCAGATCGACGACTGGGTCAGCGAATACGGGAACTTTCTGGCTAGTCAGTCGCGTGGTGGTGAGGTGGTGGCGGTGACCTCGGTGCTGGACACCGTGGTGGAAACCCATCTGCGGCAGCACCGCGAGGTCGCCCGTCTGCTGCGCCCGCAGGCCCCCGAGTTCGCGCGGGCGGTGATGCGGGAGGCCGCCGCCGATATCGGCGGGGTCGGGGTGCGGGTCGAGGCCCGCGTCGCGCTCACCTATCGCGCCATCGGCAGGGGCAGGGGTCGCCGCGACATCGCCGAGCAGGCCCGCGAGATCAGCCAACGACTCCAGGCGCGTTATCGCAGCTGGCGCGTGCCGGGCTGCCCGCGACGCCGCTGGAAGCGTGGGAAGTGCTGGGATTGGTGCGGTCACGGTATGACCTGGCCGCCCAGCGTGACATCGAGCTAGCCGGTCGCGACCTGACCGGCACCCAGTCGTGGGACACGGTCGGGCCGATCGCGCACAGCGACCGTTGGGATCATCTCGTTCACGACGGCGCGCGGTCGATCACCTGGGAGATGGACGCCGCGCCCCGCGGCGCGGTCCTGGAAACCGGGCTGGAAGAACTGCTGAAACCTCGTGCGGACGTGCCCCGCAAACGCGTCGCGATCATCTATCGGCTGCATTCGGCGGCCGAGGCCACCGACATCGTCGACTCCGATTTCCGGGATGCGTTGGCCGCCGAGCAAACCGAGCGTGGTGTGCCCGGCGCGGCAGCGTCAATCCGCGTCCAGAACACCGGTGCCGCCCGCCAGGAACAAGCCCAAGGCGCTGGGCTCACCCGGTTCGGCGCGTTGATCACCATCACCGATCATCTCGGCGGGGATATGCCGGGCATCGAGGCGTCGGTCGAAGCGATGGCGGCGGCGGCGCGGCTGGGAGTGCGCCGCTGCTACGCCTACCAGGCCGCAGCCTTCGCCGCCAGTCTCGGCATCGGCGTCATCCTGCCCGAGCACACCTCGATCTCCAAGCGGGTCTCGTTATGACCCCACTACGGAACAAAGCCCCGCACACGCGAAAGACCATGCAGATCGCGGGAATTCGTGTCCTGACCCCGCAGGCCCGCGCCGCCGCCGAAGCCGCCGCGACCACGCGCGGGTGGCGCGGAATGCGGGCGCGGGCGGTGTTGTCCAGCGACGACCACCGCCACGCCACGGCGGCGCGGCGCGGCGAGGATCGCGCGCGCGACGGGTTCGACCGGCCGCTGGCGCGGCTGACCGACCGCGGCTACGCCGGGCCAGGGGGTGGGCGCGCGGCGGTGGTGCCCGCGATGCCGGAATGGCGCGCCACCACCGTGCAGGTGGCCGGGTTGTGGCCGTTCGCGGTCGGTGCCGTCGCCCCGGTGATCGGCACCCCGGTCGGCTCCCATTACGTGACCGGCGCCCCCGTGCACTTCGACCCCATGTCCTGGTTCCTGCGTGGGCACCTCACCGCGCCGATCGCGTTCGTGCTGGCACTCAACGGATTCGGCAAATCCACGTTCATTCGCCGCTTGGTGACCGGGGCGGTCGCGGCCGGGGAAACCGTGTTGTGCATGGGTGACAGCAAACCCGACTACCGGGACCTCGTGCAACGGCTCGACGGTCAGGTGATCGATGTCGGCTACGGCTACGCCAGCATCAACCCGCTCGCCGTCGGTGCGCTCGGGTCGATCATCGACAGGCTGACCGACCCCGACCAGCGCCGCCAAGTCGCCGCCCGGGTGGAGGCCGGGCAGGTCATGATCGTGGCCGGACTGATCGAACTCGTGCGCGGGGCTCGGGTCGCCGACTACGAGGAAACGCTGATCGCCGCTGGGCTGCGCCAGCTCTACAGTCCCGCAGGTGGTTTCACCTCGGACCAGCCGCCGCTGCTGTCGGATCTGCTCACGGTCATCGGTGAGGGCGGGGACCGGATGCGCGAATTCGCGGAGGAGGACTCCTCGCAGGCGTACCGAAACAGCACCAAAGCCTTGCGGCGGTCGCTACGCGCGCTGATCGAGGGGCCGTGGGGTGGCATTTTCGATGCCCAGACCAGCGTCCCACTGGATCTCACGAGCCCCGCAGTATGCATCGACGTCTCCCGCATTCCCGAAGGCGACACGAAACTGCTGGCCGCGGTGCTGATGGTCTGCTGGAGTGAGGGATTCGGGGCCGTCGCCGCGGCGCACGCCCTCGCCGACGCGGGCCTCGGCCCCGCTCGCACCTTCGGTGTGATCATGGACGAGATCTGGCGGGTACTCGGTGCGGGTCCAGCCATGGTCGACCGCACCGACGCCCTCACCCGGCTCAACCGTGGTTTGGGCACCGAGCTGATCATGTGCAGCCACACCCTCAAAGACCTCGCCAGCTTTGATAGTGTTGCGGCACAGTCGAAAGCCCTCGGATTCTTCGAGAGAGCGCGCGCCAAAGTTATCGGTCCGGTCGGGCCGGAGGAGATCGACCGCCTGCGCGCCGCAGTCGCCATCAGCGAGACCGAGAAACTACTCATTACCTCCTGGGCCGCACCCCGCCCACCCAGCGATGACCACACCGACGCTTCTCAAGTGCCACCCGGGACCGGTTGCTTCCTGCTCAAAACCGGGGAAGCCAACGAGCCCGGTATCCCGTTCCGGCTGACCATCACACCGAGCGAGCGGGATGCCGACATTCACAACACGAACCGGCGTTTCAGCCATCTCACCCGCACCGGAACGGTAGGTACGCCGCGGTTGGTGGACTCGGAGTGCGGCGAGGCGGCACAGGATCATGTGGCCGCCGATCGGCAGGGGGCAAGCAGGTGAGCCGTGAACGCTGTGAAAGCCGCTGTGGCGCTGACGCTATCGAGCACGCTCGTACTGCTTGTGGTGATCGTGGTGATCGGCGGCGGGCCGGGTATCTCGTGCGCGGCGACGGTCGACGGTGGAGGAGTGACCGGCCGGACCGGGGGGCCGGTGGCGGGTATGTCGGAGCGGCAACTCCAGTTGGCGCGCAACGGGGTCGCGATCGGCAAACAGCGGCGCGAGCCCGCGCCGGTGATCGTGGCCGAACTGGCCGCGCAGATCACCGAATCCACCCTCCGGAATTTGGCGAATCCCGCTGTGCCGCAATCGCTGACCTACGCCAACGACGGGCTCGGTTACGACCACGACTCGGTCGGCCCACACCAGATGCGCGCCAGTGTCTGGGGTGCGGCCGGGATCGCGGCGTTGATGACCCCGCCGTATCAGTTCAACTGGTTCTACACCCAAGCCGACCGAGTGACCGGCCGCGACCGGATGTCGGTCGCCGATATTGCCCAGGCTGTGGAGAACTCGGCCCCGGACGCCTACGGCGCGAGTCTGGACCTAGCGCAACGCCTGTACCAGATGTTCGCGGGCATCGACGTGTCCCAGCTGCCCGCAGCGCCGGGGCAGACGCCGGGCGGGTGCGGGACCGACGGGCAGGGCGCACCCCTGACCCAGGACCAGGAGGCGTTCGGGCAGGCCGTGATCCGCGCCGCCACTCGCTGGATCGGCACCCCCTACGTGTGGGGCGGCGGCGACTTCTCCGGCCCCACCAATGGTGGTTTCGACTGCTCCGCGCTGGTGCAGTACGCGCTGTTCCAAGCCTCCGGCGGACGCATCCGGTTGCCCCGCACCACCCGGGAACAGGTCAACGCCCCGGGCGCACAACCGATCCCGTTCAACGACCGGCAACCGGGGGATCTGATCTTCTTCACCGACCCCGGCGAGACGGCGCCGCATCACGTCGCGGTGTATGTGGGCCGCGACCAGCACGGCCAAGACGTGATCGTGCACGCGCCCGAGAGCGGCCAGACCGTCACCCTGGCACCGCTCTGGCGCAGCGAGCACCTGGACGTACGCCGCTACAGCCTGCCCGGCACCAGCTCACCTGTAGGATCTCATGCTTCGCTTGCGCCTTCTCAGTGATTTTGCGCCGGTCTTGCGCTTGCGCAAGACCGGTGAGAATCAGGCTCGTCCCGTCGGTGCCTGCCGGACGGACATGGCGTGGGCTGTTGTCAGTCGTTGCTGGAGAAGATTTCTCGCACCTCGCGCAACGCGTAGACGACCAGGACGTATCCGGCGACGGGGTCTGCCCACCACCAGCCGACAAGGCTGTTGAGCAGCAGGCCGAGCAACACAGCGACAGCGAGCAACCCGTCGATGAGGGTGACACGGCCTTCCGTGGCCAGGACAGGGTTGCCGAGCGCAGCGCCGGTGCGGGCCTTACCCGCAGCGAGAGCGAACATCGCAATAGCGGTGACGGCGGTCCAGGCGATTCCCAGCGGGGAGTGCTCGGGGTGGAAGCCGGTAGCCAGGACGACGGTGGATTGCGCCAGCAGATACACCGCCAGCGCGGCGAATCCAATGCCGATCACCCGCAGCGCGAAGCGTTGACGTGCTTCGCCCGTGCCGGTCAGTTCCCAGATCACAACAGTCGACGCACCGATCTCGATCAACGAATCCAGCCCGAACCCAGCCAGCGCGACCGATCGGGCGGTGAACGCGGCGACAGCGAGCACGACGATACCGACCACGTTCCACCCGAGCGTGGCGTATTCCAGCGCGAATCCTCTGCGCAGCAAGGATCGCCGGAGGGGGTCATCGAGGCTGGTCACCAGAGCAGTCTCACACGTCGGCGTGCCCATACGCACGCGGGTAGGGCACCCGTCGGTGAGGTTGGGCGATGCCTCACCTCACCACGCCGGTCTTGGCACCTCAACCCAGCAACTCTGACAACCCGAGGAAAGCGCAATGCCGATGGGAAACCGCTGCGCAAAAACGGAGAGAAACACCATGATCCGCCCACTTCGCTACGGCCGGAAGCGCAAACAAGAACGAGAACCTACATCACCACCACCACTGTCGCCAATACACGGCACCGGATCCGGCGACGAGCAATGAAGGGAAAACTGTTGTGACAAACCACAATTCGGATTCGATCACCTCTGATAGCAGCTCTGGGAAGCGGACCGTGGATGCGCGCCGAGCCCTGGAATCGGGGAGTGGACCGCAGCTGTTGCTGTGGTCGGCGGCATCGCGGCAGGCAATCGCGTTGTGTCGGCAGGACGGGCTGCCGGTCTGGCACGCCCAGTTCCGCCACGGCTTGGTCGTCGACAGTGCGGCGGCCGCCGCCGAGCTCGCCGCGTTGCAGGCGATCGTGGTGGCCGGACGCGCCTGCCGCCGCGCGGGAATCGGTGTCGCGATCCTGCATCTGGTCATTGCTGGTCAGCACGACCTGTCGATGGGAGCGATCCACGCCGCCGCGTTCGCCGAGGGCCTGCTGCTCAACCTCAGCGTCGACGACGCCGCCGCCAACCCCGCGGTCGGACATCTGAACGACCGGGCACCGATCTTCTGGCGCAGCACCAGCCTCGACCAGCTGCTCTACGACCCAGGACGGCCGCTATGACCCGCCCCGCCCGCGCGTTGATCGTGGTGATCGGGGTGCTCGCGGTCGCGGCGTGCACCAGCGGCGAACACCCGTCGGCGCACACCGCACACGACGGTGCTTGTGCCGGGCCGGGATTCACCGCACCGTTCGAGCAGGTGGACCCATGCGCGGCCGCGGGGGTCATGACCGCCGCCGTCACGGCGATCTTCAGCTACCGCCCCGCGCAGCAGTCCGATCCGCGGGCGGCGTTCCGCAGCGCGGAAGCGTTGATGGAGCCGGGGTTCGCGGCTGGTGGTGAACCGGCGGCCGTGGTGCTGGCCCCCGTCCCGGCCGTCGTCTGGCGGCACTGGCAGACCACCGGGACCTCGGTCGCGGCATCGGTGCAGGTGACCGGTGACGATCACCCCACCGATACCGCCACCGCGGCGGCCCGTGTCCTCGCGGTGCAGCTGCGCCCCAGCGACGGTGAAGCCGCGATCGGATTCGCCGCCTACACCCGGGCCAGCCGCGCGAATCCCGGTGCGGGATGGCTGGTTTCGGGAATCGAGGTGCGGCAATGAACTCGCCCGATCCGATCGCCCAGGGCGGCAGAGACTTCGCGCAGATGTTCACCCAGGCCATGCAGAGCGCGGCGATGACAGTCAATGTGCTGCAACGCTTCACCGCGGAGGGCCGCGACGGTCAGATCCACCAGCTGAAGGTCGCCGGTTACATCGACCGCGCCCGGAAAGCGCAGGAAGTCCACGATCTGGAGATCGCCGTCAAGACGGTGGAGAAACAGACGGCCGAGGACAAGAAGACCAACCAGCGCGAGACCGACGCCGCGTTCGAGCGGCGGCGCGAGGAGAAACACCAGCTCGAGCTGGAACTGGCGAAGGAGCGCAACGCCGACCGTAAGGAGGCCGACGAGGCATACCAAAGGCGGCAGGACGCGAAACATTCCCTCGAAGTGCGGGGCATGCGTGCCGACCTGAACCAGAAGGATGCGCTGCACAGCCAGAAGCTGCGCCGGGGAGGCAACTGGGCCGTGCAGGACCGGCACCTGCACGCGAAGAACGTCGCACTCGCGAACACGAAGATCGAGTTCGAGCAGCTGCGGATCGATCATCGGCGGGCGGTGCTGGGGCTGACTGAAACCCTCGAGCAGTCCGGCCGGACCGAGGCCCGAGCGGCGACCGCGGCGGCGGCGTGGGCGGCGGCGCACGCCACCGCGGACCTGTCGGAGGAACACCAGCGGTGGGCCGACGCGTTCGCCGTGCGCTACGGCGAGGACACCGGCGAGGAACCGGACACCCTGCTGAACACGGCCTCGGAGTCGGCGAGTCACGGGGCGGATACCGGTGATGCGGCCGAGCGGCCGCGGGGGGTATCGACACTGGTCGAGGCGCTGGCCGAGGTCCTCGTGTCCGGGAACAGCGACCTGGTCATTGCGAAAAACTCGCCGGGCGCGGCCGACGCGGGCCGGGGGCCCGGCTTCGCGATCGGTGAGGCGGTCTCGGTGCTGATGCCCGATGGCTCGCTGGCCGAGGTCTTTGTGCCGCCGCACCTGTCCCCGGAGCCGCACCTGTCCCCGGAACCGGACAGGACCACGGACCCGGGGCCGGAACCGCCGTCTATGGATCCGGGGGTGGAGTTATGACCGCCGGTGACCTATCCCGGGCGCGCGGTCGCGGATCTCGGCGGCTGGATGAGGTCCGGTGGGCGCCATGATCCGGCCGACTCGCAGCCAGGCGAGGGTGTTGAAGGCGATCCAGAACGCCACCGTCGACATCACCGAGGGCTCCCGCCGCATCGCCGAGTGGACGAAGAACACCGCAGAACCGGCACCGCACCGCTGGCACGAGGACATCCAGGGACGCCAAGACGTGCGCCGGTGGCTGGAATCGGCCGCGCGGGCCGGGGGAGTGCCGCAGAGATGGATCGACCACGTGCGCGAGCGCGGTGAACGTGAGCGCCCGGTGCGGTGGCGATCGGATCTGTATCTGCGGGATCCGGAGCCGGTGGACCGGGACGCGTTGCTGGGCGTGGTCGGCCGCGACATCGCGGCGATCCGCGAGATCGCGGCTCTGGGAGCCCGTTACGCCCTGGTGGGCAGTGACGCCGATGCGCAGGCGGCGTCCATCGTGGAACGGCGTCTGTACCAGCGGTGGGAACACGCCGCCATGCTCACACAACTGCTCGGCATCACGGCGGCGGAGGCCGAGCGGCTGTGGGCCACCGAGCCGGAATGGGCCGCGCGGTCCGCGCACGCGGTGTCGCGGCTGTCGCCGACTGTGGTGGGGGACCGGCTGATGGAGCTGGCATACGTCGACCGCGATATGGAACGTATTGGGCCGCAAGCGATTGCGCTGCGGGAGGCGGGGTTCACCGCACTGGCCGCCCGTCATGCGCCGCCGACCCCGGCGTACCTGGTGAGCGAGGTGAAAACCGCGCTGGCCGTGAGGGACCCGGAAGTCGGCCCCGAGCAGGAGGCCACACCCGGGCGAGATATCGAGCATGCCCTGGAAAAGGTCGGCCTGGGCGGGTCCGCCACGCCGCCGACCGCACCGGTGTTCAGTTCCGCCGCGTCGCACGAGGCCATCACCGTGACCCGTCGAGCATTCGACGCCGCACCGGTGTTCAGTTCCGCGGCCGAGCCCGAGTGGTTCGGACGGTCGGGGGATGCGGAGGTGGGATTGTGAGCGCTGCGGAACCAGCGAGAGCGGGTGCTCGCATACCACGGCACCTCGGTGGGGACCGGTGGGAGCGATGAACCGCCCGCGTCCGACCCCGGCGCAGCAGCAGATCTTGCAGGCGATCCAGAATCGGATCGCCGAGACCGCCGGGTTTTTCGATCGGGGGATGGCCCGGCAACGCAGGGTGGGCGATATCGCCGCACGGTCGTGGTATCGGGAACTGACCGCCCGGCAGGGGGTGTGTCGGCTGCTGCAGGACGCGGCGTGCGCAGGGGGCGTGCCCCGCACATGGATCGATCAGGTCCGGGCACGGGGTGAGCAGCGAATCCGGTGGCGATCGGATGTGGTGTTCGGCGATCCCGAACCGGTCGACCGTGACGGGCTGCTGGCCGCCTTGGCCGCCGACAGCGGCATGGTCCGCGATGTCTCGATCGCGGTCGCGGTGCTCGGCGAGACCGACGCCGGGACAGCGCACCGGGTGCAGCAGCGTCTGGACCTGGTGTGGGACCGCACGGTCGCGCTCAGTCATCTGCTGGACGTCACGGCCGAGGAATCCGTGCGGCTGTGGGGTGTGCACCGAGGGTGGGCGGCGCGGGCGGCGGTCTCGGTGTTATCGATGCCGCCCGGCGCGGCCCATGCCACGGTCCGCGAGTTCGCCAGCGGCGACCTGACACGCACCGGCCTGCAGGGCGCCGTGTTGCGGGCGGCCGGGCTCACCGCCGCCGTGGACCATGCTCCGCCGAGACCGGCGCATCTGGTGAAACAGATCGACGCAGCGCTGGCGCAACTCGGCGCGGTCCTGACGCAGATCAGTGACGCGGATCGGCTCGGCACCGCCACCGCGGCGAGCCCCGACAACAGCGGTGCCCGCGAGCGCAGTACGCCCGGCCCGAGCGCGTGTCGGCCTACTGAACACGCGGTCTCGGTGCTCCTGCCGGTCGACGGCGGGTCTCGCGCGTCGTATCCGTCGATCGCGGTGGAGCCGGACCTCGCGGCCGAAACGGGCGGGGCAGGCAGGCTGAAGGGCCCCGATCCCGGAGCAGAGCCGTGAGCACCACGGGTAGGCAGGTACCGCGCGGGCCGGTCGCGGGCCGCGAATACGGGGTCGGGTGGGCACGATGACGCCGCAGCGGCCTACCGCGGCTCAGGCGAAGGTCTTGAAGAGCATCCAGAACGACACCCGGGCACGCCTCGGGTGGTCCGAAGGTGCGGAGCGAGACCTTCTGCGACGTGAACTGGTGTTCGCGGGCATCGCCGGGGGAGTGCCACGGGCCTGGATTGCACACGTGCTCGAGCGTGGTCACCGAGGCGTCGAGTGGCGGTCGGATCTGTACTTGAAGGATCCGGAACCGGTCGACCGGGCCGCGCTGCTGGACGCTCTGGGACGCGATATCGGCCGGATTCACGAGGTCGTCGGCGTTGTCGCCGGTCACAGCGCGGGAGCCCCGACCGTGAACGCCCGCACGGTATCGCTCGTGCAGCGGCGCGTGCGGGTGATGTGGGACCGGGCGGTCACGCTGACCCATCTGCTGGCCGTCGCGGCCGAGGAGGCTGTGCACCTGTGGGGGACCAACCGACGATGGGCAGCAGAGGCGGCGGACACGGTATCGCGGATGCCACCCGGTGCGGTCGCGGAGCGACTCCACGGATGGGTAGCACTGGATCCCGACATGAAACGGATCGGATTGCAGGCCACAGCATTGCGTGCGGCCGGTCTCACCCCACACGCCGCGCGACATGTGCCACCCACACCCACGCAGATGGTCGGCGAGGTGAAAGCGGCGCTGGCGGACCGGAACTCGGCTGCGGAACACGCCGCGCAAGCCGCACCGGGGTGGGCCATCGAGCACGCCGTCGCCGTCGCCGGTCTCGGCGAACCGGCATCCTCGGCCACCGAGATCACGGCATCGGCCTCCGCCTCGACCGTCGGGGTCGCCACACCGGTCTTCAGCGTCGAGGCCGACGCCAACAGCGGAGCTGGCCTGTAACCAGCCCTTCGACATTCGACAAAGGAAAGGAGTATCCGGTGACCGAAACACCGTGGGCGAACGAACCGTCGTGGAAAGCCCGGCTCCTGGAACACATCCAGGACCTGTCCACGTCCGCTGTCGGCCCACACCGTCACCAGGCACTCATCGATGCCCAAGCACGTGCTGTCGCGATCGGATTGCCACCCTGGTGGATCGAACACGCCAGAATACTAGGCCGATGCGGCAGCGGACCCACCGGCACACACCGGCCGAAGAGACGAAATACGCCGCGGAACAACGCCATCGAGGCCCTGGCCGCGGACCTGTGGGAACTACAGCACGTGGCGGCGCTGGCTGCGGCCCGGCTGGAACGTCTAGCCGCCGTGGGGATCATGGTCGAGCCCGATCCCGCGCACGCCACGTTTTTCGATCAGAACATGGTGCAGCTCTGGCTACGGACCTGTGACGCGGTACGCACCATCGAACCGGACGACGCCGAACGAGAGCAACTGTGGGCCAGCGATATTCGCGGCTGGCGGCGAATCGTCGCAGCAACGGTCGACACCTACAGCGACCGGGACCTGTACCGGCGCTGGATCGCCTACGCCACCGCGCAACCGGTGAAGATCCTCACGACGTCGGCACGAGGAGACACGGCACGGCAGCAGGGCGCCCCCGCCGGACCGGACGTGTGGTGGCCACCGAAACCGGCAGACATGATCACCGCCGCGACCGACGCGCTCCGTCACCGGGTCGATCCGCCCGTCCTCGTGCCGACGGTCGACATCGAGGCCGCGATCGATGCCGCCCGCGCGAGGGCGTGGGCGGACCGCGACGGACGCGGCGCACCCGACGGCCCGATCGACGAGCGCGCGGTCGAGCCGGGATCGGAGCTCGAATTATGAGCCCCTGGAACGAGTCTCGCGATCCGGTCGATCGGGAGCTGCGGCAGGTGAACGATCTTGCGTATCAACGCCGGTGGCTGCGGGATGCGGTCGAACGAGAACAGCTGTCGCCGGTCACCCGGGCGGGGCTGCTGGCGACGGTGGAGATGGTCGACCACGCCATCGCCGATGGCAGGGCGCAGGCGCAGAACACCGGAGCTTCCCCGCGCGAGGTCGCGCTGGCCGAGTTGCTCGGGGATCAGCGTATCCAGCTGCGGGCTCTTGGCGGGCTTGCCGTCACCGAGGACTGGATGAAATCGACTGTGGGGGACTGGGTTGCCGGTGACATCGTGGAGTTGCACGAGATGGCCGCGATCGCTGCCGTGCGGTCGCAGAGGCTGCGTGGGCAGGGTGGGTCCATGGCGGTGGTCGCCGACCCTGACAACGTCACGGCGGCACGGCATCTGACCAACATGCATCTGCTCGGCGCGCAGGTCGACGCGCTAGCACATGTCCTGGAAATCAGTGACCAGGAGTGGACGTCGTTGTGGGAATGGCCGAAGACGCTGCGGCGGTCAGCGGTGCAGATCTCCGCCGAACTGTGCACCGCCATCGTGGTGGCCCGGTGGACAGAGCAGGCGTCGCCACGGCGGGAAGCCCGGGCGCGCAGTGTGCTGGAAATCCTGCGACCGGTCGCCAGCCCGCCCCGACTGCTGGCCCGGACCGGACCGACACCGCAGGAGCTGATGACCTGGGCCGAGCGAGCGCTCGCCGACCTCGCCCGGGGCACACCGGTCGACGCCGCCACACACAACGCGGCTATCGACGCCGCGTTGCCGGACGGGCCGGAGTCCCGCTGGGACGCCGCCAGCCACACCATCGATAACTCACAGTCCGGGCCGCCTGGATCCAGCGACCGGGGTATCGACCCGTGAGCAGCGACGGGCACCTAACGGGCCGCAGGGCACCTCGGCCGGACCCAGCCCCCCTCACGTCGACCACTGCGATCGAGGACGTCGGGTGGGAGGACGACAGCCACATCACGCGTGATCCGCAGGCCCGGATGCGCGGACCGAGCGACCCCGGTATCGACCCATGAATATCCACGAAGGGCTACCGGACTGTCGTGCGCGGCGCGCGGGCAGGACACAGACCTCGGCCCGCCAGACGAGATGGCAGCGGTGATGGCGCGGTCGGGGCCGATCGCGGTGCGCGGCGGGGATATTCCGGTCGAGCAGGCCGCGGTGCTGAGGGAGGTGCAGCGGCTGGCGGCCGAGGAGGCACGCCTGCACGCGGCGTCGCAAGCGCCGGGGGATTTCCGGCGGTCGGTGCAGTTGGTTGGTGAGATCAGCGCTGCCGGGCGTGCGCGCTCGATCGCGGAGATGACCGCGGAGGTCGCCGGTGTGCCGAGGGGGTGGATCGGTCGCGTGCGCCGGCTGGGACAGGCCGGACGCCTGTGGGACGACGGCCAGTTGTTGCCGGTACCACCACCGCATCCGCGGCGTCGCCGGACGGCGGAGCGAGTCGAACAGGATGCGGCACAGCTGATGCGGCTGGTGGCGGTGACGGTGGTGCGTGAGCATCGTCTCAGTGTCGATGGCAGCGTTGGTGATTCGGACCCGCAGCTGGCGCCGCGGATGCGGCGAGTGATGGATTTGTTGTGGGCGCGTGCGGGATTGACCGCGTATGCGATCGGCATGACCCCGCAGGAACGTGACCGTCTCTGGTCGATCGACGACCGCGGCTGGTGTGACCAGGTCAATGGGTTCCTGCATTTCCCCGGGGATGAACTGGACGAGATCGGGCGCATCCACGCCACCGACGACCACGTCGCGGTGCTGCGGGAGTCGGTGCGGCGGCTGCGGACCGCGACCGGTGTCGGCGGCGACCCCGCGGTCTCGAGCACCGTCACCGACCGCCTGCCAGCCCCGCCCGGGCAGATGCTGACCCGCGCCCGCGCCGCCGCGCACACCCTGCTCGCCCAGCACCGCCACTACGAGGCGACCAGCGCCGCCATCGCGGCGGCGCTGCCCGGCACCGACACGCCCACGAACACCGGCCCCGGCGACCCCGACCCCGGCATCGGGCCCGGTGTCGCACCCGGTACCGAGACCGGGCCCGACCCCTGAGCCGGTGAACCGTCGCCGAACGGGTTGATCATCAAGCCATTTCACGAAAACGGAGTTGTCATCATGACCCAACCAGAACCGGCACCGGACGCGGTGACGGTGCGGCAGTGGCAGGCCACCCTGCTACAGCAGATCCACATACTCAGCAGTGAACACGCTCGGGTGACCAGTCAGGGAACGAGCGGCTACGACGGTGCCGCCGACCCCGACCACCAGTCGCAGATGCGTGCGTACGGGGGCGAAGTGTCGGCGATGCTGGCCGAGATCGAGGACCGCGCGCGCAGGACCGGCCTGCACCCGAGAGTCATCGCCGATGTCCGAGCAGCCGGGGCCGCAGCGGGCGCCGCCGCAGCGGGTACCCGCGCCACGCCGCAGACGGCGGCGAGCCCGGGTACGGAACCCGTGGCTGCGCGCCCGGCCGCCGATGCGGCGGCGGGCTCGAGGGCGGGGGACGTGCGCCAGATCTCGCTGGATTTGATGACGCTGGATGTGTGGCAGCTCGAGGATATGGCGCTGCACGCCGCCGAGCGGCAGGCCCGGTGGGGGCGCGGTGGCGGTATGTTCGGGCACGATCCCGTGGCCGAGGCCGATTTCGCCCGCAATATGGAGCTTCGGCACGAGCGGGTCGCGACCTTTGCGCGCGCGGTGGGATTGTCCGCCGGTGAGGCCGAGTTCTTGTGGGGGGATACCGGTTTCGCGGCGCAGATGCGAGGGATGCGGGCGGCCCGATTGAAGGCGGCGGCCCGCGACGAGCTGGAATTCGGGTGGCGCGCGCACGCGCAGCCGTCGCCGGATTCGCCGACCCCGGCGACCATTCCCACCGACCCACAGACCGGATCTCCCGTGCTCGCGGGCGAGGCCGTGCTGCCGCCGTCGCCGCAGGAGTTCATCGACCGCGCGCTCACCCTCGCGGGCACGTCCGCTCTCCCGGCACACCAGCACCCCGCCGAGACGGCCGTCGACACCACCCTCGGCTACACCGGCCAGAGCTGGGACCCCGCACCCGACATCGAGACGCCCCAGCCGTCACGGTCACCGGACCTGGGCACCGAACCCTGAACCGCACACGGGGATAGAACACCACGCCTACGCAGGCGCGCCCGCCCCGGATAGGGACCTGACCCCGCGCGGCACCGCCCGGTGCGCCCGCGTTTCGCACAGGACTGCCCTCGGCTCCTCTCCGGTCGCGCGCTCGGCGCACCTGCACGACCGCCGGGCGAATCCGGCGACCGCGCAACCACATTCACCACAACCAGAAATTTCGACAGCGACCATTCGGTCGAAAAAGGAGGAGGTCGCGATGACCACCAGAGTGCATTTCGTCGGCAGCCTGCCCGCAGCGTTGCGGACCAGCCATTCCGAGGTCCTGGAGTGGTTCGTCAAACACGCTGGGCGACAGCAGCTCACAGCGGTGCCGTGTGATCTGGATCCGGGCTGGCTGATCGCCTACCTGCGCGAGCTGGCCACCCGCACCGAGGTCCTGGAACTCACTCACAGCAACGGCGCCGCCGATTACGCCGACTACGACCACATCCCGACATTGCGGCCCCGCACCGGCGTGACGCTCGAACCGGCCGATCTGGCGATGGACCGGATCGCCGCGATCGGCGACATCGTCGGCGAGTATCGGGCGCTGCAGCACCTGCGGCCCGAACTCGAGCACACCAGAGTGCAGATCAGTCAACCGAACCCGCTGGACATGAGCCTGTTCGCGTTCGCCGGTAGCTGCGTGGCGGAGGGGTTACAGATCGGGCCGGGCCTGCATCATCTGGGGCAGCTCGCGACCGCGATGCGGTTGTTGCCGGTGGTGACCGAGGCGGTGCTGGAGGAGATGGAGCGGGTGGTCGCCGCGCACGGCGACGGGATCGTCTGGCAGGTGGAATCCCCGGTGGCGCTGCTGTCGATGGTCAAGGCCGTCGAACTGCGGGCACGGTGGGCGGTGACCGGGCGGATCGCCCGGCAACTCGCGGATCTGCTGGCACGCGCTGATCGGATCGGGGCGGCGACCAGCCTGCACCTGTGCTACGGCGACCACGAGCACCAGGCCCTGCTGGCCCCGCGCGACCTGGCTCCGGCCGTGGTGTTGTTGAACGCGGTGGCGCTGCGGTTGCGGCGCTCGCGCACACCGCTGCCCGTGGTGCACATTCCCTGCGCGCATGGGGCCGAGCCCGCGCCGCTGGACCCGGAGTTCTACGCGCCGCTACACCGGCTGGATCCGGGCTGGACGGTGATCGCCGGGGTGGTGTCTGCGGCCAGCATTCCCGCCAGCATCCACGCGCTCGGCTTGTTCGAGGAGGCGGCCGGGCGCCCCGCGTACGCGGTCGCGACCGCGTGCGGGCTGGGCCGCTGCACCGTCGAAACCGCCGAGCGGGCCGCCGCCGCGACCGCGGCCACCGCCGCCAGCCGCGACGCCTAACCCCCACCGTGCGGGAAACGATCAGTGAGGATCTCCATGACCATGTCACGGCGTAGCAGTACCCGATGCCGGTGTGCCGAGGGTGAATTCGCGGCCATCGGCCACCAGCGCCTCCAGCACCTCGACCAGATGCCGAGGAGACCGCGGGGCCGGTATCGACGCGAGGCCGACGGTCTCGACCAGCACCTCGCCCAGGCCACGGCACTCGAACGGGCCCGCGTCCAGGTGCAGGACCCGCGGCATCAACGGTTGGGCGACGTCGAGGCCGCGGAATGTGACCCGCGCCAGCGCGTGATCCGCTGGCGACACCGCATCACCGCACGCACCGGGGTATTCGGGGCCGAGATCGGCGCAGTGGCACCACAATCCACGCCACCGTCACCGCAGTCGGTCCAGCCCCTCGGTGCGTTTATGGGTGTCATGGACGGCCTCCTCAGCGGCCCGGGCGCCCCGGATGCGTTCTCGCGGTGGCGGACTCGTCTGGCTGGTGATCCGTAATCGGCTGTGCTGCTGCGCTGCTGCGTCTTCGGCAGCGGTGGCTTTGACGCCGAGCCACCGGCTGCCACCTGCTTCTCGCGAGGGACATCACCCCGCCGTCCCGACCCCAAAGACCCGCCGGTACCTCCGGTGGGCACGACGGGGCCGGCGGCTCGCTTCGATTGCTGAGGCACGATGTCCGAGAACATCTTTGACAATCCCACCCCTCATGCCGCGTTCGATCGGCACCCGGTCACCGAATCGAGCGCGCGACAGGTACCCAGCGCCGCAGACACCGCTGCGCAGTGGATCGCCGAGACCTATCGCCGGACGGTCCCACCGGCATTGCGCGACGGGCCCATTCTCTACTCCTACGAGACCGACGCCGCCCAGCACGCCAGCCAAGCCGCGTGCCTGCGCGAGGTGCAGAACCTGGCAGCGATCCGGTCCGGACTCGTCGCCGGGATACCCCTCGACTACGATCACCTCGATCGCCGCCGCGCTGTGTCGGATGCGCTGGACAACGCGCGCCGGGCCGCCGAGCGGGCAGGGCTGGACGCGGCCGACATCCTCGCCGCCGAAGCACTCGGGTCGGCGGGGGTGCCATGGGTGGCGCGGCCCTCGCACCCGCTACTGGGACGGATCGAACAACTCACCACCCCGGCTGCGAGCGCGCCGACGGATAACGCCGCTCAGGTAGCCGGTCGAGAGCGCCCGGTGCGGGTAGGACATCTCGTCGAGCAGCTCCGCGAGCAGATCGAGGACCTGCGCCGTCCGCGCATCCGTCCCGGCCGACACGGCCACCAACCGGTGACGTCCCGGCCAGCGGAGAACCTGCGCACCGGAGCAGTGATCACCGACGCCGTCGACACCGCGGTCACCCCTGATCCGGCCCTGCGGTGGGAAGCGCCCGAGGTCGGTGCCGAGGACGCGGCAGCCGGGGATCGGGAGCAATCAGGACCCGAGGTCGAGCCGTGAGCTGGCCCGAGGAGCGCAGCGGGCTCACCGATCCCGCCTGGTACACCGACACGCCCGACCCGACCGAACGCGAGCTGCGCGCCGATTTCGCCCAGTACCACTACCTGACCCAGTCCGCCCGCTCTCTGCACCGGTCGGCCAACTACCTGAACCAGACCGCCGATGCGGAGAAGGCACACGAATTCGATCGACTGGCCGGGCAGCTGGTCAGCAAGTGGACCGGTCACGAGCAGCAGCACTACCGGTGGATGTGGACCGACTCCGAACGCGCAGTAGGTGCGTGGGCGCGGGACCCGAACGACACCCGGGCGGCGTTCGCCGAGGCCGAACGCCGCCGCGCCGCCGGAGATCCCCAGATGCCGGAGGACCAGTGGCGGACCGTGCAGCACGCCCGGCAGCTGACCGGGCACGCCACTACCGAGATCGCCGCCACCGAACGATCGCAGCGGCTCCTCGAAGCCGATCTCGACGTGATCGCACGCCGCGCCGCCGATGCCGAGCGAATGCCCCAGGCCGGTCCTAGCCAGGACGGACGGTCCGCGGTCTGGCGGACTCTGGGCGGGCCGCACAATCCGGTGGCAGGGGAGCCGATGGCTGAAGCGAATGCCGCGGCGGTCGTCGACGGCGTGATCGTCCCGGTGCACGCCGCACCGCAAACGCAGACTCCCCCCGAACCCCACGTCCTGGTGCCGACACAGCACACGCCTGACATCCTGGACCGCCCCGATGCCGCCGCTACGGCCAGGGATCTGCTGCATGTCGAGCTGCTGAGCAAGGTCCAGGAGCTGGCGGCCTACCACAGCGACCGCACCACGGGATTCGCAGACCCGGGCGTCGATCCGGATGCGGACCGGGAACTTATCGAGGAGCTGGCCGGGGTGGACAGCGAGCTCAGGAACGCGCGCGCGGAGGCAGTGCGCGCCGGAGTGGCACCGGAGGTCGTGGACCGTGCCACAGCACACGGCTATCAGGGCGTGTCCTGGGCGACCGAGCCCGCCGACCCACGATTGGGCCGGATAACCCAACCGGACCAGCACCCCGACCTGCACTACCCCGGCGACCAGCCTCGGTCCGTCGAACCGTCCGAATCGCCCAGAGCGGCAACCGGTATCGCTGCGGGGTTCGCGCCCGAACAGGGCGTCATCGCTGGCTTTGGCGGGCAGCGGATCAGCGACGCGGTCGACACCGTGTTTCCCGACGGTGGCGGTGGCGTGCACGACCCCGCCCCGAACCCCGCCCCGTCGCGGCCGGTGCCGGGTGCAGAGCCGGGGGTGGAGTTATGAAAACCGGTGGCACACACCTTTATCCACAACGATCCCCAGATTCGTGCACAGGGTCGCCGGGGGTGAGGCGGTGATGTCGCCGCGAGAAACCCGCCGCCGCAGCACGGGCGGGCTCGGTGAGGAGACCTGGCTGCTGATCATCTTCCTCGCCGGGGTCGCGTTCGCGCTGGCCGCCTGGGTTGCGCTGAGCCTGGGTAGTTGGTGGGCGGGGCTGCCGGTGGACAGGCACCCGGTCGGGGCGCTGCTGGGCGTGATTCTGGGGCGGCACCGGTGGCCGTGGCAGTCCAGCCTGATCGGTGCCGGGATCGCCGCTGCCGCAACGGGAGTGGGGATCCCGATGTGGCGGCGGTGGCCGCGGTCACGGGGGATCGACGCCGCGGCCCGCACCATGGCATCCCCACGCACGATCACCATGGCGCGGGGCCGAGACAACGCGGCGGCAGCGGCCCGGCTACTGGCCGACGCGCCCGCAGCGGTGCGGCAGTTGAGTGGCCCGCCGCTGGGGCGCACGGTCCTCGGTGGGGTCGAGTTGTTCGTTACCGCCGAACAATCGGTGTTCGTGTCGGCCGGGCAACGCACCGGGAAAACCACCGCGTGGGCGATCCCGGCCGTATTGTCGGCATGGGGGCCGGTGCTGGCGACCTCGAACAAGCCCGACCTGTACCGGCACACCGTCGGCGGACGAAGCGATGCGGGCCGGGTGTGGCTGTGTGATCTGCAAGCTGTCACCGGGAAACCGCAGCTCGGATTCTGGTTGAACTTGCTCAAACGCACCCCCAGCCTGCCCAAAGCGCGGCGACTGGCCGAAGTGTTCGTGTCGGCGACTGGGGGCACCGCCGCTCAGCAGGCAAATGCGAAGGTGGACAGCTATTTCGACGGTGGGGCCCAGGAACTGCTGGCGCTGTACATGTTCGCTGCCGCGTTGGCCGAAGGCGATCTGGTCCATGTTTCGGAATGGCTGTCCCACGACCAGGACCAGACGGCGGCGCTGATCCTGCGCCACCATCGGCGTCACCGCGCGGCCGAGCGGATCCTCGAAGCGCAGAACCTCTACGCCAGGCAGCGAGACGGCTTGTACGACATGGCCAGGCGGTTTTTGAACGTGTTGTCCGATGAGGAGTACGCGCGGATGGTCACCCCACCGACCCGCAAACGCCTCACCGCCTACGAAGCAGACGAAGGCAAGATCGTCATCGACGCGGCACCGGGTGAGACCGTCCACAATCTCCCGGAACTCGACATCGCGGCATTCGTGGGCTCGACCGACACCTTGTACGCGTTGTCGATGACCGGCCCCGACAGTGCGTCCCCGTTGACGGCGGCGGTGATCGCGCAGATCATCGACGCCGGACTCGAACAGGCCCGCGCCCGGGTGGCGGGGCGGCTGGCGGTGCCGCTGCTGGCGGTGCTCGACGAGGCCGCCAACTGCGCCCGGATCGGTCAACTGCCCGAGTACTACACCTACTGCGCCGGGTGCGGGCTGATCCTGATGACCATCGTGCAGGTCCTCGAACAGGCCGAGGAGCTGTGGGGTGCCCGGGGTTTAGCGACCATGCGCGCCCAGTCCATCGAAATCTACGGCGGCAATATCGCCATCCCCGACTACCTCGAGGGGTGGGCCAAGTTGATCGACGAGCACGATGTCGCCGACCGCACCCGCACCACCGGACCCGGCGGCGCGCAGAAAACGCTCAGCTGGCGAGCCGAGCCGATCCTCAACGTGGCCAAACTCGGTGCGCTGCCGCCGGACCGGGCGCTGATCCGGCTACCCGGACACGAACCGTTGCTGATCGAGAAGGTCCCCTGGTGGGACCTGCCCATCGCGCCGGTCGTGGAGCAGTCGCTGGCCCTGTTCAGCGACAGCGGTGTCGCCGCACCCGCGCCGCGGACCGGATCCGGTGGTGCCCCCGGCGGTGAAGGCGTCGAGTTATGACCGGCCCGGCCACCGCAGGGAGCGGCGGGAAGAAGCAGCCGATCCCGCCGGCCTATCCGAACTTCGTGGAGTTCGGCGAGAAGTGGTTGTTCCCGTTCGTGAATGTGCGTCTGGCGGAAGCGGGCCGGGAGCAGACCGACACCTGGTGTGTGGACTGGTGGCGCCACCGGGCGGTGGCGGTGCGGATCGCGCATTTGCACCGCGCGTTCGAAGCGGTCCGCCGCCGCAGCGGCAGCGCGGTCTCGACCTACCTGCTCAGCCACATCGACGCGCACATGCGGTGGATCCTCGACGCCGCCAACGGGCCCCTGCACCGCTGCACCCGCACCACCCACGTCGCCGTCCCAGCGCTGAGCAGCGCCCCGATCCCCCCGGGTTGGTTCGGACCCGCCGCGACCGCGACGCCCAAACCCGGTGAGGAGACACCGAAACGGCGGTTCGGGCACTATTCGCAGTTCGTGACCGACTGGCTGCTGCCGGTCACCGCGGTCCGCATCAGCGGGCACCAGCGCGAGGGCCAATACACGTGGTGTCGGCGATGGTGGGACCACCACGGCGTCTGCATCCGATTCGCCACCGTGCACGCCGTGTTCGAGGCGGCCTTGCAGGCCGACGACCTGACCGCGATGTCCACACTGTTCGTCGCCCATATCGACCCGCATATGCGGGTCATCCTCGACGCCGCCCGCGGTCCCCTGCACCGCTGCACCCCCGACCGCCACATCCCCCTGCCCGGCCTGCCCACCAGCACGGTCGCCCCGAACTGGTTCGGCATCGCCAACGTGCCGGTCGACGAACTCGGCTTCGGCCCCGATTTCCGCGCCTTGCGCGCCCGCACCTGACCAACCTCGCTGCCTGGACCCCGTGTCTGCCAGAGGTGGAAGACCGTGTGCCGCACGGGAATCCGCGCCGCAGCGACAGAACAAGGAGTAGAAATCCTATGTCCCTCGCGATCTCGGACTCAGCCCGAACCGCCGATGCCGATGTCCCGGCCAGTGTTTCGGTGGTGATCATCGGGGCCGGGATCGGCGGCCTCGGCATGGCCGTCGCCCTGCAACGCGCTGGCTTCAGCGACTACCTCATCGTCGAGGAAGCCGACGACCTGGGCGGAGTCTGGCGCGACAACACCTACCCCGGGTGCGCGTGTGATGTCCCCTCGCACCTGTACAGCTTCTCGTTCGCGCCCTACCAGGACCGACACTGCCGGTATCCGGGCCAGGCACAGATCCTTTCCTACCTGCGGCAGGTCGCGGTCGATCACCACCTGTACCCGCACCTGCGGACCTCGACCCCCATCACCACCGTCACCTGGCACGCCGACTCGGCCTGCTGGGAACTCACCACGAGGGCAGGGGAGCGGATCCGCGCCGAGGTGGTGGTGTTCGCCGTCGGACAACTACACCGGCCCCATATTCCCGACATCCCCGGACGAGACCGGTTCGAAGGTGCGGCTTTTCATTCGGCTGCCTGGGATCACGGCCAGGGCCTGCGTGGTCGGGCGATCGCGGTGATCGGTACTGGATCCAGTGCGGCGCAATTGGTTCCGCGGGTCGCGACGCAAGCGGGCAGGGTGGCGGTGTTCCAGCGGACACCGCACTGGGTGCTACCGAAACCCGCCGCCGACTTCGGGCCGATCACTCGGCGGGCGCTGCGGCTACCCGGCGCGCACCGGCTGTACCGGCAGGCGCTGTCGCGCGGCGCCGATCTGGTGCTGTCGCCCATCATGCGGCGGGGCTGGTCGGCGCGCCCCGCGGAACTGGTCGCGAAAGCCTACCTACGGCACAGCATCCCGGACCCGGCACTGAGGGCGGCCCTGACACCGGACTACCCGATCGGCGCCAAACGCATCGTCTTCGACAGCCACTGGTTCGCGGCCTTGCGCCGCGAGAGCGTGGAACTGGTCACCGCTCCCATCACGCAGATCACCGCCACCGGGATCCAAACCGTCGACGGCGCCCACCGCGAGGTCGATGTCATCGTGTACGCCACCGGCTTCCGCGCACCGCAATTCCTGCACCCCATGACCGTGCGGGGGCGAGGCGGGCGAATCCTGCAGCAGCAATGGGCATCTGGAGCCCAGGCGTATCTGGGGCTGGCTGTCCCCGGCTACCCGAACCTTTTCCTGATCGCCGGTCCCAACGCGTTCAACTCGGCGGGCAGCAACCCGGGCATGAAGGAAGCCCAGATCGCCTTCATCGTGAAGTGTCTGCGCTGGCGCGCGGAAATCGGCGCGTCCGCCATCGAGGTCAGCGGCCACGCCATGCGTCGCTATCAACGCTGGCTCGACACCGCCCTCACCGGCACCGTCTGGCCCGCATCGGTTCCCAACTGGTACACCCACCCCAGCGGGCGCGTCACCAACCCCTGGCCCGCCGACGCCCGCACCTTCACCCGCATGCTCGACCACCACCCGGCCTCAGCATTCGACCCGACCTTCGCGCCCACCCCCGCGCCGCCGACCCCTCGTCCCCTCCGGCCCACATCACGAACATCCCAGCCCAGAGCCGAAACCGACGGCCGCCGCCATCCGGACCGTACGGGGGCGACACGCGCACCCGGACGAGGCCGTCTACGACCGAGACGGACGCGTACCGACAGCGGGCATTCTCGGCAGCGGGACCGCAGCCGACGGGATCGACAGCAGCGTCGAGGCGCGACGCCATGGTGATCCGCATGATGAGCTACAACCTGTGCGACTACGGCAAGCAGCAGGCGCGGCGGCCACTGATCCATGACGTGATCCGCGCTGCGGCACCCGATGTCCTTGCGGTACAAGAAATCTGGGCCGACGGAACAACCCGCGGGCTACGCGCCCGACAGCTCGTCCGGGAACTGGCCGACGCGACCGGGCTGTGCTGCCAGATGCCCGACGGACAGGTGACCATGGCCGTGGGCAGCCACACCCATCACGTCGCCGTGCTCTGGCGTCCCGGCCTCGACCCGGTCCACTGGAACAGCTGGAACACCCCGTTGTGGCATGCGATGGGTAGCGTCGTCCTCGACATCGGCGACAACACCCTCGTCACCCACGCCAGTTTCCACGCGACCCCGTTCGGTCGAGCCCAGCGCACCTGCGAGATCGAGCAGGTCGTCGCGACCATGACCCGGCCACCAGGAACTCCGGGCGGGTTCATCGGCGCGGACTGGAACTGCGTCCTTGCCGATATGAGACTGCTCCGCGTCGACCCCATGGCACCGACGCCGTACCCGGAAGACGAACGGACCCGCTACATCCGCTACGACCACGACCCCTTCCTCCACCCGCCAGACGGATCGTTCACACCGCCGCAGTGGTCTGCGGAGTTCATCCACCAGTGCCAATGGGAATCCCGCGACCACTACCTGCCCCACGAACGCCAGCACCGGTGGTGGGCCGACCGCAGCGCCGGCGAAGTACTCGCCGCCGGACTCGCCGACACCGCCGTACTGGTCGACCACCCATGGACAGCGACCACAGGCCACGGGCCCCACGATCCCTACCCACCCCGCCGCCTCGACGCGATCCGCGTCACCCGCGACCTCGCACCGGCCGTCTGCGGGTTCGAGGTCATCGGCTCTCCCACGGCGTTGGACGCCAGCGACCACCTCCCGGTCATCGCCACCTACCTGCCGAGCGGCTCTCGCACGCGTCGGTGACTGGGACTCGATCGGATCGTTCGGTATCACCGGGCCTCGGCGACGTCGACCGTTGCGGGGAGGCTGAGGTCTTGGGCCTATTCCTCGCGGAGACGCAACGCGTAGCTCGGGACCAGTTGATCTCGCGCGGGGCGGGGACGGTCGCGGCCGTCGACGTAGGGGACGTCGAAGTTGACGATCCCCACCCAGCCTCCATCGGCGGTCGGCACCCACTCACGAAGCATGCCCCTGACCTCGCCGGTCATGTCGATCCCGGCCCCATTGAACCGAGTCGGCAGCGCGGGCGGGCGCACATACAAGGCATCAAGCCGCACCCAGACCGGTTTGGGCCCAGCCGTGATTCCGCGGTGAGCATCGATAATCGGTGGTGTCCACCCTTCCACACGGTCGTTCGAACACATGTTCGCCATACTATCGGTCTAGTGCGTCAAACTTCCTGGCAGGGTCGCTCGGTTTACGCTCCGAGCGCACAAGATCAGGAGGGAGATGCGCGGTGGCGAGATCGCAGCGTTCGAAGATTCCGGTCGAGGACAAGGTCCGCGTGGTGTTGTCGGTGCTG
Organism: Nocardia terpenica; assembly: GCF_013186535.1. NCBI lineage: Bacteria > Bacillati > Actinomycetota > Actinomycetes > Mycobacteriales > Nocardiaceae > Nocardia > Nocardia terpenica. The sequence continues at coordinate 1,737,089 of NZ_JABMCZ010000003.1, forward strand.
ACCGGTGAGGTCAGTGCGTCGGAGGCCGCTCGGCGGCGTGGTGTGAGTCCGATGGCGGTCGGCAAGTGGAAGCAGGCGTTCCTGGATGCCGGTACCAAGGCGCTGGAGGATCGTCCGAGCGGTCCGGCGGGTGCGCAGGGCACGCCGGAGCAGCGGCGGTTGCGGATGGAGAACGAGCAGTTGAAGCTGGCGTTGGCGGAGGCGACGGTGCAGTTGCGGATCTGGCAGCACGGTGCCGCTCTGGTGGATCAGGTCCCTTCGCTGACCTCGAAGCCCTGAGAACGGCAGAAGGGGTGCCGGTTTCGAGGTTCGCTCGGCTGGCCGGTATCCCCGAACGCACCTACCGCCGACGGCGGGCTCGCTTGCGAGACGGTGCGCCGCCGTGCGGGCCGTGGCCGTCGCCGAAGGTGGAGCGGTTCGAGCCGATCGCGGCCAAGTATGCCGAGGAATGGCCTGCGTGGGGGCATCGCAAGATCGCCGCATTGATGCGCGCCGACGGTTACGAGGTGTCGACCTCCACGGTGGAGCGGGCGCTGCGTCGACGTGGCCTGCTGTTGCCGCGCGGATATCGCGCCGACCGCAAGTCGTGGGCGGTGTTGCGGCGCAAGGTGTTCCGGGATCCGCCCACGCATCGTAATCGGGTGTGGCAGACCGATTTCAGCGAGTTCGAGACCACCGGTGGCGGGATCTGGCGGATCTGCGCGGTGATCGACTACGTGACCAAGTACTGCTTGGCGGTGACAGTCACCCCGACCGCCCGCGGCATCGACGCGTTGGCTTGCCTGAAGAAGGCGGTGGCCGAGGCCGAGCGGGTCCTCGGGCTGGATGATCTGCGGTCCGATCGCGGCGATGCCGATGTCCTCGGCCCGGCCGGGGACGTGATCGGGGTGGCCCCGGCCCCGATCGCGGTGGTCTCCGACAACGGGCCGTGCTTCCGGGGTGAGGTGTTCGCGACCGCGTTCGCCGGACCGGACCCGCTGCTGCGGCATGTCCGCACCCGCGTGCGGTCGCCCCAGACCAAACCGGTGGTTGCATACTGCACCTCTTTCGCATGATTCGAATGTGGTTTGTGTTGTTGCTGGTCAGGTGGTTTTCGGTGGTCGGCCGATGTGGGGGCGTTCGGGTGGGTTGTCGGGGTCGGGTGGCTGGTAGAGGGATTCGCCTTTGTCGTTGTAGCGCACGGCGGTGACAAGTCCGGCCCGGCGCCAGGTGTTCAGCGTGGGGATGGCGATGCCGAGGCCCTCGGCCATTTCGGTGGGGGTGAGCCAGCCTTGGTCGCGGAATCGTCGGCGTCGGGTGCGTAGGTGGTAGGCGCGGATGATGTGGTCGATGATCGAGCGGTGGAATGGTTCTCCGGTCCCGGAGTGCAGTCCGCGCTGGTTGAGGATGTCGGCGACCTCGCCGCTGACGTGGTGGTCGAGTAGTTCGTCGATGAGGGAGACGATCTCGGCGGGGGTGCGGCGGGCCTCGGGCCCGGTCTTGGGAACGGGGATGGTCAGTGTTTCGTGCTGGCCGGCGGGGAAGCGGAGGTGGGCGGTAATGGTGTCGGAGTCGCGGGAGACGGTGACGTCGGTGAGGAGCAGGCGGGCGATGCGTTTGCGTTCCCGCGACGGGGTATTCGGGTCGTTCCAGATCGCGGGCAGGTCGGTGACGAGCTGGTGGATGTGGGCTTGCTGGGCGTCGGTGAGTTGTCCGGTCTGCCGGTCGTGGGCGGTGTCGTAATCGTGTTGCGCGGTTTGCAGTTCCCGCAGTGCGGTGTTCCAGTCGGCTTCGAGACTGTCGGCGACGAGCCGGTTGGCGGGGTCGACGGCGAGGTAACGCCGGCGGGCGAGGTCGGCGCGGTATTGGGCGCGTTGCACGGCCGCGGCGCGCATGCGGTCGGCGTCGGCGGCGCGGGCGTCGAGCTCGGCGGACACCGCCAGCGCGGCCTCGACGGCCAGCGGTGAGAGGGTGTCGATGAGCAGTTGCCCGATACGGGTGTCGAGGTCGGCGCCGGGGATGACCGCGCAGGCGGGTTCGCCGTTTTCGATGCCGTCGCGTTGACACACGTAGGTGGGGAAATCGCGGCCGCGGCGGCGGTGGTAGCGCACGGTCATGCGTTTGCCGCACCGCCCGCAGACGATCATGCCCTGCAGCAAGGCGAAGCCCTCGCGGGGTGGTCCGGCAGTGCGGTCGCGGCCGTGGGCAGCGGCGTTGGCGGCCAGCCGGGTCTGGTTGCGGTCGAACTCGGTGAGGGTGATATATCCGGGATGGACGTCGGGGATGAACGAAATCCATTGCTCGCGAGGAAGTTTCACCCGTGAGTGGATTGCCGGGCCGTGGCCGTGGCGTCCGTAGGTGAACGCGCCGGCATAGCGAGGATTGTGCAGCACGCGCAGCACGGTGTGGTGTTGCAGGGGTTTCCAGTCCAGCTCGCCCTTGCGTGGGCCCTTGAGATGCCGCCAGGGAAACTGCAGGCCCGCAGACCGGAACGTCTTCACGCATGCCGTCGCCGATCCGGTCGCGGCGAAGGTGTCGAACAGGCGCCGCAGGGCGTGTTGCACGGCCTGGTCGGGGTCGAGGACGACGTGGTCGGCGCCGTCGTAGACGAGTCCGACCGGCAGCGGGGTGATCAGTTCGCCGCGACGAGCTTTCGATAGCACTCCGCCGCGCAGCCGGGCCTTGATGAAGTGCAGCTCGGCTTCCGACATTTGGCCTTTCATGCCGAGTACGAGCCTGTCGTTGAATTCTCTGGGGTCGTAGAGGCCGTCCTCGTCGCAGATCAGGGTGCCGGTCATGGCGCACAGTTCCAGCAGCTGGTGCCAGTCGGCGGAGTTGCGGGCCAGCCGCGAGCATTCCAGTCCGAGCACGATCCCGGCGCGGCCGAGGGACACCTCGGCGACCAGGTGCTGGAATCCTTCCCGGTCCGCCGCCGAGGCCCCGGAGTGGCCCTGGTCGACGTCGATGACCTGGATCTGGTCGGCTTGCCAGCCCAGCGCGATCGCCCGGGAGCGCAGGTCGTATTGCCGGTGCGCGGACTCGGAGTTGTGGATGACCTGCTTGAGCGTGGATTGGCGGACATAGAGCAAGGCTGCTCTGTTCAGGTGTGTAGCGGTCACTTTCGTCGTGACAGCGTCGACGAACACGAGCACGATCCTTCCTCCCACCGACGGTGGGAATCGAAAATAGTTGGGTAGTAACGTGATTCACGTTCCTGTGAGTGCCAGACCGGCGAGGGCGTCGACCAGCTCGGCGGTGACGACCCCGGACAACCGCACCAGTGCGGCGACTGGTGCGGGCCTCGGCGCGGCCGAGGCGTCGACGGCTCGGCCGATCGCGGCCCGCCAGGCCAGCACGCCGCGACGGGTCAGAATGGCGAACCCGAGCGGGAACGCCTCGGCGCGCGCGTGAACGGCGGCGTGCCGCAGTTGCTCGTAGCCTGGATCCAGGCCACCGGCCCTCGGTTCCGGCTGCGGGAGTGATTGTGGTGGATCGGGTTGTTGCTCAACCACTTTTGGAGTGACCGTCCCGATATCGGGTCAGTGCGCGTTCGATCGAGCGGGGATGCACCCGCACCCCGAACCGCGTCTGGATCGGGGCGACCAGATCCTTCGCGCGCCATTCGGGGTGCTCGGCCAACTGCGCCTCGGCGAAGGCGCAGACCTGCGCGGTGAGCTTGTGACCGCCGCGCGGGCCGGGCTTTCCCGGCACCAGGCCCTCCAGCCCGGACGCATCCAGCGCGGCGGCCGCCTGATACACGGTTTGCCGCGAATACCCGAACGCGGCGCCAGCCTCGGCCACCGGGATCCCGTCGACGCGGACACGGCGCACCATCTCGTATTTGACCTGCACCACGTCGCGGGCATCGAAGAACTCGCTGCCGGCGAAGCCCGCGTCGGTCACCGCCTCGGGATGCGGATTCAAACACCGTGTCGCCGCCAACTCGGTGACCTTGGGATCGGTGGGCGAACCCTGCTGCGCCATACCATCTCTCCGGAAATCAGTTCGATAGATTTCGCCGAAGATTACAACGATGTGAGATCAACAGCTAGACACTGACCAGTGAAAGTCTGTCCAGCGCACTGAAATTAGGACAATCTGGAATGCTCGGCACCCTTTGGATTGCGGCGTAATTCATTTGACGTCTACGGCGAAATCTCGTCGACAGCAATGTCGGGTTTCGGCTGAGCGCGCAGCCGGTCGATCAACTCGGCCAACTCGAGCAACCCTGGGGTCGTGAACGGGCAACGGCCCTCGGCGATCACTACGAACGGATCCGGCGCCGGGACATCGGTCCAGCCTGCTGGCAGCGAGAACAGCACGCCCTGCTCGTCGCGCATGCTCACCCGGTCCTCGCCCCAGTTCAGGCGATGCTCGACGAACTCGAACTCCTGCCCGAACAACGGGTGGAACCGATGCGTCACCCGCACCTTCCGCGCCGCATCGTCGGGACTGGGTGTAGTTGACGACGTTGTCCAACGGTGTCATCGAACGGTTCTTCGGCACCCTCAAATACGAGCACCTGTTCCGTGGCGTGATCGCCCGACGGCGACGCGCTGGACATGGAAGTCCACCGCTTCCGCATCCTCTACAACACGACCAGGCCACACCAGGCGCTCGACGACCGAACACCCGCCACGGCCTACACCGGCGTTGACCAGCGGAAAACCGCCCGATAAGCGGCTATGAGCGGATAGTTATGGCTACGGGGTCCTGGGGCTACGAGGCGCGCTGTCTGCATGAGAGTGGCGGAGGACACCGCAGGTCCGGTGTCGGGAGATCTACGGGTTGTCGTATGGTGGACTGGGTCTTGCCCCGCATGTTTTCCTGCGGAGGCGGGCGTGGACTTTTGTTTCTGTAGTGGATCGGAGGTGGTGACTTATATCCCAGGCCATGTAGCCGTCCGTGTACCCGTATGTCCTGATCGTTCGGACGTGTGCGGGACGGACGTCGCGCTGGCCTGAGTTGCGTCACCACCCATTCTTTTCCGCTGTTTCCCGGGTGCAGCTCTGCCGTCTGCCCCAGGTGTGTGTTGTCTTGCCCCGGTGTGGTCGACGGTGAGCTCCCCGATTCCTGAACAGGAGTCCGATCGTGAGTTCCTCCGAGCTCGACAACGAGCCCGAGCACATCCCCGAGCCATCAACCCAGAATTCGTCCGGCACGTCCTCAGCGATGACAACGACCGCCAAGATCGCCCTCGCGGTCCTGCTGACCGGCGAGCTCATGAACATAGTCGACGATTCGGTCGTCCTGACCGCCATCCCGACCCTGCAACAGGCCCTCGGTGCCGGACCGGCCGCGGTGCAGTGGGTGACCGCGGGCTACGCGCTGACCTTCGCTCTCGCGCTGATCACTGGCGGCAGGCTCGGCGACATCTACGGCCGGCGCAAAGTGTTCCTGCTGGGCGCTATCGGGTTCACGCTGGCCTCGCTGCTGTGCGGGCTCGCCGCCGATCCCGGCATGCTGATCGCCGCGCGCGTGCTGCAAGGCGGTGCCGCCGCGGTGATGATGCCTCAGGTCCTGGCGACCCTGCATGTCACTTTCGTCGGCGAGAACCGCAGCAGGGCTTTCGGCCTGTTCGGGGCGGTGCTGGCGATGGGCAATGTCGTGGGCCCGGTGCTGGGCGGCGTGCTCACCGACGCCGACCTGTTCGGGCTGTCGTGGCGGCCGATCTTCTTGATCAACGTGCCCGTCGGGCTCGCCGTGATCATCCTCGGGCGCAAGGTCATCACCGAGTCGACCGCGGCCAAGGCCGACCGGCTCGACCTCACTGGCGTGGGGCTGTCCGCGATCGCGATGGTGCTGATCGTTTTCCCACTCACCGAGGGCCACGCCCACAGCTGGCCCTTGTGGTGTTTCGTCATGCTCGCCGGTGGGCTGCCCGTGCTCGGTGTCTTCTTGCGCCAGCAGCAGCGCCGCGCCGGAAAGGCCCCGCTGGTGGAGTTGTCGCTGTTCAAGGTCAGGCAGTTCTCCGGTGGTCTGTCCGCGCAGCTGATGATGGGTTTGTTGGTCGGGTTGTTCTTCATGACCTGGACGCTGTACCTGCAGCGTGGCCTGGGCATGAGTGCGCTGATGGCGGGACTGGCCTTCGTGCTGCTCGCCGTCGGCGAGTTCGTCGGTGCGATGCTAGCGACGAAAACCGCAGGACGCTTCGCGCGTCGACTGCCTCAGACCGGAGCACTTATCACCCTCGCCGCGCTGGCGGCCTACGGGCTCCAGATCAGTAGCGGGCGCGAGGATTTGACCTTGCTCGCCATGACCGTCCCGGTCCTGTTGCTCGGGTTCGGACTCGGCATGATCAGCGGACCGCTCGCCGACCTGACGCTGGTGAAGGTTCCACACGAACGCGCCGGCTCGGCTTCCGGCCTGTTCAACACCGCCCTGCAGTTGGGCTACGCCCTCGGTATCGCCCTGAACGGCCTCGTATTCTTCGCCGTCACCGACGGCTCACCCGACGGGGCACTCAACCGCGACGCGTTCACCGGTGTGCTGTGGTGGGTCGGTGGCACGTTGATTGCGATGTGGGCGCTGATGTTCTACCTGCCCAAGCACCCGAACGACCAGACCAAGGAGTCCGCCGGGTAAATGGCATCGGCCGTACCGGGCCCGCCCGGTACAGCATGCTGAAACAGCAGAAGCGCGTATCCGTCTGGATGCGCGCTTCTCGGCTATTACCGCGCATTTGGCACGATCACCCACCACCGGCGTAAACCTTATGACCACCGAGATCCTGCCAGCTTCTTGACGCAAGACATCGGTCTAGCGCACCACGGGGCCCGGAGCTTCGCAGGTGCACCCCACGTGCGTGGGGAGGGCCAGCGGTCGTTCGCGATCTTCTGGGCAAGCTACGGTGCACCCCACGCGCGTGGGGAAGACCGAGGCCGCCAACATCGTCCGCTGGCGTGAGCTGGTGCACCCCCACGCGCGTGGGGAAGACACTTTCCGAACTGCAGTTTGTCGAGCGTAGGCCCTCCGTTGGTCATCTGTGACCGTATATGACAGCGTGGCCTTGCTGATAAATCGTGGGCGGTGCCGGGCGAATTCTGGCTGTCCTCGCGGTTCAGTCATGCTGTCCGGGCGCAGTCCGGCATGATCTCGGTCGGGCTGGATGTGCACCGTCGGTGCATCCGCTACGACAGCGTTCGCGGCGACGCGGTTATGCGAACTCGCACATTGCGGGCACCGATACTCTGACATTGGTTGTGGTGCAGTCAGGTTCGTAGGCACTTAGTGCGGTAGGTCGAGATAGCGGGCAAGGAGCCGTACGGCGGCGTCGATGACGATCGTCGGGTCGGGACTGCAGAGGTTGTCGAAGTCGGCGGCGAGGGGCGTTCCGGCGAGCTCGTTGCGGATGTGGTGCCAGGTGTGTTCGGCGGTGCCGCCGGAGGCGGCGATGGGGATGAGGGGGATGGCGAGGTGGTGGGCGAGTGCGACTTCCTCGGCGGTGCCGTCGCCGTCGGCGTCACCGAAGTCGCCGCCCGCGAACACCAGGCAGGCGCGGGCGTTGCGCAGCATGAGGCGGCGGATCTCGGTGCGGCCGGTGTCGAGGTGGAGGATCTTGCCGAGGGGCTGGTAGACGGTCGTGAGGCGGGTCGAGGCGGTGCGCACGTACATGGTCGTGCGATGCGGGGTGTAGGTGCCGTTGGCTTGCAGGCCGCGGGCCATGGCGTGGGCGGTGTGGGCGCCGACGCGGGATCCGCCGCAGATCAGCGTGATCGGCAACGCGGCGAGCGCGGTGCCCAGGGCGCGGGCCAGGGAGTGTTGACGTTGTTCGTTGAGGTAGCGGCCGGAGAAGACGACGCGCGGGGTACACCGGTTGCGATATGCCTGCTCCGGCTCGGCGGCGATGCGGGCCAGGATGGGGCGTCGGCGGCGTTTGAACGCGCTTTCGACGTAGGTCTCGTCGTGACTGCGCAGGTAGTCGCGTCGTTGTTGGACGTCTTTGCCGTGGAATTCGCGGCCTGCGGCGAGGATGGTTTCGGCTAGTGCCTCGTCCGGAAAGGTTGATGCGTTAATCGTCGGGGTGTCGGGTTGCTCGCCACTGGTCGGCCGGTGATGCTGCCTGGCGGAGGTGGTGCCGGTGGCTCGGAAGCCGGATGTGTTCGTCAGAGCGGTGACCCCGCAGGAGGGTCGCAAGCTGGCCCAGATCGCCCGGCGCAGCAAGCAACCAGTGCGGATGCGGCGGGCGGTGGTGGTGATGGCCTCGGCGCAGCATCAGCCGGTCGGGTTCATCGCGAAGCTGATGCAAGTATCGGAATCGTATGTGCGGCAAGTGATCCACGATTTCAACGAGAAGGGCTTCGAGGCGCTCGACCCAAAATGGAGAGGGGGCAGACCGGCGAAGACCGATCAGGCGATGCGTGATCGGATCTGTCGGATCGCCCGGTGCTGCCCCCTCGATCTAGGCTGGCCGTTCACGACGTGGAGCCTGTCGAAACTGCGAGAGGTATTGGCGGTCAACAGGATCGCCGAAATCAGCCGCGAGACGCTGCGCAGGATCCTGAAGGCCGGTGGGGTGTCGTGGCAGGCTACCAAAACCTGGAAGGCCAGCAACGATCCCGAGTTCACCGAGAAGATGAACCGGGTGCTCGACCTCTACGACCATCCACCCGCAGACGGGCGCGTGATCTGTGTGGACGAGTTCGGTCCGTTGAATCTGCAGCCGCGGCCCGGTCGCGGCTGGTTCACGCGTCGCCGGCCCAAGCGGCTGCGAGCGACCTACAACAGAACCCAAGGCGTGCGGCACATGCTCGGCGCCCTGGACCTGCGCAGCGGGCAGTTGTACTACCGGATCCGTGACCGCAAACGCTGGACCGAATTTCTGGCCTTCCTCAAGACCTTGCGGGCCCGCTGGGCGGGCGAGAAGTTGTACCTGATCTGCGACAACTACTCGGTCCACAAACGGCGTGAGGTGCGAGAGTGGTGCGCCGCCAACCAGATCGAGTTGGTGTTCCTGCCGACCTACTCCTCATGGCTGAACCGCATCGAATGCGAGTTCGCCGCCCTGCGCTACTTCGCGCTGAACGGTACCGATCACCGCAGCCATGACGAGCAGGACGCGGTCATCGGCGACTACATCCGCTGGCGTAACCAGCACGCCGGACCTGTCCGCAACTTCGCTGTCGGCTCCAAGATCCGGCGACCCGATTACCTACCGAAGGTTGCGTGACAAGGCACTAGTCGGTGGTCGATGTAGTCGGAGAATCCGGCGATGATGCATTCCAGTTGATCGTGGACCCAGTTGGCGAGCCGGATACGGTCGGCTGGGTCGGTGATCGCCGCCGGTCCGGCCAGTGCTTCCAGCAACGTGTCGGCGGCCAGCACGGTGTCGAGAGCCAAGCGCCGCGCGTTGCGTCCGTAGCGTTCCAGTTCACGATGCAGTGGGGTCACCGTCATGGTGTCGATCTTCCCCGGATGTTGCTGTGCGAGAAGCACTCTTAGCCATCGGTGGCCAACATACGGGCCAACATGGTTCCGCTCTCGCGTTCACCCGGAAGCCGCCGAGGCGCGCGGCCCGATTCCAGGCGGCAGGTGCCGACGCCCCCAAAGGGGTCGTGATGGCCCTGACCAGGGGCGGCGTGTTAACGTCCGCTGGAGGCTTTGCGGTTGGAACTCGGGTTCTTCAGGGGGATTCGTTGGGCGAGATGCTTCAGGCCGACCTGGACACGCTGCACAGGCTCGGCGGTACGCTCGCCGGGCATGCCGATGCTATCGGGCAGGTCACGATCTCGGCGACGGTCACGATGCCCGACTGGCCGCTGTCGAATGTGTCGATGCAGGTCACCGATGCTGTGATCAAGGCGTACGGTTTGATCGGCGGTAACATTCGGCAGATGTCGGAGGCGACGAACACGGCGGCCACCACCTACGCCGAAGTCGATCAGCTGTTCGCTGGCCAGCTGCGCCGCTATGTCCGGGGGGAGTCGCCGCGGTGACCACGATCAGTCATGTCCGCCAGTGCAATCCGCAGTCGATGGTCACCTTCGCCGCCGATCTGGCTGCGCAGAACGACACCTTCACCAAGCGGGTCGAGCAGGCGAATCACGATGTCGACACCACCCTGAACAGCTGGCAGGGCGAAGCCGCCGCCGCTGCGTCGGCGCGTGGGTTGTCGCAGGAGCTGGCCGGGAATCACCTCAGCGAAACGGTCGTGACTGTGGCGGATCTTTTCAACGGTTACGGCAGCGAACTCGACGGCTACCGGACCGCCCTGTTGACCATCGTCGACGGTGAACTTCCGTTCGCCGGGCTGCGCGTGGACGATGAGGGCAACGTCACCGCCCCGACGCTGCCGTCCGCTAGTAGCAGCGCGGCCAACAGCATCGCGGCAGGGCTTGTCCAGCAGGCGTTACATGGTCACGCGGCGGGGTTCCAGGCCCGGATCAAGACCCTGCTCGCACAGTTCGGTGACACGGAAAACAAAGCCGCACAAGCGATCACGACCGAGCTGCAACTCTTGGATATCTACGAGAAGACCCCGGACGGGCCACCGGTCCGATCACAGGTCCAAGACATCCTCGACGGCAAAGCGCAGCTGCCGACCGACCCCAGGCAGCTGCACGATTTCTGGCAGACCTTGACGCCAGCGGAGAAGGATGCGCTGTGGCGCCATGACCAGTACCTCGGAAATCGTGACGGGCTTCCGGCGGTCGACCGCGATCACTACAACAGGTTGAAGTTGCAAGACGAACTCGCCCGAGCCCAAGCCGGTGACCCGACCGTCAAGGACAAGCTCGGCGATCTGCATACCGTCTCGCAATCGGTTGCCATGCCGGATCGCTACCTGCTGCTGCTCGACAGTCAAAGCGGCGCAATCCCGCACGCGGCGATTGCGACCGGCAACCCGGACACCGCGTCGAACGTCGCGACCTACGTACCGGGCACGACCTCACGCCCGTCGTCGATCGACAGGGAAATGGATCGGTCGGAGCGTATGCGGGAACAGGCTCAACGAAGCGGAGCCAAGGACCCGTCGGTCGTTGCCTGGATCGGTTATGAGTGCGCCACGAGGCGCTGGCAGTTCCGGATGGGGGTGAGAGACCTGCCGTCTGTTCCTCGTCGTAGCGGGGAATTGAAGCTGGAGGCAGCCTGATCCGGGAGTCGCTGGGGAGGGTGGGAGCAGCCTCGACAAAGTCACGACGGTTCAGTACTACCGGATGGGCCGGGCGTGGTGAGCAAGACGAGAAGGCATACGAGAGGAACCGGTGTTGTTACGCCTCTTGACAAGCCGCCAGCTCGAACCCGGTGGATGTGGGCTGGATCGCGGTGCGTGCTTTCCCAGAGTTGTTGTGGGCGAGCAACTTTCGGTCGGGTCTTCGTAGCTTGGGCCGGGAGATCATGGTGAAGGACTACGGCGTAGCCATGGTGATGCCGCAGGGGTAGAGCCGGGTGCCTAACTCGTCGACCGGATGCCAGTGAACGTGGGAACCGTTCGTGTTCGTGCTGCGTGATCGGTCCTCAGCCAGGGACCGGCGGGCAGAGAGGTGCGACGTCAGCCGAGGAACGCGAGCGGGGCGGAGCCGCCGTAGTACTGCGAGTGCGGGAAAGCCGTGCACATCGGGAAGGGCGGCAGTGTGTCGGTCAGGAAGGGACTGCGATGCCCGGAGACGCATCGGTGAATACCGGTGCTGTGGAGTGGCCGGATGCGGATTCGGCGTCCTTCACGGTACGGAGGATGCAGACCAAACTGCACTGTTGGGCGGGAGCGGACCGCTCCCGTCGATTCGGGGATTTGTTCAACCTCGTCTATGACCCGGCGTTTCTGATGCACGCGTGGACGCGTGTGTCCGGTAACGCTGGGGCGCGAACTCCGGGGATCGATAAGGTCACGGTGACGTGGATCGAGTCGGTTATCGGGGTTCCGGCTTTTCTGGAACATGTGCGGAACTTGTTGAAAGCCAGTGAGTTCCGTCCGGTCGAGGTGCGGCGTGCGGTGATTCCGAAGGCGAGCGGGAAGTTCCGTAAGCTGGGGATTCCGACTGTCACGGATCGGGTGGTCCAGGCGAGTCTGAAGTTGGTGCTCGAGCCTGTTTTCGAGGCGGATTTCCTGCCGTGCTCGTACGGGTTCCGGCCGAACCGGCGCGCGCAGGACGCGATCGCCGAGATCCATCACTCCAGTACCGGAAACGCGGACTACTACTGGGTCGTGGACGCGGATATCGAGGCGTGTTTCGACGAGATCTCGCACACGGCGTTGATGAGACGCCTGCGTGGGAGGATCGCGGATAAGCGGGTGTGTGCGCTGGTGAAAGCCTTCCTGAAATCCGGTGTGTTATCGGAAGCCGGTGACCGGGAACAGACACCGCAGGGAACGCCGCAGGGTGGGATACTCTCCCCGCTGCTGGCCAATATCGCCCTGTCGGTGCTGGATGAATACTACGACCAGCAACGGCGGGACGTGATGGCCACGTCGTACCAGCGGCTCGTGCGCAGACGGGACGGGTTGGCCAACTGGCGGTTGATCCGCTATGCGGACGACTGTGCGCCACGAACGCTGAAGGAGGCAAAGGTGTAGGAGCCCAAGGTCTTTGGATGCGGTGTCGTGTCGGTGATGGAGGTAGGTCCTCCGGGATCGCCCTGCAGGGGGAGGTCTCAAACCACCGCAAGCTGCTGCGGTCAAGAGTCGTGGTGGTGAGCGTTGCGGAAAAGGCGCACGTGATGCGTCAGGTGTGGTCCGAGAAGGCGAACGTGAGTGAACCACTGAGGAAGCGTCGTAAGCGTATCGATGTCATCGAAACCGGGGTCCAGTTGTTGCCCCGGGACGAGTCTGGCGGGTGCCTGTCTATTGGCCAGGTGGTGACCGGCGTAAAGGTGGCGCGAGCTCGGATCAGGCTCCGGCACGGAACGTGGGAACCTGTCGCCCCAGCGGTGCCGGTCGGGTGTTGGACCGACCGGCCGAAGGGAGTGCTCCAAGCAGCGGAAACTGCGAGGAGTCGAGTACCGGTGCGGGGAACAGGGACGGACCGTCTCGTAGTAGCGGTGAAGCCCGGTAATGCGGGTGGAGCGAAGGGGACGGGTTGCCCGGATTCGTTCGGCGGTCAACCAGCTGTGCTGGGAGGAGCCGGGTGAGCGGATCGAGGTTGCAGGACAAGCCGTTTCGGATCGACAAGGTGTCGGTCTGGGAAGCATTTCAGAGAGTCAAGGCGAACAAGGGCGCGGCGGGAGTCGACGAGGAATCGATCGAGGAGTTCGAGGCGGATCGGGACCGGAATCTCTACAAGATCTGGAATCGGTTGTCGTCGGGCTCGTATTTTCCGCCGCCGGTGAAGGCGGTGGAGATCCCCAAGTCCGGGGGTAGAGGGGTTCGGGTGCTGGGCGTGCCGACGGTGGCCGACCGGGTCGCGCAGACGGTGGTCAGGATGTATTTGGAGGCGAAGGTCGAACCGATCTTCCATCCGGATTCCTACGGATATCGTCCTGGCAAATCGGCGTTGGACGCGGTCGGTGCCTGTCGGCAGCGATGCTGGAAGGCGGACTGGGTGATCGATCTCGACATCCGGGCGTTCTTCGACACCGTGCCCCACGACCTGGTGATCAAGGCGGTCGAACACCACATCTCACCGGACCAGCAGTGGATTGCGTTGTATGTGCGGCGGTGGCTGTCCGCGCCGCTGCGGCAACGCGATGGCATGCTGGTCGCTCGCGATCGCGGCACCCCGCAAGGGTCGGCGATTACGCCCCCAACGCAGTTGGCAACTTCTGCTTCGACGTCGAGCTGAGTTACCGTCGGCTCGAGCTGATGCCTCGTGCCAATTCCTCTGTTCCGGAGCGGGATTGACATGTCGGGTAGTAGTTTTATGTCATGGCTGATGGTCGTGTCCGGGTGGGTGCGGTCGAGTACGCGCGGCGGGTCAATGCCGCTGCCGATCTCCTCGCCACGGGGCTATCGGTCGCCGAAGTTGTTGTGGCAGTGGCAGCTCGGTTCGACTGCTCGACGCGGCAAGCCCGCCGGTATGCCGATCACGCGGTGCGCGAGGGCCGGGTCACGGTTCCCGGCGAGTCGGTGGTTTTCACCGTCAAGCTGCCGGCGGTGCTGGCGGGGCGGGTCCGGGACCGGGCGCGGGGCTCGCAGATCACGATCTCCGCCCTGGTGGCGGCGGCGTTGACGGAGTTCTTGGCGCGGGGCCCTGGACAGCTGCGTCGCAGGTGAACGAGCGGGCGGTCGAAGCGGAGTTCGTGTTCGACCGTCACGCGGCCACGGATGTGTCGGTGGCCTACGCCATTCTGGTACCGCAACGACGGGCCCGCATTCCGCGAGCCGGTCAGGAAGGAATGACACCGCATGACGAACGCGGTGATGTACGCCCGAGTGTCCTCGGCCCGGCAGAAGAAGAACGAGACGATCGGCTCCCAGATCGAAGCCCTGCGCGCCCACGCGGCAGACCTCGGGCTCGAGGTGCCTGAGCAGTGGATCTTCTGCGACGACGGGCATTCCGGGGCCACGCTGATCCGTCCGGCGCTCGAGCGGTTGCGGGACCTGATCGCGGGCGTCGATATCGATGTGGTGCTGTGCTACTCACCGGACCGCCTCGCCCGCAAGTTCGCCTACCAGGCGCTGCTGATCGAGGAATTCACCCGCGCCGGGGTCCGGGTCGAGTTCGTCCGCGGACCGCGCGGCGACACCCCCGAAGACCAGCTGATGGTGCAGTTCCAGGGCATGTTCGCCGAATACGAGAAAGCCCAGATCATGGAACGGTATCGGCGCGGCAAGACCCACCGCGCCAAATCGGGGTCGGTCAACGTGCTCGGCGGTGCCCCGTTCGGCTACCGCTATCTGCGCAAAACCGACCACAGTGGCGCGGTCTACGAGATCGCCGAGCATGAGGCAACGCTGGTCGCGGAGATGTTTCGGCGTTACGCCGACGACGGGGCCTCCATCGCCGACCTGACGCGCTGGCTCACCGATACCGGCACCCCGACCCGCACCGGCAAGACCCGGTGGGATCGGTCGGTGATCTGGGGCATGCTGCGTAACCCGGCCTATGCCGGACGGGCGGTGTTCGGCAAGACGAAGGTCGTGCACGAATCGGCGGACCTCAACCGGGTGGCGCGGCTGGCGGGCCGCTCGACACCGACCGCGTCGAAAACCGTGGACCGCCCACGCGAGGAATGGATCGAGATCGCGGTCCCGGCGATCGTGTCGCAAGCAACCTTCGACCGGGTCGCCGCGCGGCTGGCCGAGAACAAACGCACCACAGGCCGCGGACGAGGCCGGGGACACACCGAATCGTATCTGCTGCAAGGACTTTCAGCGTGCGCCCGATGCGGTTACGGCTACTACCGGACCGCGACCCGCACCACGAACAAGCGGATCTCCTACTACCGATGCCTGGGCTCGGACAACTACCGCTACGAAGGCGGACGGGTCTGTGACAACAAACCGGTCCGCGCGGACTACCTCGATGACGTCGTCTGGGACCACCTCACCGCCCTGCTCGCCGACCCCGCGCTGATCCGCACCGAGATCGACAAACGACTCGACACCGCGAAATCCTCCGACCCCGTTGTGGCGCAACGCAAACGACTTGATACCGCGCTGGCCAAGACCCGCTCCGGGATCGCCGCGATGATCGAAGCGTTCGGTGAGCAGCTGATCACGATCGACGAACTGCGCGCCCGCATGCCCGAGCTGCGGGCCCGCGAAACCAGCCTGCGCAACCAGATCGGCGCCCTCGACGCCCAGCAAGCCGACCGCGAAGGCTACCTCGCGCTCGCCAGCGACCTCGAAGGGTTCCTCGCCCAGCTTCGCTCCAACGCCGAGACCGCGACCGTCGACGACCGCCGACGCGTGGTGAAACTGCTGGTCAAAGACGTCCTCATCGGCCCCGAGAAGATCACCATCCGCCACCGCATCCCACTGCGTGAACGCACCAACAGCGGCGAGGAGTCCGCCGCCGACACCGACACGGAGGGCGAACATTGCCAACTGCGTTGGGGGCGTAACCAGTCCGTTGCTGGCGAACCTGTTCATGCACTACGCGTTCGACGTGTGGATGAGCCGGGAGTTCCCGAACATCCGGTTCGAACGCTACTGCGACGACGCGGTGGTGCACTGCGGCAGCGAGTTTCAGGCCTATCGGGTCCGGGACGCGATCGCTGCCCGGTTGGAGCAGATCGGGTTGGAGTTGCATCCGGACAAGACGCGCATCGTCTACTGCAAGGACGCCGATCGGCGTGACGATCATGAGGTCACGTCGTTTGTGTTCTTGGGCTACGAATTCCGGCCGAGGATGGCCAAGAACCGGCACGGCAAGCACTTCGTGTCGTTCCTGCCCGCGGTCAGCCGGGACGCGAAGAAGGCGATGGGCGCGGTGATCCGGTCGTGGCATATGGCCAAGCGCAGCGACAAGTCTCTCGATGACCTTGCGTTGATGTTCAACAGCGTCGTGCAGGGGTGGATCAACTACTACGGACGCTTCTACCGTTCCGAGTTGCTCTACTTCCTCCGCAGGCTCAACCGGCATCTCATGCGGTGGGCCACAAGGAAATACAAACGGCTCAAGCGTCGGGAACGCCGCGCGATGGCATGGCTGGCCGAGATCGCTCGCCGATCTCCCCGCCTGTTCGCGCACTGGCGGCTCGGCGCACGTCCTGACGGCTGGGCAATGGGAGCCGGATGAGCCGAGAGGTTCAAGTCCGGTTCTGCGAGAGCCGGGCGGTGAGACTCCGCCCGGCCACTCACCTCGTCGTCATGGTGTCCGGTACGAGGGAACATGCCGAGGCACTGCGCGAGGAAATGGCAGACGTGCTGGCCCCGATGGGGTTACGGCTGTCATCGGAGAAGACCCGGGTGGTCCATGTCGACGAGGGCTTCGACTTCCTCTCGTTCACTATCCGGCGCTTCCGGAAGAGGGGAACGAACAAGTATTACGTCTATACCGTGCCGTCCAAGAAAGCGATCGAGGCGATCAAGGGCAAGGTGCGGGAGAAGACGCACAGATCCACCCGCGTCCTCGAACTGGATCGTTTATTACGCATCCTGAATGGGGCGTTGAGGGGGTGGGCGAACTACTTCCGTTACGGCGTGTCCAAAGTCGTGTTCAAGGCGGTGGACGACTTCACCTGGAATCGAGTGATGCGGTGGATAAGGGTGAAATACAAAGGGCGGAACCGTCTCACGATGAAACAGATGCGTCGCCGCTTCTGTGATCGGGGATGGAGGTTCGCGCACAACGGGGTCGTATTCACCGGCGCGGCCAGCGTCACCGTGACCCGCTACCGCTATCGCGGTAGCCGGATCCCGAACCCCTGGCAACCGAAACCGGCAACAGCACAAGCATGTTGACCAACAGGCAAGACACATGGAGCGCCCGGTGCCTCGAGAGGGGCACGCCGGGTGCGGGAGGGGGCCTCGGGAAACGGGTCGGCGGCGACGCCGACACCGCGCCCGAGGTCTACCTCACCGCGCCTCCGTCGTTGCCGGAGGCCACCGAGCGGCATTGGGCGGATTCGGCGGCTCCTGCCCTGGACAGCTTCCAGGATGGTCTTCGGGTGTCCCACGACGGTCCCCGGTCGTACAACACGGTGCTCGGGCACAGCTACGGGACCACCGCGGTCGGCGATGCGGCCGCCCACGGGCGCAGCCTGAATGCCGATTCGGTGATCTTCGTCGCCAGCCCCGGAACGACCGTCGAGGGTGCTGATCAACTCACCCTGACCGGAGTGTCCCACGACGACGTGGCGAATCACGTCTTCGCCACCAAGGCCGACCACGATCCGGTGCCCGAGTACGCGCGCAGCCAGATCGCCCGGTATACCCCCGGCCTGGACGACTACGGCCAGGACCCCACCGAAAAGGACTACGGTGCAAGGGTATTCGAATCGAATCCGGGAGACGCGGGCTGGTGGGCCGGATTCAACCCCGGCACGCACAGCAACTATTGGGACCAAGGCTCCAAGTCGCTGCAAGGCATCGGCGACATCATTGCAAACAACGGCGATGCGGCGGTGGAGATCAAATGACATCGACACGGCGAGGACCCCGGCCAGCGCGCGCCGCTGCGGGTGTGGTGCTGATCGCTATGGTCGTGCTGCTCACCGGGTGTGGCAAACACAAAGGAGCGCAGATGGATTCACCCTTGACCGAGGCCGCGGCACGGGAGCAGATCAACACCTATCTTCTCGATACGCTCGAGGCGCTGCCGCCTGGGGTTGGCCTGTCACGCACCCCCGACAACCCGAACCTCGGAACTCTGGGCACGGGCGCAGCCAACACCGTGCCGTGTGAGGACGACAACAGCAATCCCGACGGACCTGTCCAAGCCCAAACCAGTTACTGGGTGGTCGGGGTGCCGCGCGGTCAGAACGACCATTACTTCCAACTTATCCGGGATTACTGGACCGGGCGCGGTTTCCACCTCCATCCGGGCTCCGATTCCCGCTGGGCCGCCGTGATGACACCCGACCAATACCGGCTGAACGTGCAAGACGCCGGTAAAGGCGACGGCTCACTCAGTATCGGCGCGGGATCACCCTGCTTCCCGAAGGCCGCCAAGGGCACAGCCACACCGCAACCGCCCGAGCTGACACGTCCATCCTGACAACAACTCTGCCGGTGATCGGATTGAAGGGACCAGTGCATGTCGCCCGAGCACAACGACCTCGGAGACCTCGGCGCGAAGGTACAGCGTGCCCACTACGCGCTGCGGCAGGTCCGCGGCGTCGGCGTAGCGAACGGGATCAGGGTCGTCGTGGACTCGGAAAACCGGCTGCTATCGGTCACCGTGGACGACGAAGCCGACATCCTGGCCGCCTACAGGGCAGCGCTGCGCGACAAGGAACCCAAGACCGACGAGGCCATGCGGGAACTGCGAGCCGATCCCCGCTTCGAAGCCGTGTCCACCTTCGTGGACGCGAACGCGGCACGGCAACAAGCCGAACAAGCCCGGCGGCAGCGCGAACGCGAGGAAGCCGAGGACCGGTTCTTCGAAGAACGCCACCGCCGAGGCTGGTTCGACCGGTAGCCGGAACCGTCAGGCGGGCAGCAACGGGACCACGATATTCGCCACCTCGAGAACAGGATGTCCACCTTCGCCACCCGTTGGCGTGGGTGACCGGCCCATCGTGACCGGTGCTGGCGGTCCTCATCGGCGCACTCTCGTGGCTCTGGAAATGCCGGGCTGTGACCGGGATTCGCTCAGGCATACTCGCCAGCGTCGTCGTGGTGGATGCTGCGGCGGACAACGGCGCGCACGGCCAGGCGCGCAATGTCGATCGATACGTGGACAATCTCGGCGATCAGATCGGCGAGAAGCGCTGCCGCGACGGCGTAGGCAAACCAGGCCGCGACGCGGCGTACTGAAGTCGGCACGGGGCTATTCCTTACGGTTGGTTCCGGAAAATGAACAAGGGCAACGGATTCGACGGCGTCGGTCCGCCGAACCGTTTCGTACGGCACCGCGGCGCTGTCGGTAGAGGGTGGGCGCGGGGTGGTCGTGATAGGTCACCGATCAGCTCATCGACCGTCCGCGACTACGGCGGTGCAGTGCTGTGGCAGGCGGTGCTCAGGCGGTCGGGCGGTGGTCGAGGCCGATGACGCTGTCGAGGGCTGGGGGCCACAGCCAGCGCAGGTCTCGGACGAGGAGGGTGAGAATGCTGGCCGTGGCGGCGACGGCGGTCGTGTAGGCGGCCAGGATGGTGATTCGGCGACTTGTCTTCACGGGGTGCTCCTTGCGTGGTGGGTGCTGAATGTCTTTGGACAGTGGGCACATTCGGGCGGATTACTGGGTCGGTGGTGAGGGTGTGGTGATCGGGATGGCGGGGTGCAGACCGGTTTCGGGAAGGGCGTTGGCGAGCCACTGGCCGAAGCGCGGGTAGTCGACGTGGGTGGAGACGGTGAGGTTGAGGCCGCGGCCGCGGCGATACAGGCGCGCGTCGTCGGCGATGGTCACTGTCTCGGTGCCGAACTCGACGACAGGCGCCCCCAGAGCGGCGGCCAGCGTGAGCGGGTCGGCCTGACAGCTACGGGGTTTGGCCCCGCGTGTGCGGCAGTACGCGAACCAGGCGTCGGCGTGCGCGGCGATCAGTTGTGCCCATTCCGGGCGCCCCGGCGTGGACGACCATGCGAGCAGAGGGCTGGCGGGGGTGAGTTCGAGTGCCGGGTGGTCGGTGTGGGTGGACAGGACGCATCGGGGCCGGTGGGCGGCCCGCAGGACGTGGCCGGTCGCGAGGGGGTCCATCCGGAAGTTGTGGGAGGCGCGGTCGGGGCGGCGGTACCGGTCCAGCCAGCCGCCCATCCAGGTGACGTCGATCATCTCGGTCAGGTACGGGCGGGCGGCGAGGGCGTCGGACAGATTGGACAACGGTCCCAGACCCACCCACACCAGTGGCGCGGTCGCGGTGTGGCACAGGTGGGTGATCACCTCGATCACATCGGTCGACACCGGCCGGTCCATGCTCAGGTACCGGTCGTCCAGCAGGAATCGGTGGTGGCCGCCGAGGTCGCGGCCCGCGATCACCAGCGCATCGGGGCGGCCGATCAAATCCAGGAAATACCGGGCCAGCCGCGCCCGCCGGTCGCGGGTCTCGTCGGAGGTGACCACGACCAGACGATGGTCGCCGACCAGGCGGGCGGCGCACCACAACGCGATGATGTCGTCGAGGTCGTAGCCGATATCGGTGTCGAACACCACCACCGAGTCCGGTGAGAAGATCAGTGTTTCGAGGATCGGGAGCAGGGACTGACTGGATGGAATGGCTACCGAATCGGGAAGGGGGTTCATCGGTGCAGGGCTTTCGACGGTCCGGATGGGTGAAGGGCCCGCCGCGTGGCGGAGTTCGTGGAGCAGGTCGTCGAGCGGGCGCACCGCGGACGATTCGCCGGACCCGGATTCGGCTGTGCGCGAACCGGATCGAGGACCTAGCGGCGTCGGTGGGTTCTGCTGGCTACCGCCGCCGTCGCGGGTAGTCGATGGTTGGCCGGGATCGTCGTCGGCCGACATCGACGCAGTCACCGGGGTTCGCCGAAATACTCGACAGCCCAGGCATCGGCCTCGGCGACCGCGGCCGCGGCCGAAGCAGCGGAGGCTTCGCGCACCGTCTGCCCGCCCAAATCGAGGATCGTCCAGGCGCAACTCGATCCCGCGGCTGCCTGGATCGTTCCCCACCCGTTGGCGTATTTCTTTTGAAGCCACGCCTTCGCGCCGTCGCTGCCGTACTGCCAGCCGTTGATGGCGTGCTCAGGGTGAATCGGAGCCTCGGCGCCGGGCGGGGCCGTGGTGTCGGGGTCGGGCGCTGCCTCACCCTGAGGCTGTCTGTTGTCAATTCGGTTGTCTTGCAATGGGTTCGCCTCCAAACGATGAGGAAATTCTTTGCTGCGGTCTTGATCTGACCGATGCCGTGTATCTGACGGCGTCGGATGCCTCCAGCAATGTCATTGCGCTGAAACGTTAACGGGGACACGGTATTTGCGGCCACGACCTCGGGGTGCCTTCGGATAGGCAGGGATTCCCTGCTATCAACGCGGCGGATGGCCTCGGGTGTGGCCCTGGTGGTGAGCTCGTCGAGAGTGTGCGGCAGGTGCCTCCGCGTTGGGCCCGAGCGCCGCCGAGTTATAGCGTTTGTTCCGGTGGGGTGGGTAGTTGTAGTGGTGCTCGGCGTCGCCGGAGATCCGCACGTAGGGCTTGGATTTCCGGTGTCCAGGTGCCGATGTCCCAGCCCTTGTCGGCGCAGATCAGGAGCACGGCGAGCTTGGTGCTGCACGAGGCGGCGGTGCCGTCCGTGCCCGCTCGGCAGGCTCGGTGACCGTCGAGGATGGCGGCGGCCGTGCCGGGGAAGTCGAGCGCATTGTTGGGCGGGGGCGTCCAGATGTGCGTGCGTATCGAGCGTTCGCAGTTCATTCGACCGGTTCCGATGCTCGGCGCAGTGCGGCGGCGAAGGGGAGGCAGTCCGGGCCGTGGCCGCTGTGGAGCGAGAGTATGAATCGCGCCAACTGCAGAGACTCAATGTCCGGTGGCGACCAACGGCAATCGCCGTACCGCAAGCGCCACTGATCTGCCTCGCTGAGAAGGATCGTTGCCGAGCTCATCGTGAGAACTTCGCTCTGCGCAAGGCGCGCTCGGCGGCGGCCCGGCGCGGGCAATCCGTACAGGTTCGGTGCTCGCGCAGGGCACGCCGGGCTTGTTCGGGGACGAATGGCCGGGGTGGCGCGGCGTGCGTGTAAGGCCGCGTGTGATGGGCGCTGTGCGCTCCTATCGTCCTGGGGCGGTTGAGCATCCAGTAGCCGGTGAGCGTGATCACGAGGGCAAGCAGCGCTGCCCCGATGGCAGCGGTCATCGGATGCCCATCGATTCTGAATAGCCCGCTTCCCGCAAGGCTTGTGCCGCAGCGGTTTTCCGCAGGCACGAGTCCGGGCACCCAGCATGGAGCCTCATCGCCATGAGTGCGGCGGGCACATTGAAGGATTCATCGGGGGCATCGTGAGGAAAACCAAGTGCCCAAACGGCTTCGTCCATCGGGGGCTTTCGAGGGTGAGAGGGAGTGAGCACTGAGTGCCGATGTGTCTGTAGCGGTTGGTGGACCAGGGGAAGGCTCCGCCACTCGGAATTGCAGAACGCAGTTCTCAAGATGCTCTGTGCGAGACCATGATTGGAAACCCAGCACGGGCCAACCTTCGACTGAGGTCTTGTCATCATGACCACCCCTCCGGATCGCGAAGAGCAGGCGGCACGGCGCGTGTCAGCGGAGCCGAGATCTGGGTCCAGCGGTTGGGGCATCACCGCTAGCCCAGCCCGCGTGGAGCGAAAGCCTGCCTGCGGCCAGCCGCACTCAGCTCCCACCAGTGTCTCGAACAGGCCAGCGCCAGTCCCAAGCAGACGAGCGCTTACCATTTTCCATCCGTAAGTCATTTCTCAAGCTCCCGTCTCATCGCTTCGATCACGCTCCACGTCGGCAGCTGCACCGGTTCCATCGGGTCGTTGCTCACGAAATCGGAGTAGAGGTTGTGCACTTCGGCCAAGCGGAACCAAACTCGGTGCAGGCGACCGTCTGTTGATGGGTGGCGCTGGAGGGCCCATTCGGCCAGCGGCCACAGCATCGCGAGTGAGTTGATCACCGCACCAACAGTTGGCGGTACCTGATCAGCCGCGGATCGCGGCAGCTGCGTTGTGACCAACTGATCAATGCGTGCTTCGATTTCAGCGATCTGCGCGTGAATCAATTCGTTCGCTGACGGATCCCTAATGAGTTCGCGGTATTTCGAGGCCAACTCGTATGCCGCTTGCGTCAGCGGTGAGAGCGGCACGTTCATGGAGCCGCGGAGCGCCGCGACCATCGTCCCCGTCGCCGGGAAGAGCGTCGTGGTGCGTGCCGCAGCGTACTGGTCGATGGCTGTCACGATGCACCTCGCGACTCACCAATATGTGTCCAAAGCGTGTATCTCATTCGCCTCGTCGGCAATGTGTTGTCAACGCGTGGCATTACCTGCATCGCAGTCACCTCTGTGGCCTCGAGCCGATCCGTCCTCCGGTGACAGGCGGGCTAACGCTGTGAGCCTGCGCCGGTACTGGTGATCGCGGTGCGTCTCAGCGACTCGGGTCGAGCTGAGTTCGCGCTGCGGTCATGCATCGAGTCAAGCCTCGGCGCTATGTGACTTCAATGGCACGAAAATACGGCAGATAAGGCACGCAGACGGGGGACGAATATGGCACTTTCGGGGTTCGCGCAGTGTTGTGCATGCGGCGCACGTATTCGAATGTTCAAGACTGGCTGGCTGTCGGGGCTACTGGTAGCGATGCCAGATCGCCGACGTATCACCTGAACGCAGGGACGCTAGTCGATGTGCATGCTCTGCGGCGATCTCGGGGCGGTGGCCCATATCCGGCACAACCCCGGTGACCATGATCAGTTCGCGGATTCGTTCCAGCACAGGCCAATACGGTTCCTCGCGAACGTCGGATCCGTAGGCTTCGACGAACTCGCTGTAGAAGTCGGCGCGGTCGAAGCGCGCGGCACCGACTGCCTGTGGCACCAGGTCCCATGCGAGTGGTCCGACACCGGTCTCGTCGAGGTCGCACAGAACGATGCGCCCGGATTCGTCGAGGAGGAGATTGCCGGTGTGCGGGTCACCGTGGATGACGCCCATTGGCATCGTCGACTTCGTCTCGGCGTAGCACTGTTCGGCAGCTCGCCACTGATCGCGTAACCATCGGAGATCGTCGGACGGCAGACTGGAATCGGCCGCGTCGAGCCGACGTCGGGCGATGTCGAACGGATTCCAGGCAGGCAGTGAAGCAGTCGGGGACAACCGGTGCAGTGCACGCAGCGGTTGGGCCAGATGCCGTGCCGTCCAATCCGTTCGAGTCTCAAGCTCATGCCAGAAGGTCACCGTGTACCCGTCCACGATGACCGGTTGGTGGCCGTCGAGAAGACGGACGGTCGGCGCGTCGCGGGCGGCCAGCCACTGGGCAGTCTCGATCAGTCGATGCCCGCGCACCTGTCCGACATTGCCCGAACCCATCCGGACGACGACGGGGATGTCGAGTCGGTAGACAGCGTTGACCGTGTATTTGATCAACTGTGCCCCGTCGGAGGACAGGCCCATCCGTTCGCAGGCATCGACCACTGCCGCATGCAATTCCGCGGCCCGGTCAGGCGACAATTTGGTCGTCACGTCGACACCCTCGATCGTGCTGGGCAGTCAGCTCGGGAGGGGTTTCGGTGCAGGCAACGCCAGCTGCCCGACTTGGTAGCGCACCTCCTGCACATCCGCGTGCCTCCGAAACGGTTCCGCTGCGCTACTCATCGTCTGCAGTCGACCGACGACACGAGCGCTCAGTACCTCGCTGGTCATCGCGAGCGCCGTAGCGGCCGAAACCACACCCGATGCAACGTCCCCGAGCCGGAACTGACAGCTCGCGGCGAGGGTGTGGTCGAACAGCACGCTGCGGGCTGGTCGATCGGGTCCGGCCGACACGAGCGAGTCCCGTATCTGCTCCAACGCACGGAGTGTGTAGCGTTCGACGGTGCTGGCATCGTCGCTGGCGACCGCCAGTTCATTGAATATGGCTGATGTGAGGCCGGCATGTTCTCCGGCAGTGAAGAAGAACGCATTCCAAGGATCGGCTTTCGCCCTGTCGGCGCGGGCGATCTCGTGCTCGGCTCTCGCCAGCGCATCGTTCATCTGTTGCTGGTTGCCCATCATGGCGTGTGCCCACGCCTCGTTGCTGTACAGCCGAGCGGATTCGGCAGCGTTCGAGGCATCCTGAGCACTGATCTGCCCAAGCTGAAAGATTCGCAACGCTTCTCGTGGCTGACGCTCGACCAAACTGACACGACCCAAGACGTACAGAATCGACGCGGCGAGGCTATCCGCGCTGGCGCCACGTGCATACGACAGTCCCAGCGTCAGGTAACTGCGAGCGCGGCTGTGCTGGCCTACGTCGTAGTACGCCCACCCGGTCAGACGCGCGAGGTCAGCCAATGCCGTCGCCATCTCGGTAGCGATGGAGTCGTCCTCGCATTTGTGCAACAGGCCGCGACTCCAACTCAGCAATCCCGAGGCGGAGTCCACCACCGCGAAACCGCCATGCCGCTGGTCCAGCCCGCGCAGACTCGCCGTGACACGCTGGACGAACTCAACATCCGCCATCCCGACGTTGCCCGGAATCGGCATACGGCCAGCAGAGACGAACTCTGGGAACCACGGCCGCAAGTCGGCCGTGGAACCGACAGTCGCCGCCGCGGCGATAGCGGCTAAAAAAGTTCGGCGCTCCACATCCTCCACGGTAACCGCGACGGGTGGTAAAGCATACGGCGCGATCTCGGCATCGGATACGGCGTCCTCCGCATCGACTACGGCGTCCGGGACCGGCGCACCCAGGTCACGCAGAACATCGACATAGGTAGGCCACGGATGCTTGACGATGCCACGCTCCCAGCGCGAGACGTGCCCCTGACTACAGGCCAACGACAGACCACGCTGCGCTGCCGCTTGTACCAGGGCTGCCGCGAATTCTTCTTGCTTCAGCCTCAACACATCTCTTCGGTAGGCCCGCAGTTGACGCCCCCATGCCGAGCCTCTACGCGACAAACCGTCTCCCATCGAGGTTCACCTCCGTCGAGTGATGCCCGACACATGAGAATAGACTCGCCTGCATCAGCACGGGAGTAGATGCAGAAGGCAGCAGATTACAGGGTAACCACAACCACCCGTGATGATCTCAGGCAGACACGGACAGACGTCGGACCGTTGGGTTTCGCCGATCCGGTGTCGACCGTGTTGCTCCACCGAGTACGGGATTCGGGGAGCGGTGGTGACATTACGAGTCGGCGTCCATCAACGACCTCACACAGCGGTGGTAGGCGGCGTGAACTGCTGGCAGCATGTCCAGGTCGACGCATTCGTCGATGCCGTGCAGGCCCCGGTAGCGCAAACCGAATCCTGCGGTGGCGCGAATTCCGTAGCCGCTGAGCAGATTTCCAATGTTGGATGGGCCGGCGACCTTCGGGCGGGCGTTGATTCCTGCTTCTCGTGCGCTGGCCAGCAGCGCCGCCGCAGGCTGATCGCGCTCGCTGAGCAGGAACGGTGGCCACGTCATGACCGTCTCGATCGTGGTCGGTCTGGGCGCCGGGTGATCGTGATCGAACTCGGTGACCACCTGTCGCAGTAGCTTTGCCGCGGAATCGGCGTCCAGGGCATCGGTGAGCCGGATGTCCACGCTGACCACGCAGCAGTCGGGTACCGCGCTGAATCCTTCACCGCCGTGCACGCCGGTCACGGTCAGTTTCGGCGGCAGAGGAAACCTGCTTGTCTCGGCGGCGGGAAGTTCGATCGCGTCCAGCGCCGTGATCAGGCACGCGGCCCGGCTTACCGCGTTGATCGGTGAGGAGTTGGATGCGCCGGAATGTTCGGCTACACCGTGTACGTGCAGGCGGGCCCGGAGCATACCTCGTCCTCCGACGACAACGTCGTCGATTCCTGGGTATCCGATCAATACGCCGCCGATCGGCGCTGTGCCGTGATCGGTGAGGAATGCTCGCGCACCCCCGAACACGCCGGTGTGTTCGTCGACGTCGAGCAGCACGGTGAGTGTTCCCGTGAGCTGATCGGCGTGGGGGGCCACTGCGGCAGCGATGTGACAGAAAAGCGCTGCGCCGCTTTTGGAATCGGCGGCCCCTCGGCCGCGCAACCAGCTGTCGACCACATCACCTGCTGTCGGTGGAAACGACCAAGCGCGCTCGTCTCCGAATGGTGCGGTGTCCAGGCAGGCATCCAAGACCCAGGTCGGGCCCGGAATGGCTCCTACGATCTCGCACGCCAGTCCGACGACGTTGCGGTCCGGTCCGTGCAGCCGTCGGCACGGTAAACCGTGCTCGGTCAGCCATGTCTGTGCGACAGCGAGGACCGGTCCGTAGTCATCGATCCCGCCGCGCGAGGGTTGGCGGATCAACGCGGACGCCAGCTCGATGACCGAGTCGGCGTCTGCGCGACCGTGTTCGAGCAATTCGTGGATCACCGGTGAGTCATTTTCGAGTCGGCGGTGCTCCGGCGTCTGGGGTGGAGGTCTGCCGCGTCCGCGATGGTCGGCGAGATGGTGCAGGCGGTTTCCACATCGGAGAGTGTGGTGTCCGGGGATTGGTCAAGGATTTGGACCGGTGCGTTCACCGTGCCTCCGAAGGTTTTGATGTGGGGCGGGCCGCTGTATACCAGTGCTGTGGTTGCCATTATATTGTTTGAGTTGTCGGTTTTTCGCAGCATCGCGCGATTAGTGTGATGCCGCCTTGTCGGCCAATTGGAGAAGACTGGTGTATTTGGAGGTGTAGTCCGAACGGAACACAATGTTACGCCCGTTGAGGAATGTCTGTGTCCATGTTTTCAAGTGGTTGAGTTCGTCGATGATTTCGTCGCGGCATTCTCGGGTGTTGCCCCGAGATCGGATGTACTCGATTTCGAGCTGTTGTAGGGCAGCGTGATATTCGCCGAATATGCATCTATCGGTCGTTATTGAATAGATGTGGCCGGTTTCGTTGTTTTCGAGCATGTTGTCGAAGCGGATGCGGTCAAAGCTACCGAGGTGGTGAGCGTCCAGGCCGAGTTGGTGGGTGAGGTAGGCGTGCATATCGGCATTTGTGGCTAATTCGTGTGGACAGTCGATTTTGCGTTCGATTCGGGCGAATCCGTCGTGATGGAACTGTTTGCGTTTGAGAGTGTAGCCGCCGTTGATGTGAGGGATGAAGGAGGCGTAGCCGGCATCGGACTTGTCGGGTCCTGTGATGGCGAACATGTGGTTGCCGAATTGCCAGAGTTCGAAGTCGTTGCGGAATTCGGGGCGATAGTGGCTGAGTTTGCCGCGCCCGATCTGGTTGTTGATGTCGCGGGCGAGGGCGTAGATGTCTGTGTCGGAGTCGAGGGTGAGCTTGTGCTCGTACTCGATGTCGGGGTCTTGGGTGAAGTACCAGCATTCGTGGCTGCCAACCATTTTCGAGTACATCGGTAGCCGTTGGAGGGTTTGTGCGAGGACTGCGGGCGGCGGTGTGTATCGGCGGCGGGTGATGGCGTCGATGGTGTCGACGTGGTGGAAGAGGGCGTCGTCAGGACCGAGCCGGATGGGTAGGTATGCCAGCCATCCGCCGGTGTCGGGCATCAGCAAGGTTAGCGGCATCGCGTCGGGTATCGGTCGGCTGCCGTGCACGGTGAGCGTGAGGTCGGTGTAGGTGATGGTCTCGTCGGCTGCGACGACGCGGCCGGTGCCGGTGATGTGGTGTACGGATCGGCTGTCGCGTAACTGATCCCACCGTAGGACGCGAGTCGCGTGGCCGCCGACGGTGTGGACGTCGACCAGGCGGTGCACGGCGCGGTCGGCGGCATCAGCGGTGGTGCGGGTGGGATGGCCGTAGCGGCTGTGCCACGGCCCCATTATCAGCCAGCAGCGTGGGTTTTCAGGCATGGCAAAGAGTCCCCCAGATATGGTGTTGTTCAGGCGAATTCGATCAGTCGCGGGCGATGACGCGGCGTGCGGTGTTCACTGCGACGAGCACGCCCAAGCGGGCGGTGAGGAAGGCTGCGGCGGCGGGCAGGAGGGCGCGTTTCCAGCCGGAGCGCGTGGTGGCGTAGAAGATGAGGGCGCTGCGGTGGTGGTGCCACAGGGATTTGGTTTTGCGGGTGCGGCTGGATTGGCCGCCGCGGTGGATGACCCATGCCGGTCCGGACAGCACGGTCCGGTAGCCGCGTTGGCGCAGCCGCCAGCACAGGTCGCAATCTTCGAGATACATCCAATATCGTTCGTCGAACCCGCCCATCTCTTCCCACAGCGGACGGCGCATCATCAGGCAGCAGCCCGACACCCAGTCGACGGGTTGGTCGGCGTCGGCGCGGCCGAACGCGTCGCCGAAGTATTCCTGGGTGGCGGTGTTGCCGGGGCGCAGGATGCCCATAACAGCGTGGCGGGCGGCGGTTGTGGTGGACGGGAAGCGGCGGCCGTTGGGGTACGGTTTGCCGTCGGTGAGCATTCGGGTGCCGACGACGCCGATCTGTTCGTCATCGAGGGTGGCAAGCAGCGCTTCCAGGCACTTCGGATCACCCAGTGCCGCGTCGGGATTCAGGATCGTGACGTAGTCGCCGTGGCTGGTGGCGGCGGCCTGGTTGATGGCGGCGGCGAATCCGATGTTGACTGGATTGGCGATGGGGTCGATGCCGAGCTCGCGGGCCACGGCGAGGGTGTCGTCTCCGGAGGCGTTGTCGATGACGGTGATCCTCACCTGGTCGGCGATGGTTTGCGCGCGCACCGAGGCGACGGCCTCGCGCAGCAGCTGGGCGCTGTTGTAGGTGAGGATGATGACATCGATGCTGCTCATCGCTGTGGTACCTCTCGCTTGGGCGCATGGTTGACCGGTGGTGGTGCCGGATCGGGTCCGGCGGACGGTATCACTGTCGGCTGGTCCGACGCGGGGCAATCGGCAGCCAGCAGCGACCGAACCGCCCCGCCGGATCCGGTGTAGCGGCCGGTGTACAGGCGGGGATGACCGTACATCGGCCAGAACGCGATCTTGCCGATCGTCATGCCGGGATATACACGCACCGGCATCGCCGCCCGCAGTTCGAGTGTCCAGGGGATCACCGCGCCGCAGTGCCCCAGCGGCGCCGACAGTTGGATTCGCAATCCGAGTGAGGACACCGATCGACAGGCGTGCAGGGTCGCGGCAAAACAGGTGGCGCCCATCGCTTCTCGCGTCGCCGCCAGATACAGCGCGCCCGGCCGCAGCACATACCCCGTGCCTGGCAACGGGGTCGACACGGCCGGGATGTCGATGCGTGGGTCGAGGACACCATCTACTGGTGGGGTATAGCGCAGCAGGTCGTCGCCGAGGTGGAAGGCGTAGCTGTTAGCACACAGCCCGGTGACGTCGAACGGGTCGATCACGATGTCGCCGCGGCGTAGCGCGGTGTGAATGGCGGGCCCGGTCAGCACGACAGGACCTGGTTCATCAGGTGCGACACCGTTGTCTCCAGATCGGCGAGCGTGCCGTCGTTGCGGATCTCGTAGTCAACCTCGATGGCGTCGACACCGGTGGTGCTGGCGTCGGACAGGCTCACGTAGCCCTGGGCGGCCAGGCGCTTGCCCCGTAGGTCATCCGACGTCGAGATCCGCACGGCGGTCCAGCCACGCCGCCGCAACTCGGGGTAGTCGATGTCGTAGGAGCGCACGTCGTCGTTGACCAGCACGTCGGCGTGAGCTGCCGCGGCGCGGGTGAGGAAGTCGTCGACGAGGAACCGGGCGTGACGTCTGCGGATCAGGCGGGCGAGCGCCTCGAGCAGTTGCTGGTCCTGCTGCCCGGCGGGCAATGGTTGCCCCAGCCGGGTGTAGAACGCCTGTTGCAGCTCATACAGCGGCGCGGCGACCTTCACCACCGCACACGACATCGACCGACGGGAGACTGCGGAGCGGATGAACACCGCAGTGGTGGATTTGCCTGCGCCGGAATGACCCAACAGGCATACACGGGCTAGCGGCGGTGTGGGATCAGGAGTAGGAGTCATGGTCGATCGTCTCCGGACGGGGTGAGGGTGTAGACCGCGCCGTCGTCGAGCATCACCAGCGTGCCGTGGCGGGCGTGGTGCACGGCGGCGGGAATGTGGTTCTCCCGCAAGATGATTGCGAGGTGGCACAAGCGAGAGGCCGAGTCGAACAGGAAGCCGTCGACGTGGCCGACGAGGGCGGCGAGGATCGCGTAGGGGTGGCGTGCGGAGATGATCACCTGCGCGCCGTCGGCGCGGATCTCTCGGGCGCGGGCCACGGCGTCGGCGATGACACGGTGGCCGCTGACGTCGACACCGCCGCTGACGCTGACCGCCGGGGCCACCGACAACCGTTGCAGGACAGCGTCATCGGTGACGCGCACTACCCGGCCGACGCACCGGCCCTCGGCGAGCATGAGCGCGTCATCGGCGGCGGGTTGGGCGAAGGCGTGGGGGTGGCCTGTGCCGAGCACGGTGTGGTCGATGTAATGGACGGTGCCGTCCGGGTCGACCACCCATTCCACGGTGACCGGGCCCAACTGCTGCTCCAGCCGCGTACTGAACTCCACCATGTGGCGCACGTTGGCGGTGCCGCCGAAGATGCTCGCGGCAGGGGCGGGCATGTCGGCGGTGAAACGGATTTCCGTGCAGGCGGCGGTGCCGCGGTTCATCGCCAGCAGCCCGTCGGTAGACGTCTCGGCGTAGTATTCCCCGCCGGTGTGACGGCTGATCACGCCCCGGTGCCCTGTGACGTACTGACGCACCAGCAGTGTCAGCGGTTCGCCGACCGGAGTGGTGGCCAATAGCCGCTCGAGGTGGGTGTGCAGGTGTGCGTAGTCGATGATGGTCTGGCGTTCGAACTCGCTGGCGTCCACGATCACCCGGGCTCCGTCGAGCGCAGGATCCAGCACTGTGGCCAACGCGCTGTACCAGCTGGATTCGGGGTCGGCGGGGACGTACACGACGAAGGCGACGCCTGTGCTGAGGTCCAGTGTGGTGGCGAGTTGGACGGCCATGCGGCGTTTGGCGATGAAGTGCGCCACGGCCGGGCCGATCGGTCCAAGCGGGATATCGGCTGGGATCGGCTCGTCGTAGAGCCGGACAACCGCAGGCTCGGTGCGGCGGCCGGTGTGGCGGGCGGTGTTCGGCCGCGCCTGCACCACATACAGTTGCTGATCACCCGCGCGCACCCACTCGATATCCATCGCCGGGCGCCCGAGCTGTGTGCGTACGGCATCGACGAGCTGGCCGATACGCGCGGCGTCACTGGCGGACAGGAGATTGTGGTCCGGGGTTGCGACACCACCCGCGAGCGCGTCGGCTCGGCCGCGGACGGCCTCGATATGCACTCGGTCGGGGTCTGTGGGGTCCAGGCCGGTGATAGCGATGCCCGCGATGTCGGGTTCGATCATGGCCTGCACGATGACTGCCATCCGCGGTGCCGGGTCGAGATCTCCGCCCCGCAATCGGGTAGTCACTGCCGCCAGTGAGTAGTAGGAGCGCCAGACCGCAGCCACGGCGGCAGGCACATCGGCGGCGGCGACGTCCAGCACGCTGTCGTAGACGCCCGCGTGCGAGGCTGTGGTCGAGTCTTCCCCGGCTGCCGAGGACCGCACCGCGAACCGGGTCTGCGGGGTGAACACTTCACTCAGCCGCCGCGCCAGAAGTTCCCGACCATATACCGGTAGCGCGATATCGGCGAGCAATTCGGCGAGACGGGCCGCGTCCTCGACGATATTCGCCCCGACGGTGGCCTGCAGATCCGAGAAGATAGCTTTGATTTGCTCGACTGTCTGCGGTGCTAGCGCGTCGGTGAATTCCGTTGCCGTCACCGCGACGAGATCCGGCACCGGTACCCGGGGCGCGAGCCGCGCGAGGGTGGCGGCTTTCGCGCCCACGCGGGCCGGATCCATGCCTGGTCCATCCGTGCCGGGGAAACGGATGCGGGCGACATCGCGGTCGAGGGTGCGCCAGCTCTCGCTGGCGCGAGGGCCTTGCGCGCCTTGGTATTTGCCGTTGTAGCAGATGATGTCTCCCGACGGCACCCACCACATCATCTGCCCGATCTCCATCCCCGGATATACCCGCACCGGTGCGGTGGCGAGCAGTTGCAGCGTCCAGTGGCCCACGTAGCCGATGTCGCCGAGCCCCGAGGACAGGTGGATCGACAGACCCAGCCGCGCGATGCTCGACCGGGCGGAGAATGTCGGTGCGAACATGGCGCCGCCCAGCACTTCCGCCGTCGCAGCCAGATACAGCCGTCCCTCTTCGAGGACGAATCCCTCGTGGGGGATCAGGATCTCGGTGGTCGGGTTGTCCACCCGCGCGTCCAGCTCCGGCGAGCTGTACACGCGCACGGTGTCACCGAGGGTGAAGTTGTAGCTGTTGGGATTAAGTCGTGACTCGTCGAACGGGTCGATCCGGATCGCGCCGCGCTGCCATTGGCGGCGGATTTCCTCACCGGTCAGGATTGTCATCGGTCGGCCTCGTCCGTCCGGCGCAGCAATGCGGTGTGGTGGCGGCGCTCGGTGCTGGCCATCGAGATCGTCAGATGCACCCGTTGCGTGGTACCGGCGTTGAATGCGGTGTGCCGCAGCCGAGTGTCGAACACTCGCAGCCGCCCGTCGGCGGGTACGTGATGGCCGTGCCCATCCGGGCCGACGAGAAAGGCGTCCGGGTCGGTATGGATTGCCAGATGCGCGCGTTTGGTCGCATCCGCGTGCATCCGGTAGATCTGCTGGGGGCCCACAATCATTAGCCGCATCCGGCCCACCGGATACAGTGCCCTCACCGACCGCCAAACTGTCGCGAAGTAAGTATCTGCGAAATCGTCGTTGAAGCAGCAGAATTCGCTTTCCAGATACCGCAGTGTGCCATCGGGTGCGAACTGCGACTCCAACCCGTCGGCCAGTGGATCGACCGCACCGGGACGGTGGGTCAGCGACACACAAGTCATCGAGTCCCCGGCGCGGTCGGTGACCAGCAGCCCAACTCGTTCCATCACCTGATCACACGCCTGCCTCAGCAAGTTCACATCGAACACGGCATCGGACGGGCCCCGATAGAACTCCTCAGCGCGGGTCTCACTGGTGCCAATAGCCTTGGTGGGCAAATGATTCACGGCCTCTCCCCTTTGCTCTCACACGATGATGTGCCATGGATCACCATGCGCCAGCACAGGGCGACGGCGTACTCCCGATCGGTTATTCGATATGCGTGTGCGGTAATACGCCCAGCCCGAATCACCCTTCCGCGCATACACTCGGCTGACCACGCACTGTGAATTCGACCGGATATCGCAGACAAGGGTGAGCGGCGATGGGTCACGACGCTGGGCGGCGCTGCCGCGGCTGCGGCGCCCCTCTGGCGCGAGACAACGCCGCCGGCCACTGCGCGACCTGCGTGACCAGCGCCCGCGGCAACCTGCACCGGCCACCTGCGATGCCGCCGGAGTTCTGGGACGACGCTGCCATCCGTTCCGCGCTCGCCGAGCAACATATGGGCCGGGTCATCGCCGCTTATCGACACCATCCCAGCCACGCAACCGTGGTGCGCCAAGCCGACGTCGCCCGCTGGGCAGGGCTGAGCCAAGCCCGGCTCAGCCGCCTCGAAACCGGGCCACCCACCAAACATCTCGACGACCTAGCGTTCTGGGCCCGATTGCTCGACATTCCTGCCCGGTTGCTGTGGTTCCAGCTGCCCGGCACCTCGCCCCCGCCCCTCGCGGCGCGATCGGAGCCCGTCGTGCCACCGGACGGTGGCCGCTACCGGTTGCTGCGGTTCGATGACCATCTCCCCCCGAACGAGGCCGACATCGCCGCCATGCAGATCTTCCGCGATGCCGACCGCACCTACGGCGGCGGGCACCTGTATTCGGAGGTGCTCCACTACTGGAACACCCGGCTCGCACCAAGGCTGTTCAGCGGCGACGACGACCCCACGCCGACGGTATTCGCCGCCGCGGCCGGGATCGTGGAGATGGCGGGCTGGATGAGCCACGACGCCGGCCACCACGACCGGGCCAGCCAGCAATTCCGTCGCGCCCTGGACCTGTCGAAGGTCGGGCGCGATCGCCAACTCACCATCCACATACACGCCAGCCGAGCGCACCTTGAACTACACCAGGGCGACCCCGTCGAAGCAATCCGGGAGGCATACGACGCCGAGATGGCGCTGTCCAAGGCGCCGTTCAACCCCCAACTCACCGCCCGCGTGCTCGCGATGCAGGCTCGTTGTTTCGCTGTACTGGGCGAAACGCGGAAGGTCCGCACGCTGCTCGACCGCGCTGAACATAGCCTCGGAGGCGGAACACCTGACGTGATATCGCCTTGGATCAGCCAGTTCGATCTCGGCTCCCTCGCCAGCGAAGCCGCTCGCAGCTTTCGTCAGCTCGGCGACCTCACCCACGCGGCGAAGGCCGCGCAGCGCATCATCGATCTCCGCCCACCCGACCGCACTCGCAGTCGCGCCCTCGGCCAACTCACCCTCGCCGCCATCCTCACCGACCAAGGCCACCCCGACCACGCCTGCGCCCTCGCTACCGATGTCCTGAACCGAACCGGCGAACTGGCCTCCTACCTGGTCGTACATCAATTCGCCGACCTGCGCGCACGACTGTTGCGTTACCACACCAGTTCGACCGTGAATGCATTCCTCGACTACCTCGACCACACCATTAGGGCCCAGACATGGCTCCCACACCGCCAGCAACCAAATCCCGCGCGACACCGATCGGTGATCTCATGAACTCTGTGCAACAACCACAGTGGGAACGCGACCCCGAGGGCTACCGCGCGCACTTGGCCCAGGGCAACGCCCGACAGGCGCGCAAGCGAGTCGGTGCAGACGCCCTCATCGTCGACAGAGAGGGCCGCATCTTGCTTGTCGACCCCAACTACAAACCTGACTGGGACCTGCCCGGCGGAATGGCCGAAGCCAACGAGGCACCCGACCAAGCCGTACGTCGCGAACTCCGCGAAGAACTCGGACTCCACCTCGACACCGATCTCGCTCTGCTGTGCGTCGACTGGGTATCACCACACGGCCCGTGGGACGACTCCATCATGTTCATCTTCGACACGGGAACACTCAGCGCCGAGCGGATCGACACACTCGAAATTACCGACCACGAACTCGACGCCTTCGAATTCTGTACTGCCGAACAAGCCGAACAACGCCTACGAACCTACATGTGGTCGCGCGTCCAAGCGGCACTCCAGGCACGCGAAACCAAAAAGGTCGTTTACCTCCATAACGGCAAGGTGACCTGCTAGGAGGGACACCACGTGTCACGAACAACGCGTCGGCCGCCGTCCAAGCCGGATCAGGTCACCTCGCCGGGTAGCTCACCAGCAGCGAATACAAGCCCGGCCGGGGCATGCGACCATCGCGTTCTTCGCCCGGGTCCGCGCCTGCCGTAGTCCGGTGCGCCGCGAGCAGTTGTGGGTCATGCTCGGCACTGGGGAATCGTCCCACAGGTAGCGAGGCCGGGATCTCCGATGGTGGGCTCGCTGCCGTACTGGACATCGAGAATGTCAGCGCCGCAGCCATTCTGGTGACCGCGGACCTGCCGGACGAAGCGCGCGTGGCGCTGATCGATCTCGACCCGACAGAGCCTGGGCTGCCGGGCAAGGTGCTGGTGGCTGGGATGCCGAACGACGGCAATGGGTGGCCGCCGAGCCACCTACCACGCAGATTGATCAACTGACCCGATAGAGCACGGCCGGGGGTTGTGTCGGGCGGTCGTCATGACCCACGTACGGCAACCTACTCGCCGAGCGACGCTGGACTACCGCCGTGTCCAGGTGGTGGCTTGTCTGTCTACAGGTCGAGCCCGTGGTCGGGGTCGACGGCATGGATCACTGCGTCGGTCTCGGTGGTATCGAGCATGCCGGGAGATTGTGTGCAAGAACGCATGCGATCTTCCGCCACCCGCTGGGCGGGGGTGAGACGAATACGTCGCTGTTGTTCGGCGCGCAGTTGGTCGAACCGATCGCGGAAGTAGGCCGTATCGGCGGCGAGGGCGTCGTCGACCTGAGTGGTGTCGTCACGGTGTCCTGGGGCGGGTCCGAAGATCTGGGCGCGGGTGTCGGTGCTCGCGAGCTGCTGGTGCAGGTCGCGGATGTGTTGGGCGAGTTCGGTGTCGGTGAGCATCCGCGTCGGGTCGCGGCCGAGGGCATGGTCGGCGGCGGTGTCGTCGGTGAGGTGGTGGTGGACCCAGTTTTCGATGGTGGCGCGGTCGGTGGGGGTGTGTGCGGCGCGCCAGTCGGCGCGGAGTGCGGCGAGGGCGGCGGGTGCGGGGCGGGTGGTGGTGAGGTGGGTGCAGCGGGCTTGGATGTGGTCGGTGGGGTCGTGGTCGGGGATGGCGGGGCGTCCGTCGGCGCGGCAGTCGTCGCAGAGGCCGTCGTCGCTGCGTCGGCCTGGGGGTGGGGTGCTCGCGGTGGTGTGGCGTTCGATTCCGCAGTCGACACAGGCGAATCTGCGGGTGTCGGGGATCGCGGCGAGGTCGTAATCGAGGGGGTAGGTGTCGTCCGGAGTGGTGTCACGGCCGGGCAGGGTGTAGCGGGTTTGACCGGTGCCTTCGGGGATGGGCATGTGGTTGGGTTGGGCGTCGGCGAGCAGCGGTGTGTGCTGGGGTGGGTCGTCGGTGTCGGTGTTGGCGTGGTGGTAGGCGTCGAGGAGGTCGCTGGTGGTGTCCGGTGGTGCGGGTG
The DNA here is from genome assembly GCF_013186535.1 of Nocardia terpenica. NCBI lineage: Bacteria > Bacillati > Actinomycetota > Actinomycetes > Mycobacteriales > Nocardiaceae > Nocardia > Nocardia terpenica. The sequence continues at coordinate 1,774,730 of NZ_JABMCZ010000003.1, forward strand.
GGCGGCGGCGGGTGTGGTCGATCCATGCGCGGTGATCGCGGGCGGGTGCACGGCGGTCGGGCATCGGCGACGGGTCGGGGGCGGGTCGGTAGAGGCCGGGGTCGGTGGCGGGTGTGCAGGCGGTGATGAGGCGGCGGTGGGCGGGAATGTTGGTGGCGGCCCACTGCAACCGGGCGCGGGCGACGGGGTAGCTGTGGCGGTAGAGGGTGCGGGTGACGCGGGCGATGACATCGAGCTCGGCGGTGGTGAACTCGCGGCGCCGGTCGCGGCAGACACGCAATGCTGCGTCGACCTCGCCGTTGCGGAACAGGGCGGCGACGGCCTGAACATGCTCGGGCAGCCCGGGATTCGTCGTGTCGGCCGGTGCCGAGTGTTCGGGCGGCGGCACCGCCGGGCCGGGCATGTCCGGGTCACTGGGTGTGGTTTGTGGGGTGTCGGGGTTCATGGTGGTGCTCCTGTCGGGGGTGTCGATGGGTGGTGGTGGGGTGGTGGGGTGGGCGAGGAGTGCTTCGATGCGCCAGGCGAGGGCGGTGGCGAGTTGGTCGTCGCGGGGTGGGCGGTGGGTGTCGGGGTGTGCGCTGAGCAGTAGTTCGTGGGCGGTGGTGAGGAGGTCGTGGGGTGTCCAGTCGGTGCCGGTGGCGCGGTCGACGGCGGCGACGACGCGCGGCCAGGCGGGGTCGGCGAGCACTCGGTCGGCGGTGGCGGGGCCGAGTAGATCGGTCAGGTGCGGTGTCCAGTCCGGGCGTAGCCGGTGCGCGGCGGCGTCGGCCTCGAGCGCGGACGGATCCAGTTCCAGCCGCGACCACAGGGCCGCGGCGGGCATCTCGTCCGGCAGCGGACGCCCCCCGGCCGCGGTGGTGAGGAGGGTGTCGATGTCGAGTCCGGCGCGGGCGGCGATATCGAGGCGGTCGGCCAGTACCGGCCACCATGGGTCGTCGATGATGCGGGTGTCGAGCTGTTTGGCCAGTGGCCCCCAGGTGTGGGCGGCGGCATGCAGGTCGCCGAGCTGGTTGGTCACCCGGGCGTCGAGCCGTTGCTGGTATTCGTGTTCGCGGACCGGGTTGCGGGCGGGACCGGTGAGGCGTAGGTCGGTGTCGTCGAGGTGCTGCGCGGCCCGCCAAATCGCGAGATCGGCTACCAGGAACGGGTTTGCGCCGAGGAGTGGGCGTACCCACATCGGTGCGGTGGCCGGGGTCCAGGCGGCGATCTCGGTGCGGATCTGGTCGGCGAGGGCGGTGATGATGCGCCCGCGGGCGTGCAACTGCTCGGCCACGACCTCGTCGAGCAGCGGCAGTTGCGGGGGGAGACCCCGCAGCCACGGCAGCGGTCCGGTGCCGGTGGAGTGGGTGCGGGAGGAATCGAGTCGCCAGTCCAGCACCGCGGCGGCATCGCGGGCGGTATCGAGTTCCCGATCCGCGATCGCCTCCCCCAATTCCGCGATCGGATCGGCACCCGACAGCGCCAATGTCGCCAGGTGTTGCCGCAACACCGGGTAGGCGGGTGCGTCGGTCAGGCCCGGATACAACGCGTCCGCGGCCGTATCGAAGGCCGCGAGTGTCTCGGGGCCGACCGCGTTTTCGGCGGCGACGCCGATGGCGTCGAGGTAGATGTCGACCGCGCGACCCAGCCGCCGAAACGGATTCAACGCATCGTGGAGTTGGGTGTGCGCGGATTTCTGGGTGGCGTCTCGCCCCAAAACACGCAACAGGACCTCGGCGGCGGTGCGGGGCAGGAGGGCGGGTTCGGTCCAGAAGGAGGTTTCGCTGCCGTCGAGCGCGGTCACCACATAGGCGTGATTGGCGTCCCTACCGCGAGTCACGGCGACATAGAACTGGTTCCGGGACTCGCGGCCGGTAACCACAACATGACACGTGCCGACGGTGATGCCCTGGACGGAGTTGATGGTGGCGGCGTACCCGAGCCGCACATAGGCGCGCACATACGCGGCCGGAAGCAGGACAGTGGCACCGCAGTCACCGCCGGACCGCACATGCGTGGCGGTGATACTGCCGTCGTCGTGCACGGCGTCGACGCGCCACCGGTACCCGTTACGCACCCAATCGGTGGCACCCAGACGCAACCGCCGGTCGTTGTGGCGGGTGCAGATCGTGTCCCCGGCGGAGGCGCAAAGCTCATCCGACAACCGGGTTTCTCGCCCGCCCGGGTGCGGTGAGCGCGCGAGACGATCGGCGCGGGCGCGGGCATTGAGCTCGCGCGCCATGTCGTGGGTGGCCGCCAGCATCAGGGTGTCGCGTCCGGCGGTGTAGTCGGCGACCCAGCCGGTGTAGGTGTCATCGAGGACGGTGCCCGGTGCGCCCGCGTGGATACGGCCGTGATCGAGGTAGAAGCCGAGCGCGGTCGGGTCGCCGTCGCGTACCCCGAGGGTGGCGGTGGCTTCGGCTTTCGCCGCGAAGCGCAGCACATGGGTCAGCGTGACCGTGTCCGGGCCGGGATCGGTGGCGGTGCCACCGGCCTCGATCGCGGGCAACTGCCGGGTGTCACCGACACAGCGGATGGTCGCGCCGCAGGCGGTGAGGAACCGCATCAACTGCAGGCGTTTGGTGTCGGAGAGGGTTACGTGTTCGTCGACGATGACGAGGGTGGCGGCGTCGATCTGGGTCACCCAGCGCGGCAGGCGCGGCACCCGCTCGGCGTCCTGGTGGGCGAGTTGCTCGGCGGTGGGGGTGTGGTTGTCGAGGATGGTGAGGAGTTGGTCGACGGTTTCGACGCGGTCTCCGGTCGCTGCCGCGAGCTCGGCCGCCGCGGCGGCGGTCGGCGCCAACCCGAGCACGGTGCCCCCGCTGTCGTGCCAGGCGTCGGCCAAAACCGCCATGGCCGTGGTCTTCCCGGTCCCGGCGGGGGAGTCCGCGGTGGTGATTCGCAGCGGGGATCGGGTGAAGGTGGTGATCATCGCGATCTGGCTGGCGTTCAACTGCTGATCACGGTGCGCCGGATGCTGGTTGTAGGCGCGGATCGCCGCATCGAGGGTCTCGGCAGCAATCGTGCGCGCACCGGGCTGCAGCGACAGCTCGGCCAGCCGTGCTTCCGCGGTGAAAACGCGCACCGACGTGTAGTGCTGGGTGCCCGCGGAGGTGTAGACGCTGGCGCCACTGCGGCGCGCGAACACGGCAGGGACAGCCCGTAAGACGGGTTCCGCGGCGATATCAGGGTTCCCGCGGATGACCGCGTGGGAGGGCGAGAGTGCTTCGGTGACAACGGCTTCAGCGACCACCGCCCACTGGTCGCGATAGACGTGGCCGCGCAGGCGGCGTTCGGTCTCGGACCGAATGTGGTGACGCTGCCAACTCGACCGCTCGGCCGACACGGTCGCCAGCACCTGCTGCGCGGTGCGGGCGATCCACTCGGCATCGACGCGTGGCCGGGGTTGGGGAGAGCGTTGCAGGATCGCGGAGACGGTGTCCGCGAACGCTTTTCGGCCGCCAAGTACAGCCTGGGCTTGGGTGCGCCAGTCGGTGCGCTGTTCGGCGTAGCTGCGCAGTCGATGCTTGGCGGGGCGGGTTTCCAGCGTGGCGCGTTCGGCCAGCCCGTACATTTCGTGCGGCATCGGTTCGCGGCCGAGCAGCTGCTGGAAGGTGGAGGTGAGCTCGCCGAGGCGGGTGGTGATGGCGGCGTCGCGGCGCGACCAGTGTTCGATCAATGCCCAGGGCACGCCGACGATTTCGCGGATCGGCCGCTTGCCCGGGTCGACACCGGTGGTGCGTTCGGTGAACTGGGCCCCGATATCGGCTTCCAAATGCAGTTCCAGGCGGGTGTTGTAGATCTCCGAGACCGTGACCAGCAGGCGGTAGATGGGGGTGCCGTCCAGGGCGCGCCACTGTCGGTCGAGGGTGCGGACCTTGTTCGCGAGCAGCGCGTGGGTGTGCAGATCGGGGTCGCCGCAGCGGGATTCGCGGTGGGTGAACCGGGCCACGACCAAGCCCTCCACCTCCACCTGCCGCACCCCGTTACGGCCGAGACGGGTGTAGGTGCCGTGCTGCTCCAGCCACGCGAGCGCGTCATCGACCGCCTTCAGGTGCGCCGCATGAATGCGGTCGGCGACGTGTTTCGGGGCGATCGCCCACAACGCGGACACGCTCTTCACCGGGGAGAAGGTGATGTCGAACCCGGCCACCGCCGCCGACGCCGGGCGCGAGATCCGGGCCACCCACCCCGACAACTCGCGCTCATCCAGGGGTGGTCGACGGTAGCGGGCGACGAACATATCGGTCGCTACTTCGGTGCGCAACCGTGCGCGAATGTCGTCGGAGAGTGCGGCATGCGGGTCTAATCCGTGCGCGATATTGTGTGCGGCGAAGGCGTGCCCGCACCGTGTTCTGAACTCGTTGTCGCTGTCATAGATGCGAAATCGATTGCCTAATCGCGACGCTTTCTCGGCGGCGCGGACCGCGTCTTTCGGTGTCGCTCCGCGCATCATCTCCCTGTCGATGATGTGGGCCTCGATCTGTTCGGCGTTCGGGTGTATCCCCAGCCCGAACAGTGCTTCCATCTGGCTCTCGGTAACCTTCTCACCAGCCGTAATGCCCAAAGCGGCGAGCCCGGAGCCGTGCCAGGTGCCCGGTGCCTCGCCGTGCGCGGTGTAATAGTCGGCCAGGTTGGACGCGCCCAGTTCGGTGGAATCCCCGGCAGCTACCTGCTTCAGGTAATACTGATATCCGGTACCGGCCAACACCTTGTGCAGTGTCGCCGTCACATATCCATCAAAACTCCGAACCGGCCAGTTCTCCAGGGCTGAAGACGAGAACAACGGATACTGCTCGCGAACCCCCAGGAAGTTATAGAATCGTAATGATCAACAGGGAGGCTCGAATATGGGAAACTGTCGCATTTCCCTGTATACGCCGTAAAGGTCCTCGGATGCAAGAGGTCTGCCTGTGGTGAATGAGTGGCGGGGTGGTGGGGGTGAGGGCAGTGGGTGGGTGAGAAGGGGTGAGTGCGGGTGAGAAGGGATGTGGAGGTGAGGTGGGTGTGGAGGTGGTGGGCGATGGGAGTGTGGGGCGGGGCGGGATCGGCAGAGGAGTGGATGGGGTGTGGCCTGTCGATCCCGCCGGGAGGGCGGCTAGCTGGGTTCGTCGTCGGTGGCGGGCGGCTGGGTGAGGGTGAGAGGGAGGGGCCGGAGCCTGAGGGGGAGGGGTGGGAGGTCGGGAAGGACGGTGGATGCGTCGGGGTTGTGGGCGCGCAGGTGGCGGGCGGCGGCACGCCAGCCGTGGAGGTGGCCGAACCAGTAGACGACGGTGAGGGCAACGAACAGGACGGCGGCGGTGACTACGACGTCGCCGATGACTGTGACGACCAGTCCGATCACGGTGGCTCCTTGGGTGAGGGGTTGTGGAAGACCGGCCCGCCGCCGGACGGGGCACGGCGGCGGGCCGGGGACTAGCGGTGTGGATCGCGGTGACCGGAGCCGTGCGGCGTGAGGGCCGCAGCGGCGGTGTCGGTCACGCGGCGCGGCGTGCGGGTACCGGGATGCCGAGGTGGACCCGGCACTCGGTGCACAACTGGTCGTCTTGGACTGCCCGGAAGCGGGTGCAGCCGTCGCAGCGGCTGATGTGCTGACCCGCCCCGGCGACCGGACCGCGGGAGCGTTTCGGCCGTGCGGGCGCATCGCCGGGTTCGGGGACGAGGGCGGCGGGTGCGCCGGGCAGGTCGGGCTGGCCGAGGAAGCCACCGATGATGCTGGCCAGCCACCTGGGTGCGCGCCGGTGCGCCTCGGTCAGGATCGCGCGGGCGGAGTCGGGATGGACGCCGGGGTGCTCGATCAGGAAGCGACAGTAGGTGCGTGCCAGATCGGCACCGGTGAACCCGACGGGCAGCGCGGGCAGCGCCGGGCTACCGTCTTCGCGGCAGGTATCGCACAGGCCGTCGTCGCTGCGGGCCGGTCCGTGGTGGGCGTGGACGCGGGCCTGATCGACGACTGCGCGTTCGATGAAGCAGGACACGCACCGCCAGCCGCTGACCTCGATCATGGCTTCGCGGTCGTCGTCGAGCACATTGCCCTGGTACGGGACGCCGGGCCGGTGGTCGGTGCTGTCGCGCAGGGTGGTGTGCTCACCCGCGAAGTCCAAGGCCCGCTCCTCGGAGATCGGCGACCTGCCCGCCATCGCGTAAGCATGCTGGTGCTGCTCGGCGACGTAGGCGACGTACTGGAAATCCCACATCCGCCGGGCATACCCGGCGGGCAGCGGCGGCTTGTCGCCGGGAAAGCGCAGCCGCCACTCGAGGGGGGCGGGGTCGGCGAGCAGTCCCTTGGCGATCAACCGATCCCGCCGCGCACGGGCAGCCGCGATCTCACGGGCCATCGTGTCGGCGTAGAGGCTGTCGCGGACATAGCCGGTCACGACCGCGGGTTCGACCACGGCGGGGCGGCGCTTGGCGCGCAGCCGGACGCGGTAGGCGATCTGGTCGGGAGCCATCCGGTAGGGCAGGTCGGTGGGCTCCTGCGGGGCGGCGTACAGGCGGGCGGGCGGATTGCGCCAGGCTCGGATCGACTGGCGCGGCAGCTCCGCCACCTGAAGCTGGGTGTGCAGCTGCGCGTACTCCTCCTCGAGGCTGGTGTTGTTGAGCACGGCCCGCCGCTCGAGGCGATCAACCAGATCGGCGCGGTCCTCGGGGTACAGGCCGGGATCGGCCGGAGGCAGCAGCCGCTGCGCCAACGCGTCGGAGGCCGGGTCGTCGTGCCACAGGGCGCGCAGCCGTCCCAGCGCCTGCCGGTACGGGTAGACGGTGAAGTGCTCGGTCAGGGCGTCGAGGACCTTCCACTCCTCAGGAGTCGCCAAGCACAGAGCCTCGAGGAAACAGGCGCGCGCGGCGGCGCGGTCGGTGGCGTAGGTCAGATCGACACGGTAGAGGGCGTGCAGAAAAGCGCTGTTCTCGGTCACTGGAATCGGTTCCTGTCTGTGCGAGGAGTTCGGGACAGACCACCGCCGGAAAAGCGACGTCCGGAAGGGATGTCCGGCTCGGTCGGACGACCAGCCGCGGGGCGAGGACCAGCTCGCGTGACGACGCGCGGCAGGGAACGCGCCGGGGCGTGCACGAGCGGATTTCCCGCACTGACCACCCTCGCGATGCGGTGAACGCGAGAACGCCGTGCCGGGGAAATCCGGTCGTGCCGGGCGCGGGCCCTGCCGCGCGGCGGCGCGCGAGCTGGTAGCCACCGGGACGGCTGGGCGTCCGACCGAGCCGGACATCCCGCCCACCCCAGCCCCCTCACACCCGCCCCACGACGGAGGCGAGCATGCACAGGGAGCTGGGCCCGGCAGGTGGATGGTCAGAAGGTGGGTGCACCCTCACCGTCGGGTGCTGCGGCGGTGACACCAGCGAGCTCCGTCGCGGTCCCCGGGTCTCGCCCGAACCCGTCGGCGGCAGCGTTGTCGCGGCCGCTGGTGGCCCGGCCGAATCCGTTACCGCGCGCGGGTCGGTCTGTCCCCTGGGCACCGGCGGGCGGATTCTTGGTGATCTTCGCGGTCGCGTACCGGAGCGACGGCCCGACCTCGGTGACCTCGAGCTCCACGACGGTGCGGTTGTCGCCCTCGCGGGTCTGGAAGGTGTGCTGGGTGAGCCGCCCGGTGACGATCACCCGGGCTCCCCGGGTCAGGGTCTCGGCGACGTTCTCGGCCGCTTGCCGCCATAGGCTGCACCGCAGGAACAGCGCCTTGCCGTCGCGCCACTGCCCGGTGTCGCGATCGAGGTAGCGTGGCGTCGACGCGACGGTGAAATTGACCACGCAGTCCCCCGCCGGGGAGTATCGCAGGGCCGGGTCACTGGTCAGGTTCCCGATGATCGTCATTTCGTTGGCCATGGCAGCCTCCCTGTTCGCTCGAAAGTGAATGACAGACACCGTGTTCGGACTGCACACCCGCCCAGGGCCGGGCACGATGGTGCGGCCCGGCGTGGGCGAGTGCGGGAATGGTGGGGGGTCAGGCGGGGATGTCGATATCGGCGGGGTCGATGAGCCCGGCCGCGGCCTGCTCGACATCGCTGAGGGTGTAGCCGAGCGGTTCGCCCACCCCGGCAAGGAATGTCAGGTACCGCTGCACGCGAGGTTCGCGGTAGTGCCAGGCGTCCTTGCCGGTGCGAGCCTCCAGCGCTCCCAGCACCATGCCGAGCACGACCACCCACGCCCGGCTCGGGCTATCGTGCTGGATCGTCTTGACCAGGGCCTCGGTGCGTGGTTCCTCGCGCAGCAGTGTGAGCGCGGTCGGCCGCGCGTGATGGGAGCTGAGCAGGTCCGGGTCCTGTGCCAGCGCTTCGGCGACGAACCGGGCAGCCTGCGCGGGCGGGGTCCGTCGCGCCAGCAGCGTGGTCGCGATCTCGACGCGGTGCTCCTTGGCCACCGCACCACGCTTGTTCAATTCCCGCACCCGCCGCCGCGCCACCCGTTCGGCCTCCCGCTGCGCGGCGACCTCGGCGTCGGAACCGGTGGGCTCGGGTGGGCACCGACGCAGGCCGCTGGCGTTGAGCTGGGCGGCGGGCAGGAAATACCGCGGTGTCCACAGGTCGCGCACCAGCACGGTGTCGGCGTGGCGCAATCCCTCGCCCGGTACGGCTTCCGGGTCACCCTGGGTATCCCAGTCGACGCTGGCGGGGTTGACGACCTCGCCGGTGCTGGTGTCGAGGATCTGCCCGTGCTCGGTGACCTCGACCCACACCAGCCAGCGTGTAGCGTCCTCACGGATCATCTGCTCGGTAACCGAGCCGCCGTCGGCGGTGGTGAGCAACTGCGGCGGAACGAATTCCGGATCAACCCCGCCGGTGGAGGGTTCCTCGGTCAATACTCCGAACCCGAGCGCCGCGTAGAGCAGCGACGCCTGCAACCGCTCCCGGGTTTCGCGGCGGTCGGCTTCGATCCGCTTGCGGGTGCGGGCGAGACCGTACTGCGAGGCGTGCAGCAGCTGCTCGACCGCGTCGGTGTCGCCGAGACTTTCGAAGTGCGCGATCGCCTCCAGGCGCTCCATCGAGTCGGGCCCGGAGTCCAGCAGCTGTCGAGCCGTAGGCGACTTGCCGATCTTCGCGGCGGTTTTGACCGCCGCCCGGCTGCTTTGCAGCCCCTGGGCGACCCGGGTCACCGACGCTCCCAGATCCAGCATCAATGCGACCGCCGCCGCATCGTCGGAACGCGTCATCGGAACATGGCGATGATTGCAGTTCAGCTGCATCAGCGTGGTCGCGATCCGGCGCTCGTTGTCCGCGACATCGGGATCGGCGTCGGTCACCCAGACCGGCACCCGCTCTAGCTCGAGCTTCTGTGCGATGAGGGTGCGGATCTGCCCCTCGACCACATGCAGGCCGCCATCGGGCTGGCGCACGGCGGGATCGGTGTGTTGACACCGAACTGGCGAATCGAGTCACGCACTTCCGGGTACCGAAGCCACATCGATCGACTTGCGGACATTCTCGGCGATCACCAGCTCGGACGGGTTGCAGTACAACGCTTCCGCCCGCGGCGGTGGGGCGTCGGGCGCCGACCGTGCGGCGAACCCACCCGGCTCGTGATCACCGATATCGCCCGCCTTCTCTGCCGGGTCGACAACCGGTGTGTTCGTGGTTGTTTGCGACGACGTCATGGATGGTCCTCCTCATCACATACGGCGGCGGGGTCACCGCAGCGCCCCGGGTGAGACGTCGTGTGGTGACCCCGCCGTGAATAGGGGAACGAAACATGGTGCAAGCCACGCCTATTCGGATCAGGCGGCGGCGTGGGCATGGCTGGTGCGACCGACGTTGAGCGGCCCTAGACGCAGCACACCATGCTCGTCCGGGGTGTAGGCCCAGTACCGGCGACGCCACTGTGGGTGGTCGGCCCGCCAGCGGTCGAGCACCGCCGAGGACTCGATCGCCGGTGCCTCGCCCGCGAGCCCCCGATACACCAGGCGCTCGTACTCCGCACGCGACACCGTCTCGACAACAGACACAGCAGCAGACATGACGAAACCTCCGGACAGAGAAGGGGATTGGGATGATAGGAGCTCAGGCGGTCACCCGGCAGCGGCCGACGGGGATGATTGCGGGCAGGCAACCGTGCGGGCCAAGACGAGACAGACGGTGGACGATCGCCGCGGCCAGAGCGGACGCATTGGGCAAAGCCGTGAGGGTCCTGGTCGTGCGGACTGTTCGGGGAGCGTGGTGGGCGGCGCGGGCGATGAAGGCCCCGTCCAGCAGGAACGGCGGCGGGTCGGGCACGTGGACCTTAGTGTGTCGGTCAGCGGGTGAGGGCGTCGTGGATGTGCTGGCCGGTGGTGACCAGCCGGGCGTGCCCGGCGCGGATCAGGTCGTGGCAGCCGGACGAGGCGGGCGAGGTGATCGGGCCGGGAACCGCGAACAGCGGTCGGGCCAGACGCTGTGCCCAGGCCGCGGTGCCGCGGGTGCTGCCGCGGATCCCGGTCTCGCAGACGACGACTCCCGCGGTAAGCGCCGCGATGAGCCGCTGGCGGGCCCGGAGCCGGTCGGGGGCGGTCTCGACACCGGGCGGGTATTCGCTGATGAGCAGCCCGTCGGCGGCGAGGCGGGCGATCAGGTCGGCGTTACCGGGCGGGAACGGACGGTGTAATCCGTTGGCCAGCACAGCGATCGTGGGAGCCGACGCGTCGAGCGCGACGCGATGCGCCTCGGCATCGACCCCATATCCCGCGCCGCTGACGATCGTCCACTTGTGGCGCGCGAGATCGGACACAATATCGGCGGTGACCGCCAGACCGTAGGGCGTGCAGGCGCGAGAGCCGGTAACCGCGACAGCCCGGTCGGCAGTCAACCACGTGACCCCGAGACCGCGGGTCCACAACGCAAGCGGCGCCATAGCGGCGGCGTCGAAGGTGTCGAGATCGGCAAGCCGGTCCGCGGGCCAGGCGGCGTCGTCGCGGGTGAGCAACCGGCCGCCGAGGGCGGCGATGCGGGCCAGGTCCTCGCGGGCGTGGCCGCGGTTGTGCTCGCCGAACCGGGGATCGGCGCTGCCGCTGGCGAGCCGGTCGGCCGCCTCCATCGGGCCATAGACGGCGAGCAGCCCCCGCACCAGCTGCGGAGCCGCCATCGCGGCGCGAGACAGCAACGCCCAGGCCAGCTCTCGATCCCCGCAGGGGGCAAGACGGTATGGCACACCAGGATTCACGGGATGTCCTTTCAGCGGAGATGGACGACGAATCCGGAGCGGCACGGGTCGCCCGGATGGGGATGGGCGGTGCGCCGCACGGGGCAGTGACCGACAGTCGCGGCGGCGCGTCGGGAGATGTCGGCGGGGGCGATCACCCCCGGTCGAGGTCGACGCCGAGGTCAGCGGCGATTGTGGCCAGCGAAGTGGCGAGGTGCCGGAGCTTGTCAGGGGAGATACCGAGGTGCAGGGCGGAGAGCAGTTCGAGTGCCAGCGTGTGCTGTGGGTCGGCGGTCAGGGCGGCGTCGAGGGCGATCCCGGCGAGGGTACCGTCGCCGGTGAGGTAGGCGCTGTAGGCGAGCAGCGCGGCCGGGTCGGCGCAGTATCCGGTGGGCAGCGCCCGCGTCGCGGCCGCCCACAGCTGCCGGGCCGCGTCCGCGCGGGGGCTGACAGCGAGTGCGAGCATTCAATCGCGGACCCGTTTGTCCCGCAACGCCATACCCAGCTCGGCGACATCGGCCGCGGTGAGCGGAATGCCCGCGGCGACGGCGTCGATGTGGACCAGTAGCCGCTCGATCATGGCGCACACGACATCGACCGAGTCGTCGACGACACAGCGTGGCAGGGTGTCGGCGGAAGGCAGCAACAGCGAGACGGTCCGAAGCAGAGCCGGGTCGGGCTCGACGAGACCGGCGATCTCAGCGCGAGATCGGTAGATCGGGTTTCCCTCAAGTACCTGGGCGGCGGCGATCACGGAGGCATCGGGATCGGCGATCACCCCGCGGATGCCCGGATCGAGCAGATCCCACCAGGGGGCATCACGTTCGATCGCTGGGGTGGCCCACGCAGACGCCAGTTGCACGTCGACGGCGGTGAGTTCGCGGTGAAGATCCGTGGCGAGGCGACGGTGGGCGCGCAGCAGGTCCGTCGGGTCGGGGATGAGGGCACTGTCGATGATCACCGCCAACGCGGCCGTCGCGTTCTCTCGTGTGCAGACCTGCGCGGCTGCGCGGAGGGTGTGGGAGCGTTGATCGTCGGGAACGTGGAAATCGGTCCGAGCCACCAGACGCACCTGGACAGCGTCGGCCTCCGCGATGGGAGTCAATACGATGAGCAGCAGCGAGTCGGCCGGATAATATCCGAGCATCGCGGGGTGGCGGCGAGTAACTGATCCGGTGAGGTGACGCGCAGGGCCGGTACGCACATGCGGGAATCCTTTTCTCGCGCAACCGAAACAGCGCCCTTGTGTCGTGTATCCGACGCGGCGGTGGGCGGTGCGGTTGCTGCGGCGGTGGGGTGAAGGTGGGCGACGATGTCGAGATGGGGTTAGACGAGGTCGATGCCGAGGGTGGCGGCCTGACGGACACCGGCCTGGGCGACGACGCGTAGCACGTGCGCCGGGAGCCGGTGGTCGATGGCGTCGGCGATCTGACGGGTGGCGAGCGGATCGGAGTTGTCGATGCGGGCGGTCTGTATGGCGGCTGTCGCGAGGGCGACGTCGGCGGCGAGGTAGGCCGATACAGCCAGTAACAAGGCGGCTTCGGCGCGGTGACCGTGGGGCAGGGTCTGCCATAGCAGCCGCCACATCGCCAAGGCGGGCTCGGCGTAGGAGCTGACCGCGAGCCCATAGCAGCAGTCGCGAACCGCGGTGTGGCGCAACGCGATGGCGACCTCCGCGAGATCGGCGGCGGTCACCTCGAAGGCGGCATGCAACTCGTACACCCGCCGCAGGACGAACACGACTCGGCCACGGAGCCAGTCACGGGCCTCGCCCGCGTCGGCGGGCGCATTGTCGGTAACCGACAGCCGCGTGAGGTGGTGGGCGAGTTGCTCGGCCAGTGGACCACTCGGATGCGGCCGGTACTCCGGTGTCACGGCGGGCAGGACACCGTGGCGGTCGCCGCGCAGACTCGACCACCGTCGGCCGGGGTCGAACGTAGGAATCAGCCATGCATCGGCCAGGAGCACATTGTTGTGCGCCAACTGCTCGTCGAGCACGCTCACCAGATCGCGGTACGCGCCGATGGGGCTGTCGGGGACCTCGGCGTCGACGACGAGGACACACGCCGCGTCGGGAGTCCGAGTAACGCAGATCTCGCGCACAACCTCGGCGATTTCTGCCAGCGCGGCGAGATCGCGGGACCCCAGGACATCGAAGCGGGATACGCCCTCGACGCTCATCCATACACGCGGCCACCCTCCGGCCCGTCGCATCCACACCAGCAGCAACGCCTGCTGCGGAATGGCACCTATCCAGCGGGGCAGCGACGCGATCACCGCACCGGGATCCTCGAGCGGAAACACAGCCGAACCTCCTTCGCATGGTCGACAACAACGGTGTGGTGACGGCACGAGCTACGCGCGCCCGGCGCCGGGATTCACCGGCGCGGAACCGGATTCGGGTCGCGTCGAGAAGGACCGGGACTTCGTAGGGCTACGGACGGCTGCCACTGCGGAATTGATGGAGTGACGGGGAACCAGCGCGGGCGTGCCCGAGTCCGGCGAGACCGCGCGGGAGTGAGGAAGAGTGAGTGCGGCAGAAGGGAATCGGGGACGGCGGGTCACTCTCTGGTGAGCAAGCGGGTCATGGCCATCTGAGCGGCCAGGGCATCGAGCACCGTGCGGTCGGTGGGTTCGGTGGCGTCGCGGATCTTGCGGACTGCGAGAACGGGGACGCCTTCGAGCAGAATGCCGATGTGCGGGGGTGTGCGTTCGTCGCCGGGGTGGCGGACGACGGTGTAGTGGTCGCGGGCGATCCACAGTGCGTACCAGGCGTCAGCGGGTCTGCCCTCGCGGGAGGCTTGCCGGGGATCGCGGTCCGGTGGTTTCCAGAGGCGGCAATGGCAGGCGGGGTCGTCGCAGTGCCGGTAGTGGGCGGTCGACGCATTGGATCGATACCGGTACAGGCGAGTGGCGAGCATCGGGCACACCCGGCTGGAATACCAGGCGCATTCGGGGTGCAATCCGGGTTCGAGCGCGACGCCGCGCAGCCAGTCGTCGGGGCGCGCGAAGACCACGACGCGGTGCTCGAGCGGGAGCCCGCACACCTGACACAGACCGCGTTCGAAGGCGGCGCGGTGGCGGACCGAATCGACGGCTCCCCACACGGGGTGGTGCGGGTCGCGGTGGGTGCGGGTAACGAACGGGATGGTCATCCCGGCCGCGGTCGGCAGATGATGCAGGCGGGCCAGAACCGGCAATCGTCCCGGATCGGGCAGGGGCACAACATGGTTCATGGCAACGGTTCCTCTCCACGACGAGAAACGGGTTGTTCGGGATGGCCAGAGGCGGAAGTCCGCGGGGCCCGGTGGTTGGGTGTCGGTGCAGGCACGCGAGGGGCCCCTTGCCTGGGTTGGCGGTCAGGCGGCCTCGGAGTCGTCGAGGTCGAGGATGTATTGCAGGTCGGCGTACCGGTCAGCGGTGCCCTCGAATGGCGGGCACTGGCAGTCGGGGTATTCGGCGAGGCAGTCCTGGCAGAAGCCGCAGAACGTGCAGTGCGCGCCGAACCATTCGGGCTCGAATTCGCCGCAGTTGAGGCAGTAGTCGGTATCGGTGTAGTCGAATCCTGCGCTGGCCCAGCGGTAGCTGTGGTTGGAGTACCAGATGCCCTTGTGCCAATGGCCGTGGTGTTCGTTGAACAGGTAGGCGCGCTGCCGGTAGGCGGGGTCGACGGTCAGCAGCACCATTTTGTCGGTGCCGAGCCAGTGCTCGAGCCCGGCGCGGCCGGTCCAGGAATCCAGGGACCCGAACGGCGCGGTGGGCAGGTAGTCCTCGGCCGCGATCCTGGTGTCCGAGCGCGGGTCACCGAGCGTGGGGTGGACCGTGGCGGGCAGGATTCCGTTGTGCGCGAGCACGGTTCGCTTGTCCCCGCCGAGAGCGAAGGGGTGACAGTTGTCGGCGCTGACTCGGCCGTGGGTGGCCAGGCGGGAATGAAACAAGGCGGGGGTGTCGGGGAATTCGGCTCGCACGGCGGCGAATTCGGTGATGACCGTGGCGGGATCGAGACCGTGACCGACGACTAGAGCATCGTCGGCGAGGACGGCGTAGCCGTGGCCGTGCGGGTTGGCGATCGCGCCGCCGGCCAGGGCGTCCAGATTCGGGGTGGCACCGGGTGGGAAGAAGGTCAGGATGCACATGCCAGGTCCTCCATCTCGGCAAGCAGAGGCCGGTATTCGGGATGGGACCGGATCCAGGCGACGAACGCGGGCCATTCCCAGCCGCGGCGCCGCGCGATATCGCCTGCGGTGAGGTGGCGGGTGTACTCGATCGAGCCCGCCACGAACGCGAGCGCGGCCTGCACCTGTTGCGGGACCAGGGAACTGGCGAAGATCCGCACCTCGAAGGTGTGCTCGGGTTGCACGTTGATCGCCTGGGTGCGACCGAATGCCCAGCGCTCGCCCTTGGCGAAATCGGCGACCCGGGCCCGCGCGCGGGGGCTGAAGCTGGCCCAATAGTCGGGATCGCGGCGCGCGAGCGTGGTGGCGTGGGTTTGGTTGCGGTAGAAGAACTTCATCCACCGGAACACGTGCGCTGGGGAGGAGAACCCGGCGCGGGAGACATGCACGTGCAGGCCCACCCCGGTATCGGTGTAGGCGCCCAGCGCGTGCAGCTGTCCGAGCAGCGGCCACGGGAACCGCCGCATCGCCCACGCGTAGCTCATCGGATGGGTGACCAACTCGAACCCGCAGCCGATCGACCCGTCCTCCTTCAGGTAGGCCAGGTCACCGAGCCGGTCGAGGGCGAGGTCGACACAGTCGCCGAATACCGCCTGGGGTGTTTTGATCTCGAGCTCCATGCCCAGAAACAGCGGGCCCCTGCCGTGGAATTCGGGATCGGGTTTGTAGGAGTATTCGTGCAGACGATCATCGGCGTCGTCGTCTCGGCACCAGCTGCAATACCTACCCTCGCCGCTGATCAAGTCGCCGCAGTCCGGGCACGCGGAGTAGTCGGTACCGCAATCGGGGCAGACGACGTTGCCGTTGTCGAGGCTGCGGGTTTCGATGGTGAGCAAGCCGCAGTCGGCGCATTCACGGTAGTTGCAGCGGCGACAGGAGTCGCAGACGTAGCCGTCGTCGACGGTCGGGGTGCCGGTGTGGTCGGTGTAGAGGTCGCAGCTTTCGCAGCGGTGCCAGCCGGTGAGGCAGTCCGGGCAGCGTATCCCGTCGTCGACGGTGAGGCGCGGTTCGGCGGCGGGCAGGCCGCAGCTATCACACAGCGGCAGCGACGCGCAGTCGGCACACACGGGCGGGTCATCGGTGACAGGGCCCGAGCAGACCGAGCATGGGGCGCAAGCAGACACAGCAGGCATGAATGGTCGCCTTCCGGTCGAGGGGAATAGGAAACGCCCCGGACACCCGACCGCCGGAGCGGTCGGATCGGCGGGGCGCGGCATACACGAACAAGGCAGCCCGGGGGCTCAGGAGCTGCCGAGGATGAATCCGGGACGCGCACGGTGCCCGGCAAGCCAGGCGCGGTGGTCGGTGGAAGACGTTGGCGGCCATCCCGGATCGGCGTCGACCGCCGGCCGCGCTGCCGAGACCGGGCGTTAGTAGTCGAAGTCGGCCGACCCGTACGGTGCGGCGTGTAGCGCTCGTACCCGCGACGGTGTGGCGGTGGCGGAGTGTGCGGTGGTGAGCAGGGCGGGCTGGGCGCAGGTGCAGTCGGGGTAGGGTTCGGTGCAGGCGAAGCACCAGCCACACCGCCCGCAGTACCGGCCCCGGCGACGCAGATCCACTGCGGCGCAATGCGCGCAGACGAAATCCCACCACGCGCCGTGGCCGAGACCGAGCCGGTAACCGGTGTTGGAATACCAGATCCTGCCGTCCCAGATCCCGGCCTGTTCGTTGAACAGGTACGCGGTGTGCTGGTAGGCGGGGTCGACGGTGAGCACGACGAGTTTGCTGGTGCCGAGCCAGGATTCCAGCCCCCGGCGTCCTTGCCGGGTGTCCAGTGACCCGAACGGGTGGCGCGGCAGGTACTCCTCGGCGGCGATGCGGGTGTCCGAGCGCCGGTCGTAGGGGCCCGGGTGCACGCGCTTCGGGAGGATACCGTTGTGCGCGAGCACCGTTCGCCGATCACCGCCGAGCCGGAACGGATGACAGTTGCTCAAGCCGACGACGCCGTGGGTGGCGTAGCGGCTGTGGAACAGAGCCGGAGCATCGGGATAGCGGGCCCGGACCCGAGTGAATTCCTCGATCACCGGCCTCGCGTCCATGCCGTGCCCGGTGACGATCCCGGCATCGGTGGCGACGGCATAGCCGTGCCCGTGCGGGTTGACGACCGCGCCGACCTCGAGGGCGTGCGCATCCGGCGCGATACCGGCCGGGTAGAAGGTCAGCAGGCACATGCTGTCGCCTCCATCTCCCGCGCCAGCGGCGCGTACTCCGCATGCGTGTGCACCCACGCCGCGAACCGCGACCACTGCCAGCCACCGGCCCGCGCGATCTCGGCCGCGGTCAGTGCCCGCGTGTATTCCACGGAGGCCGCGACGAATCCGAGCGCGGCCTGCACCCGGCACGGATCCAGGGATCCGGCGAACACGCGCACCTCAAGGGTGTGGCGCGGATGCGGATTGATCGCCTGATACCGGTCGAGCCCGAACCGATGCAGCTCACCCTTCGCGGTCGCTCGCGTGCGCGACCGCGCCCGCGAGGAGAACTGCGCATATGGTGAGTTGCGCCGCGCCAGGGCCGTGGTCTGGGCCTGGTTGCGGTAGATCAGCTTGGCCCACCGGAAGATATGTGCGGGAGAGGAGAATCCGGCTCGGGAGGCATGCACATGCAACCCGACTCGGTCATCGGACCGGCAGCCCAGCTCCCGTAACCGGTCGAGCAGCGGCCACGGGAACCGGTTCATCGCCCACGGGTAGTCCATGGGGTGCGTGACCAGCTCGAACCCGTTGGGCTGGATCGACGTGTCGTGTTTGAGATACGCCGTGCCCCGGGTCGCGTCGGCCGCTTCGCGGGCGCACCGGTCGAACCGATCGGTGGGAACGATGATCTCGAGTTCCACACCCAGATACAGCGGCCCCGCCCCGAGGAAGCGTGGGTCGGGCTTGTAGCTGTACCGGCGCACCAGCGAGCCGGGATCGCAGTCGTCACACGCGCTGTCGTCGCCCAACAGGGTGCCGCAGTCGGCGCACCGACTCAGACGTAGGGCGCACCGGGCACAGGCCCGCGATCCGCCCGACACATAACGGCTCGCGGTCGTGAAACGGGAGCACAGGTCGCAGACCTCGAAGTACCGGTTCGCGCAGTCGGCGCACACACAACCACCGGAGTCGGTGCGCAACACCGCGGTAGTCAGCGCACCGCACTGGACACACTCGACCCGGCGTGTCAGGCAATCTCGGCACAGACGACCCAATCCCACGGTGTCGGTCAACTCCAGGCTGACCCGACGACACGAATGACACGTCGAGGCATTCAAGAAACACGAGAAACAGACGAACCCGCCGTCGCTGGTGTCGTAGCGGTCACCACCGGTCATCAAACCGTGGCAGCCCACGCACCACCAGGTCCGGCCCGCAGCCGAGGCTGGCACAGGCGATCACCTCCCACAAGATGGCAGAAAAATGGAAAAACGCTGCGACGGAACCGAATCCGTCACAGCACTGAAGAGACGTACAAGTAAGGAACGGATGCGTGTACGCGACATCGAACGGTGCGGCGCCACCGCAGACCCGGCCGGTCGGCAGGCCCAAGGAAACGAACCCCGGCCAAGTGGTGGAGGATCCTGGCAGGTAGCGGACCACGTCGGCGTCGCCGGTGTTCACCACGCCCTAGTGGCTATCGAGTACCGGCGGCGTTCAGGATCAGCAGTGGCAGCGTTCGACATCGAGACCGGAGACGAGGAGCTCTTGGTTCAGGAGACGGTGAGAACCATCGGTACCGGCGACAACTGCTCGTCCCGGGCAGAGCTGGCCAGGGCGGCGAGGATGTCGCCCGCCACAAGGCCCAAGTGGACAACGTCGCCCGGAACCCGGGTGTGCCATTGGGTTTCGAAGGACGGGCCGTCCTTGGGGCGTGCGGTGGCCGGGGCGGCGACGAGAAATCCTCCCACTACGGATAGCGATCGGAATCGGGGCGCCGAGCCAGCCATAGCCGCGTGTGTCCGGCCTCGGTGAGGGGTTGGATGTCGAGCGCGGCGGCGACGGATCGGAGGGCGTCGGCCATCTGCTGGCGGGTGCCGCGGCAGGTGATGTGCAGCGATCGGATCGCCTGCGCGCGGCCGTAATACAGGCGCCGGACCCGATACAGTGCCCACTCGGCGGCAGCCATGTCGCGATCGGCCAGCGCGAGAACGAGATTGGCGTTACCGCGTGCCAGCCGATCGGCCAGTGTCCCGGCGCGTCCGAACAACGGCGAGTTGCGGTTGAGCGCCACCGTCACGAACTCGTCGACCACATGCCGGTAGGATTCCTGTGGCGCGGCGCGGAACCGCGCCAGCTGGTCGGGCCAGCCCGACACCGCCGACACGAAACAACACTGACGGCAGCAGGATTTCGGCCACCGTATCCCGAATAACCCGTACAGGTAGTCCGAACAGCGCTGCCGGCTCCGCCCTGCCGCGTGCAGCGGGTAGATCGGGCGACGGCGACCACCCAGCGTCACCGAGTTGTCGCGGACGATGCGGCGGCCCTCGTCGGCGTTGAACCCGACCGCATGAAGGTAGGGGCGGGACCGAGCTCGCGGTCGCGCCAGTAATCCAGGGGCCAGCCCTTCGCTTTGGATGAACACGCGCGACTGCTCAGGACCGGCATCACACCGTTGTCGCGGCCCTCGCGACTGAGCGCATAGTAGCCCGACTCCTCCGGATCCGGATGCATACGCGTCGGCTCCCGCGAGTCCTGCAGCACGACAATGCCATCCGCGCGGCGCGGCCCAGCACGCGCGACTTCCACGGTGCGGCACCGATATTCTCGAAAGACCGGGAGTACATGCTGGGCGACCAGATCACAGGTCGACTCCCACTCGTCGCCGGTCTGGGCCGTCAGGATGATGAGATTCGACAGATCGGCAAGCAGTTCCGGCGGCCGGACAGCGGGCTCGAGCAACATACGAATCACCCCGGCGGTGCTTTCGACCCCATCCCGTACGACCAGACGACAGGGACTACCAGATCGTCCGGCGGGACAGTTGAGGGAGGGTCGAACAGCATGTCGGTCGCGTCGGCCACGACGTTGGGCAGGACGCGACGGCGGTCGGCGTGCCCTGTTCGCACGTGGGGTGATGGTGAACCCACGGCGTACTCCCTTCAGCGAGTAGAGGATCGGGTGTCGGGGATGTGCTGGCGTGGTGGCAGCGCCGAAGTCCTGGCTCGGCGGTCGTCCGGCGGGCGAGGTTGGCAGGGAAGGTAGACTCGTCGGTGCGAGGGTTCTGCCGCGCCGGACGCTGTCCGGAGGTTAGTGATGGATGAAAATCGCCGCCCTCGCCGCAGCCGACCGAGGGGCCGGTCTCCCGAATTGGCTGCGCGGCTTCAGCGCTCGCGCCGTAAGACCCGGGATCTGCGGACGGCGGCGCGCGAGCGCGAGAAGATCGTCACCGGGGCAGTGCGCGACTATATTGCGGCATGGGCCGCGATCGTGGAACTGCAGCGGCGTCGCGACGGCGACGTCGACGCGCTGCACCGGCAGATCGCCGAGGTCACTCAACGCGCGAACGAAAGGATCGGCGACCACGAGGTGATTCAAGCGCGCGCAGCGGCGCGGATCCATGCGCAGGGCCACACCGATGACGACATCGCTGATCTGCTGGAAATCACCCCGAGACATGTGCGGCGGCTGTTGGCCGCGGCTCGAGCCGGTGAGCGATCAGAACAGGACCAGCCCGACGAACCTTCGACGGGTGTGGGTCGGGTTCCGCCGGTCCGGGAACAGGCCACTGAGGTAGCTGACGGTACAGGACGTGTGCCGAGGAGCGTGGAGTCTGGTGGCGGTGAGGAGCATGGTTCCGGAGCGAGTGGGGAAGGCGAGGCGGACCGCGGCCACAGCGGACAGTGATCAGTCCGGGCGGCTGGTCTGGTGGGTCTTCGAATGTGGTGCGGGGGACGGGTAGGCGTAGCCGCCCAGGTTCCAGACGATCTGTCGGAACTGGTTGGGGGACAGGGGTTGGCCGACGGGGACTTCGATTCCTTGTGCTGGCGGCCAGGCCCAGAAGCAGTGGTGGCAGCCGCCGCAGTAGAACGCGTGCTGCCACGCCTTCAGTGCCGCCGGTCGGCCCCGGTCGATTCGTGCGTTGCGGCGGGCTCGGCGCACCGCGATACGCGCCAGGACCAGCGAAGGGATCGGGACCGGAGTCGCCGGAGAGCAGTGCCGTCGAGCCGAATCGTAGCGGGGACAGCACGAGTCCGCCGAGGATCGAGTATTCACCTCGGTCGCAGGTCGTCGGTGTAGCAGGGCTTGCCCAGTGCGTTATCCGGTCTTCAGTCCTGCGCTGTAGTCGCCGGTGGTGCGGGGATGTTGTTCGCGGGTGAGCCAGGACAGGGCTTCATCGACTTCATCGATGTCGGCGACGATGTCGGCGACGGTGTAGATGGTGATTGCGCCGTGGTGATTGTTTTCCGCGTGACCGGCGTAGGCTTTTGCGATCGAGACGCCGAAATTTCGTTCCACCCATTCAAAGTGGTGTATCGCAGCCAATGTGTGCTGGCGTGAAGAGCTGCCGCGGTGGGGATTTCGGCGCGGATTCGGCGCCAGAGGGCGTCGTAGCAGCCGACAGTGGTCGGGTGGCCGTTGCGGTACGCAGCAGTCGCCGGTTGGCGGCGGTGCTGATCGGTCGGCCGTTACGGGCTTTGTGCGGCAACACTTTCGTGGGTATGCGCTGGTTGCGGTGATGGCATAATTCGCCCATGAGGGTGGGGGGGAGACGGGTTGCCAGCGTTCGGTGCCGCCTTTCTCTCGCAGTCGGATGAGGCATTCGAGCGGGTTGACGTCGTCGGGTTGCGGGGCCGGTGCGCCGCCTCGGCGGTACGCGGTTTCCAGGTGTAGTCGGAACAGGATGCTGTGTAATTCGGGGTCCGGGTCGTGGGCGGTGACCTCGTACATCTGCCCGAGGAGCGTGTCGGGAAGCGCGCGACGGCTCGACTTCTGTTGCGGTGCGCGGTCGAGCTGACGCGCGGGGGTGTCGTCGATGTCGATGATGCGGTCCCGTTCGGCATGGCGGTACAGGCATCGCAGGGCGTCCGTGGCAGCGAGTGACTCCCTGCCTACCGCGATCGGTACTGTGGATGGACCGTTGACTGCGGGACGATGTTGATCAGCTGCGCCAGCCCCGTGGCGGTGGGGTAGACGATCGGGACGTACTCGGTGAACGTCGGCGCGGGTGGTCGTTCGCGACGGCTGACCGGCAGGTCGTCGACGGATACGTTGAGCCGGTCCAGAATCGTTGCGGCGGCGATGATATCGGCCTGGGCGGCGGGTACCCGGGTGCTCATCGTGCGGTCCCGTTCTCCATGCCGCTCATCGTGTCGGTGACCATCTCGTCCACCGCCGACACGGCGACGACGACCAACACGCTGGCGCGGGCCGGGCGGCGAGCAAGACCTGATCTCCAGTATTGATCCGGGCGTGACGGCGCGCGAGCGCGGCGTTGGTGGATTTCGTGCCTCGGTCTCGCTGGACGTGATGGTGTGTGAGTCATGGGGAGATGATCTGCCACGGCAGGGTTCAGCCCGTCTCGCGCAGCTTGATCAAGCAGAATTCCGCGGCCGAGCCGTTGATCTCCAGGTCGAGCACACCGCTTCTGCGGCAGGCTGTTTCGAGATGCATAAGCACGGGCACGGGCACTGAGGCCGAGTCGGAGCGAGTTGGCCGTCGCAGGATCGGGGCGACCGGTGCCGCATGGTCAGTGGGGCGCCACCCAGGTCAGTCCTGCGGCTGTTGCCGCTTCGCCCAGGCGTTTGTCGTAGGCGACCAGTGCGGTCAGGTCTGCCGCGAGTTCGAGGGCCGTGGCCAGGTGGATCGCGTCCAGGCTGCGCACTGTTGCCGGTGATACCGCAGCCGCGTTCGCCCGGACGATGCCGTCGATGTCCACCGTATCCACTCGTGCGAGGACGGCGGGGACATGGACGAGATCTGCCGGTTCGGCCACCCGCACGGCACGGACCAGTTCGACTTCGACCAGGGCGGAGGCGACCCAGGGGAGGTCGGGTCGTTCGTCGAGCCAGCGCACGAGCGCATCCGTTTCGGCTTCCGGGTGGACCAGCTTGACCAGTGCGCTGGTGTCGAGATACAGCATCAGTACCGTTCGCCGTCGCGCAGTTCCTGCAACGCCGTGCCGACGCGGCTCGCATCGTCGGCGGGTGCCCGATCGAGTCGGCGGCGAAGGTCGGCGAGCAGGTCCGCGCGGCCTCTCGAGGCCGGACGCATTCGCCCGTCGGCCGTCATGCGAGCCCGCGCATCCCGCGCCGGATCCACCGGGACAATCCGGCCGATGACCGTGCCACGTTCGGTGATATCGACTGTCTCGCCCGCCTTGACCAACGCCAATGCCCGTGCGGTGTGATGCGACAGTTCACGGATCGGAATGGCGGTCATACGCTTATTGTGTCACAAAAATGTGTAACACTGGATGTGGATCGACGCGGATATCGGTGCGATCGCGTGATGGCTGTGGCCGGTGGAAGCGAGGCCGCGCCGCTTCCGGTCCACGCGGTGGTTTCGGTCGCTGCTGCCCGCGAGCGGTCTTCTGGCTCGAAGGTCGTGGTGGCAGTATGGTTTTCGGCGATGGCACGCAGACGGCGCACTCTGGTTCCGGGGGACGTGCTCGGCCGCTGGCGGATCGTGGAGATGGACAACTGGGACCGCGACGCGATCGATCTGCTCGGTCCCGGGTACATCGAGTTCCGCGCGAACGGCGCGGGTGAGTTCGCGATCATCGCGGTGAACGGTGGTATGGATTGCCGTCCGGACAGCACGATGGTCATGACGGTGTCGGATTAAGCTGGGAAGGCGACGACGACGGCGACCCGGCGAGTGGCCGCGGCTGGGCGCTGCCCGACGAGGATGCGCCGCGCGGACGCCTGTACTTCCACTTCGGTGACGAATCAGGTTTCCGTGCGGTCCCATTCGACTCCACGGCATCCGAGAGGCGACATTGAGCGAATACCAGTACTACGAGTTCGTCGCGATCGACCGTCCGCTGACCCGGCGCGAGCAGGCGCAGGTCCGTGAGCTGTCCACCCGCGCTCCGATCACCGCGACCCGGTTCGTCAACGAGTACCACTGGGGGAACTTCACAGGCGATCCGGAGCGGATGGTGGAGCGCTACTACGACGCGCATCTGTACGTGACCAATTGGGGCACACACCGATTCCTGCTCAGGCTGCCGCGGGCGACACTGGACCCGGACGTCGTCGACCGCTATCGCATCGGTGGCCAGGTGACGGTCCGGACGACCGGTGACCATCTGCTCATCGACATGACCAGCGACGATTACGACGGTGATTGGGAGGAGTCGGCGCAGGATTCGCTGTCGGTGCTGAGCGGGGTCCGTTCCGAATTGGTCGCCGGTGATCTGCGCCCGCTTTACCTGGCATGGCTGGCCGGAGTGGGTCCAGGGGAGCCCGGCGACGCCTTCGACGAGGAAGACGACGAGCGCGAGCCGCCGGTGCCGCCCGGTCTGCGCACGCTGACCGCCCCGCAGCGGGCGCTGGCCGACTTTCTGCGCGTGGACCCGGATGTGCTGAACATCGCGGCAGCGGTGAGCCCGGAGTCGACCCTCGCCGCCGATGACCCGGAAGCGTTGAGCGCCTGGCTCGCCGGATTGGACGCGGGGGAGAAACACGGGCTACTGCTGCGGGTTGCCTGTGGCGGGGCGGCGGCCGTGCAGGCGGAACTGCTGGGCCGCCGCCGCAGCGCCACGGCCACCGGACAGTCGGCGCCCGGCACTCGGACGGTGGCCGACCTGCTCGACGGCGCGGCGCGACATCGAGCCGACCGCGAACGCGCGGAGGTCGCCGCCCGGGAGCGTGGCCGCGCCCGGCAGCAGGCCGAGCGCGCCCGTGAACGCGAACGACGACTGCGCGGCCTCGCCGCGGAGGGAGAGAAGGCGTGGGACCGGGTGGACGCGTTGGCCGGGACCGGCAGGTCCGGTTCCTACGACGCTGCCGCCGACCTGCTGACCGACCTGCGGGTGCTGGCTGAACGCGGCGGCGGCACCGCCGAATTCGACCAGCGCATCGCGGGCATCCGCGACCGCCACCGCCGTCGGCCCGCACTCCTGAGACGGCTCGCCGATCCCGGCATCACCGGAGGTGTCTGATCGCCCGGCAATCCGGACAATCCAACGGCTGCTACCCCATTCGGGAACGTCGGCGAACAGTCGAACATCGGAGTCGAGTCAGCCAGACCGAAGCCGGTGGGAGGCCGACAAGCGCCGAAGTGCTTCGGACGCGGTAGATCCGGAGGCCGCGCAGGACCGCCGCGTGGATCGGATCCGGCGGTGTGGCTGCCGATCGCGGTCGAGCTGAGATCTACTGTCGGGGAACCGATGCCGTGCAGGCTACCGCCAGGATCAGCCGACGGCGATCCGATCTTGGCTGATCACCTCGTCGACGTTTCGTCGGTGAATGACGTCACTCCTGCTTGTCCAGACGGTCTGATGCTGACAGGTGCCTGTCGTTGACTCCGGGCTGATCGGGTATCGCCTTCTCCGGCACAGGGGCGGTGTGAGTGATGCGGACCGAATGAGTGATGTGACCGGCCGCAGTGCTTACGGTCACCGGCGGTTATGCTGGTTTCGCCTCCGTGTTCGCTTGGGTGTGTCCGGTGTTCCTGCGGAGGAGCGTCGCCGACGGTGGTTGTTACCGGCACGTGTGACCGGTCGCTTTGTCGGGGTGGGCCGCGGTCGGGTGCGTGGCCCGCGACGTCGATGGCCTGTCGCTTCGGGCAGCATCGGAACTGGGGACCTATCCTCTGGACGGAATCGTTTCTCGCTCAACTGTGGGATCGGTGTTCCGGTGGTGGCGGTTCGTCTACCGATTCCGAGCGGATGTGGCTCTCCGGTCAGCGCTTCGAGTGCGGCGACCACTTCGAGGAGGTTCGCGCCGACGTAGGTGAGGGTGTTGCCGGAGCTCGGGCCGGGGCGTTTGTGGCCGGAGTAGGCGCGGGCGATGGCGTAGCCGAATTCGCGTTCGACGTAGGTGAGGGTTGTGTGGCGTAGCCAGTGGACCGTGACCTGTAGCGCGGCAGCTCACGGTAGGTGACTACGAAGGCGCTGGGTGAGTGTGTCGTAGCGACGGCGACCGACGGGCCGCCCATTGCGATAGCGCAGGAGTCTATGAGCGGTTGCCGTGCCTCCGCGCCGCTGGACGTGTCGGAGGAGGTGCTGTGTGAGTTGTGGGGAGATCGGTTGCCATCGGGTGGTTCCCCCTTTTTCGCGGAGCTTGACCAGGCAGAACTCGGCGTCTAGGTCGTCGATGTCGAGGTTGAGCACACCGCCTCTGCGGCACGCTGTTTCGAGATGCAGGCGGACGATGAGTGCATCGAGTTCCGGGTCGTCGCCGGTGGTCGCCGCGATACGGGCGAGATCGAGGATCTGATCGACATTGAGCGCATGTCGGCCGCTGTCGGGTTGACGGGGCTTGTCGATCAGGCGTGCCGGATTCGCTGGCGGAGAGATCAGGCCGTCCCGTTCGGCGTGGCCGTACAGGCAACGGATGGCGCAGACGAACATCCGTGCAGCGCCTTGACCGTCGCGGGAGTTGGCTCGCGGAGCGACACCCTGCTTGTACCCCTGAACCAACGTCTCGATCTCCGTCGCGGTCGGCTCATCCAGAGGCCGACTGCCCCAGTGCTTTTCGAGATAGCGCCAGTAGGTGCCGTAGTTGCGCCGACTGCTCGGCGACACCGCCGCCGAGACGATGCGGATATAGCTTGCGAAGGTGGGGACCGGTGCAGCGACGGCCGGTGCGGAATTCAGGTCTTCGATCGTCAGTCCGAGCCTGGCCAGCAGGTGCAGCGCCGTGTCGACGTCCTCACTCTTCATCGCCGGACCACACCGTCGAGCGATACGCCCACAAGGCCGCGCTCACTGCCGCCATCGAATAGATGACGAGAGCGTCCTGCTTGGATGTCGCTGCCAGCAGGACACGATCACTCGGCCCTACGTCCCATTCCCGTCTGATCGCAGCGGGAAGATGCAGGTAGCCGCTCTTGGTGATCGACCAGCCTCTGTCGACCGTGCGCCGGACCACGGCGATATGACCCTCGACCTGAAACGAGACTTTGTGGCCCGGATGCCAGGACAGGAGGTTGATGACCGAGCGATCTCCGATCCTGCCCCGCATGTCGACAGTCGTTGTGGCACAGTATATTTCACCGATATGTGCCTCGGGGACCGGCTCGGGCCGGAGACCGGGCAACCCTCGAAACGGTGGCTGCGACGGCTCGAATCGGCCGAACAGGCCGTCGAATTCGATGTCCATGACGGTTGCGGCGAGAACTGGTTCAGCCCGGCCGCCATCGGTCTGAAAGTTGAACGCTTCCGCAGAAGTTCGGCTTCTCGACCGACTCCGGCGAGGGCGGCGGTTTTCATTCATAGGGGACCTCCGGGCAGCGTCCGGCGCGGCATATCCCTCGCGAACCTCCGCCATACCTGCCGGGCAACCCCCTGCACACCATTACCGAGGCACACTTGCCCGGCTGACACGTCCACGGTCTGGGCCGTGTCTACCCGACCGCATGGGTGCGTCCAGGCGAGTGCGCGAGATTGCTCCGACCCGGTTCATCGTGGCCTGTTCGGCCGTGCACACTGGGTGTCCGTGGAGGAATTCCCAGCGAACTCGATGCCCTGCGCGCAGAGAACCTCCGGTTGCGGAATCTGCTGCGGCTCACCGAGGACCAGGCGCCGTGCCGCGGCACCGGATCAGACCGCTACCGGTACGCCGGTCGATATGCAGGCGACGCCGCAGGCCAAGGTCCGGTTCTACCTCGACCTGTTCCGGTGCCGGTTGGATACCTACGCCGTGCGCTGGGAGAACCACCGGGATGGCCGATCGGGATGGGTTTCGGCGATCCGCGGGCAGTGGCACAAGGGCATGTCCGCGACGGACGCGTCGTATCTGCCGCTGACCGATGAGGTGATCGACCGGCATCTGCGCGGCGGTCATCATATCGGCCTGTACCCTAGCCCCGGGGCGGGCGGAAACGTGCGCGGGATCACCGAGCCCAATTCGTCGGCGTAGACAACTGTGGCATCCGGCGGCGGGGCGGTGTAGAGCCCGACGATCCGCGTCCTTTCCCTCGAAATCCGGATCGGTACTGGTCATCTAGGACCGAGTGCGCCGCCAGCGCGCGCCTTCGGCCAGCAGAATCTGCCGAACCTGGCTGCGCCCCAGCATGATTCCTTCTGCGCGAGCCACCTCGGTTAGAGTGTCCAGGGTCCAGTACGCCGGGCCGTCCTCGTCGTCGCCACCAGCTCTCATCCCAGGACCGAGGCGATAGCCGGCCCGGCGGAATCGTCTTGACCAACGCGATGATCCGGGATCGCTGCGTTTCGGTGGTCCGCCGCTTACGTCCACAACCTGGCCGATCACCTAACCCGTTCACGCCACCGTCGTTGAACCGTACTATCCGCTGCTGCACCGTCTTCTCGTGAAAGCTCAGCGTACCGGCGATTGTCGGCACCCGCATGCCCTGCCAACTGCATCCTATGATCCGCGCCCACGGAACCCAGTCCGCGGGCGCATGCCCGGCCCCGGCCAACTGACGAATCTTCGCCTCCTCCACCGCATCTGCCGCTGGACGAGCACACAACGGCTTGGGCACGACCGCCGCCGCCCGGATCGAGAAGGACTTCCAACCCCAATTATCTACCACCCCGAAGAGGAATGAAGCAGTAACGGACTGCGGGCCACGTCGATCCAAGTTCGATCGGGAATGTGAGTTCCTCTTTTCTTTGGGCAAGGTTGATTGATCGCTTGGTGTTGGTGAACCGAACTCATATCAAGCGCCGATAGAGTTTGTACTCCCCGATTGCTGGCGTTGTAACCTCAGAGTCGAACCGTCGGCAAACTCAGGGAGTCATTCATGTCAGCGACAAAAGATTGCCACGCTGATTACCCGTTGCAGCACTTGGCGGTGATTCCTGACGGCAACCGGCGTTGGGCCTGCCGCCATGGGTTCAGCATGCTCGATGGATACCAGCGGGGTGGAGAGCGGATTCTGGATTTGCTGAAATGGTGTGAAGATATCGCAGAGCTCGAGACGGTAACCCTGTGGCCGCTTTCGATTGAAAATCTGCACCGACCGAGACCGGAACTTGACGCCTTGTTCGTTGTGATCGTCGATACGATCGCGAAAATCGCCGCGACAGGCCGGTGGCACATCCGGCTTCTCGGAGACCTGAATCGCCTGCCACAAGATATACGCAGCAGACTGCTCATCACCGTCGAACAGACCCTGGATATCACCGACTCTACGGTTAACATCGCCATTGCCTACAGTGGCCGCGACGAGATCACACGTGGTATACGAAAGCTCCTGATGGCCCGTCGAGCGGCTGGCACCCTTGATCACATGGCTCGTTACGTTACTCCGGATGATGTCAACACCTACTTGGACACCGCCGGTCAATCCGATCCCGATCTCGTGATCCGCACCGCCGGAGAGAAGCGACTCTCGGGATTTCTGCCGTGGCAGACCGTGTACACCGAGCTCTACTTCACCGACATCCTCTGGCCCGACTTCACTCCATCCGATCTCACTATCGCGATGCAGGACTATTCACGCCGCATCCGCCGCGAAGGCCGATGATTCGAACCGGCAATCTCTTGCGAAATCAAGCGCCTTATCGAAAAAACCGGTTGAGCCAGGCATAGAAGGAGGGCAGAACAATACCGAAGAAAGAATTCGATATCTCCACTCCATCGCAGAAGAATGAGCACCTATAACAAATACGCAGCGACCATTTCGACCTGATGTATACGATGGGATTGATCGCTCCGGTGGACACCGAGGTTTACTGCTCCCTGGTGGCGTGTGGGGGCAGGGCAAGCTAATCAAGCCAGGGCTAAAACCTAGGTTTCGGCCTCTTGGAACCGACGGAACTTGATCATGGATGAAGCCCATAGTGGATATTTTATCTTGCGACAGAAACAAATGTCAGAAACAGAGGCCAGACTTCGTGCATGCAAATTTAGATGGGGGATTTAATACTGCCACGCTCCGTGTCATGTCCAAGGTTGATTATCGAAATAATGTCATTTTCCATCCCTTATACAAAGGATGAACATGCCTATCGAGCCGAAGATTACCAACCGTGCAACCGACCTGGAATATTTTGTTAAAGACGCGATATGTCGTGCCACGCGAGCAGGCATTTTCGGTCCCGATAGCCATGGTAGAACTGCTTTGGAAAACTATGTGGTACTGGGATATGGAGTGGCCGATCCTCATTTCAGCGAGGCTCACCCTCCCGTCCCGAATTGGCGCGAGTTCGCAATACTCATGACCAGGTTCCCCCTCGTGGTCGGCATCGGTGACTACGAGGTCTACGACGCGGTCCTGGATGCAGAGGACGAAACAGCCGAGTGTGCCCGAGTTATCGCTGCTACGCAATACTTCAAAGACTGCCTGTGTAATCCTGATATACCTCAGGTGGTACCCGATCTCGCCGGTAGAGAAATGGTAGCGGCCATGGGGCGGGAATACCAGGATATAGTCCGATGCCATGGCCTGCGAGCTCACCCGGAGGCGCTGGACGACTGGCGTAAGAACCTGATCGCCCTTCTCGAAGGAATGGAACGATACCGCTGCCGCCCCCGCCGCACCTTCCCCGTCGAGATCGTAAATTCTATCGCTATCGGCAGTACCGACATACCGGCTGCGATGCGCAGCATCACACAACGATATGAATACACCATGCCCGGGGCAGTCGCGCGCTACCTGCCGAAACTGATGGCCTCGCCCGACCCGGACGATCGAGATCGACTGCTGCTTTTGCTACGCACGGCCGAAGAAGGATGCACCATCGGCGCCGGCCCATGGCTGAAGTGCCTCCAGCTGCATGCGCCACCGCAGGAAGTGACCGCCACAAGGCTTCGTCTGCTACACGAAGTCGCGTGTCTGTCCTGCTATCGGACCCGTATCGGTAACGATCTCTCCGACTTCACCACAATCAAGTCCGACACCCCCAGGGACACCTTCACTGGCGAACGCATATGGCACTACGTGCTCTCCGACTCTGCCGGACCGAACGTCACCCCCCACGACCTCCCTCCAGATACTGTTGGTCACGTCATGCAGTGCTGCCTCCAAACCGAGGAATGGCTTGGCCGAGCCCTTGCCGACAGCCTTCGCGAGCTCTGGCGTTCATGGCCTTGGGCTGGAGCTGCTGCCGCTCGCTTGTCCCATGCCGGCCACCGGCCCTATGACGATCTTTGGCACTACGACTTTCTCTCTCGTTCTCAATTTCTTGAGATACTCAATGAATTCGACCGCACCTTCGAAATCCCCTTCTTGGCGCGCAGCCACCCCGAATGGGACGGCAAAATCAGTGATACCGGGAATTCGACGAGCGTGCTCCGTGCCGCCGCATTCAGAACTACAAGAAAAGAGGGTTGACAAGTCTCTTCGACAGGCTCGACACCTAGCTTGTTGCCGGTAATCGGGCGCATCTGGGCAACGGTGGATTCAAGCAGAGACAAAGGAAGGAACTATGGAAATTGCAGGGCTGTATTCGTGATGTCGTAATAATCGTTGGAGTGCTAGGACAGTTGCACTGTTGCGGTGGCGCGGACGAAGATTTTGAGCCCGGCATGGGTTGCGCCGATGGCAATCGTGGTCGTGCCTGCTGCGGGATCCACCGATTCGATCTTGCCAGTGTAGTGGATCTCGCTGGATCCGTCTGCTTTGACATACGCCGGCTCGTCATGCGCACGCTGTATTACAGCAGCGCACCAGGGTCTTTGAGCCATGCGGTGACGAATCCGGCACCGAGGGCGATAGTCAACGCGCCATGTGCCACAATGCCGTGTTCGAATCCGGTCATTTTTGCGGCGCGATCGTTCCAGTGAATCGGATTCGGATCTCCGGACACTCCAGCGTAATTCACCAAGTCGCCGTAGGTGTCTCACATGGAGCAGCGGCGCCGTCGAGGGCACCGTCACGAAATTGAAATCCGTCAAACGGCGATGTACGGGCGGGCGAACTTCGACCTAGCCCGGTGCCGGATGCTCATCAGGATCTGACCGACTCCAAATCCCCCAAAGCGCCACCAACTTTGTTCCTGAGCCACAGGACCTGCTCGATTGACTCAACCGTCGCGAGGTGATATTGAGTAGTCGGCGATGTCGATGTCAGGGTTGAAGTGGTGCAGGGGAATTCGGACGATGAAGCAAGTATCGCCGGGGGAAGATTTGACACTGATATCGCCGTGAATATCCGCGACGATCTGCGCGGAAATGCTCAAGCCTAATCCTGTTCCGCTATCGGACGATTTCGTGGTGAAGAATGGTTCGAAGATCTTCTCCCGGATCTTTGCCGGGATACCCGGGCCGGTGTCGGAGATCTCGACTCGTGCATAACTTTCGTCGCGGCCTGTGCGAAGGGTGAGTGTGCCTCCATCCTGCATCGCTGCGATCGCGTTCACGATGATGTTCGTCCACACCTGATTGAGATCGGCCGCATGGCACGGAATCTTCGGCAACGTCCTGTCGTATTCGCGGATCACGCTGATACGGTCGCCGATCCGGCTGCGCAGCATCACCAGTGTGCTGTCGAGCAAAGCGTGCAGATCGGCGAGACTCGACACCTCATCCGGTCGTGCGTACAGCCGCGCCGAGGCCACCAGTTCGCAGATGCGTGACGTCGACTCCTTGATCTCACCGATCAGCAGCTGCGCCTGTACGGTGTGCCCGATCCATCGGACCACGTGCCCGAAGATCTCTGGCTCCGTGGTATACGCAGTGCGCGCCAGCCACTCCGTATCGATGCCGGCTCGGGCCAACGCGGACATGAGGTCGGCATCGTCTACGACACCGTGATCGAGAAGCCACTCCTCGATCGCGTCCAAACGATCGGTTTCCTGGAGCGGCTTCAGTTCCAGCGATTCGCGCAGCGCCTGGATTGCGTCGTGGCATAGGCGCAGCACTGGGTTCAGATCTACCGATGTCGAACGATTCTCTGTGACAGCCTGCAACGTCGACATCATTCCGGCAAGATGTTTCGATAGCGCCAGCGTCGCGCTCTTCGCTGCGGCCGCAGGGTTATTGAGTTCATGGGTGAGGCCCGCGGCCAACGACCCGAGCGCCGCAACGCGTTCGCGGCGCGCCAGGATCCCTCGTGCCTGCCGATTGCCGAAGAAGTATCCTTCCAGCAGATGTACCGCCATCGGGCACCAGGCCCGGACCATCGATGCGAATTCGCGGGCGTCGGCGACCAGCAATGTCGACTGTCTGGCAGCGTACATCGATACGCCGTAGGTCTTCTCGGCGGCGTCTCGCAGGTAACAGTCCCATGCCCCGGCGTATGTACCGGTCTGCTCGGTCCGGGCGAGGACGATTTCCTCGCCCTCGGACCGATGCGTCAGCACGATTTCGCCGTCTATCAGCACGTAGAAGTCCTTGGCCGATTCGCCTTCGCGATACACCGCCCCTGGCGCGAAAGTCGTTGTCGTGCTCGCCCGGCTCAGCCACGTCAGCTGTTCCTCGTCCAGGCTCTCGAAGAGGAACAGATTCCGCAGCCCGGCCGGGTCGTCGACAGGCTTGCGCATGATGTCTTCCCCCGTCTCAACTCTGTGCCAGATACCGATGAACCAGCATGACCGCCATGACTCCCTCGCCCACCGCCGATGACACCCGTTTCGCCGACCCGGCGCGGACGTCGCCAGCCACGAATACACCGGGAACATTCGTCTCCAACTGTTGCGGCGGGCGATCCAGTGTCCAACCGGGTATAGGACCGCCGTCCGCCAGCAAGTCGGGACCGGTGAGCAGGAAGCCCCGGTCGTCCCGTACCAACACGTCAGCCAGCCAGTCGGTGCCTGGCTCAGCACCGATGAACAGGAACAGGCATTCTCCGGCGAGCTCCTCCTCCTCACCTGAAGTGCCGTTACGTACGAGGATTCGCTCGAGATGTGCGTTGCCGCCGACCTCGACCACCTCGGTGTTGAGCTTGACGCGGATGTTGGGGGTGTTGGTGATCTGTTCGATCAGGTAGTGGGACATGGACTTGTGCAGCGAGTCCGCGCGCACGATTACGGCCACCGAGCGCGCCGTCCGCGACAGATACACCGAGGCCTGTCCTGCGGAGTTCGCGCCGCCCACGACGTGGACGTTCATCCCCTTGCACAGTGTCGCCTCGGTCATCGCGAACCCGTAGTACACACCGCGACCGGTGAATTCGCTTATTCCGGCTGCCGGGTGCCTGCGATAGCTCACCCCGGTCGCCACCACGACGGTGTGCCCGTCGATGATGCTCCCGTCCGTGAAACGCACTCGCCGCGCACCTCCGCGCACCTCGAGCTTCACCGCATTCTGTGTCGTCACCAATTCGGCTCCGAACTTCAGCGCCTGCCTGCGGGCACGTTCGGCCAGCTGCGCACCCGACACCCCGTCCGGGAAGCCGAGATAGTTCTCGATCCGGCTGCTCTGCCCCGCTTGTCCGCCCGGCGCCGTGCGTTCTATCAAGACCGTACGCAAACCTTCGGAGGCGGCGGTGAGTGCCGCACTCAAACCCGCAGGGCCCCCGCCGATGACGATCGCGTCGTAGAAGCCCGTCGAAGGCGAGGTGGTCAGGCCGAGCACTTCGGCCAGCTCGGCATTGCCAGGGCGCACGAGTACCTTGCCGGTGGAGGTAACCACCACCGGGCACCGGTCCTCTTCGACCCCGGCAGCGCGCAGCAGCCGATCGCCCTCCGGTTCGTTCACCAGGTACCACCGGTAGGCGAGTTGATTGCGAGCCAGGAATTCGCGCACCTCCGAGCATCGCGCCGACCAGCGGCTCCCGATCACTTTGGTCTGAACAACCGGTTTGCGATCGTCGGCGCACCACGATTCGAGCAGGCCGTCTATCACCGGGTACAGCTTCTCCTCCGCCGGATCCCACGGTTTGAGCAGATAATGGTCGAGATCGACGATATTGATGCCATCGATGGCGACGGCGGTTTCCGCATATGCGGTCAACAACACCCGGCGAGCAAGAGGGTGCGAATCGATCGATCGCTCGAGAAAGTCGAGGCCGTCCATCTCCGGCATCCGGTAGTCGGCGATGATCACCGCGACCGGCTGTCCACGCAACTTGACTTCGCGCAGCACCTCGAGTCCCTGGCGGCCCGACTCCGCACGAATGATCTGATACTTGCGTCCGTATCGCTGCCGCAGATCGCGGACGACCGCGCGCGATACCACAGGATCGTCGTCGACACTGAGCACCACCGGTTTGAGGCCGGTGGGCACCGAGCTGTACGTCTGTTCCCACCCGACTACGTCGATGGGTGCCGTACCGCTGGTTGTTGTCGCCATGAGAATCGTACTCCGATCCGCGCTGGTTCGTGTTCCGCCGATTAGCCGGGATGGTCTTCGAGCGCTCTCGGTCGCCGAGCGGCCGTTGGCTCAGTCAGGTCGTCGCGGCCGCACTGCGGTGTCGCAAGCAGCCCGTTTGCGAAGTCGGAAAGCAGACAGTCGACGACCTCTCCGGCATCGATCCGATTCGTGCCGATACCGCCACGCGGCCTGCGTTTGGCCCAACCGGTGACATACACCCCGGCAACGGGCAAGCCACTTGTATCGAGGACGTGGCCGTGTTCATTGGGAATGATTCCGTGCTGCTCGTCGAACGGGACACCGGGAATCGGCACGCTGCGATAGCCGATCGAGCGCAGCACCGGCGATCCGGCGATCGATTCCGGTCTACAGTTTGCGGCGGGGTCGTCACCCGCACCGAAGCCGTTGGGCCGCACGCGAACGCCCGCGACGTGACCACTACCGAACAGTTCGATCGGTGCGACCCGATAGCGGAGTACGATCCTGCGGTGCCCCGGTCCAGGAAAGCGTCGTGAATATTCTTGGGCTAACGCCATTTTCATGGCCGAAGCCGGGTCGTCATCGAGTGCCCGCGCGGCGGTCTGGCCCAGTTCGAGGTCAACCGGGTCGATGACGACGTCGATGTTCGGTAGGTAGCCGAGCTCCAGGAACTCCGAGGTCGTGTACGCGGCCTCGGTCGGCCCGCGGCGGCCGAGGATGACGACCTCACGCACGTTGCTCGCGCGCAGGGCGTCGAGCGCGTGATCGGCGATGTCGGTGCCCGGCAATGTATCCGGATCCGCGGTCAGGATGCGTGCAACGTCGAGCGCGACGTTTCCGTTGCCGATGACGACGACGGTGTCGCCGGAGAGATCGAAGCTCATGTCGGCGTAGTCCGGGTTGCCGGTGTACCAGCCGACGAATTCGGCCACCGAATGACTGCCGGGAAGGTCCTCACCCGGAATGCCGAGGCTACGGCTGGCGGGTGCCCCGGTCGCGTAGACAACGGCATGGTAGCGGCGTGCCAGATCGTCGTGCGTGATGTCCGTGCCGATCTGAACATCAAGATGCAACCGGACACGCTCGTCGTCGAGCAGTGCAGCGAAGGTGTTCGCCATCCTCCTGGTACGTGGGTGATCGGGCGACACGCCGTATCGCAGCAATCCCCACGGCGCGGGCTGGCGCTCGAAGATATCGATCTCCGCCGTGCTGCGGCGAAGCAGCTCTTCGGTGGCGTAGCACGCCGCGGGCCCGGACCCTACCACCGCCACCCACAGCGGGGCGCGCGCAGGGGACCGGCATGGTACAGCGCGGGTCGCCGCGGCGAGGGCTGCTGTGAGCGGGAAGCGCTGAAAATACGCGGCATTGAGTTCGGCGAAGCGACCAGCGGCGGGGGGCAGTTCGTCGTCGAAGACGATGGCGTCCACCGGGCACACGTCTACACAGGCGCCGCAGTCGATGCAGGAATCGGGATCGATGTACAGCATATCCGCGGTTGCGAAGGCGGGATCGTCGGGATGTGGGCGAATGCAGTCGATCGGGCATTCGAATACACAACTGGCATCATTGCAGCAGGACTGCGTGATCACATGGGGCATAACCACCGCTCCTTGAGCATGATCGGGCGTACTGCGGGAGTTCATCCACCATACGTAGCTCGTACCCGGGGTTTCCCAACTGCCTTGGGGGATATCGCGGTTGTCGGATTTGCATGAGAGGGCAGATAATTTGTTTGCGGTCGGCCCTTGCGTTGGTTTTTGGAACGCCGTGCCTTGCGGCCGTGACGATTGGCGGGCGTTGAATATGAGTTGCGTGGTGTCGGCGTCTTTTTCCAACAGCTCCGGTGCGGAATCCGGAAAACTTAGAAAGTAGAGATGACATGTCAGAACAGCGTATTGGCTTTCGCAAATATGTCGGTGATCTGATCGACAGCGCGAAGGATACGATGGATGCGAGCAAGGACTGCGCCGACGATATATTGGATAGGACCTACGGTGTCGAGCGCGGGTTGCGAAATACTGTGCGCGCGGTCTTCGGCCGTGACAAAAAGCCGTGAAACCGGGACACTTGCACCTCGTTGCGGTCGTGATGGGCCATCTTGCCGCCGATTTCCTGGCCGCCCAGGATCGCGGCATGCCGACACCACGGGCCATCCGGCGCAGGCAGCGCCGAGCCGTTGCCACCCGCAAGGCGCTGAATCGGCTCGGCCCCTTCTACACCAAGCTCGGCCAGGTCATGGCGACCAGGCCGGACTTCGTGACCACCATCATGATAACGGAACTAGAGAAACTGCAGGATCGCTGCTCGATCAGCCCGTTCTCATCATTCGAAACAGTGCTCACCGAGGACCTCGGGGCGCAATGGAGGCAGATGTTCGCCGACGTGGACCCGGATTCACCACTG